>NZ_BONC01000053.1 GCF_016862515.1 Asanoa iriomotensis
CTTCGACACAGACCCCTGGTTCGCCATTCGCACGAAAGGACGACTTACGGGGGCGCACCTCCAGGTCACGTAGGGTCTGGTCAATATCTCCGCCAACTGGCTCTTGTACCGAACGTCGCCGGACAAGCACGATGAGGCGATGTCAGTCGGCCTCGGGGACCTCACCGCACGGGCGCAGGACCGGATCCACGCCGGTGACCTCGCCGGCGCGGAGGAACTGCTCGGCAACGCGCTCGCCAAGGCCGACCCGTCCCCCGCGACCGCCACCGGCGAGCTCGCGCAGGCCGCCGCGCTGGAGGCGAAAGTCCTGCTCGCGCTCGGCGAGGCGCACGGCGCCCGGGGCTGGGCGTCCTACGCCTACTCGGCGACGACCCGGCTCTACGGCGCGCACGACCCGCGTACCACCGACACCGCCACCACCCTCGCCGCCGTGCTCCACCGGGTCGGCGCGCACGAGCGGGCCGCCCGGCTCTACCACGACGTGATCCTCGAGCTGTCCGCCGCCGAGGGCCCCGAGTCGGCCCGCGTGCTGGCCGCCCACGCCGACCTGGCC
The DNA here is from genome assembly GCF_016862515.1 of Asanoa iriomotensis. Lineage (GTDB taxonomy): Bacteria > Actinomycetota > Actinomycetes > Mycobacteriales > Micromonosporaceae > Asanoa > Asanoa iriomotensis. Next base: position 554 of record NZ_BONC01000053.1, read on the forward strand.
ACCGTCGAATACGCCCGGGGCGACTGCGCCACCGCCCGCACCCGGCTCGAGGACGCCTGGGAGCTACACCGCGAGGTATACGGCGACGGCCACCCGGCCGGCATCCGGATGCTGGCCAAGCTCGGCGCGATGGAGCGCGACTGCGGCCGCACCGACAGCTCCCACGCCCACCTCGCGCTCGCCCAGGAGCTGTGCCGCACCCACCTGGCACCCGACCACCCGCTGATCGCCCAGGTGGCCGCGCTGGCCCGGGCGGCGCCCAACCCCGACCACGTCTGCACGGTCGAGGACAGCCACCGGATCGCCACCGACTCGGGCCCGCCGCCACCGCGCGCGCCGGGCTCGCCGGAGGCCACCGGCTACGCGCGCCGGTTCACGCCGGTGCCCGAGCACACGCCGCCGGCCGCGCCCGAGCCGTTGACCCCGCCGCCGGTCGCGCCGACCCCGGTCGCACCCCCGCCGGTGGCTCCGGCGCCCGTCACGCCGACCCTGCGCGACGGCTTCGACAGTGGCTCCGCGCTCGAGGACGCCGTGGTGGCCAACGGCCCCCGGCACGCCGCCGACGACGAACCGCCCCACCTCGTCACGACCGGCACCGACCTGCGCGACGCGTACGCCACGGAGACGTACCCCGAGCCCGAGGCGGACGCCTGGGCACCGAGGACGGCCCCGCCGCCCGAGCGCCCGTTGTGGCCGGCGGAGGCGGGCGGCCCCAGCGTGGCCTGGTCCGGGCGGGCGACCGACCACGACCGGTCACAGTGGGCACAGCCGCGCGAGCCCATCGGTGACGAGGTGTGGCGCCGCCAGGCCGGCACGTGGGACAGCACGACGACGGAGACCTGGGACGGCACCGGCGACGACTGGGAAGCGACCCCGGGCTGGGACCCGAACCTCGGCTGGGACGCCCAGCCCGACCCCGACGACGCGCAGTCCGGCCAGCAGCATGGTGACGAGCGCTGGGCCGCCCCGCCCGAGCACCCCCGCGCGCTGGAGGCCGGCGACGACGCCGAGCAGCGCGCGGCCCGCCTGCCCGAACTCCGCCCGCCCGACCCGCTGCCGGTCCCCTACCTCGCCCGCAAGCGGCGGGTCGCCCCGCTCGTGATCGCCGGGGTCCTGGTCGTGGTGCTCGGCGCCGCGGCGGTGATCGCCGGCTTCGCGCTGGTCGACGGCCAGGGCCAGGTCACCACCCAGCCCACGGTGCCGCCGGCCACCGCCGGGCCGACCACCGCACCGCCGACCAGCACCGCACCCCCCGCGGCCCAGCCCGGCACACCGCCCCGCGACGTCTCCCTCGACGACGGCTCCGACGAGGTCACGCTCCGCTGGACCTACCCGTCCGGCGCCGCCGGCCCGGTGGTGGTCTCGGCCGGCCCGACCGGCCAGCAGCCGCGCCAGATCGACCAGCTTCCCGCCGGCGCCGACAACTACGTGGTCTACGGGCTCGACGCCGGCGACGACTACTGCTTCGTGGTCGGGGTCGTCTACCCGGCCGGCGTCGTCGGCCGCGCCAAGCCGGTCTGCACCGACCGGGGCTGAACCAGCACCTCCGGCTCCGGCTCCGCCATCGGCAGCCGCACCACGGCCCGCAGGCCCGGCGACGCGTCCGCGAGGGTGACCGTGCCGCCGTGCCGCGCCACCAGCTCCCGCACGATCGACAGCCCGAGCCCGGCCCCGCCCGCGTCGCGCGCCCGGGCGTCGTCGAGGCGGGTGAACCGGTCGAACACCCGCTCCCGGTCGGCCTCGGGCACGCCCGGCCCGTCGTCGGTCACGGCGATCTCGACCCGGTCGCCGACGACGCCCGCCGACAGCTCGACCCGGCTCCGGGCGTGCCGCACCGCGTTGTCGAGCAGGTTGGCCACCACCCGGTCGAGCGCCGCCTCGTCGCCCACGGTCCACGGCGCGCCCTCGACCGGCAGCAGGGTCACCCGGCCGGGATAGCGGGCGGCCGCGGCGGCGAGCAGCGCACCGACGTCGACCGGCCCGGTCACCGGCTCCGGGCGACCGCCCTGGTCGTCGGCGCGGGCGAGCAGCAGCAGGTCGTCGACCAGGCGGCCGAGCCGTCGCACGTCGGCCAGCAGCTCCTCGGTGTCGGGCGGGTCGCCGATCCGCTGCGCCACCTCGAGCTGGGTGCGCAGGTTGGCCAGCGGCGAGCGCAGCTCGTGCGCGGCGTCCGCGACGAACGTCCGCTGCCGGGCCCGGGCCCGTTCGAGCCGGCCCAGCATGCCGTTGAGGGTGACCGCCAGCCGGTGGATCTCGTCGCGCGACTCGGGCAGCGGCAGCCGGTCGGCGCGGGCGTTGTCGTTGATCGCCTCGGCACCCGCGCGCAGAGCCTCGACCGGGCGCAGCGTCGCGCCGATCGCCCGCCAGGCGATCGCCGCGAGCAGCACGACCAGCAGGGGGTACGCGATCAGCAACGAGTGCTTGAGCAGGTCCACGGCCCGGGTCAGGTCGCCGAGGGACTTGGCGACCAGCACGGTCCTGGGCTCGGCGGCGGTCCCGGCCGGCACCGCGACCACCTGCACCGGCCCGACGACGCCGATCCGCTCGCCGGGGATGTAGACGCTCGTCGGCTTCTGCGCGCCCCGGGCCGGCCGCTCGCCCGGGTAGAGGAACGGCACCAGCCGGTCGGCACCGAGCGAGGCGGCCACCACCCGGCCCTGGCCGTCGATCACCTGGGCGCGGACGTCGTCGCCGGAGACCGGCAGCGGATCGGGCAGGGAGTCGTTGGCGATCAGGTCGGCCATCCCGGCCGCGGTCTTGGCCGCCGTCTCCTCCGCACCCCGGTGCAGCGTGCTGCCGAGCACCGTGACCAGCAGGATCCCGCCGACCATCAGGCCGCAGACGAGACCGGACACGCCGAGCAGCATCAGCCGGGCGCGCAGGCTCAGCCGCCGCCACGCGCGAATCATGTCGCCAGCCGGTAACCGGCGCCGCGGACCGTCTCCAACCGCTCGCGGCCGAGCTTGCGGCGCAGGTAGCCGACGTAGACCTCGACCGCGTTCGGGGCGGTGTCGAGGCTGGCGTCCCAGACGTGGTCGAGCAGCTCGGTCTTGGACACCACCTCGCCGCGCCGGCGCATCAGGTATTCGAGGAGCGCGAACTCGCGGGCGGTCAGGCCGACCGACTCGCCGCCCTGGGTCACCGTGCGCTGCGCGGGGTCGAGCGTCAGGTCGCCGGCCTCGAGCACCGCCGGGCGCGCGGGTGCGCCGCGGCGCAGCAGCGCCCGGATGCGGGCCAGCAGCACCACGTACGAGAACGGTTTGGTCAGGTAGTCGTCAGCGCCGCAGTCGAGGCCGTCGGCCTGGTCGTATTCGCCGTCCTTGGCGGAGAGCATCAGCACCGGCAGCCAGTTGTCCTCGGCCCGCAGCGCGCGGACCACCCGGTAGCCGGACAGGCCGGGCAGCATCACATCGAGGATCATGGCGTCGTATTCGCCGTGCCGGGCCAGTTCCAGCCCGACCGGGCCGTCGCCGGCCACGTCGACCGCGAAACCCTCGGCCTGCAGCCCACGCTGCAGCGCCGACGCCAGCCGCGCCTCGTCCTCGACCACCAGCAACCGCACCAGCAAAGCGTGCCATCCCAGCCCCACACCCGCCCAGTGCTCTCAGCCGCGTCACAGCCCGGCCACGGCATCATGTTTCGCAGGAGGTACCCAACCATGTCTGTCCTGACCAAACGTCCGGTGCTGCGCTGGCTGGTCCCCGCGACCGCCGCGGCCGCGGTCATCGGCGGCGGCGCCGCCGTGGCCACCGTCGCCGGCGCGGCCGATCCGACCCTCCCCGAGCGGTCCGCCGCCCAACTCCTCGTCGACCTGCAGACCGCCCGCCTCGACGGCCTGTCCGGCACCGTCGTGACGCGGGCCGACCTCGGCCTCCCGCCCATCGTCAGCCTCGCCGGCATGCTCGGCGGCGACAACCTGGCCTCGCTGATCGACGGCCAGCACACGCTGCGGGTCTGGTACGCCGGCCCCGACAAGGCCCGCGTCTCCCTGCAGGGCGGCAACGAACAGACCGACCTGATCAAGAACGGCACGGACGCCTGGGTCTGGAGCAGCCGGGCCAAGACCGCCAACCACCTGAAGCTCGACGTCGACGGCGACCACGGGGCGCCGCCGGCAGGCGTGCCCACCTCCCCGCAGGAGGCGGCCGACCTGGCGCTCAAGGCGATCGAGCCGAGCACCCAGGTCACCGTCGGGCGGTCGACGCAGATCGCCGGGCGGGACGCGTACGAGCTCAACCTGATCCCGCGCGACCACGCCTCGCTGGTCGGCCAGGTGTCCATCGCGATCGACGCGACCGAGCACGTGCCGCTGCGGTTCCGCCTTTACCCGGCCTCCTCCGACAAGCCCGCGTTCGAGGTCGCATTCACCATGGTCAGCTTCGACCGGCCCGACGACGCGCAGTTCGCCTTCAACCCGCCGGCCGGCACCAAGGTCACCGAGGCCGGCGACAAGCTGACCGGCGACCAGGCTCGCAAGGACGCCGAGGCCCGCAAGCAGGAGCTGGCCAAGGAGCTCGCCGAGCGGCCGGCCGGCAGCGGCCCCAAGCTGATCGGTGAGGGCTGGACCACGGTGGTCATGGCGAAGACCGACCCCAAGCAGCAGGGCGCCGACGCGCCGCAGATCAGCGGGCTGCTCGGGCAGCTCCCGAAGGTCAGCGGCGACTGGGGCAGCGGCCGGCTCTTCACCAGCCGCATCGTCACCGGCCTCCTCACCGATGACGGCCGCGTGTTCGTCGGCGCGGTCAGCCCGGAGAAGCTCTACGAGCTGGCGGCCACGAACCGCTGACCACACGCGCCACTGGAGCGCCCGATCCCACGGGGTCGGGCGCTCCGCCGTGTGCGCACTACAGTTGCGCTGTGGGAATGGTGCATACCGTCGGGATCGTGCTGCATCCGCAGCGCGACTCGGCCCCTGCGATGGAGACCATCCTCCAGTGGGCGGGCACGCACGGCGCCTCGGTGCTGGGGCTCGCCGACGACATCGCCCGGATCGACTGCAGCGCGATCCCGGTCGATCCCGAGACGCTGGCCAGCAAGTCCAACATCGTGGTCAGCCTCGGCGGCGACGGCACGATGCTGCGCAGCATGCGGTTGGCCGCGGGCACGAAGACACCGGTGCTCGGGGTCAACCTGGGCAAGCTGGGCTACCTCGCCGAGATCGACGTCGACGACCTGCCGTGGGCGCTGTCCGCGATCGACAACCGGCAATATACGCTGGAGGAGCGGCTGGCGATCCGCTCGACGCTGCCCGAGGGGCGCGAGGTCACGGCCTTCAACGACATCGCTCTGGTACGCGTGCCCGGCGACGGCTCCGCCGCGATCGGGGTGCGGATCCTCGGCGTCCCGTTCGTCCGGTACGCGGCCGACGCGGTGATCGTGGCGACACCCACGGGGTCGACGGCGTACGCGTTCTCGGCCGGCGGCCCGATCGTCTCCCCGAACCTCGAGGGCGTCCTGGTCGTGCCGTCGTCGCCGCACTCCTCGTACAACCGGGCCCTGATGCTCTCCGTCGACGAGACGCTCAGCCTCGACGTGCTCGAGCGCAGCGGGCGGCTGGCGGTGGAGGTCGACGGCGGCGTGGCCACCTACGTCGGCCCGGGCGACCGGATCGACATCAACGCGGTGCCGGGCGCCGCCCAGGTGATCCGCCTGGGCCACACGACCTTCTCGGAGCGCGCCCGCCGCAAGCTCCGCGTAACCGGCAGCGCCGAGGTCGACTGAAAGGAACGGACCGTTGTTAACGCTTTTCGCATAACAACGGTCCGTTCCAAACGCACTCAGCTCGCGGTGCACGCAACCGTCGGTGAGGTGTTGGAGCCGGTCCACGAGGCGAGGAAGCCGAACGTGGTGGTGGCGCCCGCGCCGAGCGTCCCGTTGTAGCTGACGTTGCGGGCCGTCACCGCGTTGCCCGACGCGGTCAGCGTGGTGTTCCAGGACTGGTTGATGCGCTGGCCGTTGGCCCACGTCCAGCCCACCGTCCACGCGCTGATCGGCGCGCTGCCTGCGGTGACCGTGACCTCGGCCTGGAACCCACCGGGCCATTGGCCGATCACCCGGTAGGCCGCCGTGCAGCCGCGGGCCGGCGGCGGCGTGGTCGGCTGTGCGGTCGGTGACTGGGTCGGCCCGGTCGTCGGGGTCGCGGTCGGGCTGCCCGTCGGGCCGCTGCCGAAGACCGTGGCCTCGCGGGACGTCGAGCGGATGCCGTTGGCGCCGTCGACGATCCGCGTGCCCCAGCTCGTCGGGCGGGTCGGGTCGAAGTTGGTGACCATGTCGAGGTATTCGACGCCGCCGCCGTTGCCGCTCCACGACCAGCCGATGTAACCGATCCGGTTGGCCTGCGTGTAGGACATGATCGTGTCCTCGTCGGGGTTGCCGTCGGAGTGGTTGAACCCGAACTCGCCGACCACGATCGGCAGGTTCGCCGACCGGAACCGGCCGAGGTAGTCGGTGATCTCCGCGGCGGTGTCGAAGACGCCGTACATGTGGATGCTGAAGACGGTGTTGCGGTCGGGGTCGGCGGCGAACACGCTCGCGGCGTTGTCGCGCATCTCGAACCGCCAGTCCTGGCCCCAGTTGGGCGCGTCGACCATCAGCGTGTGGTCGAAGCCGGCGTCCCGCATGCGCTGGATCGCGGTGGTCGTCGCCTGCGTCCACGTCGGACTGACGGCGTTGTTGCCGACGGGCTCGTTGCCGATGTTGATGATGATGTAGCGCTCCTGGCCGGCCAGCACGTTGCGCAGGCTGATCCAGTAGTCGACGGCCGTGGACAGCGGCACGGAGCCGCTCTGTTCGCCGTACCCGGTGGTGTCGTGGTTCTCGAGGACGCAGATCAGGCGGTTCGCCCGGCACAGGCTGATCACGTTGGCCACGTCGCTGGCGCTGTTGGCGGGCCAGCGGCCGCCGCTGAGCACGACGCGCACCGTGTTGGCGCCGGTCGCCTTGATGTCGGCGAACGCCCGGGTCTGGCTCGCGTACCAGGTGTGCGGATGGCTGATGCCGCGCATGACGAACTCGGTGCCGTTGGCGTCGTAGAGACGGCCGTTGGCGACGGTGAAGCCCGCTGCGGCGTGGGCCGGCGAGCCGATGGTGAGGGTGAACATGGCCGCGAGAGCGGCCGCGGTCAGCGCCGTGACGACGGCGAGGAGTCGGGATCGCATTTCCTGCCTTCACAAGGGAGACGTGACAAGGGCCGGCAGCTGGCCCATCAGCTGCCGCCCGGCTCCCTGGGGCGCGGATCCACAGTAGGACCGCCGGGACGCACAGGTCAACCGGTTAAGTTGCGCGGACGGTTGACCGGCCCTGAGCGGGGTATGCGGGCGGAAAGGGGACATTCTCGAGGGGGTACGACGATGGTCGCGGTTGGCTACTCACTGCTGTGCGAGCAGTCCGGGCCCAAGGATCTGGTCGACTACGCCGTCCGGGCCGAGGAGGCCGGGTTCGAGCAGATCACCATCTCCGACCACTACTACCCGTGGCTCGACGTGCAGGGCCATTCGCCGTACGCGTGGTCCGTGCTCGGCGCCGTCGCCCACGCCACCTCCCGGGCCGAGCTGATGACCTACATCACCTGCCCCACCCGGCGTTACCACCCGGCGGTCGTGGCGCAACAGGCGGCGACCACGCAGCTCCTCGCGGACGGGCGGTTCGTGCTCGGCCTTGGCGCGGGCGAGAACCTCAACGAGCACGTGGTCGGGCCGTGGCCGCACGTGCGGGAGCGGCACGCGATGCTGGCCGAGGCGTTGGAGATCATCCGGCCGCTGCTGGACGGCGAGACGCTGACCTATTCGGGCGAGTACTTCGAGGTGCCCGAGGCGTACGTCTGGGACCGGTCGGAGACCCGGGTGCCGATGGCCGTCGCGCTCTCCGGTGCCGAGTCGGCGGGGATCGCCGGCGAGTACGGCGACGGCGCGATCGCCACCCAGCCCGAGGCCCGGCTGCTGCGGCTGTTCGACGACGCGGGCGGGTCCGGCAAGCCCCGCTACGGTCAGCAGCCGATCTGCTGGGGCCCGGACGAGGCGGCGGCGCGGAAGACGGCGTACGAGCAGTTCCCGTGGTTCGGGATGGGCTGGAAGGTGAACTCGAACCTGCCCAACCCGGCGGCGTTCGCCGACCTGTCGAGGTTCGTGCACGAGGAGGACGTGGCCGCCGGCATCCCGTGCGGCCCGGACACGGACCGGCACGTCGAGGCGATCGCGAAGTTCGCCGAGGCCGGGTTCACGCACGTCTCCGTGCTGCAGATCGGCGACGAGAGCCAGCGGGAGTTCTTCGACTGGGCCGCGCGCGAGTTGCTTCCCGCACTACACAGCCTGTAGCGGGAAGCCTTTCGCGGCCCGCGGTGTTGACTCTGGTTCGTGATCGACGTTCCGCTTTCCGTGCTCGATGTCGCCCCCGTCGCCGCCAACGGCTCGCCCGGTGAGGCGCTCGCCCATACGACCGCCCTCGCCCGCCGCACCGAGGAGCTCGGCTTCCGCCGGTTCTGGGTGGCCGAGCACCACAACATGCCCGCCATCGCGTCCTCGGCGCCGGCCGTCCTGCTGGCGCACCTGGCCGCGAACACCTCGACGATGCGGGTGGGCTCCGGCGGCGTGATGCTGCCGAACCACGCCCCGCTGGTCGTCGCCGAGCAGTTCGGCACGCTCGCGGCGCTGCACCCCGGGCGGATCGACCTGGGCATCGGCCGGGCGCCGGGCACCGACCAGGCGACCGCGCTGGCGCTGCGCCGGACCGTCGAAGGGCTCTCCGCGGAGCAGTTCCCGCAGGAGCTGGCCAGCCTGTTCAACTTCTTCACCCAGGACGAGCCGGGGCCGATCGTCGCCTCGCCGGGCGCCGGGGAGCGGCCCGAGGTGTGGCTGCTCGGGTCGAGCGGCTACAGCGCACAGCTCGCCGGCCTGCTCGGGCTGCCGTTCGCCTTCGCGCACCACTTCAGCGCGCAGAACACGCTGCCGGCGCTGGCGCTCTACCGGGACCGCTTCACGCCGTCGCGCTGGCTGGACGAGCCGTACGCGATGGTCGCGGTCTCGGTCGTCTGCGCGGACACCGACGAGCGCGCCCAGTTCCTCTCCGGGCCGGCCGGGCTGTCGTTCCTGCGGCTGCGCCAGGGTCGCCCGCAGCCCCTGGCCACGCCGGAGGTGGCCGCCGCCCACCCGTACACCGAGGTGGAGCGGATCTTCATGGCCGACCGCCAGGTCGGGCAGGCGGTCGGCTCTCCGTCGACGGTCGCCGGGCAGCTTTCCGCGTTGCTCGAGGCCACCAGGGCGGACGAGCTGATGCTCACCACGATGGTGTACGACGTCGAGGACCGGATCCGGTCGTTCGAGCTGGTGTCTCAGCTCACGTAGACGTTGGGGCGCGCCGGCTGCGCCATCCCGTTGCCGACGAAGAAGCTCGGGTGGGGCGGCTGGTTGTAGGCGGTGTTCTGCCAGGCGAGCGCGACCCGGTACATGGGGTCGTGCACGAGGGTGTGGATCCTGCGGTCGGTCGCGGCGGGTGTCGCGTAGATCCGCAGGGCGGTGCTGTCGCTCGTGCGCCAGATCACCTCCTCCCGCCAGTCGCCGAGGATGTCGCCGGAAAGCGCCGGGGTGGCCTTGGTGCCGTTGTTGCTGGCCACCCCGGAGCCGGTGAGCAGCCGGGTGTCGCCGCCGGTGCCGTACTTGTCGATCCGGGTCTGGTCGAGCAGCTCGCGCACCGGGTCGCCGTCCCACCAGACGACGAAGTTCGTCGACGACGGCTTGCGGCCGAGGTTGGCGCCGCTGGTCGACCGGAGGCCGTCGACGGCGGCGGACCACGACTCGGCGCCGGGGCTGCCGGCGTAGACGTCGGCGGCCACGCCGCGGCCGTTGTCGCCCGCGGGTGCGGTCGACCAGAGCACCTGTCCGGTACGCGCGTCGGCGAACCAGGAGGCCGGCTTGGTGCCGTCCTCGGAGACCTTGAAGTATTCGAGCCCCTGCCGGGCCGGGTCCAGGTCGCCGAGGTGTGCGGCGTCGCCGTGGTTGTTCCTGGTGTTCCACAGTGGAGATCCGTTGTCGTCGACGGTCATCGCACCGAACACGACCTCGTCGCGGCCGTCGGCGTCCACGTCGCCGATCGTCAGGCTGTGGTTGCCCTGACCGGCGTAGGCGCTGCCCGCGGAGTTGGAGTCGAAGGTCCAGCGCCGTTGCAGGCTTCCGGTGCGGAAGTCGTAGGCGACGATGACCGTGCGGGTGTAGTAACCGCGCGAGACGATCAGCGATGGTCGGGTGCCGTCGAGGTAGGCGGTGCCGGCGAGGAAGCGGTCGACCCGGTTGCCGTACGAGTCGCCCCAGCTCGACACGGTGCCGCGCGGCGGTTGGTAGTCCACCGTGGACCTGACGGCACCGGTGCGGCCGTCGAACATCGTGAGGAACTCCGGGCCGGAGAGCACGTAGCCGCTGCTGTTGCGGTGGTCGGCGTTGGCGTCGCCGATCACCTGGCCCGTGCCGGAGCGGCTGCCGTCGGCGGTCTTCATGGCCACCTCGGCGGCGCCGTCGCCGTCGTAGTCGTACACCTGGAACTGGGTGTAGTGCGCGCCCGCGCGGATGTTGCGGCCGAGGTCGATCCGCCACAGCCGGGCGCCGTCGAGGCGGTAGGCGTCGACGACGACCGGGCCCGTGTAGCCGGACTGCGAGTTGTCCTTGCTGTTGGACGGATCCCACTTGAGCAGGATCTCGTAGTCCCCGTCGCCGTCCAGGTCGCCGACGCTCGCGTCGTTGGCGCTGTAGGTGTACGCCTCGCCGGTCGGTGTCGTGCCGCCGTCGGGGCGCTGGATGGGGACGTCGAGGTAGCCGTTGGCGAAGCGCAGGGCCGCTGGGCTCGCGGCCTGCTCGACGCCGTTGACGACCGCGCGGACCGTGTAGCTCGCGTCGGCGGCCGCGCCGGCGTCGAGGTAGTTGGTGCTGGCGGTGATCGGGGTCGAGGTCACCCGGGTGGTGCCGCGGTAGACGTGGAAGCCGGTGTTGGTGGGCTCGGTGCCGAGCAGGCGCCAGGAGACGAGGTTGCCGTTGCCGGAGCGGACGCTGATGGCACCGCGGTCGAGGTCTTCCACCTGTTTTGCGCCCGCCTGCGGTGGCTGGGTCGTCGGTGGCGGTGTGGTCGGCGTCGGGTTGCCAGGCGCGCCGGTGCAGGCCGTGCCGTTGAGGGAGAACGTCGCCGGTGCCGGGTTGCTGCCGGTCCACGCCCCGTTGAAGCCGAACGCCGCCGTGCCGTTGGTCGGCAGCGCCGCGTTGTAGCCGGCGTCGCGGGCCGTGACCGCCGCCCCGGACTGGGTCACGGTCGCGTTCCACGCCTGGGTGACCGTCTGGCCGGCGGTGTAGCTCCAGGCCAGCGCCCACCCGTTGAGCGGGTCGCCGAGGTTGGTGACGGTCACGTTCGCGCCGAACCCGCCCTGCCACTGGTTGGTCACCGCGTAGTCGACCCGGCACCCCGCCGCCGCGGCGGCGGTGCCCACCGCGGCGGCGAGGCTCGCGCCGAGGACCGCGGTCGCCGTCACGACCGCGATCGTCCTCATTACGAGCACCGGCTTCCGTTGACGGTCACCAGGCCCGGCGCGGGGTTGGCGTAGGAGGACGACTGGGTGGCGTTGAAGCCGAACATGACGGAGGCTCCGGGCTGGAGGCGGGCGTTGTAGGACTCGTTGCGCGCGGTCAGCACCGCGCCGGCCTGGCTCGCCTGCGCCATCCACGCCTCGCGCAGCCGCTGGTCGCCGGTGAACGCGAACCGCGCGGTCCAGCCGTTGACCGGCGCGCTGCCGGTGTTGGTGATGTCGAGCTGGCCGGTGAAGCCCCCACCGCCCTGCCAGGTGCCGTAGTTGGTGTAGACCACGCGGCAGGAGATCCCCGCCGGTGCGCTCCGATCGGCGAGGAACGAGGCGATCCAGGCGAGCGCCGAGTTCCAGTTCACGGCGACCTCGTTGGTGGCGTACGAGTTGATGTCGTCGACGTAGCAGAACATCGGCTCGCAACCGTCGAGGAGCTGCTTGGCGAACGGGTCGTCGAGGCCGGCGTTGGCGCCCCCGGCGATCGATCCGGCCGGCGGGTGCGGCAGCGCGGGGTCGAGCTGGTTGGCGAAGATGCGGCTGTGCTGGTTCTCGGAGGCGTTCTCGCCCCAACCGGTCACATAGGACTGGTTGAGCGCGTTGCGGCCGAGGACGTAGTCCATCGCCTCGACCGCGCCGGTGCGGTACCTGGCCTGTCCCGTCAGGTCGAAGGCGGTGGCCAGCACGACGGCGTTGTTGATGATGTTGCTGTTGGCGCCCCAGAAGTAGGCGCCGGGTCCGCCGAACATCGGCAGGCCGTACGCCTGGCCGGCCGCGGTGGCCAGGTAGGCGTCGGCGGCGGCCGCCACCGAGGCGCGGATGCGGGTCCTCTCGGCCGCCGGCAGTCCGCTGGGGACCGTCGCCAGGTCGAGCCGGCCGAGCGCGGCGGTGCTGCCCCAGGAGAAGCCGGTCGCGGAGAAGACGTCGCCGGTGTGGTGCGGGCTGGCTTCCAGGTCGGTGCGGTAGGCCGGCGTTCCGGTCGTGAGGTAGAGCTCGGCGGCCGCCCAGTAGAACTCGTCGGTCACGTCGTTGTCGCTGTAGGCGCCGCCGCCGTTGCCGTCGTTGGCGCTGGCGTAGACGGCGGGGTGCGCCTTCGCGGCCGCATAGGCCGTCCTGGCCGCCGCCAGGGCCCGGTCGGCGAAGGCCGCGTCGTAGGGAGCCCACAGGCGGGCGCCCTGCGCCGCGGCGGCGGCCAGGTTGAGCGTCGCGGCGGTCGAGGGCGGGTGCAGCTCGCGGGGCTGCGGGTCGGCCTGCGGTGCGAGCGGAAGACCGGTCCAGTTCTGGTCGTGCAGCTTGTGGTGCGCCATGCCGGCCAGCGGTTTGCCCGCCGGGACCTGCATGCGCAGCAGCCATTCCAGCTCCCACCGGGCTTCGTCGAGGATGTCCGGCACGTTGTTGCCGCGCTCGGGCACCCGCAGCGTGCCGTCGCCGAGGGCGGCGCCGAAACCGGCGGTCGGTGCGGTCTTCGTGCGCTCGTAGGCGCTCAGCAGTTGCGCGGTCGCGATGCCGCCGTTGACCACGTATTTGCCGTGGTCGCCGGCGTCGTACCAGCCGCCGCGGGCGTCCAGCCGGTAGTCGCAGACGCCGGGCTGGCACGGCACGTCGGTGTCGCCCTGGTTGGGTGCGACGCCGAGGTGGCCGGCGGGGCGGGCGTACGCGGCACCGACCAGGCCGCCGTCGATCGCGATGCCGCTGCGCTGGATGTAGAAGAACTGCAGGGAGTCGGAGCGGAGCTGGTCGTAGAGCGTCCCGCTGATGTCGAACGGGTGGCTGGTCTCCCCGTCGGCGGCGAGCGTCAGGTGCTGCGCCTGTGCCGCGTACCCGGTGAAGTCGATGGTGTGGACGTTCTGACCGGACGCCGCGTCGGTGCCGCGCGGCGTCGTGGTGCCGCTGCGCACGACGACGCCGGCGCTGTTCTGGAGCTGCCACGGCAGCGCGGTGGTGGCGTCGGTGACGAGGGTGGCGCGCTTCGGGCCGTCGGGCAGGTAGCCGACCTGGTTGACGCGGACGCGGGGCCCGGTGTCGGGCACGTAGGGCGGCTCGGCCTCGCCGCCGCGCAGGCTCACGTTGTCGAGGCAGAGGCGGTAGCCGGCCGGGTTGGCGCCGACCTGGAACGCGACCTGCCCGGCCGGGGTGTCGTCGGGCGCGGTGAAGGTGAACTCGTAGTGGTCGCCCGCCGGGGTCAGGGCGAGGTCACGACTGAAATAACCGGTGTACGGCTCGGCGCCGAGCTGCACGGCCACTCTGACGGTCGCATTCGGGTCGGCGCTGGCATCGAAGCTGAGCGTGTAGGTCGCGCCGGCGGTGAGGAGGACGTCGTTCTGGCCGACGCCGCCGTCCCACGGGTTGGCCAGCCCGCCGGGCACCGCGGAGCAGAGCCGCCCGTCCTCGACGGCCGTGCTGGTGGTGCCGTAGGAGTACCAGCCGGCGGTCCCGTCGCCGAAGTCGCCGTTCTCGATCTGCTCGGGCGCCAGGTCACTGTCGCTGGTGAGGCTGACGTCGTCGATGCAGACGGTGTACGGGTCCGCCTTGCCGCCGAGCTGCAGGGTGAAGGTCCCGTCGGCGGCGGTCAGGCCGCTGGTGAAGGTGTGTGCCGCCGCCTGACCATCCGGACTCACCGACGTCGAGAGCACGGTGGTGTACGGCGCCGCGTTGAGCTGGACGTTGGCCGTGACGGTGGTGTCCACTGTGGTGTCGGCGGTGAACCGGAGCGTGTATTCGGCGCCGTCGACCAGCGGGATGCCGTTGTGGCCGATCGCCACGTCCCAGGGGTTCGCGGTGCCGCCGGGCACGTCGACGCAGAGCCGCCCGTCGCGCACCGCCAACGTGGTGTTGCCGGTCGCCCACCACGGCGAGGTCCCGCTCTCGAAGGTGCCGTTGGCGATGTGCTCCACGGGCGCGGCGCTCGCCGGCGTGCCGACCGCGCCGATCAGGGCGGCGGCGAGCACGACGACGGTGGCGGCAGCACGACGTTTCACGGGCCGTCCCTTCCCATCAGGCATAGACAGTCATCCTTGGAAGCGCTCCCATGTTGCCATCGCGTTTCACGACTGTCAATGTCACCGGGCGTCAGTCAGGAATGGCGGCCAGGTAGGCGTCGATGCGCTCGGCGAGCCCGCGAAGCCGGGCCAGCGCGTCGTCGACCTGATCCTCTCGATGTCGCGCGACGTAGTCCAGCCACCCGCCCTGCGCCTCGACCCAGCCGCCGAAGACCCAAGGCTCGGGCGGCACTCTCCGCCCATAGGCGCGCAGCGCCTCGGCGAAGGTCGCGGTGTCGTCGCCGCTCCAGTCGAGGGCGAGGCCCACGGCCTCACACACGGCCCCGACGGGCCCGGCAGCATCCCCGTCGAGGGCGAGCAGCATGCCGTCCACCCGGAGAAGGGTGTTCTTCCGGTCGAGATCGCGGTGGCTGTCGACGACCAGCACCGGCTCGTGCGTCGGCGCCACGCGGCGGCCCAGTTCAGCCAGGTCCGGGCCCCAACCGTCGGCCGCCCACGGCCCTGCGGGGGTTGGCTCCCATCGCGGATCGCCGTGTTCGTGGATCTTCCTGAGCAGGTTGGCCGCGTCCGCGGCGGTGCCTTCGCCTGACGTGCCGTCGACCCAGCGGTGCACCCGGAACAGTGCGCCACCGACCTCCGCGAGCGCCCGCCCGTCGTGCGGCATCGGCTCCGGCATCGCGATGCCCGCCGCCCAGGCCCGGCACTCGACGGCGTACGCGGCCTCGACGTTGCCCACGAAGTCGGGCCGATCGGCGTTGACGACCATCCGCTTGACCGCGAATACCCCGCGCGTGGTGACCAGCTTCCACAGCTCGTTGGACAGTCCCCCGGTCACCCGCACGGCGTCGCACACGGGCCGCCCGAGCCCGAACCGAGCGGCCACGTCCTCGATCGCCACCGCTCGATCCTCATCTGGATCCACCCGCGTGGCGACTGCTTTACGCGGTCGGGTCAGATGTCGATGTCGGCGACGACCGGGTAGTGGTCGCTGGCGCGGTCGGCGGTCGGTGTCCGCAGGATGCGGCACGAGCGCACGTGTTCGGCCAGGGCCGGCGTCGCGAACAGGTAGTCCAGTCGCATGCCGGAGAACTCGGCTCCGCCCAGGGCGGTCGGTGCCGTCTCGGGCGGGCCCTCGCCGACGGCGCGGAAGACGTCGACCATGCCGGCGGCGTCGAGGGCGGCGATGGCCCGGGTGTCGACCCGGCCGACCGGGCCGACGTCACGGTCCGTGTGTTCGCGGCCGGGCGGGCGCCAGCGCAGGTGCCGGACCCGGTACGGCGGCGGGAGCGCCCGCAGCCGGTCGTGGTGGTCGGTCCACGGGTCCAGGGTGTTGAGGTCGCCGAGCACGAGGGCCAGCCGGGCGTTGCCGACCGCGTTGACGAGCCAGCGGGCCTCGTGCATCCGGCGCCAGCCCCAGTGCGGGTGCAGGTGCGCGGAGATGACCGTGAGCGGGCCGCCGAGGGTGGCGACGACGACCCGGGCGGCGGCGTGGTGGAACGGGCGGGCGACGGAGCCGGCGGCGAGCACCGTCCAGTCCGGGTTCGTCAGGACCGCTACCGGCTGGCCCCAGGAGGAGCGGGCGCGGACCATCCGCATGCCGACGCGTTTCGCGAGCCAGGGTCCGGAGTCGCCACGGAGTTCTTGGAGGGCCACCACGTCAGGCACCTCGTTGGCGATGACGTCCGCGATGGCCTCAAGCCGGGTGCCGCGCGAACCGTCGTACCCCCCGGTCTTGATGTTGTAGGTCATCACCCGCATCGGCGGCCGCCGCTTCGGCGTTGGGGCGCAGCACGTAGTAGAGCAGGCCGACCCACAGCCCGGTCAGGATGATCGCGCCGAGGAAGTCGCTGGGATGGTGCATGCCGCGGTACATCCGCGAGGTGGCGACGACCAGCGGCATCACCACGGCGGCCGCGACCGTGAGCCAGCGCCACCACCGGTCGGTGCGGGCCATGACGATCAGCGCGATCGCCGTCCACAGGCACAGGGTCGCCGCGATGTGGCCGCTGGGGAAGGAGGAGGTCGGCAGGTTTTGGTCGAGGTGCGACACGTCGGGGCGCGGGCGGTCGACGGCGGCGGCCGATGCGAGGAAGAGCGTCAGCTCGCCGACCATCACCAGCGCGAGGAACAGGATCGGCCGCCATTGCCGCCAGCGTGCCAGAACGAGCGTGCAGAAGACGAGCGACACGGCGAGGATCGTGTGGGTGTCACCGGCCTTGCTGGCGTAGTGGCTCCACCCGTCGAGCAGTTCGGTCCGGTGGTCGGCGAACCAGCGCGGCACCTGGTCGTCGAGGGCGGCGAGCACCGTGCCACCGGCGTGGTAACTGGCCCACATGCCGAATCCGAAGAGCGCTCCGAGTACGAGCACCCAGCCGACGACGATCTCGGCACTCTCGACCCAGGGGTGCGGGAGCACGGCGTTCTCCCGGGGCGCGGGCTTGAGTTCCTTCGCGGCCTCGGGCTCGAGGCCCTCGGTGAGCGCGGGCTCGCGGCGGCCGTCCTCGCGGCGCCAGAGGCGGAAGGCGTAGTAGGTGACGCCGAGCCAGGCGGCGCCGAGCAGCCAGCCGGCCAGGACGTCGGAGACGAAGTGGACGCCGAGCGCGATGCGGCTCACACCGACCAGCGCGACGAGCGTCGCGACGGCGGCGATGACGGCGGTGCGCCAACGCTTGGGTACGGCCGGCAGGAAGACCAGGAGCAACGAGCCGTAGACCACGAAGGCGCCGAGCGAGTGTCCACTGGGGAAGCTGTTGCCGGGCGCGTGCGCGACGGGGACGTCGACCACGGGCCGCAGCCGGCCGACGAGCAGCTTGATCGTCGGCTCGAGGGCGAGCGCGCCGAGCCCCGACACGATCACGAAGATCGCGAGCCGGACCTGCCGCCGGATCAGCAGCGCGAGGACCGCGAGGATCACGACCCAGACCTTGAGCCCGCCACCGAGGTCGGTGACGAACCGGATGATGTCGAGGAGGCCCTCATGTTCGGAGACGTACGCGTTGACGGAGGTGGCGACGCCGTGGTCGAGGTCGTACAGCGGCCCGAACTGGAATCTGACCAGGGCGAGCAGGATGCCGAACGCGATGCCGGCGGCCACGACGGCGGCGAGCCCGGCCAGGCTCCGCGCGGTGAAGTGCTCCAGCGGTCTGCGCTCGGCCTTCGTCTCCATGAGGCGTTCGTTTACCCGGAAGTCGGCTGGTGCACACCCTCGTCCTGGGCGGTGTGCTCATCGACGGGGCTGCGCTGGGTGACCGGCTTCCAGAGGTCGGGTTCGGCGGGGTCGGGGGCGCCCACCCGGAGGCCTTCGAGCTGGGCGGTGAACGCGAACCCGAAGAAGAACGCGATGCCGGTGAGATTGGCCCAGATCAGCAGCGCCATGATCCCGGTGAGCGCGCCGTAGGTCCGGTTGAAGCTCTCGGCCAGCGAGACGTAGAGGGCGAGCAGGAGGCTGGCACCGACCCAGAGCACGGTCGCGATGCCGGCACCGAAGAGCAGCCAGGACAGCCCCGGCTGCCGCCGCCTTGGCGTGTGCCGGAAGAGAACGGCGACCGCGAACACGGTGAGCGCGATGGACGCCGGCCAGCGAAGGACGTCGAAGACGACGTGCACCCAGCCGCCCCAGCCGTACTCGCGCTGGATGGAGTCCCCGATCGGCCCGCCGGCGACGAGCATGAGGAACCCGAGGAGCATCGGAATGCCGGCGGCGACGGCGAGCACGGCGGCCCGCGCGTATTTGAACAGTGCGGGCCGGTCACGCTCGACACCGTAAATCCGGTTGGCACCGCGCTCGACCTGCGACATCGCCATCGTGAGCGCGACGAGCCCGGTGATCAGGCCGAGCGCGAGCGCCAGCTCACCGGTCTCCTCGGTCCGCTCGTCGTCGACGAGCAGCTCACGCACGACGTCGACGCTGGCGCCCGGTGTGAGCGCGATGACGGTGTCGGCGACGACCCGGCCGCCGGACTCGACCCCGAGGTCGGTGGTGAGCCCGGTGAGCGCGATCAGGAAGGGCACCACGGCCAGGCAGAGCTGAAACGCGAACGCCCGGGCGAGACTGAACCCGTCGCCGTACCGCAGCCGCACGAACGCGTCGCGGACCAGGTGCCATCCGCCGTGGCGCTGGAGGGTGTGCCAGGCGTCGTCGGCGGTGAGCTGATCGGCGGCCATCAACCGCGTTTCCGGAACGATCCGCGTCGAGCTCATTCCGCCGCCCTCCGCATGAGGCGTTCGCCCCGTTCGGCGGCCGCGTCGGCGTCGTGGGCCAGGTCGTCGGCGCTCTCCGGGCGCGGCACGCAGAGCCAGATGGCGCGGTGTCGGACCTCGACGCGCAGGACGCGGCCGGCGGGAATCACGTCGCCGTCCATCTGCCGGGGCTGCGGTCGGTTGCTGGTGACCTGGATGCGGTGGGCGCGGTAGGTCTCCATCCGCGGGACCCGCCGTCGCCCGCCCAGGACGCCGCCGATCAGCACGGCCCAGTGCCCGAGGGTACGGGGGGTGAGGATCGCGATGTCGAGCCAACCGTCGTCCGGCTCGGCCTCCTTGAACAGGCGCACGCCGCCCTGCAGGCGACCGACGTTGGCGATCAGCACGGACCGCGCCCGCCGCCGCATCGGGGGCCGGTCGTCGATGCGCACGGAGATCCGCATCGGCCGGTCACGGAGGTGCTTGAGACCACCGAAGATGTACGCGAGCCAGCCGATCCGCGCCTTGGTCGACTCGGAGGTCGAGCCGAGCATCTGCGCGTCGAACCCCATGCCGGCCATCACCGTGAACCAGCGGTCCTCGTCGCGCGACTTGACCAGCCCGAGGTCGAGCCGGCGTCGCCCACCCTCGACCGCGACGGCGATGCCCGCAGCGAGGTCGCCGGAGAGCCCGAGGTTCGCGGCGAGCAGGTTGCCGGTGCCACTGGGCAGCACGGCCAGCGCCGCCTCGGTGCCCACGAGCCCGGAGGCGCACGACATGATCGTGCCGTCGCCGCCGCACGCGAAGACGACCTCCGCGCCGGCCTCGACCGCCGCTTTGCTCTGGCCCTGCCCGGGATCTTCGCGGGTCGTCTCGTACCAGGCCGGTGCCGGCCAGCCCGCCTTCGCCAACGCCTTGTCGAGGACAGCGCGCAGCTCATCGGGGTCGTCCAGCTTGGCCGGATTCACCACGACAGCCGAACGCACCCCGGACCTGGTCACCCCCACGCAGGAAAGTGTGCAGGACCGCAACGATTTCGGCGACCCAGGCAACCCGGACGGTCCCCGTGGGTCGGGCGGGCCGCGGCCGCCAAACGTCCGGTCGAACGTCCTGTTGTCTGTTGATCACGACGCCTAGATTCGGCCGAGACATTCCGCATGTTCGATGAAACGGGGAAACATGAGACGACTTCGGGTCGCCCTGAGCGTATTCGCGGCGGCGACGCTGGGCGCCGTCCTGAGCCTGGCCGGCGCCTCGCCCGCGCAGGCGAAGCCGAACATCTGTCCGATAACCTTCGGCGGGTCGGCGGGCAGCCACATCTGCGCTTACATCCCGACCCGGGCGCCGGCCGTGCTGGACAACATGTTCCTCGTCGGCGGGGACCACCGGGTGTACGCGAACATCCAGGTCAGCTACAACAGCTACACCGGCTGGTTCCCGGTCGGCGACGCGAATTCCCGGGCATACAGCCACGTGTGGTTCAGCGGGACAGGAGACGTTCAGACAGCACGCGTGATCGGCAGCGACGGCCGGGCATGGTCGGTCGACATCGACATGCGCGACGGCGAGGTGCTGGGACTCGGCACATGGGCCAACCCCAGCGCGGTGCCGCACTCGACCGTGACGATCCGGGGGGACTCGAGTGGCTGGCGCATGACGCCCTACGTCACGACCTCGCAGTATTTCCCGAGCGGTCAGATCGACTACTACGTCGTCGGTGCGAGCTTCCACGTCTACCGGAAGGCCTGCAACACGACCTGTGGCGGCTGGCAGGACCTGGGCGGCGTCGCGCGCAGCATGGTCTTTCCCATCTGGACGAACTCCACGCAGGGCAAGATCGGCGTGATCGGTACGGACGGGCGGACGTACACGAAGATCTACAACAAGACCACCGGGGCGGGGTCGTGGGTCCTGGACAACGCCATCATCCTCTGACCGTCATCCGCGATTAGGGTGGCGGCGTGTCTGGTGCGTCGCGGTATCGCGAGTTGGGGGAGGCCGGTTGGGCCTGGGTGCTGGGCCAGGTCCGGCACGACGACGGTCCGTGGCTGCCGGAGGTGGTCGACGACGAGTCGCCGCGGCCGGCCGGGGACCGCGACTCGCTCTACGCGGGCATCGCCGGGCTGGCTCCCGTACTCGCCGAGATACGCCGCCACCGCCAACTGGACGGCGCCGAGACGGCGTTGGCCGCGGGCATCGTCGACCGGCTGGGTCGGGCGTCCGCGGTCCGCACGGACCCGTCGCTGTACGACGGCCTCGCCGGTGACGTGACCGGGTTGCGGTTGCTGACTCCCGGGCGCGAGTCGGTGGCGCTGGATCGGCTGGCCTCCCTGCGCACACCCGCGGGCTGGACACCGGCGCCGACCATCGAGGCCGAGTCCCACGGCCCGGCGGCGGACATCATCTCCGGCAGCGCCGGGGTGATGCTCGCCGCCGCCTGGGCCGGGGGCGAGTCCGCCTCCGCGATCATGACGACGGGAGGCGAGGCGCTCCTCCGGGTGGCCGAGCCGACCGAGGCCGGTCTGGACTGGCGGATGTGGCCGGGCTACCGATCGAGCAACCCCAACTTCTCGCACGGCACCGCCGGCGTGGCCTCGGCGCTGGCCGTGGCCGGCCATGCCCTGGACCGGCCGGACTTCGTCGCCGCCGCGCGGCAGGGAGCCGAGCACCTGCTGAGCATCGCCGCACTCGACGACGGCGGCTTCATCGTGGAGCACACGATCCCGCGGTCACAGCGCGAGGTGGAGCCGGTGACGTACAACTGGTGCCACGGCCCGGCCGGCACCTCCCAGGTGTTCGCCGCCCTGTCCCGCGCGGGCGTCGAGCGGGTCGGCGCCTTCGAGGTCGACGAACTGCGCCGCCGCTGCCTTCATTCGGTCCTGACGTCGGGCCTCCCGCAACGCCTGCGCCCAGGCTTCTGGGACAACGACGGCCGCTGCTGCGGCACCGCGGGCGTAGGCGACATCCTCCTCGACGCGGCCCAGGACACCAAGGACGAGCGGCACGCGGCGCTGTTGCTACGCGGCGCCGAAACGATGGCCGACGCCCTGGCCGAGCGCGCGATCCAGGACAGCGACGGTGCACGCTGGCGGTTCGTGGAGTACCGGCAGGACCCGCCACTGCTCCCGCCACGCACGGCCTGGATGCAGGGCGCGGCGGGAATCGCCGCGTTCCTACTGCGCTTGGCCCGCGTCCTGGACGACGGCCCGACCGCCGCGGTCGTCGACCGCCCGGACCAGTGGTGGACCCTGCCCGAGCAACTCTGCGTCACCCGCTCTCAACCCCCGCTGGCGGCTGAGTAGCCCGCCGAGCGGTGGTCTGCGGAGTTCGAGCCCGGGGCTCGCCGCGGTGGCCGGCCGATTCGAGGCGGCGGGGCACGCAACCCCCACAGGAAGCGGCCGTACACGCCTAAACGGCAGGTTCGGTCCCGCGTCACCTCGCCCGCGAGGGCAATCACGAAGCAGCCAGACACGGCTGCACGGTAGGTTCGGCCCCGCGCCACCTCGCGCCCAAGCGGGCAATCACGAAGCAGCCGGACACGGCTACACGGCAGCTTCGACCCCGCGCCACCCCGCCCCCGCGCGCAAACCACGAAGCAGCCAGACACGCCGACACCGCAGGTTCGACCCCGCGCCACCCCGCCCGCGCGGACTAAGCCGCGAGGTGCGGCGAAACGCGCGCACGGCAGGTCCCATCCGACGCCAACCACAGCTCCGACCGCGCTCAACCTGCCCGACACGCCGGAACGCGCGCACGGCGGTCTGACGCCAAGCTCAGGACGGTGCCGGTGCCGGTGCCGGTGCCAGTGCCGTGGCCGGGGGCGTGGCCGTGTCCGTGTCCGTGGCCGTGTCCGCGAGCGTGGCCGTGTCCGCGAGCGTGGCCCTGGCCGCGGGCGACGCGGGTCACGGCGGGTCGCGGCGGGTCGCGGCGGACGCACACGGGTAGATCCATGCCCACGGCGGTGCGTGGGTGTGGTTCGGGGCATGGTGCGTGGTGGCTGGGCTGCCTACGATGATCACTACTTGCTGGCGGGAAGGGGTTTCCGTGGGCGTGCGTGCGGTGTCGCGGACCCGGTCGTTCGGTGTGGTGGTTGGGTCCTACCTGCTCGCGCTCACCGTGGCCTATGCGGTTGTGGTGCTGGCGCCTCCTTCCTGGCATCCCTTGGTCACCGCGTTCGTCGCCGATCTGGTCGCCACGTTTTTGATCTTCGCGTTGTCGATGGTGGTCGACAACGCGAGCCTGTACGACCCCTACTGGAGCGTCGCCCCGCCCCTCGTGGCCGGCTGGTGGGTGGTCGTCGCCGACGGCGGCGATCGTGTGCGGCAGGTCGTCGTGCTCCTGCTGATCACCGTGTGGGCGGTGCGGCTGACCGGCAACTGGGCCTACGGCTGGGGCGGGCTGCACCAGGTCGACTGGCGCTACACGCACCTGCGCGCCACCCGAGGGCGGGTGCCTTGGTGGTTGGTCAACCTCGGCGGCATCCAGCTCATGCCGACGCTCGTCGTCTTTCTCGGGCTGCTCTCCGTCTGGCCCGCGCTTGCCGGATCACGTCCTTTCGGTGTGCTCGACGTGGTCGCCACGGCGGTGACCGCGGGCGCGATCGCGCTCGAGGCCGTGGCTGATCTGCAGTTGCACCGCTTCGCGGCCGCGGTGGGCAACCGCGGCCGCATCATGGCGACCGGGGTCTGGCGGCGCACGCGCCACCCGAACTACCTCGGTGAGATCGCGTTCTGGTGGGGGTTGTGGCTCTTCGGGGTCGCCGCCGCGCCCTCGTGGTGGTGGACCTTGGTCGGGCCCGTGGGCATGGTCGTGCTCTTCAAGGCCGCGAGCATCCCGCTGATGGACCGTCGGTCGCTGGACCGCCGCAGCGGCTATGCCGACCACATGCGCGAGGTGCCCGCGCTGCTTCCCCGCCTGCGCTGACCGCGTCGCCGTCGCCACGTCACATCACCGAGCCGAACCGAACGAACGCTGCTGCTGCTGAGGGCCATCGCCCCACGGACCGCCGTCGCCACCCCGGGTGGCCATCTCCACATCCATGCACGCAGATTAGAACGTACGTACGACAATTTTAGGCGGTCATTGACATGCAGCCGAAGGGCTGCCTATGGTGAAAAGGCAGCCGAACGGCTGCATGTGAGGTGAAGCCGGTGGACCTCGTGTTCAAGGCGTTGGCCGACCCGAGCCGGCGCCAACTGCTCGACACGCTGAACGCGCGCAACGGCCAGACGCTGCGCGAGCTCTGCGCCGGGCTCGACATGGCACGCCAGTCGGTCAGCAAGCACCTCGCCGTGCTCGAGGCCGCCGAGCTCGTCACGACGGTCCGGCGCGGCCGGGAGAAGCTGCACTACCTCAACGCCGCGCCGGTCAACGCGATCGCCGACCGATGGATCAACCGGTACGACCGCGGCCGCGCACAGACCCTCGCCGACCTCAAGACCGCATTGGAGCAGACGCCGATGAGCGCACAGGAGTTCGTCTACACGACCTACATCAACACCACGCCCGAACGGCTCTGGCAGGCGCTGACCGACCCGGCCTTCACGAAGCGCTACTGGGGCACGGAGTTCGAGACGGACTGGTCCCCCGGCTCGCCGATGGTGTGGGTCTCCGACGGCACGCGGATCGCCGACGCCGAGCAGGTGGTCGTGGAGTCCGATCCCTACCGGCGGCTTTCCTACACCTGGCACACCTTCACCGACGAGTGGGCGAAGACCTACGACATCACCGAAGCCGACCGGGCCACCTTCGCCGCCGAGCCACGGTCCACAGTGAACTTCGAGCTCGAGCCGGCCGGCACGGCGGTCAAGCTGACCGTGATCCACACCGGGTTCGCGCCTGGCAGCGCCGTCCTCAAGAGCATCAACGACGGCTGGCCGCAGATCATCGCCAGCCTCAAGACGCTCCTGGAGACCGGCACGCTCCCCGAGCAGTGACCGCTAGAGCCGCGACACCTGATAGTGGCTGATCAGCCAACCGTCCCCCACGCGGCGCGCGATCACGCTCAGGAAGACCGTCAGCACCGGCCGGTCGACGAAGCCGAAGTCGACGCTCAGGTACCCGAGCACGACATCACCGGCCAGCCGACGCGTCTCGCGAACGTCGTAAGCGGCGGTCATGCCGATCGGCTGATCGGCGTAGTACTCGGCGACGCCCGCGGGACCGACCGTATAAGGATGCAGCCCTTGGAAGATCGCATCGTCGGTGAAGCAGGAGGCGACCCGCTCGGGGTCGTGCGCGTCGACGGCGGACTTCCACCGGTCCAGGACGCCTCGCAGGATCTCGTGCTCGGTCATGCGAATCAGCGGCCGGGGTCGTTCGGGTGCGGCGACAGCGGCGTGACCGCGTCCTGCCGCCACGCGCGCAGCGGCATCGAGGCGAGCACCGCCTCCAGGTCCGCAGCGTCGGCGGCGCTGAACAACCCCCATGTGCGCCACTGGCCGGGCGCCAACGGCGGCCGCCACAACCGCAGCAGACTGCCCTGCGCCGCGAGTTCCGCGGACCGTGCGGCCTCGCGCTTACGCATGTCGGCGACCTCGTCGTCCGAGGTCCCGTCGGGCACGGTGGTCACCATGTCGACCAGAAATTCCACCTCTCGACGGTACGTCGTCAACCACAGTTGACAAGAGCGCGCCTGTCAACGTAGATTGACATCATGACTCAGGCAGTGGACCTCGCCGCGGCCGCCAGCAGCACCGACCCCAAGGTCGGGCTGCGCGCGGTGTTGGCCCTGCGCCGTCTCCTGGAGAGCCTGGAGACGGTGCAGGTCGACAACGCGCGGGCGCAGGGCTGGTCGTGGCAGGACATCGCCGCCGCGCTCGAGGTGAGCCGGCAGGCGGTACACAAGAAGCACGCCGGGCGTCCGGTCGTGCGACCGTCACAGGAGGCGTGATGTTCGAGCGGTTCACCGACCGGGCGCGATCGGTCGTCAAGGGCGCCGTGGCCGAGTCGCGCGCGCTGCACCACGACAAGGTCGGCACCGAGCATCTGCTCCTCGCGATGCTCGACGACGAGCGCGAAAGCGGTGGTGGCGTCGCCGGCCGGGTGTTGCGCGGCGCGGGCGTCACCGCCGACGACATCCGCGCGCGGATCGAGTCGCACGTCGGCCAGGGCCCACGGGCGCTCGGCACCGCCGACGCCGAGGCACTGCGACAGATCGGGATCGACCTGGAAGCGGTGCGCCGCAAGGTCGAGGAAGCCTTCGGCGAAGGCGCCCTCAGCCGCCCACCGGCCCGCCCGCACTCCCGCGGCCTGTTCGGCTTCCGCCGGCGCCGCTACTACACGGGCGGCCCGTTCTCGCCGCGCGCCAAGAAGGTGCTGGAGCTGTCGCTGCGCGAAGCGATCCGCCTCAAGCACAAGCACATCGGCACCGAGCACGTCCTGCTCGGCCTGCTCCGCGAGGGCGAAGGCCTCGGTGTCATGGTCCTGACGGAATCCGGCGTCGAGGTCGAAGACCTACGCCGCAAGGTAATCGAAGAACTCCGCGCCACGGCGTAGCGAACAAAGATCGGCAGGTAGGTCGGGCGATCACCGCCCGACCTACCCACACCTCCCGGCCGCGGGTCTGTTTCGAAGGTGTCCGGAGCGAGGCGAGCCACCGCCGTCGGCCGATCGAGGCCGGCCATGGCCGGATGAACGCCGGCGTTGACGCAACCGCACCGCGCTCACCGGCGAAGTCACTGCCGGCCCGCGACGACCGCGAGACCGGTGTCGCCGGGGCCAGGGCCGCCCAGGTGCCGGCCGGGCAAAGCAACCGCGCCCAGCCCATCATCGATCACCCCGACCACTCCCCCTGCCTGGCGGCGTCCGCGGGACTGGCGGCAGCACCAACCGCAGCGCACGCCCCGGGGCGGACGAACACAGATGCGCGGCCGCCCGCCGCGCGGTCAGCACGTCGAGACAGACCCAGGTTGGCGCCACCGCACCGCGCTCGGCGGAGAATTCAGCGGCCGGCCCGCCCGTGAACATCCCGAGGGCAAACAACCGCGCACAGCCCGTCATCGACCATCCCGACAGGTCGCCGTTGGCGTCCGCCGGGCCGGCGGCAGCGCCAACCGAACCGCATGCAGCAGTCAGCCGGCCCATGCAGGCGGACCCGTGCGACACGTTCAACAAGAGCGATCGACGAGCGGCGGGCGGAAATTTGGTCGTCATGCGGCCTACACTGGTGGCGTGCGGATTCGGTGCATGCGATTTAGGAGCCCCCGGGTGACCGGTGGGTTGTCTGTCGTGCGCTGATCCGTTCCGCTTTCTCGCGGGTGCGGGAGACCACAGAACCCCTGGTTTCGGCCGGGGGTTTTTCGTTTCCGCCTGTCTCCCCTTCACCCGTGAGGAAACCACGATGTCCTACCTGACCCCTGCCCAACTCCAGGCCGCCCTCGAACAGCGCGACCTCACCGACCCCGACGCCGGCGAGCACGCCGTCCAACAGGTCGTCAGCAAGATCGAGACCGCGCTGCACGACACCTGGGGCATACCCGTGCGGCGCGACCCAGGCCCCCGCATCGTCCCGGTCGCGGACAACTACGACCGCCTCCGGTACGACACGGCCGCCGTCACCAGGGATCGCCGCTACAGCCGCTACGTCGACCACGAGCGGATGCTGCGTTCGCACACCACCGCCCGCATACCGGCCCTGCTTGACCGCCTCACCGACACGGACGTGCTGCTCAGCGTGCCCGGCATCAGCTACCGCCGCGACGTGATCGACCGGCAGCACGTCGGTGAGCCGCACCAGCTCGACCTGTGGCGGGTCCGCACCGGTGGCCCGCCGCTGACGGACGACGACCTGACACAGATGATCGCGACAGTCGTCGGCGCCGTCCTGCCCGGAAAGGCGATCGAGACGCCCGACAGCCCGCATCCCTACACACTGGACGGACGCGAGATCTACGTCGACGGCGTCGAGATCGGTGAGTGCGGGCTCGCCCACCCAGAGGTCCTGCCCGCGGGAGCGACCGGCCTCGCGATGGGGCTCGGGCTCGACCGGATCACCATGCTGGTCAAGGGAATCGACGACATCCGCCTCCTCCGCGCCGCGGACCCCCGGGTGGCCGACCAGATGCGCGACCTGGCGCCGTACCACCCGGTCTCGGCCAAGCCCGCCACCGCCCGCGACCTCTCCCTGGCCGTCGCCGACGACCGCGACGCCGAACAACTGGGTGACCGGGCCCGCGCCGCCCTCGGCGACGACTCCCAGGCCATCGAGGAGATCAGCGTAAGGAGCGAGACCGCCTACGCGGACCTGCCGGAATCGGCCCGCCGGCGGATGGGCCTACGACCGGGCCAGAAGAACGTCCTGCTCCGCCTCCTCCTGCGCGACCTGGACCGCACCTTGGACGCGGCAGAGGCCAACGCGATCCGCGACCGCGTCTACGAGGCCCTCCACGAAGGCGGAGAACACGAATGGGCAGCGCGCTAAGGCCTTGCGCTCTCACGGCGCCGAGGTCCAGACGGCGTCCGGGTGTGCGCGGGGAAAGGTCGATTCAACAGCCGGGCTGGGCCGGCCTCCGCGTGCGGTCGATCGTCGTCTGGGGCCCGGCGGCGACACGGACGGTTTTCGGCTCCGTCGACGCCACCGACCCGGCGCGGCGCGGCGCCCGTGATCCAACGAGAAAGGCCCTAAGCCAACACCGAGGGCAGGTCGAACACCGACGACAACCGGTCACCCGGCGGCACCGACGCGTGGCGCGCCGCCGGGTCGATCAGCAGTGAGCGCATGCCCAAGGCACGCGGGCCGAAGTAGTCCGCGGACGGGTTGTCGCCGACGAACACCGCCGCAGAGGCCGGGATGCCCAACCGGGACAGGGCGACCTCGTAGATCGACGGCGCCGGCTTGCGGACACCCACCTCCACCGAGGTGACCACGGCGTCGAACAACCCGGCGACGCCCATCGCCGAAAGATGGCCGGGCACCAGGTCGGGCTCGTGCGTGTTGGACACGACCGCCAGCCGGAACCGCTGCGACAAGGACGACAGCAGCGCGGGCAACCCCGGCAGGTAGCGCACGCCCGCGTTCCACTCCGCGATGTAGACGTCGACGAACGCCGCGAGGTCCGCCGGCGACGCGTCGGGCAGGAACGAACCCGCCACGTCCAGCATCGAGAACTCCCGGTGCGCGGCGGCGCAGCGCGCCTCCCACGCCATCCACTCCGCGTCCCACCGCACGAGGAACTCGTCGGCCGGCAGCGACGCCATCGCCGCCGACTTCACCGGCGTGCGCGCGTGCCCATCGTCGTAGTCGACCAGCGTGCCGAAGAAGTCGAACAGGATGTGCGTCACTCGGCCTCGCCGGCGGGAACCGCCGAAGTGGGAGCGACGCCCTCCTCGGGGTCGATGGGAAGCACGACGTGGAACCACGTCGACCCCGGCTTGGAGTCGACCCGGATGTCACCGTGGTGCTTGTTGACCACAATCCGGTAGGAGATGTCGAGCCCGAGCCCCGTGCCCTCGCCCACCGGCTTGGTGGTGAAGAACGGCTCGAAGATCCGCGGCCGCACGTCCTTGGGGATGCCGGGCCCGGTGTCGCCGATCGACACGACCAGGTTGTCGCCCTCGCGCGACGTGCGGACCGTCAGCGTGCCCGACTGCCCCATCGCGCTGATCGCGTTGTCGATCAGGTTGGTCCACACCTGGTTGAGCTCGGCCGCGTATGCCGGGATGTCCGGCAGCGTGCGGTCGTATTCCTTGACCAGCTTGATCCCCTCGGGGAACTTCGCGTGCAGCATCACCAACGTCGCGTGCAGCAACTCGTGCACGTTGACCGTCTGGTGCGGCGCCCGGTCGAGCTGTGAGTATTGCTTGGCCGCCGCGACCAGCGACGAGATGCGGGTGACCGACTCGTCGATCTCGGTCATCAGCTGCTCGGTGTCGAGCGTGTAGGTCAGCCAACGCAGCGCGTTCTCGAAGTTGTCGGGGCCGATCTCGCCGCGCACCTTCTCCAGGAACTCGATGTCGACCGCGCCTGAGACCAGCGTCGGCGCGATGTCCCAGGCGCCGGTGATGTCGTGCTGCTCCAGCCAGTCACCGACCTCGTCCTCGGCGTCGCTGGTCTGCATCGGGGTCAGCTCGGGTGCGCCCGCCGCCCGCTTGATCGCCTCTTCCTGCAGGCCGACCAGCGCGTGCAGCCGCGTGCCGTCGATCCGGCCGTCGGCGATCAGGGCCAGCTTGTGCCGCATGCCGGTGAACCGGGTGCGCAGCACCGAGGTCGCCCGGACGGCGGCCGCGGCCGGGTTGTTGAGCTCGTGGGTCAGGCCGGCCGACAGCGAGCCCAGCGCCAGCAGCCGCTCGCGCTCGCTGACCATCGTCTGCATCGAGCGCATGCCGAAGAACAGGCCCTCCAGCAGGTGCATCGCCATCGGGAACCAGTCGCGCAGCGCGCCGGCCAGCTCGTCGGCGGGCAGTTGGTAGACCTCGACGTCGGAGATGGCGATCATGCTGTTGAGGTAGATCTGCGGGATCTTCTCGATGTAGGCCTGCGTCGCGCCGGCATACGCACCCACCTGGTCGGTGCGGGTCGTCTCGATCTCGTCGCCGCGGACCTTGCGGCTGAGCGCGATCGTGCCGCTCAACAGCACGTAGAAGCAGGTCGCCTCCTCGCCCTCCCGGTAGACGGACGCGCCGCCCGGGTAGTGCTCGACCGACCCGTGGCTGGCGAGGAAGTCGAGCTGCTCGGCGTCGAGCTTCTCGAACAGGAACAGCTCGCGCAGCTCGGCCGGGGAGAGCCGGTCGCCTTCGGCGTGCCCGGCGAGTTCGGTGCTCATTGTGCCTCCAGATAACGGTGCACCAGGGAGATGGCCATCGCGCCCTCACCCACCGCGGATGCGACCCGCTTGACCGAGTCGGAACGGACGTCGCCGGCGGCGAACACGCCAGGGACGCTGCATTCGAGGTGGTAGGGGTCGCGGGGCATGGACCAGCCGACCGGGCGGCTGCCGCCGGCGATCAGATCGGGCCCGGTGATCACGAAGCCGTGGTCGTCACGGGTGATCACCCCGTCGAGCCAGTCGGTGCGCGGCTCGGCGCCGATGAAGATGAACAGCCACGAGGTCTCGACGGGCCGGGTCGACCCGTCGCGCGTGTCGCGCAGCACCAGCCGCTCGAGGTGCTCCTCGCCGCCGGCCTCGCTGACCTCGGTGTGTGAGTGGACCTCGATGTTCTCGTGGCTGTCGATCTGGTCGATCAGGTAGCGAGACATGGTGCGGGTCAGCCCGTCACCCCGGACCAGGATGTGCACCTTGCGGGCGTACCGCGAGAAATAGACCGCGGCCTGGCCGGCGGAGTTGGCGCCGCCGACGATGTAGACGTCCTGCCCGGAGCAGCTCGGCGCCTCGGTGGCCGCCGAGCCGTAGAAGACGCCCCGCCCCCGGTAGTCGTTGAGGCCGGGCGCCTCGAGCATGCGGTAGGAGACGCCGGTGGCCAGCACGACCGCGTGCGAGGCCACCTCACTGCCGTCGCCGAACCGCAGCACCCGGGTCGTGCCGCGCACGTCGAGCTCGGTCGCCTCACGGGTGGTCAGCAGCTCGGCGCCGAACCGGACCGCCTGGCGGCGGGCCCGCTCGGCGAGCTGCGCGCCGGAGACCCCGTCGGGAAAGCCCAGATAGTTTTCGATCCGGCTGCTCTGCCCCGCCTGCCCACCGGTGGCGTGCCGCTCGACGAGCAGGGTGCGCAGCCCCTCGGAGGCGCCGTAGACCGCCGCTCCCAGCCCAGCCGGCCCGGCGCCGACGACCACGAGGTCGTAGAAGTCCTTCGCCGGTGTCGTGGACAGCCCGACGTGGGTCGCCAGATCACCCTCGGAAGGCTGGACCAGCGACTTGCCCTCGGGAGTGACCACCAGCGGCACGTCGGTCTCTTCGACTCCCGCCGCGGCCAGCAGTCGGGCGCCCTCCGGCTCGTCCGACAGATACCACCGATAGGGCACGAGGTTGCGGGCCAGGAAGTCGCGGACCTTGAACGAGGGCGCCGACCAGCGGTGGCCGACCACACGCGTGACGGTGGCGGAAGCCTCGGGCGTCGACGTCCACGCCTCGAGCAGGGAGTCGAGCACCGGGTAGAGCTTCTCCTCCGGCGGGTTCCAGGGCTTGAGCAGGTAGTGGTCGAGGTCGACGCGGTTTATCGCGTCGATGGCGGCGTCGGTGTCGGCATAGGCCGTGAGCAGCACCCGGCGGGCCCGGGGAAACAGGTCCATCGCCGCTTCGAGGAACTCGATGCCGTTCATGTGCGGCATGCGGAAGTCGGCGAGCAGGACTGCCACCTGGTCGCCGCGTAGCTTGATCTCCTTGAGCGCGTCGAGCGCCTCCGCCCCCGAGTTGGCGCGGACGACCCGGTAACGGTCGCCGTATTGACGGCGCACGTCACGGGCGACGGCCCGGGAAACGGCAAGGTCGTCGTCAACGGTGAGGATCGCCGGATTCGCCATGCCCCAATGAAAGCACTAGTCGCTACAAACCTGTCGCCGCCTGTGGACAACGTCGTACGCGCCTGACCGGATCAGTCCGCTCCGAGACGTGATGCGGCCTTCCGCGCCGGACGGTGCCAAGGCGACGATCGGGACATGAACCGCGCACTCTTCGTCATCGACGTCCAGGAGTCCTTCCGCCAACGAGAGATCTGGCGAGCCGGCTCCAATCCCGACCTCATCCTCAACGTCAACCGCCTGGTCGAAAATTTCCGCGCGAGCGGCGACTTCGTCGTCTGGGTCCTGCACAGCGAGCCCGGCACCGGCGGCGTCTTCGACCCGGCCAACGGCCACGTGCGGCTCCTCGACGGCATCACCCCGCCAACGAACAACGAGCCCACCTTGGTCAAGACCTCGCACAACGTCTTCACCACCACCAACGCCGGCCAGTTCCTCACCGAACGGCGGATCTTCGACCTCACCGTCTGCGGCATCCGCACGGAGCAGTGCGTCGAGACGACGGCAAGGGTCGGAGGCGATCTGGGGTACGCCGTCACGTTCGTCACGGACGCGACGCTCACCTTCCCGATCCCCCACCCGGACTCCGCCGGCGCGAGTGTCGACGAGATCCTGGCCGACCCCCGCACCCTAAGCAACGAGGCAATAGTGGAACGCACGGAGCGTGTCCTCGACGGCCGGTTCGCGACCGTGCGGAAAACCGCGGAAGTGGCCGGTGCGGCCTTCGTGGCATGATGACCAGATCGTGACCACCGTCGCCTTCCTGCTCGTGCCCGGCCTGCACCTGCTCGACCTGGCCGGGCCCGCTCAGGTGTTCTCCACCGCGCGCGACTTCGGCCTGGGCTACGAGCTGACCTACGTCGCCGAACAGGCCGAGGTGCCCACCGCGCAGGGCCTGCCCGTGCACGCCGAAGCCAGCCTGCCCGCGCTGCGCCGCACGGACCTGTTGATCGTGCCGGGTTGGCGCTCCCCGACGCTGCGCGGCACGGGCCGGCTCGCTCCGGACACGATCAACTGGGTCACCGCGCACCACCAGGCCGGCGGCACGGTCGCCAGCGTCTGCTCGGGCGCCGACGTGCTCGGCCGGGCCGGCCTGCTCGATGGCCGCCGCTGCACGACCCATCACGATCTCCAGGACGAGTTGGCCCGGCGCTACCAGCGGGCGACGGTGGTCCGCGACGTGCTCTACGTCGTCGACGGCCGGGTCGTCACCTCCGCCGGCATCGCCAGCGGCATCGACCTGGCGTTGCACCTGATCGCGACGCGGCACGGCCCGGCGGCTGCCGCCCGGATCGGCCGCGAGATGGTCGTCTACGCCCGCCGCAACGGCGACGAGCGGCAGAGCAGCGCGATGCTGCGGCACCGCGGCCACCTCAGCGACGTCGTGCACAAGGTCCAGGATCTGATCGACCAGCGGTACGCCGAGCGCCTGCCACTGGTCGACCTCGCGGATGCCGGCGGGGTCAGCGAGCGCACGCTCACCCGGCAGTTCAGCCAGGCGACCGGGTTGACCCCGCTCGGCTACCAGCAGGCGCTGCGCCTCGAACGGGCCGAGCACCTGATCGGCCACGGCAGCACCGTGCAGGCGGCGGCCCGCGCCGTCGGCTTCGACGACCCGCGGATGCTGCGCCGCCTACGCTCCCGGGGTTGAGATCGTCTCCGGATATTTGATGCCCGCTCCCGTGTTGAGCACGACCACCTCGTCGTCGGCGGTGAGCCAGCCGCTGTCCCGCAGCTTGCGGGCGGCGGTCAGGCAGGCCGCGCCCTCGGGGCACAGCAGCAGCCCCTCCCGCTCGCCGAACGCCCGCAGGTCGGCCAGGATCTCCTCGTCGTCGACGGCGATCGCGGTGCCCGACGTCGCAGCCAGCGCGTCCAGGATGAGCTCGTCGCCGAGCGGTGCCGGCACGGTGATCCCGAACGCGACGGTACGCGCGTCCGTCCACGGCTCCGCCCGCCGCGCGCCGGCCTCGAACGCCCGCACGATCGGCGCGCACCCGGTCGACTGCACGGCGACCAGCCGCGGCAGCCGGTCCCCGATCCAGCCCAGCTCCCGCAGCTCCCCGAGGGCCTTGTGGATCCCGATCAGCCCGACCCCGCCACCGGTCGGATAGACGATCACGTCGGGCACCCGCCAGCCGAGCTGCTCGCAGATCTCGTACCCCATCGTCTTCTTGCCCTCGAGCCGGTAGGGCTCCCGCAGCGTGCCGGCGTCGAAGATGTCGCCGCCCGCCGCGGCGAGCAGGTCGGCGACCAGCCGGCCGGCGTCGTTGATCAGCCCGTCGACGAGGATCAGCTCGCCGCCGGCGGCGACCACCTCGTTGCGGGTGATGGCCGGTGCGCCCAATGGCATCGCGATCGTCGACCGGAGCCCGCCGCGGGCGGCGTAGGTGGCCCAGGCCGCGCCCGCGTTGCCGTTGGTCGGCATCGCGACGTGCCGGGCGCCCAGCTCGCGGGCCCGGGAGACGCCGACGGCCGCGCCGCGCGCCTTGAACGAGCCGGTCGGCACGAGCCCCTCGTCCTTGACCAGCAACCGATCCAGGCCGATGGCGGCGCCGTAGCGGGCGGCCGGCCACAGCGGGGTCCAGCCCTCCCCTAGCGTCACCCGGTGCGCGTCGTCCCGCACCGGCAACAGCTCCCGGTAGCGCCACAGGTCGGCACTCCGGCGCGCGATGTCTGCGGGCGCGACCGCGGCCCGCACCGCGTCGAGGTCGTAGCGGGCCAGCAGCGGCGAACCGCACTCGCACAGGTTGGTCAGGACCTCGGCGTCATGCTGCCGGCCGCAGCGCGGGCAGGCCAGGTGGGTGAGGAACACTCGCCGATTGTCCGCTACCGGGCCACGGCGGTACGCAGGCGCTGCCGCTGGCGTTCCGGGCCGGCCGCGGCGTCGTGGCGCACCAGGTGCCGCACGGCGTGGGCGCGCTCGGCGGCGGAGATGGCCTCCGCCCGCAGGCTGCGGGCCGCCGCAGCCGCGGACTCCGCCGCCGTCCAGGCGATCCGCTCCTCGCGGGCCGCGGTGCGCTCGGCGGCGCGCAGGGTCACGCTGATCGCCCGGCGCAGCATCGCCTCCTGCTCCGCGGGGTGGCGACGCGGGTCCCAGCCGTTGCGGTGCGCGAGCGCGTCGTTGAGATCCAACAAGGACAGTTCATTGTGGGCACACGCGGACATGGCCGCGCGGTGGAGCCAGCGCTCGCGTTCCGCGTACTCCTCCGTGGTCTGCGGTGTGGCCGGGGTGGGCAGCAACGCGGCGGCGGTCATCCGGCGGGCGGTCAGGTCGGCCGACTCGTACGCGGTCCAGGCCCGCTCGGCGGTCTCCTGCGCGGCGAGCCACGCCTCGTGGTGGCGGCCGGCGGTGGCCTCGGCGCGGGCCGCGGCGACGCCGACCTCTTCTGCGTAGCGGACCAGTTCGGCGGCGGCCTCGGCGCGCCGGTGCCGGCGGATCCGGGCGGCGCGCAGCCGGGTGCGCAACCGTGGCCGCCGCGGCCCGCGGGGCCCGACCAGGTGCAGGCCCGCGATCGCGAGGACCGCGAGGCCGAGGAGGATCGACCAGATGAGCACGGCGTGCGGCACGCCGACGAAGAAGATCTGCAGGGCGGATTCCATGTGACACCTCACCGGAGGGCGTTGGAGGGGGACGACGGGTGCCGAGCGGTGCTCAGCGGGTGGCGGTGTCGTCGATCGCCGGTGGGGCGCGGGGCGCGGCCTGCGCAGGGTGCGTCGCGGTGGGCGGCCGGGCCGCCGGGTGCGCGACCGGGGCCGGGTCGGTGCCGTGGTCGACGACCGGGGTGGGCGCCTCGACGACGATCAAGTCCTCGGCGGCCGGCTCGGATGCCATTGCGGCCACGGGCGAAGGGGCGCTGGCCGGGGACGGCGCGGCGGGTGCAGACAGGCCGATCCCTGCGGCTAGCGCCAAAGCCGCCAAACCCGTCACAACCCGCACAGAACAGCGCACGATCCGGCGGAAGGGCCGGATCAATGCGTCGCGAAGCACCTGGCCAACCTATCTCCTCTGTCCCAACAGGGCACGATACGGTCATCACGCCCGTCGATCGCAGTCCCGTCGCCGGGATGCCATTTCCGCGCGTTGTTGGCAAGCTGTGCGGGTGCGGTCCCAACAGGTCCTCGACGGGCGATACCGACTCGACGACCGACTCGGCGCCGGCGGCATGTCGGTCGTGTGGCGCGCTCACGATCTCGTGCTGCAGCGCCCGGTAGCCGTCAAGGTGCTGGCCAACCGGCACGCGGTCAGCGTCGCCGCGCGCCAGCGCATCCGTGCCGAGGCCAGGGCCGCCGCCCGGCTCTGGCACCCGCACGTGACGGGCGTCTTCGACTACGGCGAGGCCACCGACGACGGCGCCAAGGTGCCCTACGTGGTGATGGAACTGCTGCCCGGCCGCACGCTCGCCCAGCGGCTCGAGGACGGGCCGCTGCCGCCGCGCGTCGCCCTGCGTACCCTCTCGGAAGTCGCCTCCGCACTGGCCGCCGCGCATGCCCAGGACCTGGTGCACCGCGACGTCAAACCGTCCAATGTGATGCTGACGCCGTCCGGCGCGAAGGTCGTCGACTTCGGCATCGCGGCGGTGGTCGGCCGCGACGAGCTCGAGGCCGACGGGCTGCTCCTCGGCACGCCCGCCTACCTCGCACCCGAGCGGCTCACCCTCGGGCAGGTCACACCCGCGTCCGACGTGTACGCGCTGGGCCTGCTGATCTACCGCGCGCTGACCGACCGCCTGCCCTGGGAGGCCGACACCACGACCCAGATGATCGACGCGCACGTGTACGTCGAACCCGAACCGCTGCCGCCGCTGACCGGCATCCCGCCGGAGGTCAACGCGATCTGCGACCGTTGCCTGGCCAAGGAGCCCGCCGACCGGCCGACCGCCGCCGAGGTGGCCGAGGTGCTCGCCACCGCGGCCGGGATCGTGCCGCCACCGCAGGACGACGACCCGGCGCCGGCCGGTCCGGTCGCCGCGATCGAAAGCCCGGCCGCGGTCGACGTGATGGATGCCGGTCGCCCGGCGGTCGACCCGGAGCTGACCACGGAGGTCGTGCGGGCCGCACCGGTGCGCCGGCCCGCCCGGCGGCGGACCATGTTGCTCACCGGCGCCGGCGGGCTGCTGGTCGCCGGCGCGGTGGTGGCCGCGCTGCTGGTGCCCGGCGACGACCCCGCGGGCACCGCCGACGCCGCAGGCCCGGTCACGCCGGCGGCCACGACATCGGCAGCGCCGCGCCCGGGTCCCACCGGCGGGACCCCGACCGGCACCTCCCCGACTCGCGCCGGCACGACCGGAGACGAGCAGGGCTCCGCGGGTCAGGACACCGGCGACTCCGCCCCCGACGCGGGCGGCACACCCGAGGCGACCCGCGGCCCGGGCACCGGTTCAGGCGCGAACCCGGTGACCGAGGCACCTGACCCCGGCCCCACGCCCGGCCGTTCCGTCCAGCTGCCGGTGCTCGGCCTCGACATCACCGCCCGCTGCGTCGGCGACCAGGTCGAGGTCCTCGAACCAGCCGACCAGCGCTCCGGCCCGCAGGACCGGGTGACCATCAAGGTCCTCGGCCTGAGCGCGAGCCTGGCCTGCCGCAACGGGGTCCCGAGCATTATCTGACCCTAAACCGCGGCGGCGTCCGGCTCCGGCAGCCAGTCGCGGGCCGGGTCGAACGGCTCCCAGCCCTCGGCCCGCCCCAATTCCCACAACCGGCGCCGCAGCAACGCGACCGCGGGGCTCGGATCGTCCTGACGCTGGAGCAGCCACCACGGCCAGCGCGGCACGGGCTCGATGACAGGGACGATGTGGACACCCGCGTCGGCACCCATCGGCATGTCGACCGGCACGAGGATCGCGCGGTCCGGATGGTCGCGGAGGTAGTCGACCGCGTGCTCCATGCCGATGTTCGAGCCGCCGGCCACCAACGGCACCGCGAACCGCGCGGCGAAGTGCTCGTAGTAGCCGGTGAGCTCGGCCGCACCCGTCGCGGCGGGATGCCGGAGGCCGCCCGCGGCCAGGTCGCCCGGCCGCACCGACGCGGCCCCGGCCAGCGGATGCCGCCCGTCGACCAGCACTCCCATCGGCGTCAGGCACACCAACGTCCGCTCCACCGCGGCCGGCACCGGCCGGCCCAGGTCGTGCACCCGGCCGAACGCCACGTCGACCTCGCCGCGGGCCAGGGCGTCCAACGCGGCCGACACGCTGCGCCGCATGCTCACCTCGAACGTCAGCCGGGGCTCGGTGACGCCGATGCGCTGCACCCAGCGCAGCGGCGCGTGGCGGTTCGCCCAGACGTCGACCCGCAGCGGCCGGACGATGGACCTGGTCTCGGCCACCGCGGTGTCCGCCGCGACCAGCAGCGCGCGGGCGTGCGGCAGGAACCGCGCGCCCGCCTCGGTCAGCTCCACCGCCCGGCTGTCGCGAGTCAGCAGTGGCTCTCCGAGCAGCTGCTCCAGCCGCTGGATCCGCTTGGACAGCGCCTGCTGGGTCAGGTTGAGCCGGCTCGCCGCTCGGCCGAAATGGTGGAGATCGGCCACCGCGACGAACGCGCGTACCTGTCCGAGATCGAAGTCCACCCGTCCACGATGGCCGATCCCGCCGCGGTGTCAACGCAGGGCCTTGATGCCGTCCCGGTACGTCGGGTACACGGGCTCCCAACTCAGCTCGGCGCGGGCCGTCGCGTTGGAGAGGCGGGCCACGGTGGTGAGAAACGCGTGCAGGTAGGGCCCGACCGGCCGGATCACCCACAACGGCACCGTCATCGGCTTCGGCGTCCCGAACGTCTCCGCGAGATACCTGACGTGCGCGGTCATCGAGGCCGACTCGTCGTCGACGATGTGGTACGCCGCGCCGGGTCGGCCGCGCTCGAGGGCCGCGACCGTGGCGGTGCCGGCGTCCTCGAGGTGGGTCCACGGCAGTGAGCCGCGCACCCGCTCCGACACGACCGGCAGCGCCCGCTTGCGCAGCATCTCGACGATCGCGTCGCTGCCACCGCCGCCGTAGCCGGGGCCGTAGAGGGCGCCGAAGCGCAGCGAGATTCCTTCGACGCCCTCGGTGTGGAACGCCACGTGCTCCTTGACCCGGAAGCCCTCCAGGTGGCGCTCCAGAGCCGGGGTCCGGCCCGGCGGCGCCCACGGTGTGTTGGACTCCGTGATGACGCGGTCGCCGAAGTCGCCGTACCCGTAACCGAAATGCATCGACTCGACGACCAGCCGGCGGGCGCCGACGGCCTGGACCGCCTCGGCGAAGTTGCGGCTCCCCCACACCCGCAACGCATCCGTGGCGGTCATGTCGGAGTGCCGCATCGGCGGCTTGCGCAGCGCGGTCGCCGCGTGCACGGCCGCGTCGGCGCGCTGGCCGTCGACGGCGCGCAGCAGCCCGTCGCGGTCCAGCAGGTCGGCGACCACCGGCTCGACGCCGTCGTCACGCAGCCGGCGGGCGCCGTCGGGCGACCGGGTCAGCCCCACCACTTCGTGCCCAGAGCGGACCAGCGCGGCGGACATGTGCCGCCCGAGCACGCCGGACGCTCCCGCCAACAGGACCCTCATCACTGCCTCCCAACGAAAATCTCCATGGGAACAGCAGATCAGCAATCTTCGCGGCCGGTCCAACGAATGTTCGTCTCCGTCGCCAACCGTCGGTTGTCGGCCCAGCCAGGAGTACGCTCGGCCGGGTGACCAAGGAGTTCGATCTGGACCTGGGGGACGGCCAGAACCTCCACGTCTACGACACCGGCCGGCCCGCACCGCACACCGTGTTCTGGCACCACGGCACGCCCAACCTCGGCGCACCGCCGGTGCCGCTCCTCGACGAGCGCGTGCGCTGGGTCTCCTACGACCGGCCGGGATACGGCCCCTCGACGCGCGTGCCCGGGCGCGACGTGTCGTCGGCCGCGCGGTTCACGACCGCGATCGCCGACCTCCTCGGGCTCGACCGGTTCGGGGTGGTCGGGCATTCCGGCGGCGGGCCGCACGCGCTGGCCGTCGCCGCGCTGCTGCCGGAGCGGGTGACCGGCGTCGTGATCGGGTCCAGCCCCGCGCCGTGGGGCGCGGAGGGCCTCGACTGGTTCGGCGACATGGCGCCGGGCGCGGCCGCCGCGTTCCACGCGGCACTGGCCGGCCCGGA
This sequence comes from Asanoa iriomotensis, assembly GCF_016862515.1. GTDB lineage: Bacteria > Actinomycetota > Actinomycetes > Mycobacteriales > Micromonosporaceae > Asanoa > Asanoa iriomotensis. The sequence goes on from NZ_BONC01000053.1 coordinate 40,805, forward strand.
GGCGCGCCAGTCATTCGGCGAGCAGCCGCCGGGCGACCCGGACATCGGTTTCTGCGACGCCGACGAGGACGCCCTCGCGACCGACTGGTCGTGGGTGCTCGACGTGGTGCGGCCGGCGATCGCGCAGGGCCCGACGGCCGCGGCCGACGACGACCTGGCCTACGTGGCGCCGTGGGGCTTCGACCCGGCGGCGGTCAGCGCGCCGGTCCTCGTGCTGACCGGCACGCGCGACCGGATGGTCCCGCCGGCACACGGGGCGTGGCTCGCCCGGCAGATCCCGTCTGCCACGTTGCGGGCCTCCGATGTGGACGGGCACGTGTCCGTCCTGCGCCGGTTCCCCGACGCGATGGCGTGGCTCACGAGCCGGTGAGCGCGAGGCGACCGGTCCAGCCGCCGAGCACCTCGGCCGGGTCGGTGGCGAGCACGTCGCTCAACAGCCCGGCGTAGACGTCGCGGAAGTCCACCGTGTGCTTCAGGTCGCCGTCGTCCAGGTCGGTCAGGCTCGGCTGCTCGCCGTGCAGGCCGCCGCGGACGCCGGAGCCGAGGACGAACACGTTGGACGCGGTGCCGTGGTCGGTGCCGTCGCTGGCGTTGGCCCGCACCCGGCGGCCGAACTCCGAGTAGACCGCCACCGTGACCGGGCGGCCGGCCATCCGGTCGGCGAACGCGGTCACCGCCTTGTCGACCTTGCCGAGCAGGATCTCCTGGAGCTGCTTCTCGTCGGCGTGGGTGTCGAAGCCGCCGAGCGACACGGAGAACGCCCGGGTGGCCACGCCCGCCTCGACGCACTGGGCCACCAGGTCGAGCTGGGCGCCGAGCTCGGCCCGCCCGCCGGTGCCGGTGGCCGGGTCACCGCCGTCGTCGTCCGCGTCGGGGTCGTCGGGCTGCGCGTCGCGTACCTCGGTGATCATCTGATCGATCCGGTCCAGGTCGGCGAAGCAGCGGGCGGCGCGGGCCTGGAGCGGCGGTTCGCCGGCGGCTTCCGCACCGAAGCCGGTCACGCCCGGGGCGCGGCGGCGGGCGCCGGTCGGCACCGCGGCGCCGGCGCTGGTGGCGCCCGCGAGCAGCGGTGGCAGGGCCGGCTCGAAGCTGACCGCGAGGCGGGGGTCGCCACCGGCCGTGTCGAGCCAGCGGCCGAGCCAGCCGGTCGTGCCGGGCCGCACCGGGTCGGCGGTCTGCCAGATGTCCATCGAGCGGAAGTGGCTGCGGTCGGGCTTGGGATAGCCGACACCGCGGACGACGGCCAGCCGGCCGTCGGTGAACAGCCGGTGGAAGCCCTTCATGGCCGGGTTGAGGCCGGTCCGGTCGTCGAGCCGCAGCACCTCGCCGGCGTCGTAGGCGATGCCGGGCCGGGCGTCCTGATAGGACGCGTCGGCGTAGGGCACCACGGTGTTGAGGCCGTCGTTGCCGCCGTAGAGGGTCACCAGCACGAGGGTGCCGGCGTCCGCGGGACGGTCGCCGGCCGTCGCCAGGATGTCCTTCAGCGTGTACGCGGTGGCCCCGGCCGCCAGCGCACCGGCACCGACCACTCCGCTCGCGATCAGGAACTTCCGTCTGGTGAGCGTATCCATGCTTGTGCTCCTCAGTGGACGGTGTATTCGGGGCTGACCAGACCGAGCCGCAGCAGCTGTTCGGGCTTGTCCGTAGCTCCCGCGAGCACCGACCGGGTGCGGTCGGTCCAGCCGTCGACGACGAGCAGCCGGGCCAGCGCCTCTGTCCGTCCGGCCGCCGGCGCCGCCTTGAGTCGGTTCTTGACGGCGGGCGCCGCCCACGCGGCGAACTGCTCGGCCAGCCGCAGCCGGGCCTGCAGCGAGCTCGTGGTCAGCCAGGCCGCGCCGGCCGGCCAGCCGCCGACGCTCGGTGGCCGCAACGGCACCTGGTCGAGCCCGTTGAGCCCGCTGACGAGCTGTTTGCGCTGCTGGTCGGTGAGGCGGGCCGGGCGCACGCCGAGCTGCCGCAGCGCGCCGACCGCCCACTCGACGGGCTGCTTGACGAGCTGGCCGCCGGTGCCGGGGAAATCGGGATCCGTCAGCAGTGCGCGCAGGAGGTCGTCGACGTTTCGCCGGGCCGTGAACGCCGCGCTGAGGCGCTCGCGTACGCCATCGGGGATCGGGTCGTTGCTCGCGAAGCGGAACCAGAGCCGTTGTGCGAGAAAGGTCGCGGCGGCTGGCTCGCCCGCGACGAGCGCGGCGAACCCGTCGGCGTCGAAGTCGCCGGTCTGACCGAGGATCGTCTTGGCGCGGCGGTCGTGGCGGCGCGGCACGAAGCGCGCGGTGCCGGTGGCGCGGTCGATCGTCCAACCGGTCAACGCCCGGGCGCCGGCCTTGACGTCGCTCTCGGTGTAGTTGCCGATGCCCAGCGTGAAAAGCTCCATCAGCTCACGCGCGAGGTTCTCGTTGGGTGCCTTGACGGTGTTCTTCTGCCCGTCGAGCCAGACGATCAGCGCCGGGTCGCGCACCATCCGCTCGGCGAACGCGGTGAAGTCGCCGCGGCCGTGCTCCCGGAACGTCTGCAGCTGGCCGAGCATGAGCCGGGCGACCTTGACCTTCTGCGCGCTGGTCGCCCAGTGGCCGTGCCAGAAGAACACCATCTTCTCGGCGAGTTGGTGCTCGGCCGTCACCATGCGGTCGAGCCACCACTCGACGGCGGTGGTCACCTGCTGGCGGCGCTCCTGGTTGAACTGCTGGCGCTGCTCGCGCGTCGCGTCCTTGCCGGGGCTGTCTCTGGCGGGGAAGACCGGCGCTCCCGGGTCGTCGTCGGCCGGCTGCGTCAGTCGCTCGACCGTAGCGGGGTATCCGGCCCGCTCGGCCGCGTCGACCTCCTCGGCGGTCGGTCCGAAGGTGGCGCGGCGCAGCAGGTGGGCGATCCTCGCGCGGTCTGCCATGCGGGAGAGGCTAGGCCAATCGCGTACGAGGAAGGTAAAGGCGTTGTCAGCGGGGCGTCTTGTTCGGGTCGGCCAGCGGCACGATCCGCTCCTCGCCGAGCCGGGTCAGCACGTCGAGCGGCCGCACGGCCATCCCGATGAGACGGGCGAGCCGCGGCTTGCCCTGCCGGCGCAGCATGCGCGGGCCGAGACCGACCATGGAGGCGGTGAGCGCCGGCAGCGGGCGACCGAAGAAGGTCAACTCGACGATCCGACCGGCGTCGTCGAGGCGCAGCAGTTGCGCCTCCTCCACCAGTTGCTTCCCGACCCGACAATCCGCGACGAGGGCGTACGCCGTGCCGTCGCCGACCTCGGTGTGGAAGCGGACGTCGTCGAACGTCTCGACGGCCGAACGCAGCACGTCGGTGATCTGTGCGCGGCCACGGAAACGGAACTTGTCGGTCAGCGGCGAGATGAACACCGCGTCGTCGGCCAGACACGCACCGGCGGCCTCGGCGTCACCGGCCTCGAGCGCCGCTCGCCAGTCAGCGATCGTCTTCATCGACGCGCCTGCGCTGCGCGCAGCGACTCCGCGGCCGTCAGGAGCGAGGCGCCGAGCAGGACGCTGTCCTTGAGCAGGGCTTCACCGAGCATCGAAAGCTGCGGAAACCGCCGGTCCTGCCAGGCCTCGGGCGTCGTGACGAGGAAGCTCAGTGTGCCAACCATCATGGTCGCGGCCCCGAGACTGCCGACCGCGGACGCTTGCGGCGCGAACGGCTTGGCGGCGACGAGCATCCCGAGCCCGACCTGCGTGCCGCCGACCAGCCGACCGAGCCCGTGCGCACCGAGCTTCTTACGCAGAAGAGAGGTGAGCGGACTGCCCTTCACGAGCGGTTCGGCGTTCTGGACCTCGTAATCGACGAACTTGAGCCCACCAACCCAAACGAAAACGGTAGCGAGCCCATAACGCGCGATCGTCAGCCCCAGCGAACCCAGCTCGCTGACCGGTGTGTGTCGCGTGTGCATGATTATGCTCCTGGTCGCCAGAGCTTCCTCACCCAGTATGGAACGCCGCTGGCGTGCGGTCCGGCGATACGCCGAATCCCACGGGTCTCGCGGGTGCGCACGAGTCTCCCTGGTCGTTGCACTATCCATATTGGATTCCTTGCATGGCCTTGTCCCAATGTCCGTCGAGACAGCGAGCGCGGCATCGCGACGGGATCTCGCTGGCGTGGGGTCTGGTGGGTGCGGCAGACTTCGTGGCTGTGGCGGGCGAGATCGCGCGACTTGTCGGGCTGCTGGACGACGACTCGACCGAGATCGCCGAGGACGCGAAGGCTGAGCTGATCTCGATCGGGAGCAAGGCGGTTCAGCCGTTGGCGGCCGCCGTCGGATCGCTGGACCGGTCCGGCCAGCTGTCCGCGATCGAGGTCTTCGAGCAGGTCGGGGATTCCGCTGCGGGACCCGCGTTGATCGACCTGCTCGGCAGTGAGCACGAGACGGTTCGCGACTGGTCGGCGTGGGCGATCGCCACGCTCGGCATCCGGGAGGCGGTGCCGACGTTGCGCGAGGCGTATCTTCAGCAGCGACGCAGCGCCGACGGGCCTGACGCCTCGGAGGCGGTAGCCATCCGCCACGCGCTGACGGTGCTGGGAGCACGGCGGGAGGTCCTGCCACCGTTGACGGCGTCGCTGCGAACGCCTGCCGGCAGCATTGAACGGGCCTGGCCCTCTGCCCGGCTGGCAGACGTTGTCAACGACCTGGCCGACCACGACCAGGCGGTGCTGTACTTCCAACTGTGGGCGGTTACCGACGACGGCACGTTCTGGCACGGCCATGAACGGCTCGACGAGCCGCTCGACTTCGGCCAGCCGTGGCGGCAGGTCGTCGAGAATGCGAGAGAGTCCACGTTGGTCGAGGTGGCCTTCGTGGTCCCTAGGCCGAACCTGTTCGCGACCATGGAGTGGATCAATCGCGCGGATCTCTCATGACCAGCGATCTGATTGATCCGGTGGCCCCGTCGCGGCTGGACGTGCTGTTGCGAAGGTAGCCGACGATCTGATCGGCAACGTGCTCGTCGCAGACGTCGGCCTGCGCTGGCTGTATCACCCCTATGACGGCGGCTTGGACGGATCAAGGTGTGGCGTACGACGGCCTGCGTGGGTCCAGCAGTTCGGTTAGGCGACCTCGGTCGAGCACCTCGATCAGCGCGTCGGTCCCTCGTTCGAGCTTGACCGCCAGCTCGTCCGGGTGCAGCGGGATCAGGGCGTGCAGGGCGATGCGAGCGCCGTTGCCGACTTCGATCGTTCGGGCCTCGGGTGCCACCCGCAGCATCGGCGTCACCACGACTCCAGCGAACGCGGTGTCCGCGTCGTAGGGCTCCGCAGGATCGCCGTTCGGCACCGAATGCCATTCGCCGATCCACGTCCCGTATTCGTGCGGAAGCCGGGCAATCTGCTTGAGGAGTCGCAGCGGCCATCCCGCCGGCTCGCCCAACCCGGATCCCTCGGTCAGCGGCCAGTCGTCCGGAAGGCTGATCATGAGTTCCGCGTAGGGGCTGATGCCGTGGCCTGCCGGTACGGTCATCGGCAACTCGCTCATGCCCGACGTGACCAGCGTGCGGTACGGCCGTTCCTCGGTCGGTGCCACCACGTAGATGTGCACCCCGACCAGGTGCGAGGCGAACTCGTGATAGACGAACTCGACCGGCCCGAAGTATTGATCGATGTGCCGGTCGATGGCTTCGGCGAACCCGTGCTGGGGCCCTCGGGCAGCCACGAACCCCTCGTGCAGCGCCTGATGACGGAGAACTCCTGACCCGCGCGGCTCGTCCACGAGGACGCAGCCTAGGACATGATCCAACGGCCCCGCCGCACCGGTCCATGCCGCGGTAGGACCGCGCCCCCGCCCGCCCCGAGCCGCAATATCCTTTTTGGAAGATGGAGATCAGCCGACACGCTGAGTGAAGACGCTGGCGTGGTCTGTCGCCGGCGCACCCAGGACTCGGACGAGAAGGATCGCAGTTCATCCGCGCCGCGCCTGGCAGCGCGTATGCATCCTTGATTGTCGATGTAACGCTTCGAATTTCCCTGCGGGCACTGTGTGATATTTCTCCCAATCGATGTGGACCAACTCCGATGTGCGTGCCCTTACTGTCGATCAACGATGCACGGTCGACCACCATCTTCGAGGGTTGGCCGTGCCGATTCATGCCAGGTCGAACAGGCCCGGAGACGGATCGAGCCAGGAGGGGAACGCATGGATCAGACAACCCTCTTCGATCGCCTGGCGGGTCAGCTGCACCGCCTGAGCATCCTGACCAGGACCGACCCGACCGTCGCCGGTCGGCTGCTCGCTGATCTGCTCGGACCGGCGGGTGCGCGCCCGCTCGACCGGGCGCCGGCCTGGCCGTCCGGCATCGCCGATGACCACACACCCGTCGAGTTCTCGCTCGCATTCCATGCCGGGACGCCGCCGACCCTGCGGATCCTTGCCGAGGCGCCCGCTGACGTGCTCACGCCGGCCGCCCATCTCGCCGCCGGGCATGCCTTCGTCCGCGCGCAGGCGGACCGACTCACCCTGTCCCTGGCCGCGTTCGACCGGGTGCGTCATCTGTTCATGCCGAACGATCCACGCGCCGCCTTTACGCTCTGGCACTCGCTGGTGTTCGCCCGGCGACCAGAGCTCAAGGTGTACTTCAATCCGGAGATCCGTGGCACCGACAGGGCGACCGAGTTGGTCCAGGAGGGGCTTGGCCTGCTCGGACTGGCGGCCTCCTACCCCGCCCTAGTCGACCGCATGCGCGACCGCGCACTGGCTGGGGTCGACCGGCTTGCGTTCTTCGCCCTGGATCTGCACGACGGGCCGCACGCCCGGGTCAAGCTCTACCTGGCCCATCACGACGCCACCGCCGACGACATGGTGCACGCGGCCGCGGCGGTCAAGGACGTCGACCCCGGTGAGCTGCGCGAGTTCTGCAGGATCGCCGGCGACGGCGTCGACGTCTTCGCCGGCCTACCGCTGATCGGCAGCTACACCTTCACGGCCGGTGCCACCTACCCGGTCGGCTACAGCCTGTACGTGCCGATCCGCGGTTACGTCACCGACGACGGTGAGGCGTACGAGCGTGTCGCTGCTGTGCTGCGGCGCTATCGATTCGACATCAGCTACCTGGACCAGGCCCTCGCCGCCGTGACGTCCCGGCGACTGCGCGACGGCGTCGGGCTGCTTGCCCACGTCTCGCTTCGTCTTGGCCCGCCGCGGCCGGGGGTCACCGTGTACCTGTCCGCCGAGGCATACCGGGTGCAACCACCCGGCGCCGCGGCCATGCCCACCCGGATCGTCGAGCCGTCGAGGAGCGAGTCATGACGATAGACCCAGTGACGATGCTGCCGCCTTACCGGATCAAGGTGGTCGAACCGATCCCGTTCCTCGATGCCGGGCAACGGCGGGAGGCGATGGCCAGCGCCGGCTACAACCCCTTCAACCTGCGTGCCGACCAGGTGACCATCGACCTGCTCTCCGACTCGGGCACCGGCGCGACCTCCGCCGACCAGGAGGCGGCGGCGGCCCGGGGCGACGAATCGTACGCGGGGGCGCGGTCCTGGTTCCGTTTCCGGGAGGAGATCGCAGACCTGACCGGCTACCCCCACGTCCTGCCCGTGCACCAGGGCCGGGCGGGCGAACGCGTCCTGTTCGGTGCCCTGCTCAAGCCCGGGCAGATCTGCGTCTCCAACACGCATTTCGACACCACCCACGCCAATGTGGAGCTGGTCGGGGCGCAGGCGTTGGACCTGCCCTGCCCGGAGGCTCTCGACTTCGACAGCCCCGCGCCGTTCAAGGGCAACATCGACCTGGACCGGCTGGCCGAGGTCCTCGCCGGACCCGACGGGAAGCGCGTCGGGCTGGTGCTGATGACGATCACCAACAACGGCCTCGGCGCGCAGCCGGTGTCGATGGCCAACCTGGCGGCCGCGGCGGACCTGGCCCGGCGGCACGGTGTGCCCTTCTTCCTCGACGCCGCCCGGTTCGCCGAGAACGCCTGGCTGGTCAGCAGGCGCGAAGCCGGATACCAGGACTGGACGCCGCGCGCCATCGCGGTCCGCGCGTTCGAGCTCGCCGACGGGTGCGTGGTGAGCCTCAAGAAAGACGGGCTGTCATCGATCGGTGCGTTCATCGGCCTGCGCGATGCGGACCTGCACGCCCGGTGTGAAGCGAACCTTATCGCCACCGAGGGCTTCTCCACGTACGGCGGCCTCGCCGGACACGACCTGGAACGCCTCGCGGTGGGTGTCCGCGAAGTTCTCGAGCCCGCCTACCTGCAGGCACGGGCCGCCGCCACCGCCCGGCTCGCTCAAATGATCAACGATGCCGGCGTGGCCACCGTGCAGCCGGCCGGCGTCCACGCGCTGTACCTCAACGCCGGGCGGCTCCTGCCGCACCTGCCGGCCGAGCGGTTCCCTGGACATGCGCTGGCCTGCCAACTCTACCTCGACGGCGGCATCCGGTGCGCCGAGCTGGGCTCGCTGTATCTGGGCACCATGGACGACGACCACCGGCTCGTGCGGCCAGCACCGTTCGAGCTCGTCCGGCTCGCCATCCCCCGCCGGGTGTACGCCGAGGAGCACCTGCGGTACGTGGCAGCGGTGCTCGGCGAGATCGCCAAAGACCCGGAGCAGGTGACCGGCTACCGCATCGTGTCGGCGCCGGCCGTCCTGCGGCACTTCAAGGTGCGCTTGGAACCCCTGCGGTAACCAGCCTGCCTCAGGCGACCGCCGGTATCCGGCTCAACGCGTGCTGGACGAGCCGCACCAGCGCCTGTTTGCTGGACTCGCGGTCCCGCGCGTCGCACCACACCAGCGGCACGTCGGGACCGAGCTCAAGAGCTTCGCGCACTTCAGGCTCGGTGTACGGACACTCGCCGAAGAATCGGTTGACCGCGGCCACGAACGGGATGCCACGCCGCTCGAAGTAGTCCACCGCGGCGAAGCTGGTGGCCAGCCGCCGCGTGTCCACCAGAACGATCGCGCCGACCGCGCCCCGGGACAGCTCGTCCCAGATGAACCAGAAACGGTCCTGTCCTGGCGTGCCGAACAGATACAGCACCACGTCGTCAGTGATGGTGATGCGCCCGAAATCCAGCGCCACCGTCGTGTTCCGCTTGCTTTCCACGCCGGCGAGGTCGTCTATGCCGACGCTGGCAGAGGTGAGCGTCTCCTCCGTGGTCAGCGGCTCGATCTCACTGACGGAACCTACCAAGGTGGTCTTGCCGGTCCCGAAACCACCAGCAATCACGATCTTGACGGACCGGTGCACCGTTTCTTCAGCCCTTCGGTCAGAGGTTCAGGAGGCCATCGAGGACCAGTTGCAGCGTCTCGCGCTGCTCCATCGGACGTTCCGCCCCGACGGTGAGATAGCCCTCCTCCAGCAGCACGTCCACCAGCACCTTGGTGCTGGTCAGAGTGCGGCGCAAATGGGCGCTGATCTCGGCGACCGACTGCCAGCGGTAACACAGCTCGTAGAGCCGGCGGGCCTCCGGTTCGAGACGGCTCGGATCCATCGGCATGGCCAGGACCTGGGTGCTGATGTCCAGCGTGCTCTGCGCGCGCGGCAAAGCGCGCCCCTTCACCTGGACGTAAAGCGGCACCAGGCTCTCCGCGTCGTCCCAACCGTCGGTCATGCCGGAAGACCGTCCCGGGCCGTCGCCCGCACCGGGGTTCCCATCACCTGGCCGACCTGGCGGACCATGCGGGCGGTGGCGTAACCCATGCTGCCCAGGTCGACGGTCGAGTCGCACAGCACGGCCAGCCGGGCGTTCTTGCCCGCCGCCACGATCAGCAGCACATGTCCCTGCTGACCTTGATACTCGATCAGGACCTGTCCCACCGGCCCGCTGCCGAACCGCTCGCCGGAACCCCCGGCCAGACTGTAGAGCGCGCTCGCGCTCGCCGACAGCACCTCGGCTTCCTGGTCACTCAACGACGACGACTTCTGAATTTTGATGCCGTCCGCCGACAGCACCATCGCGTGGACGACACCCGGGTTGGTCTCGAAGTCGTCGAGGAGCCACGTCAGGTCTTGTCGGGCTGCAGGGTTCATCGTCATGGGGTTCCTTGGTCGGCTGAGGGACCCGGGACCTCGGGGGCGGAGGTGCCGGCATGCAGGTTGTTACGGAAACGCGCGAAGCGGGCCAACGAGGTCTCCACTGCGGCTGCCTGGTCGGCCGTCGCCAGGCCCTCCTCGGCGGCGCTCGGACCCTCGGTGCGCAGGCCGTCGGCCAGATGCGCCTGCGGGGATCGCTTCGGCAGTCGCGGACGGGTCTGGGCCTCCGGCCCGCTTTCCTCAAGGGCAGGGGCTTCCGGCACTACCCGTCCTTCCAGCACCGGACGGCCCGCCCTGGCGGACGGAGGCTCGTCCTTCGCGACCATGGCCGCAGACGTGCCGACCGGGAACATGCTGACCTGCGGCGTGCGCAGCACGCCATCACGCGGCTCGGGTGCGGCCTCTTCGCGCATAGGCGGCGCGGAAGCGACAGCGGGGTACCGCCCGGCTGGCTGCGCGTAGCCGGCAGCGCGCGCGGGCGTTGCCCGAATCTGCGGCGGGGACGCGACGGCCCCGTCGCGAAACTGCGGCGGCGACGCGCTGACTCCGGCCATTGCCGGCTGCCGAGCCGCGTCGGTGTCGACCGGCGCCGCTCCCGGGGCGAGGATCAACGCCTTCGGCACCAGCACGATGGCCAGGGTGCCCCCGTACGCCGAGGAGCGCAGCGTGACCTGCACGTTCTCACGCCTGGCCAGCTCCGCGACCACATGGAGGCCGATTGTCGACCCGTCGCGTAGGGCCGTGATATCCGGTGTGGCACCGGTGACCAGCAGGTCGTTGCGCCGCCGCAACTCGTCGGGCTCCATGCCCAGGCCCCGGTCCTCCACCTCGATCGCGACGCCGTTCTCGACGACGTTGCACGTCACCGTCACCTCCGAGCCCGGTGGGGAGAACTGCAGCGCGTTGTCGATGAGCTCGGCCAACAGGTGCAGGACATCGGTGATGGCCTGCGGCGCCAGCGCCACATCGGGCACAGTCCGCACAGCCACCCGTTCGTAGTCGCGGGACTCGCTCTGCGCGGCCTTGATGACCGACCGGATCGGCACGGCAGTCCGGAACTTCCGGCCCACCTGACCGCCGGACAGGATCAGCAGATTTTCCAGGAAGCGACGCGTCTGCGCGAGCTTGTGGTGTGCGTCGAACAGCTGCCCCAACATCTTGGCATCGCCGACCTGCCGCTGCATCTCGGTCACCACCATCAGTGCCGCCTGCAACGGCATCTGTGGCCGATGTGCGACTCCACGCAGCATGACCTGGGCAGCCTGCCGAAGCGTCGCCTGATCCGCGGCGGCCTTCACGGCCACCTGCAGCGCCTGCTGGATGACCTCCCCGACCCGGCCGATCTCGTCCGCACCGTACTGCGGCACAGGCATCTCGACACTCAGGTCCACCTGTTCGCCTCGGCTGAGCCGAGTCATGATGGTCGGGAGCTGCTGGTTTACCACTTCGGCGGCGTCCTTCGCCAGCCGCTCCAGCCGGATCGACAGCGACCGGTCGACCAGGATCCGCGACTGTCGGACCGCCCAAGCCGCCGCCAGGAGGACCAGCAGCAGCGCGATCGCGCTCGCCAGGGACGCGATGAACAGCTGCTCGTTGCCCGTGCTCAGGGCCTGCGCCGACACCTCGTCGGCCTGCTGCACGGTCAGATCGGCCAAAGCGAGTGAGACCTCATGGGTCAGCGACTCCCACTCGCCGCGGTCGAGCGACACATTGCGCGGCACACCGTCGCGCCAGCTTCCGGCCGCGATCAGCGACTGCTCGACGCGGCCCAGCCGCTGCCACGGGTCGCTCTCGACGAGCGCGACGTAGCGCGCCCGCGCGCCGGGCTCCAAATGGGGCTCGATGGTCTGAAGCAAGTTGTGGTAGGCGCCCACCAACTGGACAAACTCGAGGTAGTCCGCCTGCGAGAGGGTCCGGGACCCGAGCGCGCCATTGATCAGGGAACCCGCCCGCGACATCGCCTCGCTGACCCGGAACACATCCGTCGCGGTCAGACCGCCCTGCGCCGCCGTAGCGTCCGGCACCACCCGCGCCTGCGTGTCGAAGAGGTCGGTCGCGGCCGCCAACAACTCGTCGTAGAAGGCGGCCACATCCGCAGGGCTGCCCGTCCGAGAGTCCACTGTGCTGCGCACGGTCGGAAGCCGATCCAGATAACCGGTCAGCTTGGCCCACCGGGACGTGATCGACTCCGGGGCAAGACTCAGGGCGTTCTCGGCCGCGACACGCAGCGCGCCGAGCCGCTCCTCGGTCTGCTGACGCTGCTCCAGCAGGCCGTCCAGCCCGCGGCTCCGCTGCGTCAGATAGATGATGCTCAGCGCACGTTCCTGCTGGACGGACGCCAGAGCCGGCACGGCCGGGATAGAGACCTGACGCACGCTGTTGGCCACCGCACGGTTGTAGAAACCGTTGAAGACCAGGTAGGCCGACGCGGCAAGACTGATCGCCAACGCTGCCGCGCTGGGAATCAGCACAAGCCTGATCACCCGCCGCTTGATCGACTCCCGGCGGTAGTCGGAAGTTCCGGCCCGCTCGCTGAGCTGCGCGTCAGCGTGTTTGCCACGGGCGGCACGCGAATACGCCAACCTACTGTCCAATCGTTGGCAACCCCAGAAACCGGCGCGCGAGGACCCAGACCTACGCCGATGCGTGGCCACCCTACCGTCGTCTGTGGTCGCGCACCACCCTAAGATCGACAATGGACGGAAGAGCTTTCGTTGCAGGGGCAACCCCCCCCACCGTCGCGCAGGTCTGGTGCCACTACGGGATAGGCAGCTGCTGCCGCGACGAGCCAGCTGAAGCCCGACGTACAACGTCCAAGGCGCCACGACCGCGCGTCATGCCGCGGCTCGCGGTCGCCACCCAGGCGGATACATTCCGTTACTCGGTGATCACCAACAGCGTTCGTCTATGGCACGACGGTTCTTGCCAAGAGACCCCGACGCTGATCCACGGGACGCGCGACGCCGTCCTGGTTGACGCCCTGACCACCAACGCGCAGGGCCAGTAGTTGCGACGGTGAAACTGACCCCTTAGCGACGCGATGTCGTCGGCCAGCACGTGCCCGGCTGATGCCATCACCGGCAACCCTGTACAGCCAAGCGGGAACCCCTTGCCGGCGCTGTCGCCTCCCAGGTCGCGCATAGGTCGCGCATAGGCCCGGTCGCCACCGTGCACGTGCGGTGCCCGAACGAGGCCCGCGATGAGGAGAAGCGTGCATGAAGCGAACCACCCGCGCCACGCGGATCGGGCTCTGGCTGGCGGCGGTGGCGGCCACCACCATGAGGTCAGTCGTGGTGCTGCGGTCACCGTCGCAGGCGGCCACTGTGCACCGCAAACGGATCGGCCAGAACAACTACGGCTACGTGCGCGGCAGGGCGAGGTTGGCAAGCGCGTTCGCCGTGCTTGCGCCGCTGACGATCCTCCCCGGGATCGTCATGGGCCCGACACCGGCCAATGCCGCCGCCAACCCGAACCCCTCCAGGATCACCGATGCGTCGTGGTGGCTCATGGAGCAGCTGCTGGCTCTTCAGCCTGGATCGCAGAACGGCGGCATCTACGCCAACAAGCCGGGCTACCACAACACCCGTAGCGCTAACGATCCTGAGAACTACTCCGTCAGGGACGCCGAAGACCAGGGCGGACCGTCGGACAAGGCCGCCGCGTACGACTGGACCTTCCCGGAAGCACAGGGCTTCGTCGGCACCTTCGACGCCCACTCGACTGAGCCGACGCCACCCAGGACGCTCGCCGTCAACTACGGCAACATCGCCCGCTTCTCCAACCGCCTGCTGGCCTCTGCGAAGGACGCGAACGACCCGCGCCTCAATGGATGGCGGGAGTTCTTCGGCCAGGCGGACTCTGACGACTCCGTCGAAGGCTGGGACTTCCGTTACGGCCGTTCTGCCACGTCTGACAGCTCGCACCTTTGGCACATCCACCTGAGCGAGGACCGGGACAAGGTCACGAGCCTCGACAACAAAAAGGCTCTGTTGAGCGTGCTTCGCGGAGAGACCGTGGACCAGTGGCGGGAGTCCGGGTCGTCCTCGGGTGTGTCTGGTGATTTCAACGGTGACAACAAGGATGACGTCATGGCCCGTAGCGCGACCACGGGCGAGTTGTGGCTGTACCCGGGTACCGGGTCGTTCACCACTGACGCGATTCTGGGACAGCCCATCCGGGTGGGCACCGGGTGGAGCCAGTTCGATCTGATCTTCAGTGGTGACTTCAACCGCGACGGCAAG
>NZ_BONC01000054.1 GCF_016862515.1 Asanoa iriomotensis
TGGCAGCGACGCGGAGCGAGCGGTGTCCGGCGGGAGCGACGGTCCGGACCACCGCGGACCCGGGACATCGGTCTTCAGATCAAAAGGAAGCGGCCCGCTCCCCCGAAGGGAGCGGGCCGCGGTAGTTAGAAAGCGATCGACGATCTACCAGCCACCCATCTGGCGGGCCGACTCACGACGGGCCTGCATGGCGATGGATCGGGCGGATCGGGTGGCCTCAGAGCGCATCTTCCTGCCGGTCTGAGGCAGTCGCATTCGCGCTCGGGACAACGCTTCTTGGATGAGATTCATCTCCGTGGCTCCGTTCACACTGTTCATGGCGGGGTTCTTCGTTCTCTCGGTGGTGGTGGGGGTTACGCGGACCGTCGGCATGTCAGGCCGCCAGCCGGACTGCGACGCGCGGCTGCTCGGCAAGCCCCTCGGCTGCCAGCCGCGCCTCGACCTCGACGCGCAGGACGGCGTCGCGGGCGACGTCCTCCTTGCGCGGGCGGCCACGGGGCCGCTTGCGGGGCACGACCGCGCCACGCTCGAAGATCTCGCCGCCCCAGACGCCCCACGGCTCGGCACGCTCGACCGCACCCGACAGGCACTCGACGCGCAGCGGGCAGTCCCCGCAGAGCGACTTGGCCAGCTCGAGCTCGGTCGGTGCGTCGGCGAACCACAGGTCCGGGTCGAACTTCCGACAGGGCAGTTCCGCGTCCAACCCGACGCTCTGCGCGTCCAGGTTGGCCAAGGCCAGGCTCATCGCCCGGTCACCTCTCTCTCGCGTTCGGTCTCTTGGACCGGCTTCCAAAACTGGTGGTGCAAAAAAACTGAGGCCGCGGATCCCGGGTTGCGGGTTCCGCGGCCTCGAAGCGAGCCGGAGGTCTGTTTGCTAGACCGGCCTACTTCGAGGTGGAACGCCGCGGACATCCATGCCGCCCTTGACCTGAATGCCCTTGACCGTGGACCCATTGGTCCCCTTGAACGCGACGGCAGTGGGCACCAGGAGCAGCTCGGCCTGAGCCTGGGCCTGATAGGCCGGCGCGATCGGAGCCTGGGCGTGCGCGTGGAAGCGGGCGGCTTCCACTGGGCACACGGCAGCGCTCGGCGACCACGGTCGGGTCGTGTTGATGATCGTCGCCACCGGGGCCACCTCCTTCTGCTGACTCGTCATGCGACCGGATATCTCTGCCTGACCAGGGTTGAGCAGGGCTCTCTCCTGGTGTGCTCTGAGGCTATGCCTCCCCCTCTCGGGAGGGCAAACGGTTTTACGGGTCATTCGCAGAAGTTTTTTCTGGCTCAAGATCATCGACCGCCGCACCGGCCACGAGAGCCAGGGCGGCATCGCCGTAGAGGGCCAGCTTCCGGGGACCGATGCCCGCGATGGCGATCAGGTCGGATCGCTGGGCCGGCTTGCGCTCGGCGATCGCGACCAGCGTCGCGTCAGTGAAGACGACGTATGCCGGAACCCGCTGACCTGCGGAAACACGCGCCCGCCAGGTTTGCAGCCGCTCGAGCAGCTCCTCGTCCAAATCGGACGGACAGGTCGCGCACCGGCCCAGCTTGCGGTCGGCGCCGCCCAGCAGCGTGGCGCCGCAGACCCGGCACGAGACGATCCGCGGCGGCCGGCTGTCGGGTTTGCGACTGAGCCGCGCCATCCCGGAGCCCGCACCGGAGCCCCCGCCGGACCGCCCGTCGAACTGCGGCAGGAACCGGCACGGCCGCCGCGGCCGCCCGCCGGGCGAGCGCGAGATCGCGTAGGAGAGCCAGAGCCACTCCCGCGCCCGGGTCACACCGACGTAGAGCAGCCGCCGCTCCTCCTCGACCTGTTCGGCCGTTTTGGCGTAGGTCGTCGGCAGGGTGCCGTCGGACAGCCCCACCACGAACACGGCGTCCCATTCGAGCCCCTTGGCCGAATGCAGGGACGCCAGCGTGACGCCCTCGACGGTCGGCGCGTGCTGCGCCGCCGCCCGCCGCCCCAGCTCGTCGACGAACTCGGAGAGCGTCGGCGGGCGCGACGACACCGCGCCCTCACCGATCGGCAACAGCGTCGGCGTGGCGGCGAACTCCTCGGCGAGCTGCACGAGCGCGGCCAGCGCCTCCCACCGCTCGCGCGCCGCACCGCCGGGCGGCCGCTGCTCGGGCGCCCAGCCGACCGCCTCCAGCGCGGCCACCACGGACCGTGCCAACGGCTCGCCCGGATCTGCCGACCGCGTCGCCGCGCGCAACGCCACCAGCGCCTGCCGGATCTCGGCGCGCTCGAAGAAGCGCTCCGCACCCTGCACGACGTAGGGCACCTCGGCCTCGGTCAACGCCTTCTCGTAGGTCTCCGACTGCGCGTTGGTGCGGAACAGGATCGCGATCTCGCGCGCCGGTGTCCCACCCGCGATCAGCTGCCGGCAGCGCGCGGCCACCGCGGCCGCCTCGCCCGGCTCGTCCTGGAAGATCCGCAGCTCGGGCTCGGCACCCGACGGACGCTGCCCGACCAACTCGAGCCGCAACCGCGCCTCGGAACCCCGCGCCTGCCGGATCACCGCGTTGGCCAGACCCACCACCTGCGGCGTCGACCGGTAGTCGCGGACCAGCCGGACCACCACCGCCGAGCGCCGCAGCCGCGGGAAGTCGATCAGGTAGGCGGAGGTCGCCCCGGTGAACGAGTAGATCGTCTGCGACGCGTCGCCGACCACGGTCAGGTCGTCGCGGCCGCCGAGCCAGGCGTCGAGCAGCCGTTGCTGCAACGGGTTGACGTCCTGGTATTCGTCGACCACGAAGTGCCGGTATTGCGCCCGCACCTGCTCGGCGACGTCGGAGTGGTCCTCGATCCCCCAGACGGCCGCGCGCAGCAGGTCTTCGAAGTCGATCACCCCGTTGCCACGCTTGAGCTGCTCGTAGGCCGCGAACACCTCGGCCACCTTGCCCGCCTCGAACGGCGTGTCGCGAGTCGCCTTGGCCGCGGCCACCACGTATTCGCCGGGCTCGACCAGCGACGACTTGGCCCACTCGATCTCGCCGGCCAGGTCGCGCGCGCCGGTGCGATCGGTGCGCACGCCGACCCGGGCCGCGGCGAGCCCGACCAGCCGGGCCTTGCTCTCGATCAGCTCGGGCAGCTCGCGCCCGGCCAGCAGCCGCGGCGCGAAGTAACGGACCTGGCGCAACGCCGCCGCGTGGAACGTGCGGGCCTGCACGCCGGCGACGCCGAGCGCCGCGAGCCGCGCCCGCATCTCGGCCGCGGCCCGCGCGGTGAACGTGACGGCCAGGACGTGCCGCCCCGCGGTCTCGCCACGCAACGACCGGTAGGCGATGCGGTGGGTGATCGCCCTGGTCTTGCCCGTGCCCGCGCCGGCGAGGATGCAGACGGGCCCGGCGGGCGCGGTCACGGCGGTGCGCTGCTCGGGATCAAGGCCCGAGAGGACCTGCTCCGCCGGAGAGTCAACCGCCACAGTCAGGAATCATGACAGCCAGGTCTGACGTTCTTCCGAACGGAGACCCCCAACTCCCCCCGGAGGAAGCTCGATGCTGACCATGTACTCGACCTCGTGGTGTGGCTACTGCCACCGCCTGAAGTCCCAACTCGACCGCGAGGGCATCGCATACGAGGTGATCGACATCGAGCGCGACCCGGCCTCGGCCGCATTCGTCGAGAGCGTCAACGGCGGCAACCAGACCGTCCCGACCCTGCGCTTCGACGACGGCACCGCCCTCACGAACCCCTCGATCACCCAGGTCAAGCAGCATCTCGCTTCGCTCGAAGCGGCATAGGACCACTGTTTACGCGCGTCCGTCGGGCGCACGACCGCTCGCTCCCGCGCGCAAAGGGCAGGGGCCACAGACCGGCCCCTGCCCAGCCGGGTCCGCGGCACACGACCTAGACCCCGGCCCACGTCCTGATCAGGTAATGGGCGATCGAGACCTGCATCGGCAGGGTCGTCAGCTCCGGATCTCCCGGCGTGCCGAGGTCGACGCTCCCGCCGGCCAACAGTTCGTGGATCTCGCGGCGGCTGAACCAGCGCGCTTCGGTGATCTCCGCCGGGTCGACCTTCAACGGCTGCGAAGGGTCCGCCACGGCCGTGTAGCCCAGCATCAGTGAGCCCGGGAACGGCCACGACTGGCTGGCCACGTAGTCGATGCGGTCGAGCGTGATGCCGACCTCCTCCTCGACCTCACGCGCCACGGCAGCCTCGGCGGACTCCCCCGGCTCGACATAGCCGGCCAGGCACGAGAAGCGCCGGAAGCCCGGCTGGCGAGGCCAGGTCGCGTTGTTGCCGAGCAGGCAGCGCCCCTCCGGGCCGGCGACCCCGTCGTGCACCAGCACGATCATCGCCGGGTCGGTGCGCGGCCACGTCTGGTTGCCCGACGCGTCCACCCGCGACCAGCCGGCGTCGCCCACCGTCGTCGGCTGACCGGTCGCCGGCGAGTACGGGCTCCGGGCGTGCCAGTTGAGGATCGCCAGCGCGGTGGTGACCAGGCCGGCGTCCCGGTCGTCCAGGCGGTGCCCGACGTCGCGCAGGCTCGCCGGACGGGCGCCCGCCACCGCGGGCAGCGGCCCGTCGACCGCGAACACCGCCACCCCGTCGGGCTCGATGCCGAGGAAGACGGCTGACGAACGATCGGACCCTGACGTCTCGGCGAGCACCAGCGACAGCACCGCGCCCACCGCGGCGTCGGCGGCGTCGCCGGTCACCACGTCGCGGAACAGCGCGGTGCCGGCCGACGAGTCGACCCGCAGCAGCCGGGCGACCGGCCACGCGGCTTCGAGCCAGTGCGGGTCCGAGCGCCGGTGCCCCGCCCGGTCGAGCGTGGCCCGGGCGAGGGGCGGCGGCGCACCTGTCATTCCAGCTCCACCTCGCGCAGCGTGGCCACCGGCGCCTCGATCTTCGACGCGTCGCCGAGGATCACGGTCACCGCGCCGGACGGCGCCAGGTATTTCGCCGCCGCGGCCGCCACGTCGTCGCGGGTCGCGCCGCGCAGCTGCTCGGTGTACGACGTGAGGAAGTCCAGCCGCAGCCCGGCACCCGCGTACGTGCTGGCCAGCGAGGCCAACCCGCCCTGGGTCGAGACACCGAGCATCAGCGTGCCCAGCACGTACTGCCGGGCCTGCTCAAGCTCCTCCTCGCCCGGCGGCACCGTGGCGAGCCGGCCCAGCTCGTAGAGCGTCTCCAGCAGCGCGGGCCCGGTCACCTCCGTGGCCACCTCGGCCGAGACGTTCACGACCGACCCGGCTGCCGAGTGCTCGACCGACGAGTGCGGCCCGTACGTGTAGCCCTTGTCCTCGCGGATGTTCTCCACCCAGCGGGACGAGAAGTAGCCGCCGAAGATCAGGTTGGCGAGCTGCAGCGCCGCGTGGTCCTCGTGCGTCCGCGGCACGGCGGGCAGCGCCATCCGCAGCGACGACTGCACGGAGTCGGGCCGGTCGACCAGCAGCACCGGGCCGGCTTCCGGCGAAGGGGCAGCAGGCAGCGTGACGTCCTTGCCGCCGCCGTTCCACGCGCCGAGCACCGCCTCCGCGGTGTCCAGCGCGCGCTTGGGCTGGAAGTCGCCGACCAGCACGAGCGTCGCGCCGGCCGGGTGCACCCGCTCGGCGTGCAGGGCCCGCAGCTGCGCCGGGCGGACCGCGCGCACCTGCTCGGGCTCCGGCGTCTGCACCGCGTACGGGTGCCGCCCGTAGAGCCGGCGCAACAGCGCCTCGCGGGCCAGGTGGGCGGGCTGGCTCTTGGCGACCTGGATGTTGTCGACCAGGCGGTCGCGCTCGACGCCCACCTCGTCGCTCGGGTACGCGGCGCCGTCCAGCACCTCGGCCATGATCTCCAGGGTCCGGCCGAGCCCGGCGGCCAGGCTGTTGCCGGCGATCAGCAACCGGTCGGGGTCGACCGAGGCGGACAGCCCGCCGCCGACCGACTGCAGCTCGGCGGCGATGTCGACGGTGGACAGCTCCGCGGTGCCGGAGAACAGCGTCTGCGACAGCATCGCGCCGCGGGCCAGGTTGGCCCGGGCGAACGGCACCCGCAGCCGGACCTCGACCAGCGGCACCGCCGGGCGGCGGATCGCGATCACGGTCAGGCCGTTGGTCAGTCGCCGCTCCGACTCGGTCGGCAGCTTGATCGGTGCCGCCGGCAGGAGGGCGGGCAACGCCCGCTTCGTCTCGCTCACTGTCCGCCTCCGGGGATGACCTCGATCGACGCCCGGCGCGCCGGGGTCAGACTGGCCGCGGCCGCTTGGATCTGCGCCGCGGTGACCTCGCCGATCAGCCGCGGCAGGTCGTTGATCAGCTCGGGCTCGCCGCGCTGCTCCTCGAGGACGGCGATCCGCAGCGCCCGGCCGAGCACCGCGTCGGTGTCGCGGAGCAGGTGGGTGGCCATCCGGGCCTGCACCCGGCCCAGCTCGGCGGCGTCCAGGCCGTCGGTCGCCAGGCGCTCGAGCTCCTCGTCGGCCGTGCGCAGCACCTTGTCGACGTCGCCGCCGGGCGGCAGGTGGAACTGCAGCAGGGCGGCCGTCGGGTCGCGCACCTCGAACGGCTCGCCCATGAAACCGATGTAGCCGCCGAGGCTGGTGACCGTGCGGTCGCGCAGCACCAGGCGCTCGACCAGCCGGGACGCGTCGCCGTCGGTGAGCACCTCGGCCAGCACCACGTAGGGCAGGTACGCGGCGAAGTCGTCGATCGGGTTCGGCACCCGCCAGGCGGAGGCGACCGCGGGCAGCGGGGCCAGGCGGTCGGTGTACGACTCGCGCCGCTCGGCGGTCAGGTCGGGCTCGTCGAAGTCGGGGCGGGCCGGCGCCGGGCGGGCGGGCACGTCACCGAAGTGCCGCTTGATCATCTCGGTGGCCTCGGCGACGTCGAGGTCGCCCGCCACCGAGAGGACCGCGTTGCCGCAGGCGTAGTAGCGCGAGAAGAACTCGGCCGCGTCGGCGACCGTGGCGCTCTCCAGGTCCTCGAACGAGCCGTACCCGTCGTGCGCGTTGGGGAACGTGTCGAACATGACCGGCGGGAGTTTCAGCCAGGGAAAGCCGCCGTACGGCCGGTTGAGCACGTTGACCCGGATCTCCTCCTTGACCACGTCGACCTGGTTGCGCAGGTTCTCCTCGGTCAGCCGGGGGCCGCGCATGCGGTCGGCCTCGAGGAACAGCGCCCGTTCGAGCGCGCCGGACGGCAGCGTCTCGAAGTAGTCGGTGTAGTCGAGGTGGGTGGAGCCGTTGAAGGTGCCGCCGGCACCCTGGACGTGCCGGAAGTGGGCGAGCTTCTCGAGGTTCTCGGAGCCTTGGAACATCAGGTGCTCGAAGAGGTGCGCGAAGCCGGTGCGCCCCTCGGGCTCGCTGCGGATGCCGACGTCGTAAACCACCGCGACGCCGACCACGGGCGCGCTGCGGTCGGGCGCCAGCACCACCCGCAAGCCGTTGTCGAGCGTGAACCGCTCGACCGGATATTTGGTCGCCGGGATCTTCATTTTGCGGGCCACACGGCCGAGGTTAGCGCGCTGCGCCGGGTGCGTAACCGTCAGACCGGCCGCATTCCGGCCAGCGCGTCGTCGGCCACCCAGTTCCACTGCGCGTGCGTGCCCGGTATCGAGACGTAGAGCACGGCGGCGGTCGGCCGGCCCACATCGATGCAGGCCAGCGCCACCAACTCGTCGCTCGCCCGCAGCCCCGGCGACCGGAAGTGCAACCGGAACACCGTCACCCAGGCCGGACGTCCACCCAGGACGGTGCGTTCGTCGCGGATCAGCTCCTGCTCGTTGGGTTGCGGGTAGTAGTTGGCGCGGGCGTCGGCGGCCACCTGCCGGCCGACGCACTCCAGGTCGAAGGTGAAGGCGTCGTTGGTCGCGGCGGGCACGGCACCGGAGAGCACCGAGGCGTGGTAGTCGCTGACGCCGTCGTACGCGCGCTCGGTCACGAAGTGCTGCCCCACCCGGTAGGGCACCTCCAGGTCGCCGGCGTTCCAGACGGTGTTCCAGGTCTCCCACGGCGCGCCGTAGGCCGGGTAGGAGATGCCGGTTCTCTCGTCGACCGTCCGGGTGCCGGTCGGCGCGGGCGCGGGCACGCTCGGCGCCGCGCTGCCGCCGGGCACGTCCGGCGGTGGCGGGCAGGCCCGGGCGAGCGGCGGCCGCGCGTCGACCGGCGCCTCCGGCCGGCTGTCGAACAACCCGGGGCCGGGCCGTCCGGCGATCACCGCGACCAGGCCGGTCAGCAGGACCAAGGCCGCCGCGCCGGCGAACCACCAGAGCCGCCGCCGGGGACCGCGCGGGTCGTCGGGCGTTTCCGGCGGAGCGGGCAGATCAGGCGGCGGCGGGCCGAGCCGGGTCACCGCACCCGCGGGAAACCCTTCGGCGTTCGGCATACGACCAGTGAAGCATCCGAGGCACCATGGAGGGCGTGCTGCCCGTGCCGCTCGCCCTTTCGTTGCGCGAAGCCGGTCTGCGCTGGAAACCCGCGCCCGGCGACCGCTTCGCGATACCCGACCGCGACCTCGACGACGAGGTCTTCGTGCTCAGCAACATGGTCATCGCGGTGCACGAGCTGCCCGAGGGGCCGGTGATCGGCTTCAACGGCACGACCGAGTGGGCGATGGACGACGTCGAGCAGAGCGAGGCGATCTGGCTGCCGCGCGAGGACCAACTCCGCGATCTGCTCGGTGGGACGTTCCACATGCTGGAACACACGGGCACGGGTTATCGCGCGGAGCTGTCCGTCGCCGACCGCCGGCTCACCTTCGAGGCGGCCACGGCGGAGGAGGCGTACGGCGCCGCCCTGCTGGAGCTGATCCGTCTGGGGGTCGACTGATGAATTTCCGGGAGTCCGCCGCGCACCTCGGCGACGAGCTGGTCGCGTTCCGCCGCGAGCTGCACCAGCGCCCCGAGGTCGGCCTGCACCTGCCGGAGACGCAGGCGGCGGTGCTGGCCGCGCTGGACGGGCTGCCGCTGGAGATCACCACCGGGCGGGCGCTGAGCTCGGTGGTGGCGGTCCTGCGCTGCGCCGGCGGTGGGCAGTCGGTGTTGCTGCGCGGCGACATGGACGCGCTGCCGGTGACCGAGCGGACCGATCTGCCGTACGCGTCGACGATCCCCGGCGCGATGCACGCCTGCGGCCACGACCTGCACACGGCCATCCTGGTCGGCGCGGCCCGGCTGCTGAGCGCCGTGCGCGACGAGCTGGCCGGCGACGTGATCTTCATGTTCCAGCCGGGCGAGGAGGGCCCGGGCGGCGCGGAGCCGATGCTCGCCGAAGGGCTGCTCTCGGCGGCCGGCGACCCGCCCGCGGCCGCGTACTGCCTGCATGTGTCCGCCGTCTTTCCCCGCGGGTTGTTCTTCGGCCGCCGTGGCGTGTTCGGCGCGGCACACGACACCGTCAAGGTGCGGGTGCGCGGCACCGGCGGGCACGGTTCGACGCCGTTCCGCGCCCGCGACCCGATCCCCGCGGCGTGCGAGATGGTGCTGGCCCTGCAGACGATGGTGACCCGCGGGTTCGACGTGTTCGACCCGGTGGTGCTGACCGTCGGCCGGTTCCACGCGGGCACGGTCGACAACGTCATCCCGGCGACGGCCGAGTTCGCGGCGTCGCTGCGCTCGTTCTCGACGCCGGCCCGGGAGAAGCTGGTCGAGCGCACGGCCGACGTGGTCCGCGGCATCGCCGGCGCACACGGGCTGGAGGTCGACGTGGACTTCGAGCGCGGCTACCCGGCGGTGGTCAACGACGTCGCGGAGGCGGAGTTCGCGGCGGCGACCGCGGCGCAGGTGTTCGGCGACCAGCGCTACCAGTGGCTGCGCAACCCGAAGACCGGCTCCGAGGACATGTCGTTCGTGCTGGAGAAGGTCCCCGGCGCGTACCTGAACCTGGGCGCCTGCCCGCCGGACCGCGACCCGGCCACGGCACCGAGCAACCACTCGGCGGAAGCCGTCTTCGACGACGCGGTGATCGCCGACGGCAGCGCCCTGCTCGCGGAGCTGGCTTTCCGGCGGCTAGCCGCGGGTCGGTAGCGCCGTGACCAGAGCGGCCAGGCCCGCCGCGTCGAGCAGGTCGGCCGGGCGGACGGTCTCGCCGTCGCGCACGTAGTGGAACGCCGCGCGGACCCGGTCGACCGGGACGCCGGCCAGGTCGGCCCAGGCCAGCCGGTAGGCGGCGAGCTGGATCGCGGCCGCGCGCTCGTCGGCGCCGGTCGGGCGGCGGCCGGTCTTCCAGTCGACCACGTCGTAGCGGTCGCCCGGCTCCGCGAACACCGCGTCCATGCGGCCGCGCAGCACCACGCCGCCGACCGCCGTGGCGAACGGCACCTCGACCTCGACCGGGGTGCGGTCGGCCCACTCGCTGGCCAGGAACAGCTCCTGCAGCTCGGCGAGGGCCTCGTCGGGCGCGGCGTCCTCGTCGGCGGCACCTGGCAGCTCGTCGACGTCGAGCAGGCGGACCGCGCCGAACCGCTGCTCCAGCCACGTGTGGAAGGCGGTGCCCCGGCGGGCGTACGGGTCGGGCCGGGACGGCATCGGCCGGCGCAGCGAGCGGGCCAGCGCCTGCGGGTCGCGCTGCAGCAGCACGAGCTGCGAGACGGTCAGGTGGCCGGGCAGCACGACCTCGAGCGGGCCGGGCCCGCGGACCAACTGGTCGCGCTCGGCGAGCAGCAGGTCGACCTCGCGCCGCCAGCGGTCGGCATCGTCGGCGGCTTCCGGGTCGAGCAGGGCGTCCACTTCGGGGTCGGCCATCAGCCGCCGGACCAGGGTGGCGGCCTCGGTCATCGGGGGCCGGCGGGCGCCGAGGGGGTCGCCCGGCCACTCGGCGCGCGGCGTCTCGTCGACCATCGGGTTGGCCTCGCCGGCCGGCTCCGGCGCCCAGGCGTCGACCTCGCCGCCGCCCGCCACGCAGGCGTCGTGCACCTCGACGAGGAACCGGGACGGGCCGCGGGGCCGCTTGACACCCTCGCCCCACCAGTAGCCCGAGCAGAGCAGCAGCCGGCGCGGCCGGGTCACCGCGACATAGGCCAGGCGCCGCTCCTCGCGCTCGTCGTGCGCCTTCCACTCGTCGTTGAACTCGGTCAGCGCGGCCATCACCTCGCGCTGGTCGCCGGTGTCGTCGAGCGGGAACCTGGGCAGCCCGCCGGCGTCGCCGCGCAGCGGGAACGGCAGCACGCCGAGGCCGTGCAGGTAGTGGTCGGAGGCGCGGGCCGTGCCGGGCCAGCCGCCGCGGGTCAGGCCGGCGACCGCGACCACGTCCCACTCGAGGCCCTTGGCCGCGTGCGCGGTGAGCACCTGGACCGCGCCCTCGACCACCTCGACCTCGCCCGGCTCCAGGCCGCGCTCCTCGTCCTCGGCCGCGGCGAGGTAGGCGAGGAAGCCGGGCAGCGCGCCGCCGTCGCTGTCGCGGGCGAACCGGGCCGCCACGTCGCCGAGCGCGTCGAGATGGCCGCGGGCCAGGCCGGCGTCGCCGCCCCGGCCGCCGGTGCCGGCGCGGACCGCGACCTCCACGTCGAGCCCGATCGTCCGCTCGACGTCGGCGATCAGATCGGGCAGCGGCTGGTCGATCCGGTAGCGGAGCAGGGCCAGCTCGTGCCCGTAGGCGCGTAGCCGGGCGAAGCCCTCGGCCGAGTAGAGCTGCGCCGGGCCGAGGTCGGCCAGCGCCTCGACCAGCGTCGCCTCGTCGAGCGCGTCCGCGACGACGGGATCCTCGCCCGGCTGGGCCAGATCGCGGCGCGCGGCCGCGATCGACCGGGCCCGGCGGTGCAGGGCCACCAGGTCGCGCGGGCCGATCCGCCAGCGGGCGCCGGTGAGCAGGCGCAGCAGCGAGGCGCCGTCGGTGGGGTCGGCGAGCACCCGCAGCGTGCAGACCACGTCGCGGACCTCGGGGGTGTCGAGCAGCCCGCCGAGGCCGACCACCTCGACCGGCAGGCCGCGCTCGCGGAGGGCGTTCTCGATGGCCGGGATCTGGCTGCGCACCCGGACCAGCACGGCGGTGGTCGGGCGGCGGTCCAGCGGGATGTGCTCGGGCAGCGCGTCCGGCATCCGGGCCGCGCCACGCCAGGCGCCGAGCAGGCTGTCGGCGATCCAGCCGGCCTCGTCGGCGACGGTCGGCAACAGCGCACAGTGGACGGTGGCCCGGCCGCGGATCGGCTCGTCGACGCTGTGCGCCGGTGCCAGCTCGGCGACCTGCGCCCCGGCCGCGCGCAGCGGCGCGGAGAGCTGGTTGGCGATGCCGAGGATCTCGGGGCGGTTGCGCCAGCTCGTGGTCAGCGTCAGCGACCGGGCGGCCCGGCCGTCGGCGCGGGCGAACTCGTGCGGGAACCGCTCCAGGGTGCCGGCGCTGGCGCCGCGCCAGCCGTAGATGGACTGGCAGGGGTCGCCGACCGCGGTCACCGGGTGGCCGTCGCCGAACAGCGAGCGCAGCAGCACCACCTGGGCGTGGCTGGTGTCCTGGAACTCGTCGAGCAGCACGATCGGGTAACGGGCCCGCTCGATCGCGCCCACGTCCGGATGGTCGCGGGCCACCCGGGCCGCGCGGGCCATCTGGTCGCCGAAGTCCATCGCCTCGAAGTCGAGCTTGCGCTTCTCGAACGCGCGGACCATCGGCAGCAACGCGAGCCGGGCCTGCTGGGTGCCCAGTGCCTTCTTGACGTCCGCGTAGACCCGGCCCGGTCGGCCCTGTACCTCGGCGAAGAACCGGCCCGTCCAGCCGGCCAGCTCGTCGGGCGTGACCAGGTGCTCGGCCAGCTCGGCGGCCAGCGCTAGGACCGCGTCGGTGACCGTGCTGGCCGCCCGGTCGACGTCGGACATGTCGCCGTCGTAGTTGCGCACGATCAGGTCGACGATCTGCCAGCGGGACGCCTCGGTGAGCAGGCGGCTCGAGGGCTCGTAGCCCGAGCGCAGGCCGTGCTCGGTGACGACGCGGGCGGCGTACGAGTGGTAGGTCGAGATCGTCGCCTCGCCGGACAGGTCACCGGCCCGGCCGAGCCGGCGGACGAGCTGCCCGAGCCGCATCCGGACCCGGTGGGCCAGCTCGCCGGCCGCCTTGCGGGTGAAGGTCAGGCCGAGGATCTGGTCGGGCGTGGCGTAGCCGTTGGCGACGAGCCAGACCACCCGGGCCGCCATCGTCTCGGTCTTGCCGGAGCCCGCGCCGGCGACGACCAGCAACGGCTCGACCGGCGCGGCGATGATCGCGGACTGCTCGGGAGTCGGCGCGTACCGCATGCCGAGCAGCCGGGCCAGCTCGACGGGCGTGTAGCGGGGACCCGCCGAGGCCGCGCGACGCGGGGCCGGTGCGGCGGTGAACAACGACGGCTGTGTCACGACCGCGGCTCCACGACCTGGCGTCCCTTGCCCGAGATCGGGCAGCTCGTGCGCACCGGGCAGACCCGGCAGCGGCTGTTGGCGACCGCGTGGAACGTCGAAGCGGCCATCGTCTCGGCGGTGCGCCGCACGAGCGCCTGGGCCCAGCCCGGGTCGTCGTGCTCGGCCAGCGAGGGCTGCGCCTGCTCCTTGGCGGCCTTGGCGGTGGTGCCGAGTTGCAGCAGGGCGGCGCCGCCGGACTCGTCGCCGTGCGCGCCGAAGGCACCGGCCTGCACTGCCGCCTGGTAGGCCGCCAGCTGCGGGTGCTCGGCGAGGTCGTCGGCGGTCGAGGTGGTGCGCCCGGTCTTGAGGTCGACCACGACCAGCCGCCCGTCGGCGTCGAGCTCGAGCCGGTCGACGCGGCCGCGCAGCTCGATGTCGTGCGCCGGGTCCTCGAGCCGCACCGCGAACTCCTGCTCGATCGCGAGCAGCCGGCGCGGGTTGGCGGCGAGCCAGACGAGCAGCTTGTCGACCATCGCCTCGGCCCGCTCGCGCTCGGGACCGGCCAGCCAGCGGGCGGCGAGGTCGATCGCGTCGAACCGGGCCGACACGTACTCGATCAGTCGTTCGCGGTCGGCCGCCGCGTCCTCGGCGAGCATCGCCGCCGCGTGCACGAGGTTGCCCACGCCCTGCGCGGCGGTCGCCGGCGCCGCGCCGCCGTGGCGTTCGAGCAGCCAGCGCAGGCTGCACCGCAGCGCGCTCTCCATGGTGGACGGTGTGACCCGGACGGTCTCGCCGGCCTCGGCGAGCGGGCGGTCGTCGGAGAGCGGTCGCAGGCCCCACCAGTCGTCGGGGTGCGCGCCCGGCACGCCGGCGGCGGCCAGGCGGGCCAGCTCACGCGCCGCCGCGTGCCGCCGGGTGGGTGTCGCCGCCGGGTCGGTCGCGGCGGTACGCAGCTCGGCCACCAGCGCGGGCAGCGTCATCGCCCGGGGCGGTCGGGACAGCGGCAGGTCGTCGGTCTCTTCGCGGGGTGCCGCCGGCTCCGGCCCCGCGGGTGCGGCCTCGGGCCAGTCGTCCGGCCAGATCACCCGGCCGTCCTCGTCGACCGGCAGGTCGTCGGGGTCGGGCGGCACGTCGTCGTCCGGCTCCGCGGGGGGCTCGTCGGGCTCCTCGCCTCCGCCGGGCCCGAGCAGCTCGTGCAGGAAGCGGCTGGGCTGCTCCTCGTGGTCGGCACCACCGACCGCCGACGAGTTGACCGCCGAGACCAGGAGCCGCCGGCGGGCCCGGGTGACCGCCACGTAGAACAGCCGGCGCTCCTCGTCGAGCAGCGCGGACGCCTGGCCGACCAGCGAGGCGGCGACCCCGGTCTCGTCGGCCCGCCCGGAGACCACGTCGACCAGCCGCTCCGAGCCCAGCAGCGTGCCGCGCAGCCGCAGGTCGGGCCAGACACCCTCCTGCACGCCGGCCACCGCCACCAGGTCCCACTCGAGACCCTTGGCGGCGTGCGCGGTGAGCAGCCGGACCGCCTCACCCCGGTCGGCGCTCGGCGCGATCGTGTCGGCGGGCAGCTGCTGGCCCAGCACGTGGTCGAGGAACACCTCGGTGCGCGCGCCGGGCAGCCGGTCGACGAACCGGGCCGCGGCGTCGAACAGCACGACGGCGGCGTCGAGGTCGCGGTCGGCCGCCGCGGCCCGCCAGCGCGGCCCGTTGTCGGGCTCACCGGTGGCGCGGCCGGCGCGGACGATCGCGCCGTACCAGCGGTCGCCCAGCCCGGTGGCCCGCCACAGCGCCCAGAGCACGTCCTCGGCGGTGCTGGCCGGCTCGGCGGCCGCCTCCCGGGCGACGGCCAGCAGCCGGGCGACGGACTTGGCCGGCGCGGCCCAGCGCCGCTCGACCGCGGCCAGCTCGGCCGGGTCGCGCAGCGCGTCGACCAGCAGCTCGCCGGAGGGCCGCCGGTCGCCCGCGGCCAGCGCGAGCGTGCGCAGCCCCTGCCGCAGGCGCCGCTCGGCGAGCGGGTCGGCGCCACCCAGCGGCGAGTGCAGCAGCGCGACCGCCGCCTCCTCGTCGAGCCAGGCCGGCTCGAGCGCGCAGCGCAGCAGCAACAGCAGCGGCGCGACCGCGGGCTGCTGATGCAACGGCAGGTCTTCGGCGTGCACGACGGTCGGCACGCCGGACGAGTGCAACGCTCGCTGCAGGGCCGGGAGCTGCAGCGTGGTGGAGCGCATCAGCACGGCCATCCGCGACCAGGGCACGCCGTCGAGCAGGTGCGCCTCGCGCAGCGCGTGCGCGAGGTAGGCGGCCTCGCTGGTGCGAGACCGGAAGGTGCGCACCTCGACCGTGCCCGGCGTCGCGTCGGGTGCGTGCAGCGCGCGGCGGTGGCTCACCGGGCCGCGCAGGCGCCGCGCCACCCGACCGGTGGCGGCGAACAACGGCCCCGCCGAGCGGTAGTCGGTGCGCAGCGTCAAGGACCGCGCCACGGCACCGGACGCGGTGCGGAACCGGTGCGGGAAGGCGGTGACACCGCCGCGATCGGCACCGCGGAACGCGAACGTCGACGAGTCGGGGTCGGCGAACGCCACCAGCGGCAGGCCGCCACCGGCGACGCGGTGCAGCAGGTCGAGCTGGGCCGGGTCGGTGTCGGCCAGCTCGTCGACGTAGACGGCGTCGAGCCGGCCACGCTCGGCGGCGAGCAGCTCGGGGTCGTCGTCGAGCAGCCCGGTCGCGGCCCGCACCAGCTCGGCGGCGTCGTAGGCGACCGAACCCCGGGTGGTCACGTCACGCAGGGCCAGGACCGCGACGTATTCGCGCAGGAACCGGGCGGCGGCCGGCCAGTCGTCGCGGCCGAGCCGCTCGCCGAGCCGGGCGAGCTCGACGGGCCCGATCCCCCGCTCCGCGGCGCGCATCAGCAGGTCACGCAGCTGCTCGGCGAACGCCCGCGTGCGCAGGGCCGGCCGCAGGTGCTCGGGCCAGCCGATCGGGTCGTCGGCCTCGCCGTCGGGACCGACCACGCCGAGCAGCTCGCGGATCACCAGATCCTGCTCGGGCCCGGTGAGCAGCCGCGGCGACGGCTCGCCACGCAGGGCCGCGGCGCGGCGCAGGATGCCGAACGCGTACGCCGCGAAGGTCCGCACCAGCGGCTCGTGCACGACCCGCCCGTCGTCGCCGGCGACCCGCGCCTCGATCCGCTCCCGCAACGCGGTGGCGCCGCGCCGGCTGAAGGTGAGCACGAGCACCCGCTCGGGATCCACTCCGGACGCCACGCGTGCGGCGACGGCCTCGACGAGCGTGCTGGTCTTGCCGGTGCCGGGCCCGCCGAACACGAGCAAGGGCCCGTCGGTGTGCGCGACCACGTTGGCCTGCAAGGGGTCGAGCCGGTCACCCCGAGGCTCCTCCGGCGCGGGCGCCCGGCGAACCAGCCGGTACGCCTGCATGCCGCCCATCGAACCACGAGGGCCCGACAACCCACACAGGCACCACCAGTCACCCTGGACGGTCCATGCTGGCGAGTTTCATTTGGGCGGGTAGAAATAAACTTTGAAGCGAGATAGTTTAATTTGTGCTCGCGGACGCCTTCGAATCATCCCCTGTTGGGGAGCTCGTCCGGATTAGCGGTTGGGATCCGCGCTACGACGAGCAGTACGAACACGTCGCCTTCCTTCCGCGCCCCTGCTCGAGAGTCTTCAACGCGTCCTCGTACGCGGAACGCGCGCGGAGACCGGCGAAGCCGGGCGGATCCGCACCACCCAGGTGTTCATCGGCACGGGCGGCGGCCGGGTCACCGAGGCGCGGTTCGTGCCGCCGCCACCCGGTGACCAACTGCGTGCGGGCGTAGACGCCTGGGCGGAGTGGATAAACCAGAGCGACAGCTACCCGCTCATCATCAAAATGGCTCTCGGCCACTACCAGTTCGAGACGTTGCACCCCTTCAACGACGGCAACGGCCGTCTTGGCAGGCTGGTCTGCGTTCTACAGCTCGCCAGGGCCAAAGAGCTGCGATTTCCGCTGCTGAACCTGTCTCCCTGGCTGGAGCGCCGACGCCGCGAGTATCAGGATCACCTGCTTCAGTGCAGCGTCACCGGCGAGTTCGACGCGTGGATCCGCTTCTTCAGCGAAGCCGCGCGAGCCCAGGCAACCCGCGCGGTGGCGAAGATCGAGGCACTCCACGACTGGCGCGACCACGCGTTGGCGCTCATCCGGGGTTCCGGCGCGTCGGGGCGGCTCATCTCCGCGATCACCGAGGATTTGATCGGCTACCCCCTGCTGACGCCGAAGACCGCTGCCAACAGATACGACGCGACCTATCCAGGCGCCAACAAGGCCATCGACCGCCTGGTGCAACTCGGCATCCTGCGCGAACGCACAGGCCGCCGGTACGGTCGCGTGTTCGCCGCTCCGGAGGTGCTCCGCATCATCGAGTCGGACTAGCGGGGCAGGGCGGCCAGGGCGGTTTCGACGGTGGGCACGACGGTCAGGTGGTCCAGTGCCTCGCGGCGGACGAAGCCCGTCGGGGCCAGGGTGTTCAGCCAGGTCAGCAGGTCCGTGTAGAAGCCGTCCGTGTTGAGCAGGACCACTGGTTTGTCGTGGGTGCGCAGCGCGGCCGTGGTCCAGACCTCGAAGAGCTCGTCCAGCGTGCCGATCCCACCCGGGAGGGTGAGGAACGCGTCCGACTTTTCGATCATCAGGTTCTTGCGGCTGGCCAGGCCGTCGGTGATGACCAGCTCGCCGGCCTTGGTGTCGGCGACCTCCCGGTCCACCAGCGACTGCGGGATGATGCCGATCGTGTGGCCGCCGGCGCTGCGGGCACCCTCGGCGACCGCCCCCATCATGCCGGCCCGGCCGCCGCCCGAGACCAGCACGTGGCCCTGGCGGGCCAGTGCCACGCCGACCTCCCACGCGAGGTCGGTCCAGCGTCGGTCCAGCGTCTGCGACGAGGCGCAGAACACGCAGATGGCGGCCACGTGCTCAGTCGTCGGCGCCGCGCCGGGCGGCCGCCGCCTCGTGGAGGGCCTCCTGCTCGGCGGCCAGTGCCGCGTCGGCGTCCACGATGTAGCGGACCGCCGCGTCCACGTCGTCGGTGACGAGGACCAGGTCGAGGTCGGACTCGCCGATCTTCCCGTCGGCCACCAGCGTCGTGCGCATCCATTCCAGCAGGCCGCGCCAGTACGCCTCGCCCATCAGCACCACCGGGAACCGGGTGACCTTCCCGGTCTGCACCAGCGTCAGCGCCTCGAACAGCTCGTCCATCGTGCCGAAGCCGCCCGGCAGCACGACGAACGCCTGCGCGTACTTCACGAACATGGTCTTCCGCGCGAAGAAGTACCGGAAGTCGATGCCCATGTCGACCCAGTCGTTGATGCCCTGCTCGAACGGCAACTCGATGCCCAACCCGACGGAGAGCCCGCCGGCCTCGGTCGCGCCGCGGTTGGCCGCCTCCATCACGCCCGGCCCGCCGCCCGTGATCACCGCGTAGCCGGCCCGGGCCAGCCCCGCGCCGACCTGCTCGGCCATCACGCATTCCTCGCTCTGTGGTTTGCTCCGGGCCGAGCCGAAAACGCTGACCGCCGGCGGCAGGTCGGCGAGGGTGTCGAAACCCTCGACGAACTCCGAAAGGATGCGCAAAGCGCGCCAGGCGTCCTTGGTCTTCCAGTCGGCCCGTGTACGCGAGTCCAGCAGCCGCTGGTCCGCGGTGCTGATCGGGATCGCGTCCCGGCGCAGCGTGACCGCGCCGCGGTGGCGCTCGGGTCCGCGTAGCCGGTCGTGGTTGCGGCCGTTTCCGTGGGTCATGGTCACCACGGTAGCCAAATCGGGACCCCGCGCAGAGTTGCGGCCCGCACTCAGATTCCCACCGGACGATTAGGCCATCCGGCCAACAATCCACCGGAACAAGAAATTAACCCGGATGTAGCCGCAACCGAAATCACTTGTGCGGCGTCTTATCTTTCGAATACCGGGTATGCAGGCACGCCCGGCACTGCCGGGCACCTTGGGGGGAGGAGAGCCACGATGACCCGCTTCGACCAGATCCGCCAGCGCCGTGAAATGCACCGCCGCATCCGTGCGGTCGTGGCCGAGCGCCGGCTCGGCCGCATCGCCCCGATCGCCGACGAGGACGACGAGCCCACCGTCGAGCTCCACCCCGATGACGCGGTGCCCACCGGTTCCTAGGTCGCGAGCCAGCGGTGCAGGGTCGCCGCGCCCTGCCTGATCAACGGGATCTCCACCCGCTCGTCGACCGCGTGCGCCACGTTGGGGTCGCCCGGGCCGAAGTTGAGCGCCGGGATGCCCATCGCCGCGAATCGTGACACGTCCGTCCAGCCCAGCTTGCCGATCGGGTCGGCGCCGACCGCCGCGACGAACTCCTGCGCGGGTGCCGCGCCGAGGCCCGGCAGGGCGCCTGGAGCGGCGTCGACCAGCGTCACCTCGTACCCGTCGAAAAGCTCGCGGAGGTGGGCCTCCGCCTGCTCGACCGACCGGTCCGGCGCGAACCGGTAGTTGATCTCGATCTCGCAGCGGTCCGGGATCACGTTGCCCGCGATGCCGCCGTTGATCCGCACCGCGTTGAGGCCCTCGCGGTAGGCGCAGCCGTCGATCACCACCTGGCGGGCCTCGTAGGCGGCCAGCCGGTCGAGCACGCCGGCCGCCGCGTGGATCGCGTTGACACCCCGCCACGACCGGGCCGAGTGCGCCCGCTTGCCGCTGGTGCTGACGAGCACCCGCATGGTGCCCTGGCATCCCGCCTCGACCACGCCGTGGGTCGGCTCCAGCAGCACCGCGAAGTCGGCGGCGAGCCAATCCGGGTGGCTCTTGGAGACGAGGTTGAGGCCGTTGTAGACGGAGTCGATCTCCTCGGCCTCGTAGAAGAAGTACGTCACGTCGTAGCGCGGCTCCGGCAGCGCGACCGCCAACTGGAGGGCGAGCGCGACGCCGGACTTCATGTCGGACGTGCCGCAGCCGTACATGATCTCGCCGTCGACCCGGGCCGGCAGGTTGTCGGCGATCGGCACGGTGTCGAGGTGGCCGGCGAGCACCACCCGCTGCGCCCGGCCCAGCTCGGTGCGGGCCATGACCGTGTTGCCCAGCCGCTCGACCCGCAGGTGTGGCACCGCCCGCAGGACCTGCTCCACGCAGTCCGTGATGTCCTTCTCGTGCAGCGACACCGACTCGATGTCGACCAGCACGCGGGTCAGCTCGACCGGGTCCGACAACACGGCGGGGGTAAGCGGGTTGGTCATAGCTCGCACGCTACCGTCATAACTGTGACGAGCGAGCAGCCTGCCTGGGGAATCGGCCTGTCGACCAGCACCGCGGAAGGCCAGGTGCTCGACGCCTGGTTCCCGGCGGAGAACCTCGGGCTCGGCGCCCGCCCGGCCGGGGAACCAGCCGCCCTGCTCGGCGCCGCGGCCGGCGCCGTCGGCGAGCGCGCCCTGCCCGGCCTGCGCAGCGAGATCGTGGTCGTGGAGATCGGCTCGCTGGCCGACCCGATCAAGGACGCCGCCGACGCGTACCTGCGGCTGCACCTGCTCTCCCACCGCATCGTCCGGCCCAACGAGCTGAACCTCGACGGGATCTTCGGGATGCTGGCCAACGTCGCCTGGACCTCGGCCGGCCCGTGCCCGCCGGACCGGGTCGACGAGCTGCGGGTCCGCGAGCGGCTGGCCGGGCGACAGCTCACGGTGCACGGGATCGACAAGTTCCCCCGCATGATCGACTACGTGGTGCCCTCCGGGGTCCGGATCGCCGACGCCGACCGGGTGCGGCTCGGCGCGCACCTGGCCAGCGGCACCACCGTCATGCACGAGGGCTTCGTCAACTTCAACGCCGGCACGCTGGGCACGTCGATGGTCGAGGGCCGGATCGTGGCCGGCGTGGTGGTCGGTGACGGCTCCGACATCGGCGGCGGCGCCTCGATCCTCGGCACGCTCTCCGGCGGCGGCAAGGACAAACTGCGCATCGGCGAGCGCTGCCTGCTCGGCGCGAACGCGGGCATCGGCATCTCGCTCGGCGACGACTGCGTGGTCGAGGCCGGCTGCTACATCACCGCCGGCTCCAAGATCACGCTGCCGGACGGCCGGGTGGTCAAGGCCCGCGAGCTGGCCGGCGTCGACAACCTGCTGTTCTGGCGCAACTCGGTGACCGGCGCCCTCGAGGCGAAGCCCCGCTCGGGCAAGGGCATCGAGCTCAACGCGGCGCTGCACGCCAACGACTAGGCCGAGGGCCTGTCCTAGACGAGGCGGACCACCAGGTCGGCGCGCGAGCGGGTCGTCGCGATCAGCTCGGCGTTGACCTGGTCGCTGCCGAACGAGCGCGCCTTCGCCTCGGCCTGGCTGCGGCCGTAGGCCATGTGCCGGGCAACCAGCCGGCGCAGCCGCTCCTCCTCGTCGAGGTCGAGATACCAGACCTCGTCGAGCAGCAAGCGTACGCCCGACCACGGCTCCTCAGGGACCAGCAGGTAGTTGCCCTCGGTCACGACCAGCCGCACCTCCGGCGGCACCGGGATGGACCCCGCGACCGGCTCCTCGATCTCCCGGTGGAACGCCGGCGCGTAGACGGTCTCCGGTCCCCCGGCGGCCAGCCGGCCGAGTATCGAGGCGTAGCCGGCCGCGTCGAACGTGTCGATCGCGCCCTTGCGGTCGTGCCGGCCGAGCCGGTGCAGCTCGGCCTCGGCCAGGTGGTAGCCGTCCATCGGGACCAGCACCGCGGACGGCCCGACGGCCTCGACGATCCGCTCGGCCAAGGTCGACTTGCCCGCACCGGGTGGCCCGACGATCCCCAGCAGCCGGCGCGGCCCGAGGTCGGCCAGCGCGGCCGCCCGGGCCGCCAGCACATCCATGGGGTACGTGGTCACGCGAGGAACTATCGCATGCTCCTTACCTGGCGGCCGGGATGCGTGATCGGACCCTGGCTGGCTGGTCCCCCGCCTACCGTGGTGAGCAGGGGGTGTGCGATGGCACAGGAATCGACGGAAATCGAGATCACCACCATCGGCCGGCGGAGCGGGCGGAACCACTCGCACCCGGTGTGGTTCGTCCGCGAGGGCAAGTCGACGTTTCTGCTGCCGATCACCGGCCATGGCAGCCAGTGGTACCGAAACCTGGAGAACAACCCGACGATCAAGCTCGGCTCCGCCTCGGCGAAGGCCAGGCTGATCACCGACCAGAAGCGGGTCGCCCAGGTGTTCGACGAGTTCGCCAGCAAGTACGGCGCGGACGACATGCGCCGGTTCTACCCGCGGGTCGAGGTGGCGGTGGAGGTGCGGGACTCTTGACGGTCGGCCTCGCCGAGGCGACCGACCGGGTGGCGGCGGTCGACCCGGCCCTGGCCGACGTGATCCGCCGGGCCGGGCCGATCCACCACCGCAAACGGGACCCCGACGGGCCGTTCGGCGCGCTCGTCCGGGCGATCACGTTCCAGCAGCTCTCCGGGCGGTCCGCGATCGCCATCCACGGCCGGCTGCGGGCGTCGGTCGACGGACCGCTCACCCCGGAGGCGCTGCTGGCGCTCTCCGACGCGCAGATGCGGGCGGCGGGGCTGTCGGGTGCGAAGACGGCCGCGCTGCGCGACCTGGCCACCAAGGTCCTCGACGGCACCGTCGTGCTCAAGGCGGGCGCCCGGATGCCGGACGACGAGATCATGGGGCGGCTGGTCACCGTGCGCGGCATCGGGCCCTGGACCGCCGAGATGTTCCTGATCTTCGAGCTGCGCCGGCTCGACGTGTGGCCCGTCGACGACCTCGGCGTGCGCCAGGGCTTCACGCAGATCTGGCAGCGGGACGAGGTGCCGACGCCCAAGCAGTTGGAGCCGGAGGGCGAGCGGTTCCGCCCGTACCGGACGGTGCTGGCCCGCTACTGCTGGGCCGCGACCGCCCTGGAACCCGGCGACACCTCAGTCGACCTGCGATAACACCGTGGGCGTGCTGATCGTGAACCGCGCCTCGATCGCGGCGTGGACGCTCTGCACCTGGGGGTCCAGGTCGACGCTCGGCATGCTGAGCGCGGCGTCGCGCTCCATGCCGGCGCGCGCGAACATCGGCTGGGGCCGCATCCCCGCGTCGGCGACCTCGACCAGCGCGGTGATCCGGGCGCCCAGCGCGGCGGCGTAGTCGCGGGCCACCGCGATCGCGTCGTCGATCGCGGCCCGGCGCACCTCGCGCTGGGCCGGGCTGTCGGGCCGCAGCTCCCACCACGGCCCGGCCACCGACGTCTGCTCCTGGTCGGCGAGCCGCAGCATCAGCTCGCCCAGCGTGGCGAAGTCGGCCAGCGTGACCGTGGTGGTCACGCTGCCCACGTAGGCGGCGACCTTCTCGCCCGACCGCTTGTGCTCGGGGAAGACCTGGAGGTTGCCGGACTCCCGGCGCTCGACCGAGTAGCTGTCGATCACCGCCCGGGTCTGCTCCGCCCGCTCGGAGAGCCGGCGCAGCGCGGTCGGCCGGTCCTTGTCGCGCGCGGTGACCGTGACAGCGAACCGGGCGATCTCGGGCGGCACCTCGCGCACCGCCTCGCCGCGCACCGCGACGACGGGGTCAGCCATCCACTGAGGATAGGCGCTCGGCGGCCGCGGCGATGCGTTCGTCGGTCGCCGTGAGGGCGAACCGGACGTGCCGTTCGCCGGTGGGACCGTAGAACGCGCCGGGCGCGACCAGGATGCCGAGCCGGGCCAGGTGCTCCACCGTGGACCAGCAGTCCTCGTCGCGGGAGGCCCACAGGTAGAGGCCCGCCTCCGAGTGGGAGACCGCGAAGCCGGCCTTCTCCAGCGCCTCGCGGAGCACGCCGCGCCGGGCGGCGTACCGGGTGCGCTGCTCGGTCGCGGAGGTCTCGTCGTCGAGGGCGGCCACCATCGCGGCCTGCACCGGGTCGGGAACGATCAGGCCGGCGTGCTTGCGCACCGCCAACAGCTCCCGGACCAGCGCCGGGTCGCCGGCGACGAAGCCGGCCCGGTAGCCCGCGAGGTTGGACCGCTTCGACAGCGAGTGCACGGCGAGCAGGCCGTCCAGCGAGCCGCCGTTGACCGACGGCGACAGGATCGACGTCGGCTCGACCTCCCAGCCCAGCGTCAGGTAGCACTCGTCGCTGGCGACCACCGCGCCCCGCTCGCGCGCCCAGTCGACCACCTTGCGCAGGTGGGCCGGCGGCAGCACGCGGCCGCTCGGGTTGGCGGGCGAGTTGACCCAGATCAGCTTGACGTCCGTCGCCGGGCCCAGGGAGACCAGCGAGTCCGCGCGCATCACCTTCGCGCCGGCCAGCCGGGCACCGACCTCGTAGGTCGGGTAGCAGACCGGCGGGATCACGACCACGTCACCCGCGCCGAGGCCGAGCTGCGCCGGCAGGCCGGCGACCAGCTCCTTGGAGCCGATCGTCGGCAGGACGCCGATCTCCTCGAAGGTGGCACCGCAGGCGCGGGCCACCCACCGCCGGACCGCCGAGCGCAGCTCGGGCGTGCCGGCGGTCAGCGGGTAACCGGGTGCGTCGGCCGCCGCGACGAGCGCAGCGCGGATCGCGGCGGGCACCGGGTCGACCGGCGTGCCGATCGACAGGTCGACGATGCCGTCCGGGTGCCCCGCCGCGACCGCCTTGGCGGGCTCGAGCAGGTCCCACGGGAAGTCCGGCAGGGTTGCCGACACCCGCACGCCGGTCAGTGCTCCGCTTCGCGCGGCGGTTGTGCGGCGACCACGGCGTGGTCCTTCTCGATCTTGCCGACCTTGGACGCGCCACCGGGCGAACCGAGATCCTCGAAGAACTCGTAGTTCGCGGTGGTGTAGTCCTTCCACTGCTCCGGGACGTCGTCTTCGTAGAAGATCGCCTCGACCGGGCAGACCGGTTCACAGGCCCCGCAGTCGACGCACTCATCGGGGTGGATGTAGAGCATCCGGTTGCCCTCGTAGATGCAGTCGACGGGGCACTCCTCGATGCACGCCTTGTCGAGCACATCGACGCACGGCTCCGCGATGATGTAGGTCACGGGTTTCTCTCCTCCGCAAGCCACGCCGCGATCACCCGCGGCGGTCAAGAGCCTAGTATCTCGCGTGGAGGGGGGTCGATCGTGCTCCGACGGCAGGATGTAGGACACCGTGTGGTGATCCGGCGGATTGTCGGTGTTCGTAACGGTCGCACGCTCTATTCCGACGCGCTGGGCGAGCTGGTCGCGGTGGACGAGACAAAGCTCACGGTCGCCACGACGAAAGGCACGATCGTCGTGCCCCTGTCGGAGGTGCACCGGG
This sequence comes from Asanoa iriomotensis, assembly GCF_016862515.1. Classification (GTDB taxonomy): domain Bacteria; phylum Actinomycetota; class Actinomycetes; order Mycobacteriales; family Micromonosporaceae; genus Asanoa; species Asanoa iriomotensis. Next base: position 25,432 of record NZ_BONC01000054.1, read on the forward strand.
CCAAGCGGGTGCCGCCGCAGCGCCGCCCGACCGCCGCGGACGTGATCGCGCTGGAGCTGGCCGCCGACGCGGCCTGGCCCGCGCCCACCCGCGGCCGGCTGGGCGACTGGCTGCTGCGCAGCGCCGACGGGTGGACGGGGCGGGCCAACTCGGCGCTGCCGATCGGCGACCCCGACCGGCCGCTGGAGGCGGCGATCGACGCGATCGAGGCCTGGTACGCCCAGCACGGGCAGCCGGCCATGGTCAACACGCCGTTGCCGCTGGCGGCGCCGGTCGGCGCGGCCCTGGACGCCCGCGGCTGGACCGCCCGCCCGCTGGTCCTGGTGCAGACCGCCCCGCTGCCGCCGCTGACCGCCGACGCCCCGGGCGTGTCGCTGACGAAGACACCCGGCGACGACTGGCTGGCGATCTACGAGGCGCGCAAGAAGAGCCTCCCGCCCGCCGCGCGGCACGTGCTCAGCGCGCCGCCCGAGGTGCGGTTCGCCGGCGTGTACGACGGCGACACGCTGATCGCCGCGGGCCGGGGTGCCGTCGTCGGCGAGCAGAACCGCTGGCTGCACCTCGGGTCGATCGAGGTGGTCCCGGCCTACCGCCGCACGGGCCTGGCCCGCGCGGTCACCGCGGCGCTCGCCAACTGGGGCGCCGAGCTAGGGGCGACCGGCGCGTTCCTGCAGGTCGAGGAGCGCAACACGGCCGCGGTCGCGCTCTACGGCGGGCTGGGCTTCACCACCCACCACAGCTATCTGACCCGCGAACAGCCGCTCAGCGGCGGACGACCCGACGCGGCTTGCTGAGCTTGGCCTTCGAGTAGGCCGCGAGCTGGCGCGACCGGTAGTCCTTGGCGAGCACGACGAGCAGCAGGTAGCCCACGAGGAAGCCGCCGGCACTGAACCCGGCGTAGAGCCAGATCTGGGCGAAGAACTCCCCCGCACCGCCGCCGACCGGGTTGGCGCCGAACACCGCCGGCCCGAGCAGCACCGTGGCCAGGCAGGCGACCAGCACCGCACCGGCCATGTCGGCCAGCAGCACGCCGACGGGCCGGTCACGCCCCCAGCGGAACGCGACGATCGCGAGCGTCAGCGCGACGACCCCGAAGAAGATCAGCGACACGCGGTCCTGCATGTCCGTGTCGTCGCCGTACGCGAAGTTCGCGACCCCCCGGGCAACCAGGTTGATCGCGAACAGCGCGCCGGCCAGTGCACCGATCCGCAGCCAGCGGTTTTTCAATTCACGCCTCCTCCGCGCGGTCCTGCCGCGTTAGTCGGCGCTCATCGCCCCCAGCCGCCGTAGCTCGACTGCGGCGTGACCGGCGCGACCGGCTCGTCGGTCGGCTGCTGCTCCGGCTGGCTGCCGGGCGCGGCGGTCGTGGCCTGATCGGTCGTGGCCGGGTCGGCGGCCTTGGGCTTTTCGCACGTGTAACGCGGTTCAGCATCGTAACGCCAGCTGAACTTCTCGCGCTGCACCTCTTTGCCGTCCTTGGTGATGACCCGGTAGGCGTCCTGCGTGAAGCCGTCGCTGCCGGTGGTCGCGATGCACTCCGGGCCGGCCGGCAGACTCTTGCTCTCCGGCTTGGTCACGTCGTGCTTCGGCGCCCATTCGGTCTTGACGCTGTCGTAGACCTTCGTGCTCCACATCGACACCGTGATCGAGTCATTGGTGTACGACGTGTCGATGACCATCCCGTACGGCGTGGTGTTCTGGAACTTCAGGTCCAGGTTCGGCCAGAAGATCGTCGACTCGATCACCGACGGGTAGCGCGAGATGTAGAAGGAGTGCGGCTTGTGCTCCACGTCCTTGAGGCCCGCGTAGTAGCTCGCGTTGAACAGCGTGGTGGTGAACTGCGAGATGCCGCCACCCACGGCCGGCACGAGCTTGTTGTTGTCGATCACCGGCGCGTCGACGTAGCCCTGCTCGTAGCCGCGCCAGCCGGTGTAGCCGTTCAGGGAGAACGTCTCGCCGGGCTTCACGACCGCGCCGTCGACCTTCTTGGCCACGGTCACGATGTTCTTGACCCGCGGCTCGTTCAGCCCGCCGGTGAACTTCGTGGTGAAGGTCGAGACCTTCTCCTTGACGCCCAGCTTCTGCAGGTTGGCGTCGGCGACGAAGGGCTGTGCCGGGCTCAGCACGGCGTCGACCGTGCGCGGGCCCTGCTTCGGCAGCACGCCGAGCACGTCGGTGGCCAGCTTGTTGCCGTCCACGTACTCGCCGCCGGCCTCGCTGACCAGCACCTGCTGGGTGGCGCCCTCACCCTTGACCGCCGACGGCGGTGACGACTCGATCTTGGAAATCGCGGAACCCATGGCGGTACGCAGCGCGGCCGGGTCGACCGACGGCGTGACGGTGCCGTCCGCGGCACCGCTGATCTTCAGGCTCTTGGCGATCATGTCGGGCGTGATGGTCACGTCGCCCTTGGCGGAGTGCACCGTCACCGGGGCCGACACGGCCGGCTTGGCCAGCGAGTCCATCAGCGCGTCGACCGCGGCGCGGCCCTTGGCGTTGTCGACGTCGACCAGCGGCACCGACACGCTGGCGGCGCCGGGCTGACCCGGGCTCGGCACGGTGCCACCGGCGGCGACACCCGCGGCGGAGATCGCGTTGACCCAGCCGGTCTTCACGGCGTCGGTGGCCTTGGGCAGGTCGACGCCCTTACCCGGCGTCGGGTAGGTGATCTTGGGGGTGACGCCGTCGAAGGTGATCGAGCCGGGGGTGGCGGCGTTGCCCGTCGCCTGCTGCACCGTGGGGCGCAGGGCGGCGTCGAGCTTGCTGGCGTCGAGGGTGACCTTCGGCGCGACGGTGTGGCCGCCCCACAGGTGCGGGCCGCCGCTCGCGGCGTCCGCGACGGTGGCGTCCACGTCCACGGCCAGGCCGATCTGGTCGGGGGTGACCTCGGCGTCGGCGGACTTCGCGGAGTCGCCGGTGACGTGCACCGTGATCGGCTTGTCCAGCGCCGGCTTGCCGTCGAGCCCGGCGTGCAGCCGGGAGACGGCGGCCGAGCGGCTCAGACCGCCGATGTCGATGCCGAGCACGGAGGTGCCGCGGGGGACGTCACCCTTGTACGCGAAACCGGCGAGGACACCGACGACGATCAGCAGCAGGGCGAGGAGGGCGCCGCCGACGGCGAACCGGCGGCGCTTCGTGCTCCGGGGGGCGGTCTGCATCGAATACCTTAAGTCCGGATTTATGTGGACCGCACCGACTGTAACGAACAGATCTCGGAACCGACACCCAGCGTGGCGGCCCTCACCCGGCGGCCAAGCGCCGCAGCGAGGGGCTCAGTAGAGCGTTTTCGCAGGTGGAGAAGACACAAGGCGGATGCCGACGATGGTCCAGCCCAGCGAGCCGAGACCGATCATCGCCCATCCCACCCAGTTATTGGCTGCGATCAGGTAGTCACCCTCTGTAGTCCGACCGGCGGCCAGAAGGGTGATCAGAAGCCAGATGAGGGCGGCCGGGAGGACGACCCACTTGCGCCGGGTGGACCGGTAGGCGAACCAGCCGACGAACAGGTTGCCGACGAGCGCCAGCACGGCCGACACGCCGATCAGCTGCCCGCCGACCCGCACGCTGATCAGCAGCAGCTCGAGGACGGCCGTGAGCACCGAGAGCAGCAGCGTGATCACCACGCCGGCGATGGTCAGCAGGACCGCCACCGCGCCGCGGTCGCGGCTGCGCCTGGGCTCGGGCGCGGAGGCCGCCGGGGGCTCGGGCGACTCCGGCGGCGGCGGGACGTGGTCGGTGGGGCTGGACACGCTGCTCACCTGGTTCCGGCCTCCGCCGGCTCGGGGTCGCCGGTGGCGAGGCCCGCGAACAGGTCGGTCTCCCAGCCGTTGGGTCCGCCGCCCGGGCCGCGCTCACCGGCCGCGAGCGTGTAGTACTCGACGCCCATGAACTCGCTGCCGAAGTCGCCGGCCAGCGCGTACAGCCAGGAGGAGTCGGGGATCTGGGTCGCGTGCGCCTTGAGCGCGGCGACCTTGGCCTCGTGCAGGTCGGTCGCGTCGATCCGGGCGGCGATGTCGCTGTCGGCGTTGCCGAACGGGAAGTCGTCGACGCTCTCGACGCCCTCGAAGGGGTTGCCCACGGAGTCGGCGAACGCGTGCAGGCCCGCCTCCAGCACGCTCTTGGGCAGCGCGGTCCAGTAGATCTTCGCGGGCCCGACGCCCTCGGCCCGGGCCAGCTCGGCCGCCCGCATCGCCACGCGGTGGGCCTGGATGTGGTCGGGATGCCCGTAGAAGCCGTGCTCGTCGTAGGTGATCATGACCTGCGGCCGGGTCTCCCGCATCACCTCGACCAGGTAGCCGGCGGCCACGTCGAGGTCGGCCCGCCAGAACGACCGCGGGTGCTGGTTGGTGTCGAGGCCCATCATCCCGGAGTCGCGGAAGCGGCCCGCACCGCCGAGGAAGCGCACGTCGCTGACGCCCAGCGCGGCGCAGGCGGCCCGCAGCTCGGCGATCCGGTAGCCGCCGAGCTGGTCGGCCTCCGCGGCGGCGAGCCGGGCCAGCTCGGGGACGTAGATCTCGCCCTCCTCGCCGAGGGTGCAGGTCACCAGCGTGACCTGTGCGCCCTGCGCCGCGTAGTGCGCCATCGTCGCGCCGGTGCTGATCGACTCGTCGTCCGGATGGGCGTGCACCAGCAGTAGTCGTCGAGCCACCGGGCCACTCTACGCGCGTCTCCGGCGGCCTCCCGGAACGACTCTCACCAGCCCCTTAGACCCCATACGATCCGGATGTGGAGTTTCCCGAGCTGGCCGCGCGGACTCACCTGTTCACTCGCGGCGCGCCGCACGAGGTCACCGTCGCCGCCGACGGCTCGCGGGCGCTGTTCCTGCGCTCCGCCGGCCCGGAAGATCCCACCGACTCGCTCTGGGCGCTCGACCTGCCCGCCGGTGGCGAGGCGACCGAGCGGCTGGTCGCCGAGGGACCGATCGACGCGTACGCGGCCGACCCGCTCGCCCGCGTCGCGGCGCTGGTCACGGACGGGCGGCTGCGCACGGTCGACGTGCGCACCGGCGCGGTCACCGAGGTCACGACGGACGGGCCCGTCACGGATGCCCGCCCGGACCCGACCGGCACCCGGATCGCCTACCTGAGCCCGTCCGGCGAGCTCCGGGTGATCAACCCGGGCGGCGCCGACGTGCTGCTGGCCGGCGAGGGCACCCACGTGAGCTGGGGACGCGCCGAGGAGGTCGCCGCGCGCGACTTCGACCGGCGCCGCGGCTACTGGTGGTCGCCGGACGGCCAGACCCTGCTCGCCACCCGGGTCGACGACGCCCGGGTGGCCCGCACCGAGATCGGCGAGCCACCGGTCACCGTGGCCCGCCCCCGGGCCGGCGGCACCAACGCGGAGGTCAGCCTGCACCTGCTCGACCTCGACGGCGGTTGGGTCGACGTGCACTGGGACCGCGAGACCTATCCCTACCTGGTCGCCGTCGACTGGGTCGAGGGTGGCCCACTGATCACCGTGCTGCGCCGGATGCAGCAGCACGGCCTCGTGCTCGCGGTCGACCCGCGCACGGGCGAGACCCAGGTGCACGCCGAGCTGGCCGACCCGCGCTGGGTCGAGCCGGTCGCCGGCACGCCCTGCCACCTGCCCGACGGCCGGGTGCTGGTGGGCGGCGAGCTGGCCCACGACGGTTACGACGCGCGGTGCCTGTTCGCCGACGGCACCCTGCTCACCCCGCCCTCGCTCTACCTGCGCCGGGTGGTCGGCCGGATGCCCGGCCCGGGCGGCTCGCCCGACCTGCTGGTCGAGGCCAGCGACGGCGAACCGAGCGAACAACATCTTTTCCGGGTACGCACGGCGATCGGCGGCGGCGGAGTCGAGTCCCGCCGGCTGACCACGGCGCCCGGCTGGCACACCGGCGCCGTCGGCGGCGACGTGCTGGTGATCGGCGCACGCTCGCTCGACCACACCGGCACCCGCTGGACGATCTGGCAGGGCGACACCCAGGTGGCGAAGCTCGAGCTGAAGTCGGCCGAGCCGCCGGTGACGCCGCGACCGACCCTGGAGCGGGTCACCGACCGGCGACTGCCGGCCGCGGTGGTCTACCCGGCCGGCCACGTCGCCGGGCGCCGGCTGCCGGTGCTGCTCGACATCGACGGCGGCCCCGGGCGCCAGGAGGTGCGCGCCGAGCGGTCCGCCTGGATCGAGCGGCAGTGGTGGGCCGACAACGGCTTCGCGGTGGTCACGGTCGACAACCGGGGCACGCCCGGCGTCGCGCCGTCGTTCGAGAAGGTGGTGCACCGCCGGCTCGCCGACGTGATGCTCAGCGACCAGGCCGACGCGCTCGCCGCGCTCAGCGGCAAGCACCCCGACCTGGACCTGGCCCGGGTCGCCGTGCGCGGCCGGCGGTTCGGCGGCTGGCTGGCCGCGCTGGCGGTGCTCCGCCGGCCGGAGACGTTCCGGTCCGCGGTCGCCGAGGGCCCGATCGTCGACTGGGCGCAGTGCGGCACGGCCTACGCCGAGCGCTACCTGGGTCAGCCGGTCGACGGTCCGGAGATCTACGCGCACCACTCGCTGCTGGAGCTGGCCGCCGAGCCGGTGCCGCCACGGTCGACCGTGCGCCCGCTGCTGATCGTCGCGGATCCCGCGGACCTGGAGGAGGCCGCGGAGGTCGCCCGCCTCTCGACCGAGCTGACCCGGACCAACCGCCCGCACGAGCTGCTCCGCGAGACGGACCCGGCCCGCCGGCTCCCCGCCGAGCTCGACTTTCTGCGTCGTAGCGTCTGAGGAGTGCCCGAACTACCTGAGGTCGAGAACGCCCGTGCCGTCATCGCCCGGGCCGCCCTGCGGCGGCGGGTCGTCGGCGTCGACGATCACGACACCTGGGTCTGCCGGCCGCATCCGCCCGGACAGATCCGGGACGCGCTGATCGACCGCGAGCTGACCGTCGCGCACCGGCGCGGCAAGAGCATGTGGTGCGAGACCTCGGAGGACGGGCCGATCCTGGGCATCCACCTCGGGATGTCCGGCAAGATCGTGGTGGCCGACCCGGACGGCGCCGAGGTCGACGGCGGCGACTACTGGGAGCGCGGCCGGGCGAAGGGCGACTACCGGTTCGCGCGCTTCGCGCTCACGTTCGCCGACGGTGGCCGGCTGATGCTGGTCGACCCGCGCCGGCTCGGCCGGATCCGGCTGGACCCGCCGATCGAGGTGCTCGGCCCGGACGCCACCGACATCACCGCGGCGCAGTTCCGGGCGGCGCTGCGGCGCGGCACCGCGCCGATCAAGGCCCGGCTGCTCGACCAGCACGCGGTCGCCGGGATCGGCAACCTGCTCGCCGACGACATCCTCTGGCGGGCCCGGGTGCACCCCGGCACGCCGGTCGACGACCTGACCCCGGACGAGGTCACCGCGCTGCTGCGGGCCACCCGGTACGCGATCCGCACCTCGGTGCGCGACGGCGGGGTGCACACCCTGCAGAGCCTGCGGCTGCGGGCCGAGGGCCGCTGCCCGCGGGACGGCACGCCGGCGGCACACGGCACCTTCGGCGGCCGGACGACCTGGTGGTGCCCACTGGAGCAGCGGGAGGGGCCCCGCTAGCGGGGCCCCTCCGTCAACTCACTGCTTGATGTAGGCGTTGTAGTAGACCATCGTGCCGATCGAGTCGGAGTGGAACACCCCGCCGACCTTGTCGCCCATGACCACGAAGGTCTTGGACTGGTAGATCGGGACGACCGGGTAGTACTTGTCGACGATGGTCTTCTCGATCGCGGACCAGTCGTCGCCCGCGTCACCGGCCGGCAGCGCCGAGGCCTTGTCGATGGCCTGGTTGACGTCGTCGCCGTTGAAGTAGGACACGTTGGAGTTGCCCTTGGGGCCGATCTTCCGGCCGTCGTACAGCACCGGGATCGTCGACGCGCCGCTCGGCCAGTCCGCGCCCCAGTTGCTGATGTAGATGTCGTACGGGTTGTCCTTCGTCCGCGCGGTCGGGTTGTGGTTCGGCTGCGCGACGTAGGAGACGACGACCTCGAAGCCCGCCTTCTCCAGGCTGTCCTTGACCACCGGCGCGGTCTGTTGGCCGAAGGCGGTGTCCCGCGACATGAAGGCCAGCTTGATCTTCTTGCCGGCGAGCAGCGTCTTGGCCTTCTCCGGGTCGCCGGCCGGGCCGCACCCGGTCGGGTCCGCGAACTCCTGGTAACCGATCGTGGTGTCGGCCTGGAGGTTGTTGGTCAGCCGGCCGGCCGCCTCGCCGCCCTGGGTCAGCAGGATGCCCTGCTTGTCGAGCGCGCAACCGATGGCCTTGCGGACGTTGAGGTCCGTGACCTTCTGGTTGTTGATCGCCAGGTACCAGACGAACAGGCTCGGGGTGTCGATCGTCCGCTCCTTGAGCGACGCGTCGCCCTGCACCTTGCTCACCAGCGACTGCGGCACGCCGTCCCAGGCGATCGCGTTGGCGTCGGCGCCGCCGGCGATCGTCCGCTCGGTCTGCGCGGCGTCGTCCGGACCCATCTCCACCTCGACGTTGTCGACGTAGTTGTGGCGGATCGGGTCGGTGTTGGGATCCCAGTTCGGGTTGCGCTCCAGGACCAGCTTGCTGTCCTTGGTGTATTCCTTGATCTTGTAGGGCCCGGACGAGAAGACCTTCCGGTCGTACTCGAGCTTCGCGTCCTTGGCCTGCGGCACCGGCGCCGAGGTGCCCATGCTCAGCGCGAACGGCAGGTCGCAGTGCGGGTTCTTGAACTCGAACTTGAGCCCGTAGTCACCGTTGACGGTCAGGCCGGGCACCGTGGTGTTGCCCGAGGTGTAGGGGCCCTTGTAGTCGGCGTTGTAGGTCGGGTTGTCGGCCAGCCACTCCTGGACGTAGGTCGGGCCGCCGTCGATGGTCTCCTCGAAGGAACGGGCGATGCCGTAGGCCACGTCCGCGGCCTTGACCTCGGAGCCGTCCTCGTACTTGACGCCCTTCTTGAGCGTGTACTCCCAGACCTTGCAGTCGCCGTTGACGTCCTTGCCCGGGTTCTCGGCCAGGTCGCCGACCAGCGTCAGCTTGCCCTTGCCGTCCTCGCGGAACTGGGTGAGGTTGCGGACCAGCAGGTGCTGCACGGCCATCGCGCCGACGGTGTAGGTGCGCTGCGGATCCATGTGCTCGAAGTCGGCCTGCTGAATGATCTTCAGCGTGCCGCCCTTGGTCGCGCCCGGCACCTCGGGCGCGGGGCCCTGCGAGTCCTTCGGATCGGTCGAGATCGCGCCGGTCTTCACGACGACCTCGTTGCCTTCCTCGGCGGACTCGCCGGTGTTCTTTGAACAGGCGGCCAGCGTCGCCGCCAGCAGCAGCGTGGCGCCGGTGGCGGCGGTCATCCGCCGCAACGTCCGTGTTGGACGCATCGGTCACTCCCTCCCTCATCCGTCGGAGGCTTGCAGGAAACCTCCGCCATCAGCCTGCTGATCGAACATTTCTTTCGGATCACGGGCGCGTGTCGGCACGGCCCACACCGACACGCGCCCGTGGGTCTATGCCAGTCGCACTCTGGGGTCGATGAACGAATAGAGGACGTCGACGACGAGGTTGGCCACGACGATGAACAACGCGGCGAGCAACACCGTCGCCATCACCAGCGGCATGTCGAGGTTGATCGCCGCGTTGAGCGATGCCTTGCCCAGCCCGGTGAAGCCGAAGATGGTCTCGGTCACCACCGTGCCGCCGAGGTAGGTGCCCAGGTCGAGACCCGCGATCGTCACGATCGGCGTGATCGCGGCGCGCAGCGCGTGTCGCCCGTACACCCGCATCTTGCTCATGCCCTTGGCCCGTGCGGTGCGCACGAAGTCCTCGGACAGGGTCTCCAGCATCTGCGCGCGGGCCAGCCGCGCGTAGCCGGCGGAGTTGATGAAGCCGAGCGCCAGCCAGGGCAGCACCATCGCGGCCGCCCATTTGAGCGGGTTCTCGGTGATCGGCACGTAGCTCGGATAGCTGAGCAGCCCCGTCTCGTACACGAAGATGATCAGCAGCAGCGGGCCGAACAGGAGGATCGGCATCGAGGCGCCGGTCAGCGAGAACCCGACCGCGCCCTTGTCGAAGATGGTGCCCCTGCGCAGCGCGGAGATCATGCCGACCGAGACGCCGATCAGCAGCCAGACCACCGCGGCGCCGAACACGATGGACAGCGTCACCGGCAACGTGCGGCCGATGACGTCGGTGACGGGCTCGTCGTTGCGGAACGAGTAGCCGAGGCACGGCGCCGGGCACTCGCGAGCCGCGTCGCCCTCGCCGAAGGTGCGGCCCTTGACGATGCCGGCCATGAAGTCCGCGTACTGCCGCACGACCGGCTTGTCGAGGCCCATCCGGCGGGCGATGCTCTCCTGCTGCTCGGCCGTGCAGGTCTTGCGGTTGCCGCACATCAGCTCGGCGGGGTTGTTCGGCGCCGCGAAGAACAGCCCGAAGGTCAGCACGCTGACCGTGAACAGCGTCGTGACCGCGAGGAGAGCCTTCTTGACGAAGAACCGGATCATCGTCGTCGTCTCCTACCGGTCGGACTTGGGGTCGAGGGCGTCCCGCAGCGAGTCGCCGAACAGGTTGAACGCGAGCACGAGCGCGAACAGCGTGATGCCGCCCGTCAGCGTGAACGCCGGGTCGTCGCGGATGTAGGTGACGCTGTCGCTGATCAGCCGGCCCAGGTCGGGTGTGGGCTCGAGGATGCCGATGCCCAGGAACGACAGGGCCGCCTCGGCGGTGATCAGCGCCGGCACGTTGAGCGAGAAGGTGACCAGGATCGGTGCCCAGAGGTTGGGCAGCAACTGCTTGAACAGGACGTGCCCGACCCGGGCGCCGGACGCGCGGGCCGCCTCGACGAACTCCCGCTCGCGCAGGGTGAGCACCTGGCCGCGGACCAGGCGCGCGCTGTAGGTCCAGTTGAACAGCACGAACACGATGACCAGCAGCATCGGTCTGAACCAGGACGCCTCCTGGTCGGTCGGGCCGTAGCGCTGCGCCACCGCGATCGGGACGAACGCGAAACAGAAGATGTAGAACGGGAACGCCAGTGTCAGGTCGGTCAGCCAGCTCAGCACCGCGTCGACCTTGCCGCCGAGGTAGCCGGCGACGATGCCGATGACCACGCCCAGCACGATGGTCAGCAGTGCGGCGGTGAGCGCGACGATCAGCGAGGTACGCATGCCGTACACGATCTGGATCAGGATGTCGCGGCCGAGCCGGGGCTGGATGCCCAGCCAGTGTTCGCCGCTGATGCCGCCGAGGTAGCCCAGCGGATTGCCGTTGCGGTCCAGCTTGTCGGTGAAGCGGTCGAGTGGTCCCTTGCCGTAGAGGCGTTCGATCAGCGGTGCGGCCAGTGCGATCAGGGCGAAGAACGCCAGCGCGATGCCGCTCGCCCAGGCGGTGCGGTCGCGCTTCAACCGGCGCCAGGCGAGCTGGCCGGGAGAACGCCCGACAATGGACTTGTCGGCGCCGGTCCCGGGTTGGTCGCCGAGGGGTTCGTCGGGCGAGGCGACCGCGAGACCGACCGGACCGGTGGCGCCATCGGTCATGGCGGTCACCCTCCTTCCGGGTCGTGCACTGTGCAGTGGACGCTTCGAACGCGAAAGGAAGTTGCATCCGACCGTTGGCGCTGAAAGTAAGCTACGGCCCTCCGCACTGTCAGCCGGGTCGGTGGTAACGACTCTGCATCGAGGACGCCGTATGCCCGGGGATGGTTCGCGGCCGCGACAGAATCGTGACTTAGGGTCGAGTGTGTGACCCATTTCGACGCGGCTGCTGCCGCTGTCCAGGCCGCTCTGGACGCCGGGGCGCGATATGCGGACGCGCGGGTGATGCACCGCCGCTCCGAGTCCATGTCGGCCCGCAACGGCGAGATCGAAGAGCTCAACCAGGACGAGGACGCCGGCGTCGGCGTGCGCGCGCTGGTCGGCTCCGGCTGGGGCTTCTACGCCCTGCCCGACATGTCGGACGCCGCCGCGCGCGCGGCCGGCACCCGCGCCGCGAAGATCGCCGCCGCGAGCGCGACCGTCCCCGGCCCGGCCACCGGGCTGGTCCCGCTGCCGCCGGCGTCCGGCTCGTGGTCGTCGCCGTGCGAGGTCGACCCGCTCGGCGTGCCGCTGACCGAGAAGGCCGACCTGATGGTCGGGCTCACCACCACGATGCGCGAGCACGGCGCCGACATCGCCGAGAGCCACTACCGCATCTGGGACACCGCCAAGTGGTTCGTCTCCAGCGAGGGCCACCGCATCGACCAGCGGTTCCGGGAGTGCGGCGGCGGCATCGCCGCGACCTCGATCGGCGAGGGCGAGTCGCAGCGCCGGTCCTATGGCAACCAGTACGGCACCCGCGGCTGGGAGCTGGTCACCGAGCTCGACCTGCCCGGCAACGCCGCGCGGGTGGCGATCGAGTCGCGCGAGCTGCTGAACGCGGCGCCGTGCCCGGCCGGCGAGACCACGCTGATCCTCGGCAGCGAGCAGATGGCGCTGCAGATCCACGAGTCGGTCGGGCACGCGATCGAGCTCGACCGGATCCTCGGTTGGGAGGCGGCGTACGCCGGCACGTCCTGGCTCGACCTCAACCAGCTCGGCTCGATGCGCTACGGCTCGGCGCTGATGAACATCGCGATCGACCCGACGATCCCGGGCGCGCTGGGCAGCTTCGGCTACGACGACGAGGGCACGCCCGCCGCCTCCCGTTACGCGGTGCACGAGGGCCTGTGGGTCGGCGTGCTGGCCGGGCGGGACTCGGCCTCGGTCGCCGGCCTCGACTACGCGGGCAGCGTGCGCGCCGACGGCTGGGCGCGGCTGCCGATGGTGCGGATGACCAACGTCGGGCTGGAGCCGGGCCCGCACACGCTCGAAGAGATCATCGCCAGCACCGACGACGGGATCTTCATGGACACCAACCGGTCCTGGTCGATCGACGACCGGCGGCTCAACTTCCAGTTCGGCTGTGAGATCGGCTGGGAGATCAAGAACGGCAGGATCGGCCGGATGTTGCGCAACCCGACCTACACCGGGATCGGCCCGACGTTCTGGCAGTCGATGGACATGCTCTCGTCGGAGGTCACCGCGTGGGGCATCCCGAACTGCGGCAAGGGCCAGCCGGGCCAGACCGGCCACACCGGCCATCCGGCGGCTCCGGCGCGGTTCACCGGCGTACGGGTGGGGGTGACGGGCTGATGTCGGCGGAGCTCGATCTCGCGGGCCGGGTCGTCGACCTGGTCCGCCGCCTGGCGGGCAGCGCCGCGCAGGCCGAGGTGCAGGCCGGCCACACCGCGCTGGCGCTGACCCGGTTCGCCAACTCCGGCATCCACCAGAACGTCGCGGACGCGACCACCTCGGTCTGGCTGCGCGTCAACCTCGACGGCCGAACGGTCGGCGGCTCGACCACCGTGGTCGACGAGGCCGGGCTCACCGCGCTGGTCGAGCGCACGATCGCCGCGGCCGCGCTGACCCCGGTCGACCCGGGCTGGCCCGGGCTCACGCCGCCGGCGCCGCTGGTCGGCGACGGCGCCTGGGACGAGGCCACCGCACAGGCCGGCCCCGAGGAGCGGGCCGCCCGGGTGCGCGCGTTCGTCGACGCGGCCGAGGGGCTGGAGACGGCCGGCTACTGCCGCACCGTGCACTGGTCCGGCGCGTTCGCCAACAGTGCCGGGCAGGCGGTGGCGGGTCGGGCGACCGAGGCGGCCATGGACGGCATCGCGCGGGTGCCCGGCGCCGACGGTGTCGCGCGGCTCGGGTCGCGCCGGCTCGCCGACATCGACGGCGTGGTGCTGGGCGGCCGGGCCGCGCTCAAGGCCCGCGCCGGCACCGACCCGGTCGAGCTGCCGCCGGGCCGCTACGAGGTCGTGCTGGAGCCCACGGCGGTGGCCGACCTGTTGGCCAACTTCGCGTTCTACGGCTTCAACGGCAAGCTGCACAACGAGCGCCAGTCGTTCGCCGAGATCGGCGCGGCGCAGTTCGACGCGGCCGTGACGATCGTCGACGACGTGACCGCCACGGCGGGCGCCGGCGTCCCGTTCGACGGTGAGGGCACGCCGAAGCGCCCGGTCACCTTCGTCGGCGACGGCATCACCACCGCCGTGGCGCACGACCGGCGGTCGGCGGCCGAGGCGGGCGCGGTTTCCACCGGGCACGCGTGGCCGGGCGGCAGCGCGTTCGGGCCGTTGGCGGCCAACCTGCGGCTGCAGCCCGACGAGGGCGCGCCGGCGGCGGCGGTCGCCGGGCCGGCCGCCGACGGGCACACCGCGGCACTGCTGTCCACGATGGAGCGCGGCCTGCTGGTCAGCGACTTCTGGTACACCCGGGTGCTCGACCCGAAGACGCTGGTGGTCACCGGGCTGACCCGCAACGGCGTGTGGCTGGTGGAAGACGGGGAGATCACGCGGCCGGTGCGCAACTTCCGGTTCACGCAGTCCTATCCGCTGGCGCTCGGGCCCGGCGCGGTGCTCGGCATCGGCGGCAACGCGATCACGCCGGCGGACAGCTGGGACATCTTCGGCTTCACCGGCCCGTCGCTGCGGCTGGCCTCGTGGAACTTCACGGGTGGCGCTTCGGGATAGATTCTCCTGCATGACGACCCCGCCACCCTCGCCGTCGTCGTCGACCACCGACGAACCGGACAATCTTGATGAATCGCCGACTGCGGCTCCCGTCGAGCCGGACAATGTGGACAATCGGCGCAAGCGCCGGCTGATCATCGGCGGGGTCGCCGCCGCCGCCGTCCTGCTGGTGGTCGCGGCCTGCGGCGCCGCGGTGGTCGGCGTGGTGCGGATCGCCGACGCGGCCGACGCCGGCGGGCGCGTCGCCGGCGCCTGCGAGGCCCTGGAGGTGCGGCTCAACCGCCTCGCGCCGCCGGGATCCACCTCCGGGCCGCGCGAGCGCGCGGTCGCGATCCGCAACGAGAACGAGGCGATCCGCCCCTTTCTCGACGAACTGCGCGGCGACGATGACGACGACCGCCTCGCGCGGCGGTGGACCGAGTTGGTGAACGCCCGCACCACCTACGCCGACGCGCTCGACCGGCAGGCCCGCAACGGTGCGCCGGCGTTCTTCGTCGCGCCGGACCGCGGCGGCGTGCAGCGCCTGGCGGGCCGCCACCACGACTGCGCGGCATCGATCCGCCGCCTCTCCGCACCCGATCTCTGACAGCAGCCAACCGGATTGATCACATCCGCTGGCACCTCCGCGAGCGGCCTGTTTTCCTGCGCGTAACGTGTGCACCGTCACGCGCCGGCCAGCGGCTATGAGAACCTTGCGGGAGACTTCATGACGACAACGGCGACGAGGCCGGTCGGGGCGCAGGCGCGCGCCTCGATAACGGCTCGGACGTTGCGCACGGATCGATGGTGGCTAGCGCCGCTCATCACGGTGATCGGGCTGTCGGCCTGGATCATCTACGCGACGGTCCGGGTTTACATGCACAAGTGGTTCTTCGTCGAGGACTACCACTACCTGACCCCGTTCTATTCACCGTGCCTCACCGATCGGTGCGGTAACGCGGCGGAGTTCGGCACCTTCCTGCCCAGTTGGTGGATCATCCCGGAGGCGGCCCTCACGCTGCCGTTCCTCCTGCTCTTCCGGCTGACGTGCTACTACTACCGCAAGGCGTACTACCGCTCGTTCTGGCTTTCGCCGCCGGCCTGCGCCGTGCCCGACGGGCACAAGACCTACTCCGGCGAAACGCGCTTCCCGCTGATTTTCCAGAACGCCCACCGGTACGCGTTCTACGCCGCCGGCATCATCTCGGTCATCAACACCTGGGACGCCATCAAGGCCTTCCACAGCCCCGAGGGATTCGGCTTCGGGCTCGGCAACCTCATTCTTATCGTGAATGTGGTCATGCTCTGGGCCTATACGCTCTCCTGCCACTCCTGCCGGCACATCGCGGGCGGGCGGCTGAAGCACTTCTCCAAGCACCCGGTGCGTTACCGCTTCTGGACCTTCGTGTCCAAGCTGAACACCCGGCACATGCAGCTGGCCTGGATCACACTCGCGACGCTCGCCATCACGGACTTCTACATCATGGCGGTGTCCGCGAACTGGTTCGGCGACGTGCGGTTCATCAACTGAGGCGACTGACATGACTGAGCGAATCGAACGACACCACTACGACGTCGTCGTGATCGGCGCCGGCGGCGCCGGCCTGCGCGCGGCGATCGAGGCACGGCTCGCCGGCAAGCGGGTCGCCATCATCTCCAAGTCGCTGTTCGGCAAGGCGCACACGGTCATGGCCGAGGGCGGCGCCGCCGCGGCCATGGGCAACGCGAACGCGCGCGACAACTGGCAGGTCCACTTCCGCGACACCATGCGCGGCGGCAAGTTCCTCAACAACTTCCGGATGGCCGAGCTGCACGCCAAGGAGGCGCCGGAGCGGATCTGGGAGCTGGAGACCTACGGCGCGCTGTTCGACCGCACGCCGGACGGCAAGATCTCGCAGCGGAACTTCGGCGGCCACGAGTACCCGCGACTCGCCCACGTCGGCGACCGCACCGGCCTGGAGCTGATCCGCACGCTGCAGCAGAAGATCGTGTCGCTGCAGCAGGACGACAAGCGCGAGTTCGGCGACTACGACGCCCGGATCCGGGTGTTCGCGGAGACCACGATCACCGAGCTGCTGCTCGACGGCGACAAGGTGGCCGGCGCGTTCGGCTACTATCGCGAGTCGGGCGAGTTCCTGCTGCTGCAGGCGCCCGCGGTGGTGCTGGCGACGGGCGGCGTAGGCCGCTCCTACAAGGTGACCTCGAACTCCTGGGAATACACCGGTGACGGCCACGCGCTCGCCCTGCGCGCCGGCGCGACGCTGATCAACATGGAGTTCCTGCAGTTCCACCCGACCGGCATGGTCTGGCCGCCCTCGGTCAAGGGCATCCTGGTCACCGAGTCGGTCCGCGGCGACGGCGGCGTCCTCAAGAACTCCGAGGGCAAGCGGTTCATGTTCGACTACGTCCCCGACGTCTTCCGCAAGCAGTACGCGGAGACCGAGGAGGAGGCGGACCGCTGGTACACCGACCCCGACAACAACCGGCGCCCGCCGGAGCTGCTGCCCCGTGACGAGGTCGCCCGCGCGATCAACAACGAGGTCAAGGAGGGTCGCGGCACTCCGGCCGGCGGCATCTACCTCGACATCGCGTCCCGGCGCTCGGCCGACTACATCCAGAAGCGCCTGCCGTCGATGTACCACCAGTTCAAGGAGCTGGCCGACGTCGACATCACCAAGGAGCCGATGGAGATCGGCCCGACCTGCCACTACGTGATGGGCGGGGTCGAGGTCGACCCCGACTCCGGCGCGGCGATGGGGCACGTGCAGGGCCTGTTCGCGGCCGGCGAGGTGTCCGGCGGCATGCACGGCTCCAACCGGCTCGGCGGCAACTCGCTCTCCGACCTGCTGGTGTTCGGCAAGCGCGCGGGTGAGTACGCCGCCCGCTACGTCGACGGCATCGGCAAGCGCCCGGCGGTGCCGGCCGGCACGGTGGAGGCGGCCGTCGACACGGCGCTCGCCCCGCTGTCGCGGGACACCGGCGAGAACCCGTACAAGCTGCAGCAGGACCTGCAGGCCGTGATGGGCGACCTGGTCGGCATCATCCGGCGCAAGGGTGAGCTGGAGGACGCGCTGACCCGCCTCGCCGAGCTGCGCGAGCGGGTCGCGAAGGTCAGCGCCGCCGGCGGCCGCCGCTACAACCCGGGCTGGCACCTGGCGCTGGACCTGCGCAACATGCTGGTGGTCTCGGAGTGCACCGCCAAGGCGGCGCTGGAGCGCGAGGAGTCGCGGGGCGGCCACACCCGCGAGGACTTCCCCGCGATGTCCGCGAAGTGGCGGACGGTCAACCTCGTCTGCTCCCTCGACGGCGACAAGGTGCGGCTCGAGCACAAGCCGCTGCCGAAGATGCGGTCCGAGCTGATCCAGCTCTTCGACCGGACCGAGCTTTCGAAGTACCTCACCGAGGACGAGCTGGCGGACTTCGACACGTCTGCCGAAGGGTCGGGCAAGTAATGGGAACCAAGCGCCAATTCAAGGTCTGGCGGGGTGACGAGACCGGCGGCGACCTGCAGGACTACCAGGTCGAGGTCAACGAGGGTGAGGTCGTGCTCGACATCATCCACCGGTTGCAGGCCACCGAGGCGCCCGACCTCGCGTGCCGGTGGAACTGCAAGGCCGGCAAGTGCGGCTCGTGCTCGATGGAGATCAACGGCATGCCGCGGCTCGGCTGCATGACCCGGATGTCGACATTCGAGGACGACGAGACCATCACGGTCACGCCGCTGCGCACGTTCCCGGTGATCCGGGACCTGGTCACGGACGTCTCCTTCAACTACGAGAAGGCCCGCGAGACCCCGGCGTTCGCGCCGCCTGCGGATCTGGCTCCGGGGCAATACCGGATGCAGCAGGTCGACGTCGAGCGCTCGCAGGAGTTCCGGAAGTGCATCGAGTGCTTCCTGTGCCAGAACACCTGTCACGTGGTGCGTGACCACGACGAGAACAAGAAGGCGTTCGCCGGCCCGCGGTACTTCATCCGGGCGGCGGAGCTGGATATGCATCCACTGGACGCGAAGGACGACCGGAAGACGTACGCTCAGCAGCATCAGGGTCTCGGATACTGCAACATCACCAAGTGCTGCACCGAGGTGTGCCCTGAGCACATCAAGATCACCGACAACGCGATCATTCCGATGAAGGAGCGCGTGGTGGACCGTAAGTACGATCCGCTGGTGTGGCTGGGCAGCAAGATCTTCCGTCGGCACCCTGGCGACGACGACTTGACCGAAGCCGGTGCTCGCCACTCGGTGGCGGCCGGGCCCGCGATGAGAGGCGAGGACTTGCCGGACGCACACGAGCGCACCGAGGAGCAGGAAGTCGAACGCGGCGTCAACTGGCACCGGCAGCTCGCGCCCGCGCAGCTTCCGGCTGTGGGCGCCAACGGCCGGCTGGGCGTCAGCGAGGCGGCGTTCGACCGCTCGGGCGCGGCGTCGCCGTTCGGCGACGACGTGGAGTTCCCGATGCCGGCGCGCAACCTCAACTACGCGCATCCCGACCAGGACTGAGCTTGGTCTGACAGGCCCCCGGCGTTCGGCGCCGGGGGCCTTCGCCTTTTCAGCTCAGCCACGGACCGGCGCGGAGGGCCGCCACGATCGGGGCGTCGGCCGGCAGCCAGGGCACCTCGTCGAGCTCGTCGCGGTCGAGCCAGCGGAGCGCGGCATGCTCCAGCGGCTGCGGCTGCCCGTCAACCAGTCGTGCGGCGAAAATCTTCAATACGGTGCGGCGATGCCCCAAAGGGATATCGTCGCCGATGCGGTCGCCGACCGCGATGCGCACACCCAGTTCTTCCTGGCATTCCCGCACGAGTGCACCGGTCTCGGACTCACCCGGCTCGACCTTGCCGCCGGGGAACTCCCACATGCCGGCTAATTCGGGAGGATGCGACCGGGCACAGGCCAAAACTTTACGCTCAGCAACGATAGCGGCACCGACGATAACGCGGATGGCCGCGTTCCCCCGGCCGTCGGGCGGGCTTGGACTTTCGGCGTGCACGAGCAACCAGCGTGCCAGACGAAATGCCGTTTCGGGTGCCGGAGCCGTCCCCTAGGTCACCACAAGGGGGAAATGTGGGCGTGGACACGGGGGCCGGTCAGCGAAAGACTGTGGGCACCGAACCATGACGAGATGGCGACGATTTGGCCACAAGCCGGCAACGACGCCTGGGAGGTGTGGATGCGAGCCCTCTGGAACGGGCGGAGCAGAGGCGACTACCTGTCCGACGCGCTCGCCCTGCTGGCCGGCTGGACACGTGAGGACAAGCAGCTCAAGCGGGTCTTCCTGCTCGACAATTCGCAGCACAGCGACCTCACCGAACGCGTGAAGGTCTGTGCCGACGCCCTCCACCTGCGGGCCGAAATCCGCCGTCTCGATGGTTACACACAGGTCAAGCTCGCCGCGGCCGACGGGGTGTCGATCACGGAACGCGAAGTGACGCTCGCGGCGCGTATAGAAGACGCGTACCGCCTCGTTCTCAACGACGAGTAACCAGCCCGTCACGTCCTCAGGTAGGACGCGCCGTTGACGTCGATGACCCCGCCGGTCATCGACTCGGTGCCCGGTGTCGCCAGGAACGTCACGAGCCGAGCCACCTCGTCGGGGTCGGCGATGCGCCCGATGGCGGTCTCGCCGCGGATCTCGTGCCCACGCGGCCCGTTGAGATAGGGCGCGGCCATGTCGGTCTCGACGTACCCGGGCGCGATCGCGGTGACGAAGATGTTGTGCCGGCCGAGCGCCTTGGCCAGCGACTGGCTGAGGCTGTTGAGCCCGGCCTTGCTGGCGCCGTAGGCCACATGGTTGGGCTCGCCGCGGAACGCGCCGCGCGAGGTGATGTTGATGATCCGCCCGCCGCCGGCGGCCACCATGTGCGGCACGACGGCGTGGATGAGGTTCGCCGGCCCGACCAGGTTGGTGTCGAGCGTGCGGCGCCAGATCTCCTGCCAGTCGGCGTAGGAGGTCTCGAGCACCGGCTGCGGCTCGTACGTCCCGGCGTTGTTGACCAGCACCCCCACGGTCCCGTGCCGGGTGACGACGCCGTCGACGAGGTCCGCGATCTGGTCAGGGTCCTTGAGGTCGGCCTGCCGCGCCTCGTGGTTTCCGTTGCTGGGAAGGCTGTCCAACGTCTCCTGCGCCGCGGCCTTGTTGCTGACGTAGTGCACCACGACTGTCGCCCCGGCCGCCGCGAGCTGCTGCGCGGTCGCCCGCCCGATGCCCCGCGAACCGCCCGTCACCAACGCCACCACACCGTCGAGAGCCATGGCGACAGCATGCCAGCCTTGACCGCGGTGCTTAACGTGAGATTCATGACCACCACGAACGCCAAGTACGACCGCAAAGAGCAGCTGCGCCAGATCGAGAGTGGACTCTTGCAGGGCGAGGAGGTGATCGCGGTCTACGACGCGATCGGCGCCGGGACGGGCTTCATCGGCGTGACCAACCGCCGGGTGATCGTGCAGGACAAGTCGTTCGTGGGCAAGAAGGTCGCGATCACCAGCATCCCGTACGGCAAGATCACCAGCGTCAGCGTGGTCAGCAACAAGTCGTGGGGCGGCTCGTTCTTCTCGACGGGCTCGATCGCCATCCACGTGGGCACGCACACCTACGAGGTGGAGTTCCGCGGCTCGGACAAGGCGCACCACGTCCACAACGTGGTGCTGCACTACATCTCCTAGGACCAGGCCAGCCGCAGGCCCCAGCGTTGCGCCAAGCGCTCGTATCGGCGCCTTGCCTCGTCCTCGCTGATCCGGACCCGATCCGCGCGTTCGCGGACCTGCTTCACGGAGATCCTTTCCATCGGGTCGAGCGGCCCCGGTTCGGATCTGCTCACCCCGACCAGGCGTCGGTCGGTCTCGTCGAAACGGGATTCCGCGACAACGGCCAAGGCGTTGCGCCTGCCGGCCGCGCCATGCTCACGGCCGTGCAGGCGCTGCATGAGACGTTTGCGCGCTTCGGCGTCGTCGAGGTCCGCCCGGATCAGGTCGAGATGGATCGCGGACTCCTCGGTGCCCGGGACGAACGTGTCGACGATGCGGTGGACCAGGTCGCGGTGACCGGTGAGCGGGGGCTCCGACCACTCCAGCGCCGCCAGCGAGGCGACCGCCGCGGCCCACACCGTCGGATCGTGCTCGTGAGCCAGATAGGCACACAGCTCCTGCAGCTCGGTCAGGTCCTGCACCTCCCGGAGTCGCACGAGCGCCGCGCGGACGCCGGCGTCGTCGACCTGGGAGCCGAGGTGGGCAAGCTTCCTGCGCGCCGATACGTTTCCCCACTCGACATCGGCCAGCGCCAACAGTGCGTCCGACGGTGCGGCTCGTCCGAACCAGGTGAGCATCGCGTCGTGCACGGCGTCCAGGTCGGCGGCGTCGGCGAAGCGAATCGTCCCGTGCGCGAACCAGAGCAGGAAACGGATGACGGCGGGTTCGGTCTGCTCGGCTCGGAACAGGTCGGCGAATCGGCTGGCGAGCCTCGTCGGCACGCCGTCGGAGCTTGGGCTCTGGTAGAGCCAGCCGAGGGCCCAGACCGCCATCATCGGCAGCGGTCGCCGCCCGTGGGTGAGTGCGACGAGGTCGTCCGTCAAACCGTCGAGGTCGGCGGCGAGAGCGTCCACGTTGCCGTGCGAGCCCAGCTGCATGATCGCGAAAGCGGTTCTCAAGCGGTCGGCGAAATCCGGACCGCTCAGCCTCCGCCGCAGGTCGCTCGGCGACATGGGCCCGGTCGGCGCGTAGTTGCACAGGTCCCACACGAGATCGGAATCCCGCTCCCAACTCCCGTCGCACTCGCCGGCCACGAAGTTCACGGAGTCGTCGCACCATCGGCTGCGCAACAGCTCGGTCATCTCGTTGCTCATGAAGCTGTTCATGCGGATCCGCGCGCCGAGCGCCTCGTGCAGGATCCCTGTGCTGACGTTCGGTTCGTCGGCGAGGCATTTCAGTGTGAGCCCGACGTACCAGTCCTGCCCCCGGAGGTCTTCCTCCGCCTGCGTGAGCAGTTGGCGCAGGATCGCTTCCGCGTCGGCGTCGTTGCAGCTCGCGACGCACAGCCGGACGGGCTCGTGCCAGCTCTCGCGCGTCTTGTGCGCCTCGGCGGAGTCGACGAGTGGCACGACCAGCTCGGCCAGGGACGCCTTCGGGTCGTGGCCCGGGTGGTGGCCCTCGACCAGGGCGCGGGCCGCGAGGTACTCCTGGAAGGTCAGGTGCCGGAACTCGTACACGGGAACGGGCCGGCCCTTGTGCTTGACCTCGCCGGACTCCATCAGCAGGCCGGTGCGCCTCTCCACCAGCTCGAGGAACCTCGTCGGCTCGTGGTTGCGCGCGGAGTGCACCTGCGGGAACTCGTCACGCATGGCGGCGAGGAGGTCCAGGACCTCGTCCTCGCGCAACCGCTGCACGCCGCGGGCGCACATCGCGTACGCGAGATATTCGAGCTGCGGCATCGCCTCCCGCGGGTCCAGCGGCACGTCGACCTCGCGACGCCAGTTGAGCAACACCTGCACGGCCTCCCAGTAGAGGTCGGCCCGGCGGCTCGGCAGCTTGCCGATCTTGCGCTTGACCAGCGCCATCGTGGTGAGCAACATCGGGTTGCCGGTCAGCGCCTCGATCTGCGGCGTGCTGTGCACGTCGGCGACCAGCTCCGCGGTCGCGGCGGCGCGGCGGTCCGGCGGTTCGACGAGCGCACACCAGCGGGCGGCGAAGTCGTCCTTGTCAGCCGGCTCCAGCTCGTCGACCACCACGTGTTCGAACCCCCGACCCATCCGGTAGTCCATCTCGCGGTAGCCGACGATCCGGCAGGTCGTGATGATCGGCGCCAGTGGGTACGCGCCGGCGACCCGCTCGATCTGCCGGCACAGCCGGATGCGCAGGCTCGGGTCGGTGATCTCGTCGAGGCCGTCGAGCAGCACGAGCGCCGTGCCCGCGGTCAGCCGGTCGCGGATGACGCCGCGCAGCGCGGAGCATTCCGCGTCGGTCATCTCCTGTTGCCGCAACGTGAGATTGAGGATCTCGTCGAACGCGCCGCCGATGTGCTCCGGCCGCAGGTCCCGGCAGCGGATCAGCACGGGCAGCAGGTCGGCGTCCGGCAGCGTGCCCACGTCGGGCAGGGCGCGCCAGTCGGGGTCCTCGGCGAGGCGCAGCAGGTAGGCGGTGGTGATCCAGCGCAACAGCGTGCTCTTGCCCGCACCCGGGTCGCCGAGCACGACCAACCGGCGGGCTTCACCGAGCCGCTGGCCGATCGAGGTGCGACCACCGTCCACCGGCCCGTGGGCCCCCGCGAGCTCGAGCCGCTCCAGCGACTCGCCGAGGGACTTCGCCGGCAGCGGGCGCACCCGCAGCGCGACGTACAGCCGCCGCAGCTCGAGTTGCCGCAACGCGATGTGCCGGTCGGTCTCGGGCAGGTTGGCGAGATCGACCAGGTCACACGACTCGAGCGCCAGGGCGCGGTAGCGGGCCTCGGCCGTGTCGGCGAGGCCACGGGCGACCGAACGCTGGTCGAGCGGGAAGTACCGGACCAGTGCGGCCACGAGGTCGCCCGCCGCCTTCTCCGGATTGCGCCACCAGGCGGCGACCTTGCCGTCGAGGCTGATCGCGTCGGTGTCGGCGTCCTCCTCCATCTGCACGACGAACACGCGGTTCTGCCGGTTCGCGTCCCGGGCCGCGTTGACCACCCGGCGCGCCCAGGAGGTGCCCATCGCCCGGATCGTGCCGCAGAGCACCACGGGACCGCCGGCGTTGAGCAGCTTCTGCGTCTCTCTGACGACGGAGTCGCCGACGAGCACGGTGTCGCCGTGGTGGACGGTGTAGCCGGCCGCCCGGATCGGACCGGCGAGCTCCTCGGCCCGGTCCTCCTCACCACGGGCGTGTGCGATCAGGACGGTGACGCTCACCGGATCGCCCGCAGAAGCTGCGCGACGCCGCGAGACCAGTCTTTGGTCAGATCGGCGGTCTTGAGGTCCGCGAGAATCGCCGGGGCATCACCGCCCGTGAGCACCACGGGCAGCAACTTGACTCCCGCACCCTGGAGCTGACGGGCGAGCGCGGACGCCCACTCCCGCATGATCCACTTTGACTCGACACCGTGCGCGGAGTAGCAGAGGACCACATAGTCCGCGTCGGCCAGCCCGGCGTTCATCCACTCCACGATGGAGTCGCCGACACGCAGGTCGGTCTCGTCCAGCCGGACGTCATGCCCGGCGGCGCGGATGTCGTCGGCGAGCTTCTCGGCGGGGGCGGCGTCGGCCACGCGGTGACTGACGAACACGACGGCCATCGCCGCATCGTAACGATGGCGGTACCGTTCACGGTACCGCCGATCACCCGGACCGGGTCAGCGGAAAATCGGGTTCCACTCCCGCTTGGCGGCGATGGTGACGCCCGGAGCACGGTAGTAGGGGTCCGCCGCGACCAGCGCCTCGAACTCCTCCTCGGTCGCGACATCGAAGACGAGCAGAGCACCGGACTCGTCGGCGTAGGGGCCCGCCATCGCGACGACGCCACGCTCCTTCAGCCCGGAGACGAGCTCCCGGTGCGCGGGCCGGTGCGCCAACCGCTCGGGGTTGCCGTCGAAGGAGAGCTCCAGCACGTACATCCACGACCTCCGAGGGGGTTAGACGTTGAAGCGGAACTCGACCGGATCACGTCATCATGCAACACTGGCGGCATGACCGCAACGCGCGCCGTGATCTACCTCCGGGTGTCGCTCGACGCGACCGGGGAAGAGCTGACCATCACCCGCCATCGTGAGGACTGCCAGCGCATCGCGAAGGTGCGCGGCTGGGCCGTGGTCGCGGAGTACGTCGACAACTCGATCAGCGCCGCCGGCAAGAAGCGCCGCCCGCAGTACGACGCGATGGTGGCCGCCTACGCGCGTGGAGAGTTCGACGCGATCCTGTGTTGGGACCTGGATCGGCTCACCCGCGTGCCGCGCCAGTTGGAAGACTGGATCGACGCGGCCACGGAGCGGGGGCTGTTGCTGGTGACCGCGAACGGTGAGGCCGACCTGAGCACCGACGCCGGCCGGTTGTTCGCCCGAATCAAGGCGTCCGTCGGTCGCAACGAGATCGAGCGCAAGGGGGCGCGTCAACGCTCCGCCGCGGCCCAGCGCGCCGAGCTGGGCCGACCCCCCAAGGGCACCCGCCTGACCGGATTCAGCGTCGACGGCAAGATCATCAGGGCTGAGGCGAAGGTGGTCCGCGAGCTGTTCGAGAAGTTTGCGGCCGGGGAGTCGATCAAGGGGCTTACCCGCGGGCTGACTGAGGCCGGTGTGCCGACCCGGCGCGGGGGCGCCTGGCACCCGTCCAGCGTGCGCGAGATCCTGACCAACCCCCGTTATGCCGGCCGCGCCGTTTACCGGGGAGACGTGAACGGGCGGACGCTCGCGGGTGCCGCCGGTAAGCGGCCGATCGTGCGGCCCGAGGTGTTCGACGTGGTGCAAGACCGGCTCGCGGACCCCCGACGCAGGCTCAACCGGGAAGGTACCGACCGTAAGCACCTCGGCGCCGGGCTGTTTCGCTGCGCGGAGTGCGATCGGCCATGCTCGAGCTTCAGCGGCCAGCGGTACCGGTGCCGGGACGCGCACGTGACGCGCGCCCGGACGGAGATCGACGCGTTCGTGGTCAGGATGGCTCGTGGTCGGCTGGCCGAGCCGGACCTCGCCGACCTGTTGCCGCGGACGGACAGTGCCGAGGTCAAGCGGCTGGCCGCCGAGGTCAAGCGGCTAGAGGGGCGGGTCGCGCGGATCGAGGCGGATTACGACGCTGAGTTGATCGACGGCCGGCGCTACCGCGTGGCCACCGACAAGGCCACGGCGGAGCTGTCCGCCGCACGGTCCGCGTACGCCCGCCTGGCGGTCCCCGGGGTCGCCGCGGCGGTGCTGTCGGCTGACGACCCGGTGGCCGCGTTCGACGCCGCTCCGCTCATGATCCGGCGGGCGGTGATCGAGGCTCTGTGCGTGGTGAGGATCGGGAAGGCGCCGCGCGGCCGGCGCACGTTCGACCCGTTCACACTCGGCGATTCGGCGTGGACCGGCGATACAGAGACGTGGGCCGACGCCTGGCGCGCCCGTGGGTTCCCTAGTCGCTGAGCGACTAGAAACCCTTGCTGTGTAAGGGATTCAGCCCTTAGTCGTGTAGTCTTATGACGCAATCCGGCCCACCCGCACCCGCGACCGCACCCCGTCACCGACCGCAGTCACCGACACCCCGCCGCATCCGCATCCGCATCCGTGCCGGACCGCGCGGGAGGCTCACGCCGACCCGCAGCGAATCGCCCTGATCGATACGAGCGTGCGGGAGTGCACCCATGAGAAACACCGGACCGGCGCGCGCCGTGGCCCTACGCCGCGCCGCTGAACGCGCCGCCGACGACCCTGCCAAGCTGTCCAAGGCGGTTCGCATCGTGCGGGCCGCGATCGAGCGCCAGCAACTCACACTGTCCGACCTGACCGCGCCGGCCGACGGGCGGGCGGCATGAGCGCCGCCGGAGAAGCACGTCCGTCCGTTGACGACTACATCCGAGCCGCGGTGGAGGCGGCGCCGCCGCTGAACGAAGACCAGCGCGCGAGGCTGGCTGGACTGCTCGCACCCACCCGCCGTGCCGACCGGACCACCCGCCCGCCGGCACGCAAGGGCAGGGGCGACCGGCCGTGAGCAAAGCAGAACGCCGCCCCGAGACGACTGGCGGGGCGGCGCCCAATGCGTTCCTGCTGGACCTGTCGATGCGATCGTACAGCGCCGCGCCGCGCCCGCCAGGCTGCTCCTGCGGCGGGCTCGCGGTCATGGCCCTCAACCGTCGCGACCGACGCCACTACGAGCGCAAGCACGGGGCGTCGCCCGACGGGATCGCCATACACGACCCCGGATGCCCGGCGATCGTGCCCGGCGCCGAGCGCCGCCAGCCGCGGAAGTGGGGGCGGACGTGACCGCCTACCTGGCGGGGCTCGCCATCGTGAGGTGCAAGGAGCACCCCCGCGCCGACGAGATCCGCGGCACGGCGCGTCTCGTGCTCGCCTCGATGGCCTGGTTCGCCAAGACGACAGACGACCCGCCCGTGTGTGTCGCATCGCAGGACGACATCGCCAGCACGGCCGGCGTCAGCATCCGTACCGTCCATGAGGCCCAAGGGTCGCTAGAGAGATTGGGGCTGATCGTCAGGGCGGGCGCAGGTGCCCGGCCGAAGAACTGGCGCCCCGGTTTCCGCTTCACGGTCCGCTGGCACCTGTCGCTGCTCTCTTCGGCAGATTCTGCCGAAGAGCAGTCGGTGGCGCGGGCGGGTCAACGCTCTTCGGAAGAATCTGCCGAAGAGCGCGCAGTGGGACGCACCGGCTCTCAGCGTGTGCGTCCCACTGTCCTACCGGCAAAATCTGCCGAAGAGCAGTCGGCAAAATCTGCCGAAGAGCAGTCTGCAGAATCTGCTGAATATCCTTCCGACTCCTCCCGACCCCTAGGGAGGGAGGAAGGAGGATCGGACGCTCACGCGCCCGCGCCCTCCGCTGGAGCTCCGGGCTTGGCGCCCGCGCCCTCGAACGGGCCGCTTGCCGGTGACGCGATTTCCGCCCTTGTCCGCGAGGTGATGGCGGCTCGCGGGGATTCCGCGGAGCAGGCACAGAAGTGGATCGATCGCCGGTTGGCCGCATCCGATCGTCCGGTCCGCAACGAGAAAGCATTCATCCGAGGGTGCCTGGCGAACGAGGCCGCGGCTAAGACCGCCAAGCCCGCGAAGAAGACGGCACCGAAGAAGGCCGCGGCGAAGAAGGCGGAACCTGCGGCACGGCAGACCGAGCCCCCATCCACGCCCGGATCCTCAGTCACGCTGCTGCTCATGTGTGAGGCCACCGGGCATGAGCAGTCCGCCACCCGTCCCGCCGGGTCCGTTGTCGCGGCGATCGATCCGTTGGGACCGGACGTGGCAACCTCTTGGGGCAGCCTGCGGCCGGGGCGGGACATCCGTGGGGTTGATCAGCGCGTGTGGACCGTGGTCAGCCGTGGATAGGACGCTGCCCGTCCGCGTGCTGTACGCGCTCGCGCGGATGCCCGACGGGGCGGACGCATTCGCTCTGGCGATCGAGCTGGACGAGCGGCCGGCCGACGTGCGCGCCGCCCTGGCGGTGCTGGCGGAGCGAGGATTGGCGGAGCGTGCGCGGCTCGTGGGGTCGTGGCACGCGACGGGTGGGACGGAGCGGTGACCGGCATGCCCATTTTCCCTTGATCGACTACCCCATACACCCGCCGCTCGATCCCTTTTTTCTTTGCGGTACGGCAACAGTTTTGTGGTGGATAGTTGCTCGACGTCATGTATATACTCCCACCATGGCGAATCGCAGGTTGATCTACGCGAGCGACGAAGAGCTGTACCGCGCCGCGCAGGCGCTGGCCGCCTCGCAGGGCCGCTCGATCTCCGAAGTGATCATGGAGGGGCTGGCCGCGTACGTGGAACAGCACTCCGTGGGCGCCGCGGTCTACGCCGACGCGCAGGCGCGTGCCCGTACCGCCCTGGCGGACCTCGGCGACCCGATCGACTGTGACCGCTGTGAGCGGCCGGTCGCGTCCGTGACGCGGGTCGTGTTCGACCTGACCGCGGCGGACCTCCCGATGACGATCACGCGGTTCTGTGCGGCGTGCGCGTCGGCGGTACCGGTCCTGTGAAGACCTTCGTGGCGGTGCCGGTCGCCGGTTTCGCCGTCGACTCCGCGGCCCGCACGATCGAGGGCATCGCGATGCCGTACGGGCAGACCGCCAACAAGTACGGCATTCAGTTCCGGTTCGCCCCTGGCTCGATCAAGTGGGGCGACGTCAACCGGGTCAAGCTCCTGCGCGACCACGACATCGCCAAGCCGGTTGGGAAGGCGCTCACGCTGACCGACACCGCCGAAGGTCTGAGCGTGCGCTTCCGGGTGGCGCGCGGCCCGGCCGGCGATGAGGCCTTGCAGCTCGCCGAAGACGGGGTACTCGACGGCCTGAGCGTCGGCGTGGACTTCGGCGAGACCGATTCCACAGTGGACAACGACGG
>NZ_BONC01000055.1 GCF_016862515.1 Asanoa iriomotensis
GTGCCGGTGCGAGTAGACCGCGTGCATGCTGTGCCCGCCGGCCCGCCAGCGGCGCTCCATGTCGTCGAGCACGTCGGTGGTGCGGCCCAGCGGGATCTCGGGGAACTTGGTCATCGCGTTGACCATGGCCTTGAACTGCCACAGCAGGTGGTGCGTCCAGCCGCCGTGCCGCACCGGGTCCTGATCGAACTCGGTCAGGCACCAGCTGAACGTGACGAACGAGCGGGCGGGCTCGCCGCCGTACACGTAGCCGGTCGTGGCCAGGATCCGCGCCTCGAACGCCTCGTCGACCAGCCGCTGCGCGTCGGCGTGCGCCATCGCCTGCTCGAGCAGGGCGATCTGGGCGCTGCCGTAGGGCAGCTCGCGGGCCTGGTCGAGCATCTCGCTGACGTTCACGCGCCGTCCTCCGGGTCGGTCGGCACCGCGCGGTCGAGCAGTCCCAGGAACGAGCGGTTGAGCAGGGCCGCGTCGGCCGGGCGGATGGGGTGATAACCGAGCAGCAGGGCCTGGCCGTAGAGCGCCTCGACGGCGAGCTCGACCAGGTCGGCGGTCGGCAGCACCGTGACGCGCCGGACCAGCGCGTTGCGGTGGTTGAGCACGAGCTGCGGGCGGGTGTCGGCGC
Organism: Asanoa iriomotensis; assembly: GCF_016862515.1. GTDB lineage: Bacteria > Actinomycetota > Actinomycetes > Mycobacteriales > Micromonosporaceae > Asanoa > Asanoa iriomotensis. Next base: position 623 of record NZ_BONC01000055.1, read on the forward strand.
GCCGGTCGTCGAGCGCCGAGAGCACGTCGGACCAGACCGGGTCGACCTTGTCGCGGGTGGACCGCAGCTCCTGCCGGAACGCTGTCTCCCGGTCGACCAGGTAGAGCGCCGGCACGGTCGCGGGCTCGAACGCGCGCAGCACCACCTCGCAGCCGAGCCGGTCCATGGCCCGCTGCGCCGCCAGCGCGAACCCGCGCAGCCCCAGCTCGATGCCCGGGTCGAGGACTTCGAACCGGGTCGCCAGGTCGCTCGGGTCGAGCCGCTCGGTGCGGACGCTGCGGTCGACCTGCGCCAGCCGCTCGATGATCTCGGTGTCGTAGGTGTAGCCGGCGTTGACCAGCGGCAGGTCCTGCGCGGCGGCGATGCCCGCGAGCTGGCGGAACTGGTCGGCGGTGGCCGTGTAGCGCAGCACGCCGTGCCGCTCGCGGAAGTCGTGCAGCGTCATCCGGCCGACGTTGGTCTCCATCGGCCACCAGGTCGCGACCAGGTCGAGCATCGCGTCGTCGTGCAGCGCGAGCGCCTTGACGCCCAGGTGGTGCACGCGCAGGAACTCGCCGAGCCGGCGCGGGTCGGTGCGGCCCAGCCGGACCAACCAGCCGCGCAGCTGGTCGCCGAGCGCCTCGCGGGTGCTCTCGAGCAGGCCGTCCTTGTAGAGCGCTTCTCGGCTCGCGGTCGGGCGCAGTTCGCTGGTGTTGACCACGCAGCGGGCGAAGAACGCCCACTCGGGCAGCAGTCCCTCGGCGCTCTCGGCGAGCAGCATGTGCTTGAGGTAGACCCGGTGGCCGCCGCGGTGTGCCGGGTTGACGAGTTGCGGCAGCACGAAGGCGGCGCCGGTCAGGCCGGCCTCGGGCACCGACAGCGGGATCACGTCGAACGGGGTCAGGCCCATGGTGCGCTCGGCGTACGCGGTCCAGGCGCGCACACCGGCGGCGTCCCAGGGTGCGCCGACCACCGCACCCGTGGTCGGTGTGCCGTCGACGGTGACGTCGACCGGGAGCTGGTCGCCGTAGAGCCGGGCCAGCTCCAGCACCGTGGCCGGGGCGAACCAGCTCCGCGCGCCGGGCCGCGGCACCAGCGTGACCGTGGTGCCGACCGGCCGATCGTCGTCGAGCGCCTCGACCAGGTAGCGCCCGTCGTCGTAGCCGGTCCACCGCACGGTCTGCCCGCCGGCCGCCCGGGTCTCCACGACGATCTCGCGGGCGACCAGGAAGCAGGAGAGCAGGCCGATGCCGAACTGGCCGAGGAAGTCGTGCCGGGCGAAGCCGAGGTCGTCGCGTTTGGAGCTGCGGCCGATGGTGGCGAGCAGCTCGTGCACCTGCGCCTCGGTCAGGCCGACACCGGTATCGGTCACCGCCAGGCCGTCGCCGGCCGTCTCCAAGCGCACGGACCCAGGTGCGCCCGGCTCGGCGAGCCGGCGCGCGGTGATCGCGTCGACGGCGTTCTGCAGCAGCTCGCGGACGTAGACCCGCGGGCTGGCGTAGAGGTGGTGGCTGAGCAGGTCGACGAGGCCGGCGAGGTCGACCTGGAACGTGCGGCGAGCGTCCATGGCGGTGCCAAGGTACCCCCTGGTCCACCTACCGCGCCGTCCCACCGGACACGGTGGCCGCCGTCGGGCCACGGCGGCCACCCTCGGCAATGTCTCCGGTTGTGTCGCCGCAATGACAATTGCCATTGCCGCAACACCATGGTGTGCGATTGACTTCGGTTCGTCAGCATCCATACTGGACATCGGACGACGTGGTTTACGACCGCCACTCCACCTGCAATCATTGTTGGTTCAGATTCGCTCCGCCGGCGAATGAACCAACAATTCCTGTCACGTGACACAAGTGATTCACCCGGACCGACCAACCGCGCCACCCGACCGAGGGAGCCCGATGGCCGACGATTCCGCGCGAACCACGCCCGACCCGCAGATCACCGCCACGCTGGCGCGCTGCCCGCTGTTCCGCGGGCTACCCGAGGAGTCGCTGGCGGCGCTGGCGGAGCACGTCACCCCGTTCGACATGGGCACCGGCTCGATCCTCTGGCACCAGGGCGACGAGCCGCTCGACCTCGTGGTCGTGCAGAGCGGCCTGCTCTGCGAGTTCCAGCCGAGCCCGTCGGGGCGCCGATCGGTGCTGCACCTCAAAGGACCGCCACAGGCGGTCGGCGACATCGCGATATTCGACCGCCGTCCGCATCTCGCGTCCGCGGAAGTTCTCCGGGAAGGCGTCATTCTCGCGATTCCCGCAACGCCGGTGGTCGCCCTGGCCGAATCCTGTGTCCAACTCACACACAACGTCGTGCTGCTATTCGCGGCACACGTGCGGACGCTGGCCGAACAGCGGACCGACCTGATGATTCTCGACCTGGCCCGCCGGGTCGCCAAGGCGTTGCTGCGGTTGGCCCGGCACAGCGATCCGTGGACCGTCGACATCGGCGTCACCGTGCTGGCCAATCTGGCCGGTGGCGCCCGCCAGTCGGTCAGCGCGGTGCTCTCGCGCCTCGAACGCCGCGGCTGGCTCGTCCTCGAACCCGGCCGGATCCTGCTGGTCGACCTGGCCGCCCTCCAGCGCTACGCCGGCCTCAGCCCGGTCAACACGCCCGCCGATCCGCGCGACACGGTGCCGCCGCTGGCGGGATGATTCTCCGCATGGCGACGTTCCTGCTGACCTGGAACCCGAAGGGCTGGCCGGACGCCGACTACGCCGAGGCCGTGGCGGCCACCGCCGCGGGCCGTCACCTCGCCCGGCGCTGGGGTGTCGGCCAGCGGCGATCGGGGATCAACGCGGGCGACCGCGCGTTCCTCGTGCGCCTCGTGCAGGACCGCGGCATCGTCGGTGCGGGCCGGTTCACGGGTGAGGTCTATGCCGACCAGCACCGCGACCGGGTCCGGCACTTCGCCGAGGTCGAGTTGGAGCTGCTGCTCCCGCTCGCCGACCGGCTGCCGCCCCATGTGCTCAAGGCCCGGGTGCCGGGCGTGGCCTGGGATCACCTCCAGGGCAGCGGCATCCTCGTCCGGCCACCGCACGACCGCGCCCTCGAGGAGCTGTGGACCTCACACGTCCTCGACGCCTAGGCCGCCGCCACGCGGCGGTGACGCCTAGGCCGCCGCCGCCACCGCCGGGTGGCGGCGGGCGTAGCGGACCTGCCACACCGCGACGGCCACCAGGATCAGCGCGAGCCAGCGCGACTCCAGCGGGCCGCCGAAGACGCCGAGCAGGACCGTGGCGACCGCGGCCGGCAGCGCCCGGCCGAACAGCCACGTGCGCGGCGCGCCGGCGATCGCACCGACGACCGTCGTGGTCAGGAAGTAGAGGGCCAGGCCACCGCAGAGCACCCACCGGGCGGCGAGGTCCAGCGGCTCGCTCGGGTGCTCTGCGAGCATGCCCAGGCCGGCCGCGACGCTGGTGATGCCCATCGTGATCGTGAAGTGCGCCGGCAGGGCGAGCCAGGCCTCGACGCGCCGCTGGCCCAACCGGGGCACCGACAGCGCGCCGTACTCCAATGTCAACCACCAGAGGGAGACCAGCAGGCCGAAGCCGGCCAGCGCCGCGACCAGCAACGGCCCGCTCCAGTCCGCGCCGGACGCCGCCATGACCACCTGGGCCACCGCCTCGCCGAGCACGATGATGACGAACAGGCCGAGCCGCTCGCCGAGGTGCGCCGGCTCCAGGCGGGCGGGGACCAGCTGCACCGACTGGGCGCGGCGCGAGGTGGACCGGCGCATCCGGGCCAGCATCTCCTGCGCCCGGCTGCCCTGCACGGCCGAGAGGACGATGTCGAGCACGACGCCCGCTGTCCACAGCCAGTAGCGCGCGGGCGGCTCGACCCAGATCGACACCACCCACGGCACGAAACCCGCACCGGCCTGCGCGGCGGGCCAGCTGAAGAGCTGCTGACCGGTGCGGCGCCAGGAGATCATCCCCAGCCAGCGGCAGCAGACGTAGGCGATCGCGAACGCCTCGCCCCGCTCCCCGGCGGCCTGCGGGATCGCGGCGGCCATCACGGCGATGCCGAACATCGCGACGAGCATCGCCCGGGTACGCGTTCTGGTCGCCGCCACGTTGGCGTACAACGTGAAGCTCGTCCACACGCTCCAGACGGCGTAGAACAGCACCACGAACAGGCCGGCGTCGCGCAGTCCCAGGTCGCCTTCGAGCAGGTGCGCGAGCTGCGCGACCGCGACGACCACGACGAGGTCGAAGAACAGCTCGAGCCAGGAGGCGTGCCGCTCCTCCGCGGTGCCGGGCACGGGCGACGTCATCAGGGCAGGATCGCGTCGACGTAGCCGCCGTCGACGCGCAGCGCGCCACCGGTGGTCGCCGACGCCTGCGGCGAGCTCAGGTACACCACCATGTTCGCGGTCTCCTCCGGCTCGATCAGCCGCTGGATCAGCGACTGCGGTCGATGATCGCGCATGAACCGCCGTTGCGCCTCGTCCCACGGGAGGTCGCCGGGCACCAGTTGGTAGACGAAGTCCTCCACGCCGGCCGTGTGGGTCGGCCCGGCGATCACCGTGTTGACGGTGACGCCGCTGCCGGCCGCCGCCTTGGCGAAGCCGCGGGACACCCCGAGCAGGGCGGTCTTGGTCATCCCGTAGTGGATCATCTCGGCCGGGATCACCACCGCGGAGTCGCTGGCGATGTACTGCACCCGGCCCCAGCCGCGGGCCATCATCCCGGGCAGGTAGTGCCGGGTCAGCCGGATGCCGGCCAGCACGTTGGTCTCGAAGTAGCGCCGCCACTCGTCCTCGGTGATCTCCAGCGGCGGGCGCGCCTCGTACACGCCGAGGTTGTTGACCAGGATGTCGACGTCCTGCTCCCGCTCGAGCACGGGGGCGGCGTCGGCGGCCAGGTCGACCGCGATGCCGGTGGCGTCCGCGCCGGACGCGCGCAACGACGCCGCCGCCTCCGCGACCCGCTTCTCGTCACGCCCGGTCAGCACCACGCGGGCGCCCGCTCCGGCGAGGCCGGCCGCGATCGCCAGGCCGATCCCCGAGGACGAACCGGTCACGAGCGCCGTCCTGCCCGAGAGGTCGATCCGCATATGGATCACGCTACCGCTGTTCACCGGATCCGCGATTGGCGGTCACCTGCTGTGGGTAGCGTCAGCACATGAGCGCGGAAAGCAGCAACGGCGGCACTCCCAACCTGCTCAAACGGTACGATGGCTACCGCGTGCTCGACGACGACGATGACGACCCGGTGCTGCTCAAGCCCGACGGTGAGCTGGTCGACACGTGGCGGGAGAAATATCCGTACGACCAGCGGATGGACCGCACCGACTACGAGCGCGAGAAGCGCCTGCTGCAGATCGAGCTGCTCAAGCTGCAAAACTGGATCAAGGCCAACAACAAGCGCCTGGTGATCCTCTTCGAGGGGCGCGACGCCGCCGGCAAGGGCGGCACGATCAAGCGCTTCATGGAGCACCTCAACCCGCGCGGCGCGACCGTGGTGGCGCTGGAGAAGCCCAGCGAGCGCGAGCAGTCGCAGTGGTACTTCCAGCGCTACGTCGCTCACCTGCCGGCTGCCCGGGAGATCGTGCTCTTCGACCGGTCCTGGTACAACCGGGCCGGCGTCGAGCGGGTGATGGGCTACTGCACCCGCGGCGAGTACCTCGAGTTCATGCGGGAGACGCCGGAGCTCGAACGGATGCTGGTGCGGTCGGGCATAAACCTGATCAAGTTCTGGTTCTCGGTGACCCGGCACGAGCAGCAGACCCGGTTCCTGATCCGCCAGATCGACCCGGTGCGGCAGTGGAAGCTCTCGCCGACGGACCTCGCCTCGCTCGACAAATGGGACGAGTACACGGAGGCGAAGGAGGCGATGTTCTTCTACACGCACACCGCCGACGCACCGTGGACCCTGATCAAGAGCAACGACAAGAAACGCGCGCGCCTGGCCGCGATGCGCCACGTCCTGACCCGGTTCGACTACGACAACAAGGACGAGGAGATCGTGGGCACGCCCGACCCGCACATCGTAGGCTCAGCCAGCGAACTCTTCGAGGACGGCGACCCACCGGCGAAGGCCTTCACGGGCTTCTAGGCCCGCGTTGTTTCTTGATCTTTCGGTCGTCGCGCAGTTCCAGGTAGGGCTCCTTGTCGCGGGGGTGGCCCGCCGCGATGGCGCGGCCGCGGTCCAACTCCGCGTCGAGCTCCGCGCCCAGCAGAATGGCCATGTTGGACAGTTGGAGCCAGACCAGGAACACGATGATGCCGGCGACCGTGCCGTAGGTCTTGTTGTAGGAGTTGAAGAACGTCAGGTAGAGCCCGAACAGGCCGGTCAGCACGATCCAGAGCAGCACCGCCACCACGCCGCCCGGTGTGACCCAGCGGAACTTGCCGTGGCGGGCGTTCGGGGCCGCCCAGTAGAGGATCGAGAACATCAGGCTCACCAGCACGACCAGCACCGGCCATTTGGCGATGTTCCACGCCGTGACCGCCGCCGAGCCGACGCCGAGGGCGTTGCCGATCGAGTCGGCGAACCGGCCCGTGAAGACCACGATCAGGCAGCAGGCGATGAGGATCAGGCCGACGGAGGCCGTCACCGCGATGCGGGTCGACAGGGTCTTCCAGATCGGCCGCCCCTCGGGCACGTCGTAGATCGTGTTGGCCGCGCGCATGAAGGCCGACACGTAGCCCGACGCCGACCAGAACGCCACCAGCACACCGATCACGGCGCCGACGCTGGCCAGTGACGAGTTGCCGGACACCTGGTCGATGGCGTTGTTCGCGAAGTCGGCGACCGGCGCCGGCAGGGTGCTGGTCAGGTTGTTCTGGACGGCGGTGACCGTGTCCTTGCCGAGCAGGCCGAGGATCGAGACCACGACCAGCAAACCGGGAAATATGGACAGGATGCCGTAGTAGGTCAGGGCTGCCGCCCAGTCGCTGATCCCGTCCTCGGCGAACTCTTTCACCGCGCGCCTCGCGCCCGCCAGCCACTCGCTCGCGGGCAGCTTGGCCGGGCGGTCGGGAGCGGATGCGTTGTTGCTCATGGGCACCTCCGGTCTCACCCGGCCATTTGCCCCGCTCTGTGCGGTTCAACCTCAATCATGCCGGCCGACGCGGATCGCCGGTGCCTGGCGCGCCGCGTACCCTCTCGCCATGGTCGATGCCCATTCACCGGAACCGCTGGTCGACCTCGACCGGCCGGCGCCGGTGCGACCGGCGGCGGAGCCGGGCGTGCGGTTGCGTTCCGGGCTGCGGCGGCTGCGGGCGGCCCGCGTGCAGGTCAGTGCCGTCGCGCTGGCCACTGTGGTCGGTGGTGTGGCCGGCGGCGTCGGTGTGCACCGTTTCGAGACGCGGCAGGCGCTGGCCGCCGAGCAGTCGACCGTCCAGGTCGGCGCGCAGCTGCTCGAACCGCCGAACATGGGCGGCAGCAGCGACGGCGTCAACGCGTCCATGGTGACCAACCTGACGCTGGTCAACCTCGGGCCGCTGCCCATCGAGGTGCTGGACCTGTCCGCCGCCCGCGACGGCGTGGAGTTCCGCAACGCGTCGCAGGAGGCGGTGATCCGGCCGGGGTTCCGCACGATGGCGGTCTGGGTCACGTTCGCCTGCACCCGCGGCACCATCTCCACCACCGAACCGCTGCCGCTGCACCTGCGGGTCCGCACCGCGGACGGGCAGACCCGCCAGGTCGACACCACGGTCGAGATCGGTGTGGGCGCCAACTGGCCGCGCCTCCTCGAGTCGCTCTGCCGCGACACGAGCCGCTAGCGGTGAAGGAACGGACCGTTGTTAACGCATAGCGTTAATAACGGTCCGTTCCTTCACCCTCAGCCGTGCCAGGAGCGCCAGAGGGCCGCGTACGGGCCGCCGGCGTCGACGAGCTCGTCGTGGGTGCCGAGCTCGGTGATCCGGCCGTCGGCGAGCACCGCCACCCGGTCGGCGTCGCGGGCGGTGTTGAGCCGGTGCGCGATCGCGATGACGGTGCGCCCGTCGAGCACCGCCGCGAGCGCCCGCTCGGTGCGCCGCGCCGTGGTCGGGTCGAGGGCGGCCGTGGCCTCGTCGAGGATCAGCGTGTGCGGGTCGGCCAGCACGATCCGGGCCAGCGCGAGCTGCTGAGCGTCGGCCGGGCCGAGTTGGTGGGCCGCGCCCTCGCCGAGCATCGTGTCGAGCCCGTCGGGTAGGGCGGCGTACCACTCGGCGCCGACCGCGACCAGCGCGGCGAGCATGTCGCCGTCGGTCGCGTCGGGCGCGGCGAACGACAGGTTGTCGCGGAGCGTACCGATGAAGACGTGGTGTTCCTGGGTCACCAGGGCCACGAGCTGGCGGCGCCGGGCCGGGTCGATGTCGGCGATCGGCACGCCGCCCAGCGTCACGTCGCCGCTGTCCGGTGCCTCGGTGCCGGCCAGCAGCCGCGCCAGCGTGGACTTGCCGGCGCCGGACGGCCCGACGATCGCCAGCCGCTCCCCCGCGCGCAGCTCGAGGTCGATGCCGTGCAGCACGTCGTGGCCGGACGTGTAGGCGAAGCGCGCGGACCGCACCACGATCCGCTCGTCGCCGGGTGCGGGCGCGACGCCGCGCTGTTCCGGCACGCCGGTGCCGACGCCGAGCACACGGGCGTACGAGGCGACACCGCGCTGGGCCTGCTCGATGAACTGGAGCACCCGGTCGAGCGGGTCGATCGCCTGCTGGAGCAGCAGCGTCGCGGCGACCACGTCACCGATGCTCACGCTGCCGCCCCGGGCCAGCGCGCCGCCGGCCAGCAGCACCACCGCGACCGGGATACCGTAGCTGCCCTCGACCACCGGGTAGAACACCGAGCGCAGGTTGAGCGTGCGGCGGCGGGTGGCCCACTGCCGGGCGATCCGGTCGGTGCCGCTGACGACGCGCTCGTCGCCGAGCCGCAGCGCCTCCACGGTGCGGGCGCCCTCGGCGGTGGTGGTCAGCGCCTCGGTCAGGTCGGCGCTGGCCGCGCCCTCGGCGAGGTAGGCGGGGCTGGCCCGGCGCAGGTACCAGCGGGTGACGGCGAGGATGGTCGGCAGCCCGGCCAGCCCGACCAGGCCGAGCACGGGGTGGATGAGGAACACGGCGCCGAACAGCAGCACGAGCTGGGCCGCCGCGATCAGCATGATCGGCACCACGTCGCGGACCATCGTGCCGACCGTGGCCACGTCGACCGAGCTGCGGTTGGCCAGGTCGCCGGTGCCGGCCCGCTCGACCACCGCGGTCGGCAGGTCGAGAGTGCGGCGGACGAACCACTCGCGGAGCCGGGCGATCGCCCGCTCCCCCAGCCGGTAGCCGGCCAGGTAGCCGTAGCGGAGCAGCACGCCCTGCACGAGGGTGCAGACGGCGATCGCCAGCGCCAGCTTGTCGATCCGCGCGACGGTGGCGCCGGAGAGCACGTCGTCGACGATCGCGCCGAGCAGCCTCGGCGCGGCCAGCCCGGCGGCCGCGGCGGCGGCCTGGAGCACGAGCACCACGAGCACGGCCCGGCGTTCACCGCGTACGAGGTCGCGGCTGGCCCGCCGGGTGGTGGCGCGGTCGGCGACCGGCAGCCGGTTCGTCATCCCGTCACCTCCGCGTCGGCGTCCCGGGCGACCAGGCCTCGGTAGGCCGGGTCGCGGGCGAGCAGGTCGGCGTGGGCGCCGGTGGCGGTGACCCGGCCGCCGCGCAGGAACGCCACCTCGTCGGCCTGGCCGAGCAGCAGCGGCGAGGTCGCCACCAGCACGGTGGTGCGGCCGGCCCGGGCTTCCCGCAGGCGTTCCGCGATCCGTGCCTCGGTGTGCGCGTCGACGGCGGACGTCGGGTCGACCAGGATCAGCACCTCGGCGTCGGCCAGCACGGCGCGGGCGAGCCGGACCCGCTGCCGTTGCCCGCCGGAGAGGGTGCGGCCCTGGGTGTCGACCTCGGTGTCGAGGCCCTCGGGCAGCGCGTCGACGACGTCGTCGGCCGCGGCGGCGTGCACCCCGTCGCCGACCTCGGCGCTGCCGCCGCGGGCCAGTGTGGTCCGCAGGGGGCCGGCGAACAGGTACGCGTCGTGGTCGCCGACCAGGATCCGGCGCCGGACCTCGGCCAGCGGCACCGCGCTGACCGGCACGCCGCCCCAGGTCACGTCGCTCGGCGCGAACCGGGCCAGCCGGTCCGCGAGCGCGGTGGCCGTGGCGGGGTCGTCGGCGGCGACCGCGACCAGCCGGCCCGCCGGGACGGTCAGCCCGCTCTCCGGGTCGTGCAGATCGGCGGGGCTCGCCGGGGCGCTCGCGGGCGGGCCGGCGGCGTGCTCCTCGGGCTCGACGTCGAGCAGGGCGATGATCCGGCGGGCGGCCACCCGGCCACGGATCACGTCGTGGGCGCTGCCGAGCAGCATCCAGCACGGCGTGGTGAGCATCGCGACGTAGCCGTACACGCCGACCATCTCGCCGACCGTGATCTGGCCCGTGGCGGCCATCCGGGCCGCGAGCCAGACCACGAGCGCGAGGAAGAACGCCGGGATCGCGATGGCCAGGCCCTCGATCCAGCTGTTGACCGCCGCCACCCGGTAGCCCTCGGTGCGCAGCTTGGCGGACTGCCGGTCGTAGCGGTCCGCGAACAGCCCGCGCCCGCCGACCCCGGCGAGCACCCGCAGCCCGGCGACGATGTCGGCGGCGCGTGCGGTCAGCGCGCCCTGCCGGTGGCGGTAGTCGGTCTCCACCTTCTCCAGCCGGCGCAGCAGCGGCGAGATCACCGCGACCACGCAGGGCACGCCGACCAGCACGAGCAGGGCGAGCAGCGGGTCGGTGGCCCAGAGCACGACCGCGACCACGGCGTACGCGATGACCGCTCCGATGCCCGGACCCATGAACGTGAGGACGTGCGAGACGTAGGTGATGTCGCGTCCGCTGACGGTGGCCACCTCGCCGGCTTCGAGTCGCCGGGGCAGCGCGGCGCCGGTGCGCGCGAGGTGCCGCAGCGTCACCTCGGCCGAACGGGCGGTGGCGTCCTCGCGGACGAACGTCATCGTGCGGTGCCGCATGATGCCGAGCCAGGCCATCAGCAGGCCGGACACGACGATCGTGCCGACCCAGAACAGCAGCGCGGCCCGGTCGTGGGCGCGCAGGCCGTCGTCGACGCCGCGGGAGACGAGGTAGGGGCGGACGGCGAGGCCGACCATCCACGCGGTGCCGAAGAGGGCGCCGCGCAGGATCCGCCACGGTTGGCTGCGGGTCAGCCACCAGATGTAGCGGAACGGTCCCCGTGTGTCCGGCACCCCGGGATCGGCATGGGGGATCTGCGGGGGCACGGGTTCAACCTACCGTTGCCCCCCGTTTCGCCTCACGCAGATTTCTGCCAGGATCATATTCAAGCATTGAAGTATTTCTTCATTTGACTGGAGGTCCGTGTATGAAGCACCGGTGGTGGCGCCTGCTCGGCGCTGTTTGTGTGGCTTTCGTCCTGCTGCCGTCCGCCCCCGCGCTCGCGGCACCCACGTTCAAGGTGCCGTTCCCGTGCGGGCAGGCGTGGTCGGGGCAGACCCGCACCGACCACAGCCCGGCCAACGCCGTCGACTTCAACCGCACCAACGACGACGGCGACCCGGTCGTGGCCAGCGCGGCCGGCACGGTCGACGTGGTCACGAACCTGGGCAGCACCAGCTACGGCCGGTACGTCCGGATCAACCACGGTGGTGGCTACACCACGTACTACGCGCACCTGAGCGGGTTCAACGTGTCGGTCGGGCAGTCGGTGGGCTACGGCTCGGTGATCGGCTACGTGGGCACGAGCGGCAACTCGACCGGGCCGCACCTGCACTACGAGCAACGGCTCAACGGCTCGGCGATCCAGGTCCGGTTCAACGGCGCGCTGGCGCTGTACTGGGGCACGAAGACCTACACGAGTGACAACGGCTGCTCCGGCGGCGGCACGGGCAGTGGCACGGTCAACACGGCCGGCTCGCCGCTGACGGTCCGCTCGGGGCCGGGCACGTCGTACGCGTCGGTCGGCACGGTGGCGGACGGCGCCAGCGTCACGATCCAGTGCCAGACGACGGGCACGACGGTGACCGGCACGTACGGCACGAGCAACATCTGGGACCGCATCGGCGCGGGCCGCTTCATCTCGGACGCCTACGTCTACACGGGCTACGACGGCTTCATACCGGGCGTACCCCGCTGCTGACCACCCGCCGCGGAGGGGACCCGCCGGTCCCCTCCGCGACCTTGCGCGGATGGCGTATACCTCTCACGTGCGGCGGATCATCGAAACGGCGGTCGTGGTGCTGGCGCTCGCCGGTGCCGGGGTCGGATGGTGGCTCGGGGAAGAACGGGCCTCGGCCATCGTCGCGGACCGCGTGGCCGCCGGCGTGCCGGGCACGGCCGAGGTCACCGACGTCAACTTCGCACTGCGGCCGCGGATCTACCACAGCGTCGACATCCGCTACGGCTACGCCGGCCGCGCCTATACCGGCACCCTGGGCTGGCAGGACAGGACCGCCGGCAGCCTTCGCGAGGGCGACCAGGTCGAGATTTTCGTCGACCCGACGGCGCCGCGTCGCGTCGTCACCGGAGACGGCGGTGCCAGCGACGGGCCGCTTCTCCTGCTGCCCCACGTGGGTGTGCTGTTGGCGTTGATCGCCTTCTTGGCGGCCGCGCAGGTGCGGCTGGACGGCCTGGGCCGCGTCAGCCGCCGAGCGGTGAGCCGCTCCCCCGCCGGCGGCACGGTGTACCGGTCGACCCGCTTCCTCGCGGTGCTCCCCGGTGTCACGGTCGTGTTGGGCGTCGCCGGCGGCGCCGCGCTGGCCCCGCATCCGGTCAGCTGGGCCGTCGCCCTGGTCGGCGCCGGGGGCGGGCTCTGGTACCTGCACACCGTCGTCCTCGGCACAAATGTCAGGGTCCGCGACGGCCGGCTCGTCGTCGCCAACCCCCGGCAGCGGGCGGTCGTGCCGCTGGCCGAGGTCACCGCGATCACGCACGACAGCGCGGGCACCGTCGTCAGTACGCGCGACGGCGGGACCATTCCGGTCGCCGCGGCCCGGCAGCGGGACCCGGCGGACGCGCAGCGGCAGGCCCGCCGGATCGTCGCTCTCGCCGACGCGCAGACCGAGCGCGCCTCGGGCCCGGTCGTGATCAGCCGGAACTGGTGTTTCCTGGCCGCACAGACCGCAACGCTGGGCGCGGTCGCGGCTGGTCTCGGTCTGCTGATGGTAACGGCGGTGTAACCGCCGTTTCCTGCCTGGCCCCTCGCCTTTACCGTCATAGGAGAGGGGGAGGCCATTATGGACGGTCTGGCGTTCGCGTTGGTGGTGGCCGCGGTGGTGCTCGTGATGGCCGGCGTGGCCGTGTTCCTCCGGCGTCGGCGGGTGGCGCGCGCCGCTGCGACCGATCCGCGGGCCGCGGCCCGGGCCGCGATCCGGGGTCTCGGTCGCGAGCGGCGCAAGCAGGGCAAGGGGACCATGCGTGGCGACGGCACGGGCGTCAACAGCACGTTCGACAGCTCGTGGGGCGCCGGCGGCGGCGGTCTTTCCTGACCGTCGTGCCTTGCCGTCGACGTTGAGGAGGTGCCCGTGACGGAGGCTCTGACACTCCTCGGTGTGCTCCTGGTTGCCGCCGCGGGTGCGGTCGGGCTGGTTGTCCGGCGGCGGCGGCGGGCCGCGCGGTTGGCGGCGGACCCGCGGGCCGCTGCCTGCGACGCGATCTGCGGCATGGTTCGCCACCAGCGGAAGCAGGCCAAAGGCAGCATGCGCGGCCAAGGTCTCGGGCAGAACAGCGGCTGGAGCGATCCCGGCCCCGGTTTCTGACCCGCAGCACTTAGTCGAACAGCTCCCGCAGGACGCGGATCGTGCGGAGCTCGTCTTCCACGCCGCCGCCGTCGTGGTCGTTGTAGGGCCAGACCGTGATGTCGTGGGGGCCCGACCAGACGTTGTGGGCCGCGTACACCGTTGATGGTGGGCAGATCGGGTCCATCAGCGCGACCGAGAACGAGCCGCGGCAGGTGGCGCGGCGGGCGAAGGACGTGCCGTCGAAGTAGGCCAGCGTCGCGAATGCCTGGGCCGCTTTCGTGCGGTGGGTGGCGCACCAGCGCACGATCTCCGCGTACGGGTTGGCGTCCGTGATCCGGGTCGCCTGCTTGAACGCCGACAGGAACGGCACGTGCGGGATCGCCGCCGCGATGTCGGCGCGGAGGCCGGCGACCGCTACCGACAGCGCGCCGCCCTGGCTGCGACCCGTCACCGCGATCCGGGTCGCGTCGACGTCGGGGTGGGCCGCCGCGGCCTCGACCGCCCGGTACGCGTCCACGTAGAGCCGGCGGTAGTAGTAGTCGTGCGGGTCCAGGATGCCGCGGGTGACATAGCCCGGCACCGCCGGCCCGGACGCGCCCGGGTCGGCCGTGTCGCCGGTCCGCCAGGTGCTGCCCTGCCCGCGCGTGTCCATGACGAAGTGGGCGTAGCCGGCGCTCGCGTACGCCAGCCACTCGATCGGCTCGCCCCGGCCGCCGCCGTAGCCGATGTACTCGACGATCGCCGGCAGCGGGCCCGACCGGTGCGCGGGCAGGATCAGCCAGCCCTTGATCGGGTCGCCGCCGTAGCCGGCGAACGTCACGTCGTGCGTTTCGACCGTGCGCAGCAGCGCGTCGTGCGCCACGAACTCGGCCGCGACCGGGATCCGCCCGGCCTCGTCCAGGGTGCGCCGCCAGAACTCGTCGAAGTCCGCCGGCTCCGGCTCGTCGTAGCGGTAGGCGGCCAGGTCGTCGAGAGTGAGGTCGAACTCCATGCGCGCGCTCCTGCCGGTCGTGGGCGGTCAGGGCGCTGATGTTACGGGGTCACAAGATCGAACTGCTCCCACGGGCCGATCGCGGTGCGGTTGGCGATCAGCGGCGCGGCGCCGGCGTTGTCAGCGCAGACGTAGCGGCTGTTGACCGTCGCCTGCAGGCTCACCGTGCCGTTGGCGTTGCGGATCAGCCGGAACGTCTCCCAGCCACCGACCGCCGTGCGGTTCGCGACGAGAGGCGCGGCCCCGGCGTTCTCGGCGCAGACGTACCGGCCGTTGATCCGCGCCCGCAACGCCACGTTGCCGCCGCTGAGCTGGACGATGTCGAACTGTTCCCAGGAGCCCAGCGCCGCACCCCGGGCGACCAGCGGGCCGTTGCCGGCATCGCTCGCCTGCACCCACAGGTTGTTGGCCCGGGACCGCAGCCCGGACCCGCCCCCGGTGGGCGGCGGAGTGCCCACCACCGGCTGCGTCGGCCGCGTCGGGGTCAACGCGAGCTGGCCCTTGAGCATCCGGCCGCCGTCGGCCGTGATCCGCAGGTAGTAGTCCGACGAGCAGGCCGTGCCGTCCTCGTCGAGCGCACGGATCCCCGCCCCGGCCGGCGTCGTCGCCTGCGTCTCGGACGTCTTGGCGATCTGGTTGCCCTCGTTGTACTCGTCGAACATCGAGACGTAGAGACCGGCGGACCCAAGCCGGATCATGTTGTAGAGGTGCCGCCAGTAGAAATCGCCGTGCCGGCGGTGCCCGGACGACAGGTCCCCCGGCATCACACACGGTTGATAGTCGATCCCATTCGCGTCGCAGTCCGCTTTGTCCGGCACGTTGACGTTGTTGTAGAACGAGTCCAGGCCGGCCAGGTCGCCGGTGCGGCCCACCATCCACGGCGAGATCATGTTGAACGCGTGGTAGACCCCCGAGAACCCGGCGCGGGAGTCGTTGATCCCCTGCCGCCAGTACGTGGGCACGCCGCCGATCACGTAACAACCCTGCGCCTTGAACCAGTTGACCACGTCGAGGCAGGGTGCCGGCGCGAACGGCCGCCCGGGGTCGTTGAAGCCGAAACCCCAGATGCACACGACGGGCTTGCCGTTCTGGCGTGCGTAGGACGGGGACGACACGTACGCCGACATCTTCGACGTCCAGTCGGTCTTGATCTCCGACTGCATGTTCGTCCAGCTCGTGACGTCGTACATGATGTAGAACTTCCGGCCGTAGCGTTCGGCCGCCAGCCGCACCTTCTGCGCCATCGCGTCGCGCGTCGGCCCCTCCCCCGAGACGGGGTTGAACCGCTGCAGCGCCGCGGTGTCACAGCCGTACTGCTGCATCCACTTGAAATGGGTGTCGACGGTCTGGTCGTCGTACGACGAGAACAGCTGCGCCGGCTGACCGTTGCCGAGGTTCGGGTACGCGGTCGTGTAGCCGCGCGTGTACTCGCGCATGTCCGGCCAGGACACGATCGTCGTGTTAGACGGCGACGGCGGCTGGAACCGGTCCCGCGACCAGTGCCACCAGCCGCCGATCGGCGCACCGTCACCGGGGCAGGCGAACCAGCCCTGGTAGCCGACCGAGATCTTGCCGACGACGTCGCCGGGCGGGCTGGGCGCCGCGGCGGCCGGCTGCGACACGGCAAGGGCGGCGGCACTGGCACCCGCGCCCGCGAGCACGGTTCGGCGTCTGATACCCATCGGGTCTTTCTCCCTTCGGGCCACCGCCGAATGGCCGCATTGTGTCTGGTTTGTTAACTGACCGGACCTCACGGTAGACCCGAGAGGTCCGACCAGTCAACGTTCATCGATGCATCAGGCGGGCACGGTCCACTTCTGGTTGGCCGCCCCCGTGCACGACCAGATCTGCGTCGGCGTGCCGTTGGCCGAGTTGTTGTCGACCACGTCCAGGCACTTGTTGGCGCTGGCGCTGACCAGGTCACGGGCCGCGGTCGCGGTCCAGCGCTGGTTGGCGCCGCCGGAGCACGACCAGATCTGGATCCGGGCCCCGTTGGCCGTCGAGTTGTCGCGCACGTCGAGGCACTTGCCCAGCGCCCGCACGGTGCCGTCGGTGCCGATCGTCCACTGCTGCGCGGCCGTGCCGTTGCAGTCGTAGAGCTGCACCGCCGTACCGTCGGCGCTGTTGGCCCCCGCGACGTCCAGGCACTTGCCCGCGAGCCCAGTGATCGGACCGGTCCGCCCGGTGGGCGGGTTCGGCCCCGACGGCGTGCCCGACCACGTGAACGTCGCGGTGGTCCGGGCCGGCATCGTGTACGTGAACGACTGTCCACCCCAGACGACCCGGATCGACTGGCTGCTCGTGCCGCCGTTGTGCGCGATCAGCGCCTTGGAGCCGTCGCTGTTGCGCCACGCCACGTTCTGCACGGTGCCGTTCGCGGTCGAGTCGATCCGCTGTGCGCCCGGCCGCACGAACTTGGTCAGGTGCCCGGTGGTGTAGTACTCGATGGTGTAGTCGACCTGGCCGGCCCGCGCGCCGCCCTCCTGCACGGTGATCAGCCCGGTGCAGGTGCCGCAGCCGCCGTTGTGCGGGCCCATGAACTGGTTGAGCGCGAGGCTCCACTTGACGACCGACTCGCTCCAGTTGCGGGTGTAGTTGACGATGTCGGCCATGTCCTCGTTGTGCTGGTTGCCGATCCAGGTGCCGCCGGAGTGCTCGGTCGAGAACTGGTGCACCGCCGGGTACTGGCCCTTCACCTGCGAGCCGACGGACGGGTCACCGAAGTAGCCGTGCCAGGCGACGCCGGCGAACAGCGGGTCGTTGCGCAACGTCGCGTCGGAGACGATGCCGGAGCCGATCTGGCCCCAGTCGCCGTAGTTCCAGTCGTGCACCATCACCTTGGTGGTGATGCCGGCGGCGCGGAACGCGGGCAGCAGGTGGTTCTTCGTGAACTCCAGCAGCCCGGACGAGTTCCAGCTCATGCCCGGGTAGTTCATCGCAGTGGGGTTGCCGGCCTGGCAGCAGTTGGGCTCGTTCTGCACGGACACGTAGTTCACCGGGATGCCGGCTGCCTGGTACATCTGCACGTACTTGACGAAGTACTGGGCGTACATCGGGTAGTACTCGGCCCGCAGCCAGCCCATCTGGTCCATCCGGCCGTTGTCCTTCATCCAGCCGGGCGCGCTCCACGGCACGCCCTTGACCCGCAGGGCCGGGTTGAGCTGCTTCGCCTGTTGGGTCAACAGCCGCACATTGTTGTCGTACCCGTTGGCATGGAAGTCGTTGAGGTTGCAGCACGTGTCGTCGAGCGAGACGTTGCCCGGCCGGGAGAGGTCCGAGGCCCCGATCGGGTTGCGCACGAAGGAGAGCCCGATGCCGTCCGTCGGGTGGAACAGCTTGCGCATCACGGCGTCGCGGGTGGCGGCGCTGACGGGACCACCCCGCAGGAGGTACGCGGTGGTGTCGGTGATCGACGCGCCGGCGCCCTCGAAGGTCTGGTAGCGGGTGTTCTCGTTGACGGTGATGGTGTGCGTGGCGCCCGGGCTGCTGGCCGCGAACGCGATGGCCGCCTGCTGCTGCAGGCCGCGGGTGACGGTGCGGCCGCCGCCGTCGGAGGTGGTGGTGAGCCAGACGTTGACCGGTTCGTTCGCCGCGTACGCGGGAGGCGCGAGGGCGAACGCGGTGGCCGCCGCGACGACGCCCAGCGCGATGCCGCCGGCGATGCGTGCTCGTGACATGCTCGTCCCTTTCATGAATCGATGGATGTCACCGCCCTCGCCGACCGGGCGTAATTAGGAAACACCCTTAACAGATCGATGTCAATGCGTACGTTGGACGCGGTCGAGCTCAAATCCCGGTCACCTGTCCGGAAGCCGGAGACTCCCCTGTGGGTCGCGCGTAGCGTCGGCCCTTGGAACTGTTTCCATCGGGGGGAAGGAACAGCGCCATGTCTGGGAGGTCCAGGGGTTTCTGGACGAAAATCGGTGTCGGCGTGGCCGGCGCGGCGCTTGTGGTCGCGGGGGCCACAGCAGCGACGACGGCCGGCGCCGCGGGCGCGACCGAGGCGAAGGGCGCGCCGCCCGCGAGCGTGACGGTGCAGACCCGCAACGGGCCCAACGGTCCGTACCTGACGGATGGGCAGGGCAACACGCTGTACCTGTTCGTGGCCGACAAGACCAACACGTCGACCTGCAACGGCGCGTGTGCCGCGCAGTGGCCGCCGCTGGTCACCCAGGGCGCGGTGCAGGCCGGCAGCGGCGTCGACGCCTCGAAGCTCGCCACGTCGAACCGGCAGGACAACACCAAGCAGGCGACGTACAACAACCACCCGCTCTACCACTTCATCGCCGACACGGCGCCGGGCCAGACCAACGGCCAGGGCGTGAACGCGTTCGGCGCCCTGTGGTGGACGGTCAACCCGGCCGGCAACGCCATCACGGCCGGTGGCCAGTCAGCTCCGAGCGGCGGGGTCACGTACTAAATAACATGACAAAGTGGGCGGAAACCAACCTCGACGCGTCATAGTTGTTCAGGAGATCATCGGGGCGCTCCGCCCCAGGCGGGAACCAGGCCCGGCGGTGCCGTTGCGGCATGCCGTCGCCGTCGGCGCCGGTCCCCTGTTCATCGCGCTGCTCATCGGCGTCGCGTTCATCGCGGCGTTCGTCGGCGCGCTGCACAACCCGCGGCCGGTCGACGTGCCGGTCGGGGTCGTCCGCGGCGACCAGGCGGCGGAGTCGCTCATGGCCGCGGTGCGCGCGCAGGGACCGCAACTCCTCGCGGTCGTCTTCGACGACCGTGCCGCCGCCGACCACGCCCTGGACCGGCACCAGGTCTACGCGGTGCTCGCCGGCGGCTCGTCCGGGCTGTCGCTGACCATCGCCAGCGCCGCCGGGCCCGGTGCCACGATGGTGATCACGGGAATCCTGACGGTGGCGGCGCAGCGCGCGGGTGTGCCGCTCGCCGTCACCGACGCCGTGCCGGTCGATCCGTCCGACCCGCGCGGCGTGGTGCCGTTCTATCTCGCTGTCGGGCTGGTCATCGGCGGCTACTTCGGCGGCATCGCGCTCAGCCTGGCGCTGGGCACGGTGCCGCGGAACCTGTCGCGGACCGGTCTGCGGGTCGGCGCTCTCGCCCTGCACGCCGCGTTGCTCTCGCTCGCGGGCACGCTCATCGTCGGTCCTGGCCTGGGCATCTGGCACCAGCACCTGTTCGCGCTGTTCGGCGCCGGGACGCTGCTGGCGTACGCCGCCGCCCTGTTCGCCGCGGCCGTGCAGAGTTGGCTCGCGCGCATCGGGACCGCGCTGATCGTGCTGTTGCTGGTTGTGCTCGGCAATCCGGGGTCGGGCGGGATCTACCCGCCCGAGTTCCTGCCCGGCTTCTTTCGCGGAATCCACGAGTGGGACATCCCGGGGCTCGGCGCCGACCTGATCCGATCGGTGATCTACTTCCCGGACGCGGCCCGCTCGCCGGCGGTCAAGCTCGCGATCTGGTGCCTCGGCAGCGTGATCGTGCTGCTCGCGGCCACCGCCGCGCTCGGCCGGCCCCGCTCGCCCATCACCTGACGTATCGGCCGACCACGTCGCGGATCAGGCCGTCCTGGATCAGGTACGCGTACGTGAAGCGCTCCTGACCGCCCGAGCGCGTCGTGAAGGTGTAACTGACGACCAGCCGGTCTCCCTCCCAGCGCTGTTCGCCGGGCGCGTAGCGGCCACCCGCGTCGAGCACCTCGGGCCCGAGGAAGGTGTCTATGATCGCGGTGCGGTCCGGGTAGATGCGGCCGACGCTGTCGAAGCGGGCGTCGGGCGCGAACAGGGCCGTGACGGCCGTGCGGTCGCCGGCGTTGGCGGCCTCGGCGAAGCGCTGGGCCACGGTCTCGGCGCGGGCCTGGTCGACCGGCTGGCTGGCCGCCGGCTGGGTCGCTTCGTCGGGCCCCGGTGCCGGTCCGGTGTCGCATCCGGTGGCGAGGAAGAGGGTCAGGGTTGCGGCGATGAGGGCTGGTCGCATGCGGCGATCCTGGGTGCCCGCCGGCGCGGGCGTCCAAGACCTGTGTCCATAACCGACGGCTATGAGGAACCGGTGGCCTGGGCGACCGCGGTGCGCAACGCGCGCAGCAGCGGCCGGTCGTCACCTTGCCGCCAGGCCAGCACCAGCCGGGCCGGCGGCAGGCCGGTCACCGGGCGCAGCGCGATGTCGGGGCGCTGGAACAGCGCCGCGTTGCCGGCGGCGAGCAGCACCACGCCGAGGCCGGCCGAGACCGACTCGGCGGTCTCCTCCGATGTGGACACTTCTCCCCCGATCCTGGGCGGCCGCCCGCCGCGCTCGTCCAGCGCCAGCCAGAAGTCGCGGAGCGGGCCGGCCTGCGCCGGCAGGGCCAGGAACGGCTCGTCGAGCAGGTCCGCGAACGCGATCTCGTCCTCGGCCGCCCGCGGGTGCGCCGCGGCCAAGGCGACCAGGCGGTCCTCGGTCGCGACCGGTGCGTACGCGAAACGCTCCAGGTCCGGCAGCGGCAGCCAGACGAACGCCGCGTCGGACGCGGCCTCGCCGGTCGCCGCCAGCCCGCCGGTCGGGTCGCTCCACGGCACCTGGCGGAGGCGCAGGTCGGCGTCGGGGGCGGCGGCCGCGAACCGCGCGCGTACCGCCGGCAACAGCGACCGTCCCACGCCCGTGCTCATGCCGACCACCAACGTTCGCGCCTCCTGTGCCGTGGCCACGGCCACGTCCGCCTCGGCGGCGGACCACGCGCTCAGCACCGCCCGGGCGCCCGGCAGCAGCGCCTCGCCGGCCGCGGTCAGCCGCACCGTCCGCCGGTCCCGCTCGAACAGCGGCGCCCGCAGCTGCGACTCCAGCGCGTGGATCTGCTTGGAGAGGGCCGGCTGGCTGACGTAAAGGGCCTCGGCGGCCCGGGTGAAGTGCAGGTGCTCCGCGACCGCGACGAAATAGCGCAGGTCGCGCAGGTGCACGTCGGCGATGGTCATGCCTCCTGGTTATCACAACGGGTCTTGGACGGAGGCCTGGACCGGGGGCAGCGTGGTGGTCATGAACGTATGGCTGATCACCGGCGCCGGCAGCGGCCTCGGACACGCGCTCGCGACGGCCGCGGCCGACGCCGGGCACGTGGTCGTGGCGACCTCGCGCCGGGTCGACGCGCTGGCACCCCTCGTCGCGGCACACCCCGACCGGGTCGAGGCGGTCGCCCTGGACGTCACCGATCCCGCCGCCGTTCCGGCCGTGGTGGCCGACGTCGAGGCGCGGTACGGGCGGATCGACGTGCTGGTCAACAACGCCGGGCGGGGCCAGGTGGGCGCGGCCGAGGAGACCACGGACGCCGCGCTGCGGTCGCTGTTCGAGGTGCACGTCTTCGGCCCGGCGGCCCTCGTGCGCGCGGTGCTGCCCGGCATGCGCGCGCGGCGGTCGGGGGCGATCGTGCAGATGTCGTCCTACGGTGGGGTGGTCGGCAACGCCGGCTTCTCGGCGTACTGCGGGACGAAGTTCGCCCTGGAGGGTTACTCGGAGGCGCTCGCGGCCGAGGTGGCGCCGCTGGGGATCAGGGTGCTGATCGTCGAGCCCGGCAACTTCCGGACGGGGCTGCTCGGCTCGCGGATGGTGGACAGCGAGCAGATCCCCGCGTACGCGTCGACGGTCGGCGCCACCCGGGCGTTCCTGGCGGCCTCGCACGGCACGCAGGAGGGCGATCCGGCGCTGGCCGCGGCGGCGATCCTCGAAGCGCTCGCGGCATCGAAGCCGCCGTTGCGGCTGCCGCTCGGTCCGGACGCCGTCGACGGCATCCGCGCCCACCTGGCATCGGTCATCGACGAGGTGGACGCGTGGTCGGGGGTCTCGCGCGCGACGTCGTACGCGGACGGCTCTGGATCGTCCCGGCCGTTGCCGCGACCTTAACCGCTGCGGCGGCTGCCGTAGTTGCGCGGCGGCTGGTATGAGCCGCCCTTGCCGGTGAAGCCCCCCGCACGCTGCTGGTGGGTCGGGGCGCCCTTGCCCTTGGCCTTGCCCTTGGCCCGGCGCTCGGCCCGGTTGGCGAAGGTCGGGGTCTCCTCCTCCGCGACCTCGTCCGGCGCGGTGCTCTCTTCGTCGGACATGGGATCTCCCTGCTCGCACGGTGTGGTTCAACGAACAGCCTAGCTGTCTCGGTGTGCGGATCCGGGCTCACCCGGCCGCCCCGGTCGGACCGCGCTGTGACCTGGGTTACGGCCGTTCATGGGGCGTGAGGCTCCTTCGTCTGTGTTTGACATGAACCTCGCCTTGTGGATCGTCACCGGAATCCTGGCCGCCGTGCTGCTGGTCAGCACATCGAAGATGTACGTGCCGCGGGAGCGGATGGCCGCCGTCGGGCGCGCCGCCGAATGGGTCATGGACTTCAGCCCCGGCGCCCTCCGGGCGATCGGCGCCCTCGAGATCCTGGCCGCGGCGGGCCTGATCCTGCCCGCGGTCCTGGACATCGCGCCGGTGCTGGTGCCGGTGACGGCGATCTGCGTCGCGCTGCTGTTCACCGGAGCGGCCATCATGCGGTTGCGCCGCGGGGAGCGGGCCACGATCGCGCCGGACCTGCTCTACCTGGCCCTGGCGGTCTTCGTGGCCTGGGGCCGGTTGGGTCCGGCGCCGTTGCACGGCTGACCCTCCACATTGTCGCGCGCCCCCTTAAGCAACCTTCCAGGCTGCTGGTGGATGCTGTGGTCCAACGAGGCGGGCGGGACGGTGATGTGAGTGACGCCAGGCGGGGGCGCGGCCCCGGCGGGGCCGCCGCGGGTCGGCGTGAACGTCGCACTCGCGGTGTTGGCGTTGCCGCTGCTACCGATCGGTTGCCTGTCCGCAGTCGGGCTGTTGCTGTCGATGGCACCTTCCGAGCCGTGCCGACCACCGTTCGTGGACGACCCGTCGAAGTGCGGCGCCGACCCGTGGGCGGTCCTCCCGTCGGCACTGCTGTCGTGCGCGTACGTCCTGGCCGCCGCGATCGTGGCGATGCGCACCAAGCTCCCGACGTGGCTACGCCTCCTGGCCCTGGCCCTGGCGCCGCTCGCCGCGGCCCCACTCGTCTGGTCACTCTTCTTCTACCGCCCGTATTGACGCGGGGGAAGTCAGACTCATCTTCCGCTTGGCGGCTGCGGCACTGGCGAGTTCAGGTGGATGTGGCCGGTGCCGGGGTCGACCGTGCGAACCAGGACCGCGCCGCCGGTCTCGTCAGTAGCACGGCGATGGCGACGGCAACGGCTGTCTGGCCCAGCATCGACAGAATCCACCAGCCGGTGAACGCGGAGAAGAAGATGACGCCGGATGCGAGGTTGAAGGCGACCAGCACCAGAACCAGCGCCCGCGCGACCGAATTTCCCCGCCAGAGCCCGACGGCGAGCGCTGCGAACGAACCCGCGACCAGCACGTCGATCGCGACCCAGGTCACCGGCCAACGCGCGTATCCCGCAGGCAGCGTTCCCTGTGCGGCTGCCCATAGATCACTGGCAATCGGGTAGACGACGAATCGCAGCGTGTAGAGGGCAAGACCGATCACGACCGGTCGTGGCATCCGGCTGCCGAACCTCCTAACCACCGTCGTAGCCTACGGGTGCGGCACGGTCGGGTCAGAGGTCGATGCGTTGTTCGATGGCGGCGGGGTCATCCGGTTCGCCGAAGCGGAGAGTGGCGTGGGCCGGCCTGGCCGGGAAGGCTCGCAGCTGCGGCTCCATCGCGGCGAAGAGTCGGTTGGCGTCGGGGCCGTAGGTGTAGAGGACGGCTTCACCGCCACCGGACTCGTGGCCGTCGAGATCTTGACGTCAAACCGTTGGGCCACGGTGGCGGAACACTACGGGGGTCGGGCCGGCTCGCCCGGGCGATCTAGGCGTTGGCCGCACGCGGGGTGACAATGGGTGCTCGCGGTATGACCCCAGGGAGGCCCGCCACGTGGCACGCGTCGTGTTGGTTCACGGGATCGGGCAGCAATACTCGGGGCCGGAGTCGATGCTCGCCGCGTGGCTGCCGCCGCTGCAGGATGGGTTGACGCTTGCCCAGGCCGCGGGCCTGGTCCAACGCGAGGACGTCGCCGCCGCGTTCTATGGTGACCTGTTTCGCCCGCCGGGTCGGCCGCTGTCGGGTGTCGCCCCGCCGCCCTACACCGCCGCCGACGTGACCGCCGACGAGGCCGCACTGCTCATGCTGTGGTGGGCGGCGGCCGCCGAGGGCGACCCGGCGGTGGTGCCGCCGGCGGCGCGGACCCTCGGCCGCACACCAGCGTCGGTGCAGGCGGCCCTGCGGGCGCTGAGCGGTTCGCGGTTCTTCGCCGGGCTGTCCACGCGGATGATGATCGCCGACCTGAAGCAGGTGAGTCGCTACTTCGGCGACGACGGCGTGCGTGAGCAGGTCGGCCAGCGGCTGCGGGCCGTGATCGGACCCGACACCGCGGTCGTGGTGGCGCACTCGCTGGGGTCGGTGGCCGCTTACGAGACGCTGTGTGCCCTGGCCGGCCACCCGGTGCGCGTCCTGGTCACGCTCGGTTCCCCGCTCGGCATCGCGAATGTGATCTTCGAGCGGCTCAGGCCCGCGCCAGACGGCGGGCTCGGTCGATGGCCCGGCGCCGGCGACCTCGCGTGGCACAACATCGCCGACGCCGGCGACGTGGTGGCTCTGGTCAAGGACCTGCGCGGGCCGTTCGGTCCGGCGGTGCGCTGCCACATTATCCACAATGGATCGAGCGCGCACGCGGTCGCCCGCTACCTGAATGCCGCCGAGACCGGTGCCGCGGTGGCCGCGGGCGTCCGGGCCGGATAGGAGGGTCGTGGGCGACTCGGACGGTGGTGGCCGCCGCTACCTGATCGCGACGGCGGTGACCCGTTTCCCGCACGCGCCGGACCTCGACCGGCCGGAGCTGGTCGAGTCGCGCAACCAGGTGGTGGACCTGTTCACCGGCCGGTTGGGCTACACGCACGTCGCCGACCTCGGGCTCGACCCCACCAAGGACCAGCTCCGCGTACGCCTCAACGAGTTCTGCCGCTCGCCCGAACGCACCGAGGACGACCTCGTCGCCGTCTACCTGGCCACCCACGGCGAGGTGCTCGACGAGGCCGGTTTCGAGCACGTGCTCATGCTCTCGGACACCGACCCCGACAACCCGGTCACGGCGCTGCCGACCGTCGACGTCGCGCGCGCGATGCTGCTCGGCACCCGCGTGCGCCGCGTGCTGCTCATGCTGGACACCTGCTACTCGGGCCAGGGCGGGCACGACCTCACCGCCGCCGCGGTGCAGCGGTTCGCGCAGCGGTGGGGGTCGATACCCAACGCCGGCTTCGTCGTGCTGGCCTCGGCCCGGCCCAACGAGGCCGCCGCGCCCAACGCGTTCCCGGCGCTGTTGCGCAACGCCGTCACGGCGGAGGCGACGGCCGGCGTGTCTCCCGCGGCGCTCGACATGGGCGCGCTCGTGCAGAGCATGAACGTGGACCCGGCGCGGCCGCCGCACCAGCGGGTGAGCTGGAACAGCGTCGGGCTCTCGGGTGCCGTTCCCGCGTTCTTCCCGAACCCCAACCGCGGTCAGGCGGACGACGCGCGGGCCAACGACGTGGACCGGCACGTCGCCCAGGTCGTCGAGTGGCAGGACCGGGCGGCGCGCAGCGAGCGTGACTACCAGGAGCGGTTCCTGGCCCGCACCCGGGCGAGCCAGGGCGACGGCTGGTGGTTCACCGGCCGGCACGCGGCGCTCACGGACCTGACGACCTGGTTGACGACCGCGTCCGGGCCCAGGGCGATGGTGGTGACCGGCGGCCCCGGCTCGGGCAAGACCGCCGTGCTCGGCCTGCTCGCCGCGCTGTCCAACGCGGAGCGCCGCCCGACCGTCCCGGTCGACAGCCTGCGCCTGCCGGCCACTGCCGTGCCACCGGTCGGTGCCATCGACGCCGCCGTCTACGCGGGCGGCCTGGCGGTCGACGAGGTGCTGGCCACCATCTCCGCCGCCCTCGAGGTGGACGCCGGCACTGTGGGCACGTTCCTGGCACGGCTGCCGGACCGCGAGCGCCCGCACGTCCTGCTGGTCGACGCGCTCGAGGAGGCGATCGACCCGCACGGGCTGATCACGAAGTTGTTGCGGCCGCTGGTCGAGAAGGGCGCCGGGAAGGTCCGGCTGCTGCTGGGCACCCGGCCGCACCTGCTCGGCCTGATCCCGGGTGCGGAACACGTCGATCTCGACCGGGACTACGCCGATCCGTCCGCGATCCACGAGTACACGGTGCGGGCGCTGCTGCGGTCGGCGCCGGACAGCCCGTACCCGGGCGCCGGAGCCAAGGTGGTCCGCGCGATCGCGGACGCCGTCGTCTCGGCCGCCGGCAACTCGTTCCTGGTCGCCGGCATCACGAGCCGGATCCTGGCCACGAGCGAGAAAGTCCCCGATCCGGACGACGTGGCCTGGCGGTCGAGCCTGCCGAAGCTGCCGGGCGACGCGATGGCGCGCGACCTCGCCCGGCTCGGCGAGCATGCGGCGCGGGCGCGGGACCTGCTGTTGCCGCTGGCGTTCGCGCAGGGGCAGGGACTGCCGTGGGAGGACGTCTGGGCACCGCTGGCGTCCCGGCTCAGTGGCCGCCGCTACACCGACGAGGACCTGCTGTGGCTGCGCCGGGCCGCCTGGTCATACGTCGCCGAGACCGAGGAGCGCGGGCGCTCGGTCTACCGGCTCTACCACGTGGCGATGGCGGAGTACCTCCGCGAAGGCGCCGACCCGGCGGCCAGCCACCGCGCGTTCGTCGACGTGCTGACCGCCCAGGCGCCGCGGACGCCGGACTTCGCGCTGGACTGGGCGCACGCGCACCCGTACACCTTGCGCAATCTCGCCACCCACGCCGCCGCCGCGGGTGTGGTCGACGACCTGGCCGGCGACCGCGAGTTCCTCGTGCACGCCGCCGCCGACACGTTGATCCCGGCGCTGCGGAGGGTGACCGAGCGCGATGCCAAGGTGTGGGCCCGGGTCTACCAGACGTCCGCACACCTGCACCGGGACGTGGCGACGCAGCGCCGGCGGCAGCTCCTGGCGGTCGACGCGGTGCGGCTCCGGGCGGCCGACCCACCGCGGGTCGCGGAGTCCGTGGCCGACCTCGTGCCGCGCTGGGCGACGAACGGGCTGACCTCGGCCGCGCTCCACGGCGTCCTGGCCCGCGCCAACTCGGCACTCAACGCCGTCGCCTGCGCCGAGGTCGACGGCAGGCCGGTCGTGGTGGTCGCGGACGGCCACCTATTGACCGTCTTCGACCTCGCGGCCGAGGTTCCGCTCAGGCGGCTGAAAGCACGGCACGGCGAGGTGGCGTCGGTCTCCTGCGCTGTGGTCGAGGGACGCCCGGTCGCGTTCAGCACACACGCGTACGGCGACGTGGTGATGTGGGACCTGCGCACCGGAGACGAGATCATCGAGCTGCGGGGCCACTGGGACCGGGTCTGGTCGGCTGCCTGCACGGAGATCGACGGCCGGCCCGTCGTGGTGACGGGCAGCGCCGATCGCACTGTGCGGGTCTGGGACGTGTCGACCCGTGCGGAGGCGCCCGCCGAGCGATGCATCGGGATCCTGCATGGCCACACCCGGTCGGTGCGTTCGGTCGCGTGCACGACCATCGACCGTCGGGCCGTCGCGGTGACCGTGGGCTGGGACGGCACCGGCCTGGTCTGGCTGCTCGACCGGCACGAGGCCGCGATCGGGCGGCTGAGCGGACACATCGGCCGGGTGACGGCGGTGGCCTGCACGGTGATCGACGGTCAGGCGGTCGCCGTCACCGGCGGCCGAGACCGCACGGTGCGGCTGTGGACCCTCGCCCGGCAGGACGACGGTGAGCTGAGCACACCGTGGGGGCGGGTGCTCGCGGGTCACACCCATCGCGTCTGGGCGGTCGCCACGACCGAGATCGACGGCCGGCCGGTCGCTGTCACCGGCGGCACCGACCGGACCGTGCGGCTGTGGGATCTCCGCGACGGCACGCATCTGAGCACGTTGACCGGTCACACCG
The DNA here is from genome assembly GCF_016862515.1 of Asanoa iriomotensis. Lineage (GTDB taxonomy): Bacteria > Actinomycetota > Actinomycetes > Mycobacteriales > Micromonosporaceae > Asanoa > Asanoa iriomotensis. The sequence continues at coordinate 29,215 of NZ_BONC01000055.1, forward strand.
GGCGGGTCACGACGGTGGCCACGACCAAGCTGGACCACCGGCCGGTCGCGGTCACCGGCAACACGGACCGCACGGTACGCGTGTGGGACCTCTCGACGATCGACACGAACACGTCCGGAGCGAAGCTGTGGGCGGTCGCCGGTGGCGAGTTGGAGGGTCGCGCCATCGCTGTGACCGGCGATGTCGACGGATCGGTCGCGGTCTGGGATGTGTCCACCGGTGCACGTGTCAGAACCTTGGGCGCACAGAGCGACCGGGTCACGGGGGTGGCCTGCGTCGACGTCGGCGGCCGCCCGACAGCGGTGTCGGTGGGCAGCGGCGGGGAGATCGTGGTCTGGGACCTGACGTCCGGAGAGTCCGTCAGAAGACTGCGCCACTACTCGGTGTCCGTGTGGTCGGTCGCCTGCGGCATGGTCGGCAAACGCCCGGACGCTGTTTTCGGGGACGGTATGGGCAGGGTGTTCCGGATCGACCTGGCGACCGGCAAGATCCACTTCGTCGGGAGTCATGAACGGGCCGTCTGGGCGGTCACCTGCAACACCCTGGCGGGCAACGACATCGCGGTGTCCATCGGCGACGACGGCGACCTGCGGATCTGGGACCTCGGCCGGTCCCGTCTCGTGCGGTCCTTCCCGGTGGCGCGCCACCGGGTCTGGGACGTCCGGTGCACGTCGGTGGACGGTGCGAAGGTCGCGGTGCTGGCCTCCGCCGACGGGGTCGTGCGGGTGTACGACCTGGTGGACCGCGGGTTGACCCGCGAACTGCACGGGCACACCGACTCGGTGCAGGGGATCGCGGCCGGATATGTGGACGGACGTCCGATGGCCGCGTCCGCGAGCCTCGACGGTACGGTCCGGCTCTGGGACCTGTCGGCCGGGCGCTGCGCCGCCGTCCTCTCCGGGCACAGGGACAAGGTGTGGGCGGTCGACCTCGTCAGGTCCGACGGTGAGATCCGGATCGTGTCGGCCGGCGACGACCGGCGGCTGCGGATCCACGACCCCCTAGCCGGGCCGAGCACGGCACACCACAACGACGTCACGGCCGTCGCCTGCGTGCCCGCCGCGGGCCGGACGGTGGCGATCACCAGCGCGGCCGATCGCACGCTGCGGTTCTGGGACGCGGACACCGGGCACAGCCTCGCCACCGCGGTGCCGCGCACCACGGCGGCGACGGGGATCGTCACCGCCGACGTGGCGGGCCGCGCCATCGCGGTGGTCGCCGGTCCCGACGGGCTCGAGGCCTGGGACCTGGCGCTCCTGCGCCCGCTGCGGCGCACCGCGCTGCGCCCGGAACACGGCCGCCGCCAGGGCGGCACGATCGCGGTCGCGGCCGTCGTCCACGACGGCGATCCGGTCGCGGTCGCGACGACCGGTGACGACACCTTGCGGATCTGGAATCTGCGCACCTGGCAGACGTCGATGGTCGCCGAGGCCGGCGGCCACGTCCTGACCGCGGTGGGCGGAATGCCGACCGCGGCGGGCCTGGCCGTCGTCAGCGGCGGCACGGACGGCACGGTCCGGCGCCGCATCCTCACCGGCGAGCCAGCACGTGCCTCGACCCTCACCACGCTCGCGCGGCACGGATCCCGGGTCACGGCCGTGGCGTGCGCGCTCGTCGACGGGCGCCCGTTCGTAGCGTCCGTCGACACCGGATCGACGATCCACGTGCACGACATCGCCACCGGCGACACGGTCGCCACCCGTATGGCGTCGCACGGCCGCGTGAACGCCATGGCCTGGGCGACCGCTGGCGGCCGTCCGGCACTGACGCTCGGCGACGACGACGGCATCGTCGCCCTGTGCGACCCGTTCTCGCTGACCGCGCTGACCACCTACCAGTTGCCCGGCGCGGTCCGCGCGGTCGCACCCGGCCCGGCCGGCGGGCTGCTGGTCGGCGTGGGCCACGAACTGGTCCTGCTGCGACCCTCCACACCGTCCTCCAGCGGCTAGCCTGGACCGATGTCCGACGCCTTTCAGGTCCCGTTGATCGTCGCGGCTGACGCCGACAAGCCGCGGCTGGCCGGGATGATCGGCGATCTGCGGGCCGAGTTGCTCGCCTCCGACATCGACGCGACGACCATCCGCCTCATGGTGCCGCCGCCGGCGCAGCGGTCCGGCCCGGCGGCAGCGGTCGCCGGGCTGGCGCTTGCGATCAAACCTTCCGCGGCGGGCATCCGCCTCCTGGTGCGGGTGATCGCCTCCTGGCTGCGACGCCAGCCCACCGACGTCACGATCGAGATCGACGGGCGGAGATTCTCCGGACACCTGACGGGTGGGGACCACGAAGCGCTGGTCGAGGCCTACCTGGCCCGCATCGCGCCGAGGGAGAGCAGCCGCCCGGTCGTCCCCGTGGACGCGGAGCCCGTGGGCGCGTTGCCTTTGCATCCGCCCGACGACTGGGGCACACCGCCGCTGGATCTGAGTCCGGGTCGGTACTGGCCCGCCACGGTCACACAGCAGAGCACGCCGCCGCAGTCGTCCGGTGGTTCGGCGAAGCGGCTGCTGACCGGGAGCATTCCCGCACGGGCGCCGCTCGGCGACGAGATCAGTCTCATCGTGCGGGTCGTGCTGGAGGACTCCCCGAACCTGGGACCGTTCGCCAGCGCGCTCGCCGCGTTCGACGTACCCCCGGGTGGTGCGGAGCTGACCGTCGTTCTGGAATCGCGGGCCGGGCTCGCGCCCGTCGGGCCCGTGCAACAGCGGCTCCTGGTGCCGCCGGTGGGTGACTCGGCGCCCGTCCGGTTCGCGCTCCGGTCGACCGACGTCGGGCTGCACCCGCTCACCGTCACGGCCTGGGCCGGCGGCACCTACGTCGGTGCGCTCGAGCTCCAGGTGTCGATCGGTCGCGACACGGCGGTCGTCGACAGCGGCGCCCACGCCGCGGACCTGCCCGCACTGTCCGGCCGCCAGGGTGAGGCGACCCTGCAGGTCCTGGTCAACAACGGCCAGTACATGTTCCAACTGCTGGCCGGCGACGACCTCTTCGACACCGTCCCCGGTGACAAGCTCACCGAGGACCCGGCCGCCGCGGTGCAGCGGGCCCGCGACGCCCTGGGCCGGATCGCGCGTGGTGCGCGGGCCAGCGGCTACACGGCCCCGAACGCGGTCTCGCTGATGCGCAACCTGGGCGTCGGCCTGTGGGACGCGATGATCCCGCGTGAGCTGCAGGAGCAGTTCTGGTCGATCCGGGACCGGATCACCATGTTCACCATCGCGTCCACGATGGACGCCGTGCCCTGGGAGATGGTCTACCCGAAGTCCGCGACCCACGACTACGGGTTCCTGGTGGAGCAGTTCCCTGTGCTCCGGCGGATGCACCGGCACCGGTCGCCGCACATCGGCCTCACCGACGCCCGCTTCGTCGTGCCACCGGGTGCGCCCTCGAACGCGGACGTCGAGGTCGAGCGGATCCGGAGCGTGCTCGGCGTGCCCGAAGACGGCCGGACCATCGTCGACCTCGAGCAGCTCCTCGGGCTGATCGAGTCCGGCGACGCGGGTCTGCTGCACTTCGCGTGTCACAACGCGTTCGACGCGGCGGCGGGCTCCGCGATCGGGATGAACGGCGGGGCCTTCGTACCCGACCTGCTCAACACCGCTGTCGTGGCGGAGGCTCTGCGTGAACGTGCACCGCTGGTCTTCCTCAACGCCTGCACGAGCGCCGCCGACGTGCCGCGCTACACCGACATGATGGGGTTCGCGAGCCAGTTCATGAAGGCCGGCGCCGGTGCGTTCGTCGGCACGCTGTGGGACGTGCGCAGCGAGCCGGCGGGGCGGTTCGCCGAGGACTTCTACGCCCGCCTGCGGACCGTGCCGCTGGGTGAGGCGGCCTTCGCCGCGCGGAAGTCCCTGCGGGAGTCGGACAGCGCCGACCCCACGTGGCTGGCGTACACCATCTTCGGCGACCCCGCCGCCATGTCCCGATCCGGAGGAACGCCATGAAGCCCTTCCAAGGAACCGTCCCTGCCGAAGAGCTTGTGACCGAGATTCAGAACGCTGTCAAGACCGCCAACGTCAGCGGTAGTACCTCGCGGGACCTGGTGGTCCGGTCGGCCCAGCTCACCCTCAACGTCGTCGCGGCCAGCAGCGGGGGCGGGAAGATCGACTTCCGCGTGCCGGTCATCGGGCTGAAGCTGAGCCTCGGTGCCAAGGTGGCCCGCACGGACACGCACACCATCACGGTCACCCTCGTCCCGCCGGAGCCGGACGAGCACGAGGTGCGCACCGGCGAGGTCTCCCGCGTGCTCGTCGAGGCCATCGAGACCATCCGCCGGATCATCGGCGCGGCCGCCGACGGTCCCGAGCGGATGGTCATGGACAGCAGCTCGGTCGAGTTGACGTTCGCGGTGACCGAGGAGGGCACGATCTCCCTCGGCGTCGACGGCGAGCTGCGCGACGAGCTGACCCACACGGTCAAGCTGGAGTTCGGCCCGGCCCGGTAGGTGGTGCGGCGCCGCCGAACTACGGCGCCCAGGGTGACGCGATGTTCCATGTGCTGTCGGCCGTCCACAGCGAAGGCGAGTTGTAGGCCGCGCCGCCCGCGCCGTTCGACAGCCAGACCTCCGAGTTGTAGTGGCGGAGGTACGAGCCGCGGAAGTTCCACGACTCCAGGGAGACGCCCGAGCCGGTCAGAGCCGTCCGGGCGCACCAGGTGGCGTCCGCGCGGAGCAGGGCCGAGCCGTCGTTCGGCGAGTTCTGCACGCGGGAGTTGGCGTGCCGCAGGAACTGGCCCGGGAAGTTGACCGACTCGAACGAGTAGCAGGAGGCATCGGCCAGACCAGGACGGATCGTGTACGTCGCGTCGTTCTTCAGCAACGCCGGCGACGACGCCGTCACCACCTCGGTGTAGGCCAGGCTGTTCTGGTGCCGGAGGTACCGGTTCGTGTAGCCCGGCGTCGTCACCTGGAGCGACCGCCGTTGGTTGACCGGCAGCGTGGTCGGTGACAGCGCCGGCAGCGCGCGCGACGCCGCGATCAGCGCCTGGTTGGCCGCCCGCACGCGGTTCTGGTCCATCTTCACCACCTGGCGGTCGTACGTGACGAAGCCGTTCAGCTCTCCCTCCAGGTCGGTGATCTCCGTGTAGATCGCCGCCGACAGGCCACGGCCCAGCATCAGGTTCTGGACACCGGCGACCAACCCCACGTAACGGTCGGTCAGAGCCGTCGCGTTCGCCTGCCACTCGTACGCGAAGAAGTTGCCGCTCGGGCTCCACTCGTGGCCCGGCGTGTGCAGGCCCAGCCCGCCGAACTCGCCCAGCACCGCGATCCGCGACGACGCCAGCGGAGAGTCCGGGCCGAGATACACGTGCCAGTCGTCGATGTCGCCGTTGCCGGGGTTGCCCAGCGACTGGCAGCAGTTGTAGCCACTGTGGACGTTGACGAGCCGGGAGGGATCCAGCGCCTTCACCCCGGCACCGACCCGTTGCGTGTCGGCCAGCGTCCGCTCGCCCCAGCCCTCGTTGTAGACCGTGTAGGCGACGACCGACGGCGACGAGCGGTGTTCGTTGACGATCTCGGTGGCCTCCGCCTCGAACTGGGCCTGTTGCGCCGCGTTCGGGTCGATGTTCTGTGCGGTCAGTGACGGCACGTCCTGCCAGACCAGCAGACCCAGCCGGTCCGCGTGGTAGAACCAGCGCTGCGGCTCCACCTTGATGTGCTTGCGCACCATGTTGAAGCCCAGGTCCTTGTGCTTCTGCAGGTCGAAGGCGAGCGCGGCGTCGGTGGGCGCGGTGTAGACGCCGTCCGGCCAGTAGCCCTGGTCCAGGGTGCCGGTCTGGAAGACGAACTGGCCGTTCAGCAACGGCCGCCGTACCCCGTTGACCAGGCCCGTGGTGATCTCCCGCATGCCGAAGTAGTGCATGGTCTGGTCCACGAGGGCGCCCGAGCCGTTCCGCAGCGAGACGCGAAGGTTGTAGAGGAACGGATCGTCCGGCGACCACCGCCGCGCGTTCGGCACGGGCACGGAGAACTCCGCGAACCCACCGGTGGCGGATCCGACCACAGTGGACCCGTTCATGGCCTCGGCCAGCACCGAGAAGCCCGAGACGGAGCCGCGCGTGAACACGCGTACCCGAATCGTGTTGTTGGAAGGGTTCGGGTACAGGTCGACCGAGCTGATCGACGCGGCCGGGGTCGGCTCCAGCCACACCGTCTGCCAGATGCCCGAGCTTGGCGTGTAGAAGATCCCGTCGGGCGTCTTGGTCTGCTTGCCGATCGGCGGCAGGCTCCCGTTCTGCCGGGTGTCGCTCGGATCCCAGACCTTCACGACCAGCTCGTTGGTGCCGCCGTTCAGGCGGTCGGTGATGTCGAACGTGAACGCGTCATAGCCACCCGTGTGCCCGCCGACCTGCTGGCCGTTGACCCACACGGTCGCCTGGTAGTCGACGGCGCCGAAGTTGAGCTGCACCCGCCGCCCGGCCCACGACGCCGGCACGGTGAAGGTCCGCCGGTAGAACAGATAGTTCCGGTTGTCGCCGGGCGCGCGCATCACCCCGGACAGCGCTGATTCGACCGGGAACGGCACGTTGACCCGCTCCGGCAGGTTGGTGTTGAACTGCGGTGCGTCGTCGGTGGCCGACTGGCGCAATTGCCACTCGCCGTTGAGGTTCTGCCAGTCGGGCCGGGTCAGCTGTGGGCGCGGATATTCCGGCAGCGGGGTGCCGTTGAGCGCCTGCGCCGTCCACGGGGTGGTCAGTGGCGGCGGCTTGGCCGGTGCGCCCTGTGCGGCGCTCGGCACCGCGAGCATACCCACGACCAAGCCCAGGAGAGCGACGACAGAGGTACGACGGGACGGTTTCATACCTGCTCCGTGATCTCTAGAGGCCGAAACGGTTTCGGTCGATGCCTTGTAGACATCGATGACCGGCTGTATAACGTTATAGAGCCCGACGGACTCGTCAGTCAATGGGCATACATCAATATCTGCGTCTCCATTGCACCGCCCGCCAACGCGCAAGAGGAGATCGACACGACGGCACGGTCGATCCGCGACGCAAGGTCAACGCGACGGCGTGCAAGGACTACGTGGCGTTCCTCGGCTCGAACTTCTTCGAGCAGGGCAAGCGCGCCGCCGACGCGATCAAGGCCACCGGTGGCACCGGCAAGGTGGCGATTCTGCTTGCTTCGTCCGGGAATAACGTAACTAGTGACCGCACCAAGGGTTTCGTCGACCAGTCGGTGGTCAGCGGCGCCTTCCTGGTCGTGGTGGTGGTGACGCAGAGCTGTCTCAGCCGGATCCGCCGGCTGCGGTGATCGAGGGAGTGCGTACGTGGGCGTGAGCCTCAAGGACATCGCGGCGCGGGCCGGCGTCTCGCTGTCGACGGTGTCCAATGTGGTCAACGGCTACCGGCCGGTGGGCGAGGAGACCCGGCAGCGGGTGCAGTCGGCGATCGACGAGCTGGGCTACGCGCCCAACCTGAGCGCCCGGCACCTGCGGCTCGGCCGCAGCGGCATCATCGCGCTGGCGATCCCTGAGTTCGACAACCCGTACTTCGCGGAGCTGGCCGGTGCGGCGATCCGCGAGGCCGCGGGGCTGGGCTACACGCTGGTGATGGAGGACACCGCCGGCGCGTACGAGCGCGAGGTCCTCATGATCGACAACTCCCGCCGGCAGATCTTCGACGGCCTCATCTTCAGCCCGGTGGCGGTTTCCCGCGAGGAGGTGCTGGCGAGCCCGCCGACCACGCCGATGGTATTGATCGGTGAGGGCGTCTACGACGTGCCGCACGACCACATCGCCATCGACAACATCGCCGCGAGCCACGTCGCGGTGCAGCATCTGGTGTCGCTGGACCGCTACCGCATCGCGTTCATCGGCGCGCAGGCCGGCGACCACCGGCAGTCGGCCCACTTGCGGCTGCGTGGCTACCGGGAGGCGCTGGCGGGCGCGGGCCTGCCGTGGGACCCGGCACTGGCGGCACCGACCACCGCGTTCGGCCGTGCGGACGGCCTGCTGGCGATGCGGGACCTGCTGGCACGCACACAGCCACCGGACGCGGTGTTCGCCTACAACGACCTGGTCGCGATCGGCGCCATCCGCGCGGTGGTGGAGGCAGGGTTGCGGATCCCGGACGACGTGGCGGTGATCGGCATCGACGACATCGAGGACGGGCGCTTCAGCAATCCGACGCTGACCACCATCGCCCCGGACAAAGAACACATCGGACGGTTGGCTGTGCGGCGGCTCGTGGCCCGGATCGAAGGGACGCCGGTGGGGCCGCCGTACGACGTGCAGCCGCCGTTCCGGCTGGTCACCCGCGAAAGCACCCTCGGCGGCCGCCGCCCGATCAGGGCGTGATCGGGCGGCGCCTAGATGCGCACTATCGCCATAGCTGGGTGAGCACCGTGCGGTTGCAGGGAAGGACCTCCAGCCCGCCGGCGTAACTGTCAGCTATGCACCTCTCGGTGTGCGAGTTTCGGAACCTGTAGTAGCCGTCGTACGGGTCGGTTTCCTCATCCCACATCTGCGTGGGATCGGCGGGGAAGGCGTCACAGGCAACCGTCTTCAGGCCGTACTTGAAACTGTCCTCGATGCACCGCTTGGTGTGTGCGTTCTTCAGCTGGACGTAGCCCGCGACCGACCAGCCGAGCTCCCAGTTCTGCGTCGAGTCGGGGAACCTGCAAGGGAGCACCTGCAGGTTGTTCGTGAAGCTGTCGGCCAGGCAACGATGCGTGTGCTGGTTGACCAGACTGATGGGGGCCGCGTGGGCCGGTGTTGCGCCGACCGCAAGCACCACAGCGATCGTCGCTGTCAGTGTCACCAGGGCGCGGGTCCAGCTTCGTTTCATCTCCACCACCTCATTCGGGTGCTACCGGGCTCGTGACAACAACAGACGAGCCGGCAACACCTCCCATGAGCGGGTGTAACCCAGGTCACAACCCCCGTCCGGTGCGGACCTGCGGCTAGATCGTGCGGGCGAGGCGGTCCGCGAGGAGCTTGGCGAAGCGGGCCGGGTCGTCCAGGTCGCCGCCCTCGGCGAGCAGGGCCGTTCCGTGCAGCAGTTCTGCCGTGTCCGGGAGGGTCGGGTCGTCCGGCTGCCGCTCGTGCGCCGCGCGCAACCCCTCGACCAGCGGGTGGCTCGGGTTGAGCTCCAGGATGCGCTTCACCCGCGGCGGTTCCTGGCCCATCGCCCGGTACATCTTCTCCAGCGCCGGCGCCATGTCGTCGGTGTCGCTGACCAGGCAGGCCGCCGACGTGGTCAGGCGGTGCGACAGGCGGACGTCCTTGACCTGCGCCGCCAGCGTCTCCTTGAGGTAGTCGACCAGCGGCGCGAAGTCGCCCGGGGTTTCCGTCTCGGGATTGGGCAGGTCGACGTCGCCGCGGGCGATCGACTGCAGCTTGTGGCCCTCGTAGTCCGGGACCGCCTCCACCCAGATCTCGTCCACCGGGTCGGTCAGGATCAGGACCTCGCGACCCTGGGCCTGGAACGCCTCCATGTGCGGTGAGTTCTCGACCTGCGTACGCGAGTCGCCGGTCAGGTAGTAGATCGCGTCCTGACCCTCTTTCATCCGTGCGATGTAGTCCGACAGCGTCGTCGGGTCAGCGCCGGCCGTGGAGGCGAAGGTGGCGACGTCGAGGATCGCCTTCTGGTTGTCCGGGTCGTTGAGCAGGCCCTCCTTGAGCGCCCGGCCGAACTCGCGCCAGAACGTCGCGTACTTCTCCGGCTCGTTGGCCCGCAGGTCCTTGATCGTCGAGAGGACCTTCTTGACCAGGCGGCGCCGGATCAGCTGGATCTGGCGGTCCTGCTGCAGGATCTCGCGCGAGACGTTGAGCGACAGGTCGGCCGCGTCCACGACGCCCTTGACGAAGCGCAGGTAGTCCGGGATCAGCTCCTTGCTGTCGTCCATGATGAACACGCGCTTGACGTAGAGCTGCAGGCCGCGGCGGGCGTCGCGCTGGAAGAGGTCGTACGGCGCCTGCGACGGGATGAACAGCAGGGCCTCGTACTCGAAGGTGCCTTCGGCTTTGAGGTTGATGGTCTCGAGCGGGTCCACCCAGTCGTGGCTGATGTGCTTGTAGAACTGGTGGTACTCGTCGTCGGAGACCTCGCTGCGGGGCCGGGCCCACAGTGCCTTCATCGAGTTGAGCGTCTCGTCGCCCATCCTGATCGGGAACGCGATGAAGTCGGAGTAGCGCTTGACGATCTCGCGGATCTTCCGGTCCGCGGTGTAGTCGAAGAGCGCGTCCTCCTCGTCCGCGGGCCGCAGGTGCACGGTGACCGCGGTGCCGACGGGCGCGTCCGGCGCGTCGTCGATCGTGAAGGTGCCCTCCCCCGCCGACTCCCAGCGGGTGCCGTGGCCCTCGGTGCCGGCCTTGCGGGTGACCAGGGTGACCTTGTCGGCGACCATGAAGGTCGAGTAGAAGCCGACCCCGAACTGGCCGATCAGGTCCGTGTCGCCCTTGGCGTCCTTGAGCCGCCGCAGCAGCTCGGCGGTGCCGGAGCGGGCGATCGTGCCGATCAGCTCGACGACCTCGTCGCGGGTCATGCCGATGCCGTTGTCCCGCACGGTCAGCGTCCGCGCCTCGGCGTCGGCTTCGAGCTCGATCCGCAGGTCGCCGGTGTCACCCTCGACGCCGTCCTGGAGCACCGCGAGCCGCAGCTTGTCCAACGCGTCGGAGGCGTTCGAGATCAGCTCACGCAGGAAGATGTCCTTGTTCGAATAGATCGAATGGATCATCAACTGCAGAAGCTGGCGCGCCTCGGCCTGGAACTCCAGGGTCTCCATCGTTTCGCACTCCCACGGTTCACCGACGGTCGGGTCCGGGGACGATGGTAGGCGGCCTCAGGCGGCGGGGTCGCCCTGGCCCGGGATGCCACCGAAGCCGACCTCGTTGCCTTCCGGGTCGCGATAGGTCACCTTGCGCACGCCGTTCTCGTAGGTCTCGTCGAGGGCTGGGCGCAGCCCACGCGCGGCGATGCCCGCGACGCGCCCCTCGATGTCGTCGACGAACACCGTGCTGAGCCCGTGCCCAGCGTGCTCGGGCCGGCGTTCGATGTAGAGGAACCGGTGCTCGGCCAGCTCCCAGACGGCCTCGACGTCGTTCGGGAGGAAGGACGGCGGTGCACCGAGCAACCGCTCGTACCACTCCAGCGCCGCCCCGAAGTCCCGGACCGAAATCCCGGCGAAAAGGTCAACTGTCATTCGGGTCATGTTAGGCGTGGCAAAACATGCGATCCTCAGCCATCGGAAACGCACGAGCTGCCACGCGGACCGCCTTGGTCGCCGTGTGCCTGGTGGCGGTCGCCGCCGTGGTCTCGAGCGACGGCGTGTGGGCCGGCCACCTCATCACCAACCCAGACCACTCCGCCGGGCAGATCCGGGCCATGGACATCCACGTCGGGGACACGGTGATGTTCGGGACCGAACTGCCGAGCGTCGGAGACGGGCAGACGATCACGATCACCGGTGTACGCGTGACGCGTGGCGCGCCCGGCCTCACCCTGCGCGGGGCGCGGATCTACGCCCGGCGCGATTTCGGCGGCGGCGCACTGCTCGGTTGGGATGGCGACGGGGAGCTGGATCCGCATACCCGCCCGTCGCAGGACCTGGTCGGTGCGACGCTGACGGGCCCCACCGATTACCGACGTTTCATCATGTTCGAGTTCGCGGTCAAGGCGCCGGGCAGCCAGTCGATCGCCATGATCGACCTCCGTTACCGGACCGAGGAAGGAGAGCGGCAACAACCACTGATGGTGGCTTTCGAGGTGCGGGAAGGGCGCGGAACGTGAACGAGACGCGGCAGACGTACGACCTGATATCGACGGAGTACGCGCGGCGCGCCACGGCGGTGGACGCGAGGCTTCTGCGCGAGCTCGACACGCTCGGCGGCGCTCTGGCGGCCGGTAGCCGGGTCGTCGACATCGGGTGCGGACCCGGCAGGGAGGTCGCCCTCCTGCGCGAGCGTGGCTTCCGGGTGGTCGGGTTCGATCTGTCGCTCGGCCAGTTGCGCGCCGGTGGGCTGCCGGGTCGGGCGCAGGCCGACATGCGCCACCTCCCGCTGCGCACCGGGTCGGTCGACGCCGTCTGGTGTCAGGCCGCGCTGCTGCATCTGCCTCGGCCCGACGTGCCCGCGGTGCTGGCCGAGTTCGCCCGTGTCGTGCGACCCGGCGGGGCGCTCTACCTGAGTGTTGCGGAGGGTGACGGCGCCGGCTGGGAGGTCGCCGGGAACTACGGCTCTGAGCTGCGCCGCTGGTTCACCTACCACCGGGAGCCCGCGCTCACCACGCTGCTGGCGGCCGCCGGGTTCGCGGTGCGTGAGGTCAGCCGCACCTCGTCGCACCGGGAATGGCTCTCCCTGCACGCCCGGCGGGACGGCTGACCGGAAGTTTCCGGAAGTTGTTGACGGCGTGGCGGTCGATCCATTCAAATCGATGAAACGTCACACCGCGGGCCGAGCGGCAGACACCGAAGGAGGACCTCGGTATGTCCCTTGCCCGCGCAACAGTCCGGCTCGCCGTCGTCGTGGCCGCGATCGCCCTCGGTGGCGTCGCTGCCACGCCGGCCAGCGCCGCCACCTGTAACGGCTACGTCGGACTGACCTTCGACGACGGTCCGACCGGCAGCACCGGATCGTTGCTCTCCGTGCTCCAGAGCAACGGCGTGCGCGCCACCATGTTCAACACCGGTCAGAACGCGCAGAACAACCGGTCCGCCGCGCAGCAGCAGGTGGCGGCCGGCATGTGGGTGGGCAACCACAGCTGGAACCACGCGCACATGACCACGATGACGCAGGCGCAGATGCAGTCCGACCTGTCGCAGACCAACTCCGCGATCCAGTCCGCGACGGGTGTACGGCCGCAACTGTTCCGGCCGCCGTACGGCGAGACCAACGGCACCCTCCAGTCCGTGGCCTCGTCGCTCGGGCTGCGGCAGATCATCTGGGACGTGGACTCCCAGGACTGGAACGGCGCCAGCGTCAGCCAGATCGTGTCGAACGCCAGCCGTCTCCAGGCGGGTCAGATCATCCTCATGCACGACGGCATCGCCAACACCCGCAGCGCGATCCCCCAGATCATGGCCAACCTGACCAGCCGCAACCTCTGCCCCGGGATGATCTCCCCGTCGACCGGCGGCGCGGTCGCACCCGACGGCGGCGGCAACCCGCCGCCCGGCGGCGGCACCTGCACGGCGTCGGCGTCCTACCCGAACGTCTGGGGCGACCGCTACAACACCAGCGTCACGGTCAGCGGCGCCACCTCCTGGACCGTCGTCGTCGCCGTCACCCAGCCCCAGCGCATCGTCACCACCTGGAACGGCACCGCGAGCCTCGACAGCACCGCCAGCGTCCTGACCATGCGATCGAACGGCAGCGGCAACACGTTCGGCTTCACCACGATGTTCAACGGCAACAGCGGCGGCCGAGCCCAGATCCGCTCCTGCACCGCCGGCTGAACCCGGGTCACGGCCGGTCCCGGTCCGGGACCGGCCGTCAGCCGCCCATCAGTGGGTACGCGCATTTCCCAGTCGGCGTGGGCCGATCGCAGCGGCGTCCCGGCGGGCAGGACGATGCCGGTCGAGACCGCTGTTTCGTAAGCTGCCTGGGTGGAGCAGCGCAACGCCGGTCGGGTCTTCGGGGAGGTTGTCGACCTTTATGACCGCGTTCGCCAGCCCTATCCCGCCGCCTTGATCGACGACGTCCTGGCCTACAGCCGGCTCGACGGCAGGCGGGCGTTGGAGGTCGGTGCGGGCACCGGGCGCGCCACCATCCCGTTCGCCACACGGGGCGTGCCCGTCGTCGCCGTCGAGCCGGACGACGCGATGGCCGACGCGCTCAGCCGTCGCGCCGGCGCCGGCGTCGAGGTCGTGCGCGGCGCCTTCGAGGAGTTCCGCCCAGCCGAGCGGTTCGGGCTGCTGTTCAGCGCCGAGGCGTGGCACTGGACCGTGCCGCAGACGCGGTGGTCGCTGGCCGCCGACGCGCTCGCACCTGGCGCCGCCATCGCGCTGTTCTGGCACAGCGAACGCGTCGACGAGCCCACCCTCCGCGACAACATGCTGCGCGTGATCGCGGAGCACGCGCCGACCGTGGTCGTGCACGACGAGCCCGTGGGACAGGACCAGGCGTGGCAGCGCTGGCCCGGCAGCGAACTGTCCGTCCAACCGGCGTTCGCGCACTTCACGAGCCGGCATTACCGCACGCGACGGACCGTGCCGGCAGCCGACTACCTGGGCCTGACGCAGACCCGGTCACAGTTCCGCACGCTGCCGCCGCCGGACCAGCAGGCGTTGGTTGCGGCATTGACAGATGTCTTCGACGACGAGGTGCCGTTGGCCATCGAGACCACGCTCCTGCTCGCCCGCCGTACCCACGACTGATGCGGTTCGGTGTCCTGGGGCCGTTGCAGGTGCTGCGCGACGGATCGCCCGTCGCGGTCGGCGGTCCCCGACAGCGCGACCTGCTGACGATCCTGCTGTTCCGCGCCAACGTCCTGCTCAGCTCCGACTGGTTGGCCGACGCGCTCTGGGACGGCGCGCCGCCGGCCAGCGCACAGGTCACGCTTCGCACCTACGTCGCGGGGCTGCGCCGGGCCCTCGAACCGGAGCGCGCCGGCGGAGAGTGGCGGCTGCTGCGCGCGCGGTCCGGCGGCTACGAGCTGTGCGTGCCCGCCGATGCCGTCGACCTGGCCCGGTTCGAGGCGCTGGCCGACGCCGGGAGCCGTGCCCTGGCCGACGGTGCGGCGCAGACCGCGGAGCGGGCGTTCCTGGACGCGCTGAGCCTGTGGCGGGGCGACCAGGTCGCGGCCGGCGACCTCGCGGCGCTGCGGGCCGAGACCGCCCGCCTGGTCGAGGGCCGCCACACGGTCGAGGAGGGCTGGCACGCCGCGGCGATCGCGGCCGGCCGGCACGCCGCCGTGCTGCCGGCGTTGCGCCGGTTCGTCACCGAGCATCCGGAGCGGGAGGCGGCCCGTGGCCGGCTCATGCTGGCGCTCTACCGGTCGGGGCAGCAGACCGCCGCCCTGGCCGCCTTCGACGAAGGCCGCCGCCACCTCGCGGAGCACTACGGCGTCGAGCCTTCCCAAGAGCTGCGCGACCTGCACCGGCAGATCCTCGAGCAGGCCGTGCCCGGGCCCCCGGTGGTCGTGGCTGCGGCGCCGATCAGTCAAGCGAAGTTGGTAGGGCGGGCCGCCGAGCTGGCCGCACTCGCCGACCTGCTCTCCACAGCCCTTGACGGCGCCGGCCGGATCGCCGCGATCGTCGGTGAACCGGGCATCGGCAAGACGAGCCTCGCGTCCGCCGTCGCCGACCGCGCCGCGGCGTCCGGCGTACCCGTCGTCTGGGGTCGTTGTCCCGACCTCGGCCAGGCACCGCCGTTCTGGCTCTGGTCGCAGGTCGTCCGCGCGCTCGCCGCCCTGCCGCAGGCCGGCGAGTCCGGTGCCGCCGCGGCGCTGGTCGGGTTCGCCGCCGGGCCGGCCGCGGCCGGCGACCACGATCCCGCCGCCCGGTTCCACACCTACGAGGCCGTCTCGTCGCTGGTCCGCGCGGTCGCCCGCCCGGCCGGACTGGTCATCGTGCTCGACGACCTGCACGCGGCCGACCTCGACTCGCTCCTGCTGCTGCGGTTCCTGGCGGCCAACCTCGCCGACTCGCGCATCCTCGTGGTGGCGACCCTGCGACCCTACGGCCACCTGCCCGACGTCGTCACGGCCCTCACCGACCTGGCCCGCCTCGCCGGAGCCCGCCAACTCGAACCGGCCGGCCTCGACGCCGACGCGGTGGCCGATCTCATGCGGCGCACCGGTGTGGCGCCGGACGCCGGCGCCGTCGCCCGGCTGCGCGCCCGAACCGGCGGCAACCCGTTCTTCCTCACGGAGCTGCTCGCCGCACCCGACGACGCCGCACCGCCCAGCGTCCGGGACATGGCCCGGACCCGGCTCGACGCGCTCGAGCCCAACGAACGCGAGTGCCTCGACCTGCTCTGCGTCGCCGGCCGGGAGCTCGACCTGGAGCTGCTCGCGGCCGCCGCCGACAAGAACGTGACCGAGGTAGCGGGCCTCCTTGCCGAGCCGGCGACTGCCCACCTGGTCGCCGACGCCGGCCCGGGCGTGGTCCGGATGCGGCATCCGCTGTTCGCCGAGGTCGGCTACGCCGAGCTGGCACCGTCGCGCCGGGCCCTGCTGCACGCCCGGCTCGCCGACGCGGCCGAGGGCGGCGCCGCGCTCGCGCCGGCCGAGCTGGCACACCATTACGGGCAGGCGCGCGGCCTGGGTCGCGGCGACGACCACCTGCGCTGGACGCTGACCGCGGCCCAAGACGCCACCCGGCGGCTCGCGTACGAGGACGCCCTGGCCCACCTCGGCCGGGCCGCCGACCTGTTGGCGCGGGACGGTTCGGCGGAGGCCGAGCTGGGCGTGCAGCTCCACCGGACCGCCCTGCTGCAGATCACCGTCGGCGTCGGCAGCGACGCGGTCGACCGGGCCTGCGTGCGCGCCCGGGAGCTGCTCACCCTGGTGGGCCCGGACGCCGACGTCCGGGCAGCACTGTGGACGCTCGGCGAGCTCGCCGCCAACCGGGCCGAGTTCGGCATCGCCGACGACCTCGCCACCCGACTGTCCCGAGCGGACGGTGACCCCCTCCTGGACGCCGCCGGCCACTACCTGCTCGGGGCGGTCCGCTACTTCACCGGCCGGCTCGAAGCGGCCGAGGCGGCGCTCAGCCGGTCGATCGCGCGCCTGCGCCTGGTTCCGGAGAGGACGCTGGCCGCGCAGGTCGGGCGTACACCACCGTTGTCGCCGTTGAACTTCCGCGCGCTGGTGCGTTCCTTGCGGGGCGACGCGGCGGGCGCCCGCGCGGACCTCGCCGCCGCGTGGGACCTGGCCGAGCGCACCGACGATCCGTACGCCCGGGGAAATGTCGCCTTGTTCACCGGTTGGCGGGCCATGCAGGAACGCGACGCGGTCGCCGGCAAGGCCGCCGCCGACTGGTGTCGCGAGATCGGCGACCGGCAGGACATCGCGCACTTCACCACGACCGGCCAGTTCCTCGCGGAATGGGTCGCGGTCGCCGCCGGCGACCTCGACCGGCGCGATGCGATGAGCGCCGCCGCGGACGCCATCTACGCGCACGGGCTGCGCTCCACCCGGACGGTCACGACGGCGGCGATGGCCGACGCGTGCCTGACCGCCGGCGACCGGGCGACAGCGGCCGTGCTGGCCGACACCGCGCTCGCAGCGGCCGACGTGGTCGGGGAACAGGTCATGAGGGCAGAACTCCTGCGCATCCGCGGCCTGGCCCGCGACGACGCGACCGACCTGGACGCCGGCGCCGCCCTCGCCGAGGCACAGGATGCGAACCTGCTGGTGGGGCGGTTCACATAGCGAGCGTGGCGGCGGGCGCGGCCAAGCCCCCCAGCTTTCTCCGGACACGCCCACCGCCTCGACGCCATCAAGCACACCGGACGGCCGTGGAGATCCCGTGGAGGCCGACCTCCACGCGACCTCCACGCGCCCCTGGTTCCGTCGACAACCATGTCTTCACCCTTCGATGTGGATGTCGTCGTGATCGGCTGCGGCCCCGTCGGCGCGCTGACCGCCAACCTGCTCGGCCGCCACGGCGTGCGCACGCTCGTCGTCGAGCGCGGTACCGCGCCGCACCGCCAGCCGCGCGCGTTCTCCTGCGACGACGAGGCGCTGCGGATCTACCAGCTCGCGGGCCTGCGGGACGAGGTCGCGGCCGACATGTACGCGCCGACCATCGTGGAGTACGTCGGCGCCTCCGCCCGCCCGTTCGCCACCATCGCCCTCGACGAGATCGACTTCGGGCTCGGCGCCGAACCGCTGCACTTCTTCGACCAGCCGATCCTGGAGGAGGCGCTGCGCAAGGGGTTCGACCGCTTCTCGCACGTCGAGCTGCGCACCGCGACGGAGCTGGTCGAGCTCACCCAGGACGCGGACGGCGTCACCGTCGTGCTGCGGGACGTCGACTCCGGGCGGCACACCACGGTGCGAGCGGGCTACGCGCTCGGCTGCGACGGCGCCCGCAGCGCCATCCGGGTCGAGGCGGGCATCAAGCTGGTCGGCACCTCGTACGCCGAGCCCTGGCTGGCCGTCACCGCCGACGTCCCGCCGGAGGCCGTGCGGGTGCCGGAGACCCAGTTCGTCTGCGACTGGCGCCGACCCGGGTTCGTCTCCCCCGGCGCGATCGGCACGCACCGCTTCGAGTTCATGCTCCAGGACGGCGAGTCGGTCGACGAGATGACCAGTCCGGAGACGATCGACCGGCTCGCGGCCCGCTTCGTCGACCCGGCGCGGATGCGGGTCACCCGGGCGGTCGTCTACACGTTCCACCATGTCGTCGCCGAGCGCTGGCGCGACGGGCGGGTGTTCCTCCTCGGCGACGCCGCGCACCAGATGCCGCCGTTCCTCGGGCAGGGCCTGTGCAGCGGCCTGCGCGACGCCGCCAACCTGACCTGGAAGCTCGCGATGGTCATCCAGGGGCACGGCAGCGACGCGTTGCTGGACACCTACGAGACCGAGCGCCGCCCGCACACCGAGGAGATGGCGACCACGAGCGTCCGGCTCGGCCGGGTCTTCCTGGTCCGCAAGCGGTGGGCCGCGGCCCTGCGCGACGCCGCGCTGCGGACGATCCAGACCATTCCGCGGGTACGCCGCTTCGTGCGCCACTTCGAGTTCAAGCCGCTGCCGACCTTGCGCGCGGGTTTCCTGGCGGGCGGGGTCCGCAAGGGACCGGTCGGCGTGATGTTCCCGCAGCCGTTCGTGACGGTGGACGGATCGCGGCGGCTCCTCGACGACGTGCTCGGCACCGGGTTCGCCCTGGTCGGGCCGGACGTCTCCGCGCAGACGGCGGCGACGTGGTCGGGACCGCCGGCGACGTTCGTCCGCGTCCTGAAGCCCGGTGCGTCGCCGGCTGGCGGTGAGGTGGTCGAGGTCGGTGACCCCGACGGCCTGCTCAAAGCCTGGTTCGACCGCAACCGGGTCGGGATGGTGGTGCTGCGCCCGGACCGGTTCGTCTACGGCACCGACCCGGGCTACACGGCGATCGAATAGCGTCCCGGCTCCGGCGCCGCGGTCGACTCCGCCAGCACCGGGTGGTCGGCGCGGGCCGCCGCGAGCACCTCGGGGTCGAGACGGCCGATCGCCACCCCGGGGTCGGCCGCGCCCGCGTCGATGAGCAGCGTGCCGTCCGGGTTCCAGATCGCGCTGCCGCCGCAGCCGACGAGCGATCCGGCGGCGCCCACGTGGTTTGCCAGCACCGTGTAGATCGTGTTGTCCAGGGCCCTGGCCGGCAGTTGGGTCGCCCGCCGCGTCGCGCTGGTGCCGGGGCTGAACAGGGCACCGACCACGTACGCGTGGCAGCCGTCGAGCGCCGCCGCGTGCGCGTGGCCCGGGAAGCCGGTGTCGGCGCAGATGCCCAGCCCCAGCCGCCAGCCGTCGACCTCGATCGTGCAGCCACGCGCCCCGGGCGCGACGCCGGCCGCCCGCTCGGTCGGTGTCGCGCACTGCTTGTCGTAGCGGCCGGCCAGCGCGCCGGACCGGTCGAACACCAGAGCGGAGATGTGCGCCCGCCCGTCGGCCACCACCGGTGCGCCGACCACGAGGGCGGTGCCGGTCTCCGCGCACGCCTTGGACAGCGGCTCCAGGCGCGGGTCGCCGGGTGACAGCGCGTGCGAGCGGACCGCGCCCAGGTCGTACCCCGTCAGGAAGAGCTCAGGCAGCACGAGCACGGCGGCGCCCTCGGCGCGCCGGACCAGGTCGGCGGCCGTGGCCGCGTTGGCCGCCACGTCGAGCGGAACGCAGGCGGCCTGGCCTGCGGCGATGGTCAGCGGATCCACCACCGCAGCCTAGCCGTGAAACTTACTTTCAGAATATGCGCACGGCGTGGCAGGTATTGACGCGCTCGACATCGATGGAGGATGGTGGCCCGAGGCAACCCCCGGGAGGCGCGACATGCGACGAACCCTCAGCTACCTCACCGCGGCCACCCTCACGCTCGCGGGACTCACGGCGACCTCGGCGCCGGCGAGCGCCGCGCCGGCGGATCGACAGCAGGCATACGCGGCCGCAGCGGACGAGTTCGGTGTGCCCGAGAGCGTCCTGCTCGGTGTGTCCTATCTGGAGTCACGCTGGGACGTCAACGCCGGCAGGCCGAGCACGAGCGGCGGCTTCGGCCCGATGCACCTGACCGACGCCGCGGGGCTCCGCACCTCCTCGCTCACCCACGACGGCGCCGCCGACGATCCGCGCGGTGACGAGAGCCGCCCGTTGCCGGCGCCGCCCGCCACCGCACCGGATCCCGCGCCGCCGGCCGCCGCGTTGCAGACCCTCGACGCCGCCGCCGACCTGACCGGTGCGGCGAAGGAGACGCTGCGCACCGACCCGACGACCAACATCCGCGGCGGTGCCGCGCTGCTCGCCGCGTACCAGCAGGCGCTCGGCGAGACCAGCGCCGACCCGGCGGCCTGGTACGGCGCCGTGGCGCGCTACTCCGGTGCCGACACCACCGAGGCGGCGACGGCGTTCGCCGACGAGGTCTACGCGACCATCCAGGACGGTGCCGCGCGCACCACCGACGACGGTCAGGCGGTCCGGCTCGAGGGGCGGTCGGTGGCGCCCCAGCGAGCCCAGGTCGACCGGCTCGGCCTGCGTAAGGCGGGCCGGCCGGACGGGCTGGAGTGCCCGGTGACGGTGGCCTGCGAGTGGATACCGGCGCCCTACGAGCAGTACGGCGCGACGCCCGGCGCCTACGGCAACCACGACCTGTCCGAGCGCCCGGAGCGGCAGAAGATCGAGTACATCGTCATCCACGACACCGAGGGCTCCTACGCCACGACGCTCAACCTCGTGCAGGACCCGACGTACGTGAGCTGGCACTACACCCTGCGCTCGGTCGACGGGCACATCGCACAGCACGTGAAGAGCAAGGACGTCGCCTGGCACGCCGGCAACTGGGACGTCAACGCCCGCTCGATCGGGCTGGAGCACGAGGGCTTCGCGGCCGACGGAAGCTGGTACACCGAGGCGATGTACCGCTCCTCGGCCAAGCTGGTCCGCTACCTGGCCAAGCGCTTCGACATCCCGCTCAACCGGCAGCACATCCTCGGCCACGACACGGTGCCCGGCACCACGGCGGCGACCGTCCGCGGCATGCACTGGGACCCGGGGCCTTACTGGGACTGGTCGCACTACTTCGACCTGTTGGGTGCGCCGCTCTGGTCCACCGGGACCGCGCTGACCGGGCTCGTGCAGATCGACCCCGACTATGCCACCAACCAGCCGGCGTTCACGGGCTGCGTCACCGCCGGAGTCTTGTGCACACCGCACGGGTCCTCGGCGCTGGTGCTGCGGACCGCGCCGTCGCCGGACGCGCCGTTGTTGACCGACCTCGGCCTGCACCCCGACGGGTCACCGTCCACGATGCACATCTCCGACCACGGTGCGCGGGCCTCGGCGGGGCAGACGTTCGCGCTCGCCGGCCGCGACGGTGACTGGACCGCGATCTGGTACCTCGGCCAGAAGGGCTGGTTCCACAACCCGCGGTCGGCACCCACCGCCAACTGGCAGCTCGGGCTCGTCGCCGTTCCCAAGCAGGGCAAGGAGACCATCCCGGTGTACGGGCGTGCGTATCCGGAAGCCGCGGCGTACCCGGCCGGCGTGCCGGTCCAGGCGATCTCGCCGTTGCAGTACACGCTCTCGGCCGGGCAGCGTTATGCGGTCGGTGCCGTGCTGCCGGGGCAGTACTACCGGGCCACCACGTTCGCCGGCACCTCGCCCGGTGACTGGACGGTGATCCAGGGTTCGAAGACCTATGTGGAAATCCAGTTCGGACAGCGGGTGGCGTTCGTCGACAAGGCGGACGTGGACCTGCGGCTGTCGATCGGCGGCTGAGCGGGGGGGGTTGGACCAGCGGCCGCTCGCGGGCATCGGGGCCTGCGGGCGGCCGCTTCTTCTGCTCAGCTGTCGCGCAGCTCGGCGATGGCTTTCTCGGTGAGGGGGCGCGCCAGCATCGCGTCGAGGCGGGCGGTGGCGCGGTCGCGGTCCTCCGCCGGGCTGGTCGGGTCGAGGGCCCGGGTGCCGTAGAACTCGAGCAGGTGGCCCTGCACGGCGATCGCCGTCGAGAAGTGCTCTCGTTCCGGGGGCGGCCCGCCGTAAGCGCGAGCCGCTGCGGGCGCGGCGTCGCCCACCTCCCAGAGGAGCGCGGCGAACTCGCGCTCGGGCTGGGCCGGGCCGCTGTTCTCCCAGTCCAGCACGACCAGGTGGCCGCCGGTGGCGCGCCGGACGTTGTCGGCGTTGAGGTCGCGGTGGCACGTGCGGACCTTGGCCGGGTCGGGCGGGCGGACGAGGGCGTCGAGGGCGATCAGCTCGGGGAGGTGCTCGTCGAGCGGGCCGGCCCACTCTGCGTTGGCCTTCGCGGCTTTTGCCGCGAGCGCGGTCCAGCGTGCCGGGCCCAGCGGGGCGGCGAACCACTCGCCGACCGGGCCGCGGGCGGGATGTCGCACCCGGTGCAGGCGGGCCAGCAGATCGCCCAGGTCGGCGGCGGACGGGTCGGGCGCGGCCGGGTCGAGGTCGACCCATTCGTACACCCGCAGCACCGCGTCAGGACCACGCACCGTGACCTGGCCGTCGGTCGTGCGCACCGGCGACGGCAGTGGGACGCCCGTTGCCGCAACCGCGAGCTGGAAGGCCACGTCCGCGGCGGCGTCCGCCTCGAGCACCGGGACCAGCGCTTCCTTGACCGCCCAGGTGCCGCCCTCGGTGTCGAGGCGCCAGATGCGGCCCAGCTCGCCGCGCGCCGCGTACACCGGCGGGTTGGTCGCACGCCCGAGCCCGTAACGCGCGGTCACCATGGCCGTGACCTCCGAGGACAGCATGCCGATCATTGTCCTTGACGCGACCGGAGAAGGAGATCAATATCCACTCGGTTGATGTCCACTCTGGAGGCGCATGCCATGTCCGCTCCCTCTCGCGCCGTCGGCGCCCAGCCCACCGGATCGCTGGCCGCCGGCCGGCTCGGCGTACCCGCGGTGCTCTTCTTCGTCATGTCGGCGGCAACACCGCTGACCGTGGTCGCCGGCGTGGTGACCACCGGCTTCGCGACCACCGGCCTGATCGGCATCCCGATCGCGTTCCTGGTCGTCGGCCTGCTGCTCGCGGTGTTCTCGGTCGGCTACGTCGCGATGGCCCGGCACATGGCCAACTCGGGCGCCTTCTACACGTTCGTCTCGCGCGGCGTGGGCCGCCCGGCGGGCGTGGGCGCGGCGTGGGTGGCCCTGGTCGCCTACAACGCCTTGCAGGTCGGCCTCTACGGCGCGATCGGCTCGGCGGCGGGTCCGCTGCTCGACGAGTGGTTCGGGATCAACCCGGACTGGTGGGTGGTCGCCCTGGTCTGCTGGGCGGTCGTCGCCGTGCTCGGCGTGCTGCGCATCGACGTCAACGGCACGGTTCTGGCCGTGCTGCTGTGCGCCGAGGTCCTGATCATCCTGATCTACTCGTTCGCGGACCTGGGCAACCCGGCCGCCGGCCTCTCCGGGGCGACGCTCGATCCCGGCAACCTGTTCGGCGACGGCGTCGGCGCGATCCTCGTGCTGGCGTTGCTGGGCTTCGTCGGCTTCGAGGCGTCGGTGGTCTTCTCGGAGGAGGCCAAGGACCCGAAGCGGACGGTACGCACGGCCACGTACATCGCCGTCGGTGCGACCGCGATCCTCTACACGTTCGCGTCGTGGGCGATGACGGTGGCGACGGGCCCGGACGCGATCGTCGAGCGTTCCCAGAACGAGAGCGTCGGCCTCATCTTCAGCCTGGCGGGCGCCAACCTCGGCGACGCGTGGGTGACGATCGGCGAGGTGCTGTTCTTCACCTCGATCACCGCGGCGATGATCTCGTTCCACAACACGATCGCGCGGTACATGTTCGCGCTGGGCCGGGAGCGGGTGCTGCCGGTCGCGCTGGGCCGCACGAGCGCGGCCACACAGGCGCCGCGCAACGCGTCGCTGGTGCAGTCGGTGATCGGCCTGGCGGTCATCGTGATCTACGCGATCGGCGGCTGGGAGCCGACGGTCCACCTGTTCTTCTGGGGAGGCACGTCAGGCGGCCTGGGTGTGCTGTTCCTGATCACCCTGACGGCGCTGGCGGTGCTGCTGTTCTTCCGCCGCTCGACCCACGGCGAGTCACTGTGGTCCCGGCTGGTGGCGCCGGCGGTCGCCTTGATCGCGCTTGCGGTCGTGGTGGTGCTGGCGGTCGTCAACTTCGACGCGCTGCTGGGCGTGGCGCCGGACAGCGCGCTGGCATGGGCGATCCCGGTGGCGTTCGTGGTGATCGGTCTGCTTGGGGCGGCCTACGGCTTGTGGCTACGGACCAACCAGCCCGAGGTGTACGCGGCCATCGGCTCCGGCGGCGCGGCCGCCAAGGTTTCGTCGGCCGCTGAGGTCTCGCCGGCCGCTGAGGCCGAGCCGGCCGCTGAGGCCGAGCCCGCCGCTGAGGCCGAGCCCGCCGCTGAGGCCGAGCCCGCTGCCGAGGCCGAGCCC
>NZ_BONC01000056.1 GCF_016862515.1 Asanoa iriomotensis
GCCCCTCTCAAGGGGCCGGCTTTGTGAGTGGTGGGCTTGTTCGCGGCTGGTCAGCCGGTCAGCGGTTTGAGACCGGGCCCAGGTCTGGGATCGGGTCCGCCGCGTCCGTGGGGGATTGCCCGACCGGGCCGGAGGAAGAAGGTGCCGGCCCGGTGGGCAACGGCCGTAACGCTAGCGCGACAAGTGGGACCACCGCAGTAGCCGCCAGCAGCGTCAGGACTGGATAACCGGCCAGTTCCACCACCACACCGCTCAGGGCGCCCGCTGCCGCTCCCGCCGCGCCCATCACGGTGTCCGACAGGCCCTGGGCCGCGGCCCTGACCTCTACCGTCACCGACTCCGACAGCAGCGTCGAACCCGCCACCATCGTCGCGGACCAGCCCAGGCCCAGCAGGAACAGGCCTACCGTCAGCCATGGGGTCGAATGGCCCGATGTGCCCGCCACCGCGCACGCCGCTGCCAGGACCGCAGCACCGCCGAGGATGACCGCCCGGCGGCCCACGCGGTCCGCCAGCCAGCCGACCAGCGGTGAGAACGCGTACATCCCGACGATGTGCACGCTGAGCACCACACCCACGATCCGCAACACATCGGCGTCGCCGTGGCCCGATTGCAGGTCGATGTGTACCGGTGTCATCGACATCACGCCGACCATCACCAGGTGGCCCACCGCGACCGAGGCCACACCCAGTCGTGCCGTCGCGTTGCCGAAGACCGCGCGGAAGCCGTCGCGCAAGGTCGTTGGTCGCGGGTTGCCCTGTGCCGGTGCCAGGGCGCGTGCCGTGAGCAGCGGGTCGGGGCGCAGGAACGTGAACAGCACCACCGCGGCGATCGTGAAGGCCACCGCGCTCGCCGCGAACGGGCCGCCCAGCGCCGGCAGGCCGAGGCCGGTGCCGGCCTCGTCGGCCAGCGAGGTCAGGTTCGGCGCGGCTACCGCGCCGAGGGTGGTCGCCCAGACGATCACCGCCAGTTGGCGGGCCCGGCGCTCCGGTGTCGCCAGGTCGATCGCGGCGTAGCGGGCCTGCAGGTTCGCCGCCGACCCGCCGCCGAAGCCGGCGAAGCCGATCAGCAGCAGCGGCAGGCTGTCGAGGGCCGTGGCCAGCACGACCAGGACCGAGCCGACCAGACCGACGGCGTACGCGGCCACCAGACCGCTGCGTCGCCCGTACCCAGTCATGATCTTGCTGATCGGAATGGCCAGCGCCGCCGCGCCAACGACCATCATGCTGGACGCCACGCCGGAGACGGCCGTGCCGCCGATCCGGGCTGCCAGCAGCGCACCGACCGCGATGCCGATCGTGGTGCCGATGCCGGCCAGGACCTGTGTGCCGAACAGCAGCCGCAGGGTGTGCCGCTGCACGGCCGTCACGTCCATGCCTGGCAGGTTAACGACTCGGCGGCGATGCCGTAAGGCACCGGTCGACTGTTCTTCCTTACCGCCCGATCGACCCGCCTTGATCCGCCGACGTGCCGGGCCCGGACAGCGACGAGATCCGCTCGCGCGCCGCCGCGCGAGCGTCGGCGTCGCCGAGGTCCGCGGCACGGGACAGGGCCTGCCGGTAGTACGACCGGGCTTCGGTGGCCCGGTCGTGCGAGGCGTAGACGTCACCCATGGCGAGATACGCGTCCGCGTTCGCCCCGACCAGTCCGGTGACCGCGTCGAAGACGCGCGGCACCTCGTACCACTGCCCCTGCGCCCCGAGCACCGCCGCCAGACCCATCAGCGCGTTCGCCTGGATCGCGGGATCGTCGAGGTCGCGGCCCACCGCGGCGCTCTGCTCGAACGCGGCCTCGGCCTCTCCGAGGGCGCCGCGCAGCAGGAGCGCCGAGCCCAACGCGTGGAACGCGTCCGCCAGCGCCTCGTACTCCTGGAACTCCCGCAGTGTCGCCACGCTGTCCGACAGTTCGACGACAGCGCTGTCGAGCTCGCCCGACTCGATGAGCACGAGGCCGAGGCCGATCTTGGCGTACGCGACGGCGTGGTGATTGCCGATCCGGACCCCGGCCGCGATCCCGCGCCGGTACGCGTCGACGGCGTCCGACCAGGCGCCACGGCCGGCGTAGACCTCCGCGAGGTCGACCGACACCCGGCAGACCAGCTCAGGAAGATCGATGTCCGTCGCGATCGAAAGGCTCGAGTTGTACGCCGCCAGGGCCCTGTGGACCTCCCCACGGTTCATCTCCACCGATCCGATCGTCTGGAGAACCTGGGCCAGATCCGGCCGGCTACCCAGCGCCGTGAAGATCGAGCGGCTCCGTTCGAGGTAATTGATCGCGCGCTCGTGTTCGTTTCTCAGGTCGTACAGCGCACCGAGGCGGGCGAGCACAAGGGCCTCGCTCGCTGGCTCGCCGCGGGAGCGCAGGATGGCGAGGGACTCCTCGTAGAGCGGCGACGCCTCGTCCAACCGCCCGACCTCGGTGTACACGTTGGCCAGCTCGATCATCACCGGGCTTCCGGCCGCTTCGCCCAGCTCGCGGAAGAGCGTGAGGGCGTGCTCGAACAGCGGGATCGCATCGCCGTACGCACCCGAGCGGGCGTAGATCTGCCCGAGCACGGCGAAGGCCTCCGCGGTTAAGGCCTTGTCGTCGAGGGTCCGGCCGATGCTCAACGCCTCCTCGACCGAACCGATGGCCTCCTCTTCTTCGCCGCGCATGCTCTGCAGCTGACCGAGCAACAGCAACCGGTTGGCCTCGTCGAGCCGGTCGCCCCTGCTGCGGGCGAGATTCAGGGCCTCGGTCCAGACGCCGAGGGCGTCGCCGTAGTCGCGTTCGTCGGCATAGAGATGACCGAGTTCGCTGAGTGTGTCGGCGACGGCTGCCTCGTCGCCGATCGTCCGACCCGCGACGAGCGCGTGCTCCAGGACCACCCGCAGATCGCCGAGGCGTCCGCGCGCCCGGAGGTGGCCGGACATCCCGACGGCGAGGCGGATGACGGCCCGGAACATCTCCGCCTCGGCGGCCGTGGCCACCGCCCACAGCAGGTTGCGGGACTCGACCTCGAACCAGGGATCGCTCTCGGGGCGGGCGCCGTCCCGCGCACCCACCTCGTTGGCGTAGAACTCGATCGCTCGGGTCCGCGCCACGCGCTGGTCCACGTCGTCGCCCGCGGCGACCGCGCGCTCGTGGATGACGGCATGGTCGTAGGCGTAACGCCCGTCACCCCGCTGCCCCAGCAGACCGAGCGTGGCCAGACGGTCGAGCACTGACCGCACCCGCTGGCCCGGTTGGTCGAGCACCGCTTCGGCCACCGGCAGCCCGAAGTCCGGCCCGCCGAGCACCGACAACTGGCCGAATGCGCGGGCGGTGCGGTCATCGAGGCGCGCCAGAGTCCGGTCGAGGACGGCTTCCGCCGCGGGCCCCCGTTGCCGGGCGACCGCGTCGAGCAGGTCTGGCAGCGATCCCAGATCCTGCCTTACGTGCAGGCCGGCCAGCCGGATCGCGAGCGGGTTGCCGAGCACGCTCTTGGCCAGTCGCAGCAGCGTGTCCCGATCGACAGACCCCAGCGACACCGAGGTGAACATTTCCGCCGCCGCGTCAGGTGCGAGCCCGGAAAGCTCGATGACACGCATGCTGGACACCAGCCGCGGCCGGCTCCGACTCGCCATGATCAGGACGCTGCCCGGCGAGCCACCCGGCGCCAGTGGATTGTCGTCCAGGTCGCCCGGAACGTCGTCGAGCACGACCACGGCTGGTTGCTCGTGTAGGAGGCTGCGCAGCAGCGCGGCGCCCTGGCCGATCGACTCCGGCACGACGTCGGGCCGCACGCCGAGGGCGAGCAGGAAGCCGGTCAGCGCGTCGTGCATCCCTTGCGGGGTGGCCCGCGCCTCTTCGAGGTTGGCGTACAGGACGACCGGGATGTCGCCGACCTGTGCGGCTTGCTCGGCGACCTCCACCGCGAACGAGGTCTTGCCGATGCCGGGTGGCCCGTGCACGAGGATGGCGGCGCCCTCGGCGCGACTGTCCAGGTTGCGCCGGATTACGCGCAGCGCCCGGTCGAGGTCGTCCCGCCGACCGACGAACGGGCTCACCCTGGGCGGGGGCCGGTGTCGACTCGGGCTCGGCGCCATAGGCTCAACCTAGTTCAGGTCGAGCGGATCGGTCTGTGCGAGATCGTTGCTCGCGTCGAAATCCTGGCCGCTCCAGGGCCACCGCGGGTCGCCGTACTTTCGGAAGAACAGGAACGACCGGTCGACGACGAAGACCCGCTGGCTGTGGCTGTTGTACGTGAGCACGATCGGCTTGATCTCCATCTTGGCCTGGAGCCGGTCGATGCGCGCGAGCGCCCGCAGGAGCGAAGTCCTCGTTATCTTCGACTCGCCGATCGCGGTGATCCGGTCGTGCAGGTCCTTCGCCGAGATGCCGTCCAGCAGGTCCGCGTCGGAGCTGAGCGTCAGTTCCTGGAGCAGGTGCCGGTAGACCTCCAGGCCTTCGGTGAGCCGGCGCATCCCGAGGACGAAGTTCTCGGCGAAGCCCTCGTAGCGCGGACGCATGTCGGCCGCGACCGCCGCCCGGGCCCGGGTCAGGGACTCTCCGACGGTGAGATAGGCCTGCCTGGACTGCTGTTGCAGCATCCCCTCCTCGAAGCAGAGCTTCTCGGTCAGCCTCTGCAGGAGCCCCACGTTGGCGTACGCGTCCTCGACGAGCTTGCGGCGCAGGTGCGGACTCATCGATATGCGCATGGCGTCGGTGCCCCGCACGAGGACATCCGTGAGCTCGTCCTCATGCCACGTCAGGTGGATGTCCTCGACCCGGCCGTCGAGGTCGCCGTTGTAGTAGGGCAGGACGTTGTCCTGCGGCCAGATGCCGATGATGATCGCGTAGACGCCGAGGTCGACCAGTGCCTTGAGGATGAAGGCGAAGGACTTGCGGCTGTCCTCGGATACGTAGTGGAAGTCCTCGAGCACCAGCCGCCGCTCGGATGCGACGAGGGCCTCCGCTATCCAGGACAGGTTCGCCGGCGCGCGCCCGACCGGCTGCGTCTCGACCTGGCCCGACTTCGCCTTCTTCGCGGTCGCCTTGGCGCCGAGCCCCAGCTTGCCGAGCAGCCCGGCGCTCACGTTGGCGGTGCTGCTGATCTCCAGCGTGCCTTCCAGCGCGTTGCCGGCGGTGCGCTTCAGCTCCGCATGGATGCCGAGCACGCCCAGCGCCTCGACCAGCGCGGTCTCGGGGGTGGTGTCGAGCCGGCACTGCACGACGATGGACCTGTCCTCGCCCAGCACGTGCGAGCGCAACCAGGACTTGCCCTGCTTCGAGTCGCCGTGGATCACGACATGGCGTTCCCGTGCGAGCAGCATCCGCAGCCGGTCGTCGAGTGCTCCGCGGTCGACATAGGACAATGGACGCACGGTCTTGCTGATGCCGAACACCTCGTGCAGAGCAACAGCCATGTCGTCCTCTCGTATGGCCGGGCTTGCAGTGCGCGGCAATTTTACGATCGGGAGGACACCGGTCGATGCTGCCCACTTGTCCGAATTTCCCTGGCTCCTTCGTCAGCCGCGGAGCGGCGGGTGTCGCCCGACTCACACCGGAGGGCGCTGTGATCTCCGCATCCGGGCGTCTCGGGGCTAGGCTGTTTCATGTTAAATGCCCCAATAGGGAGTGATACCCCTTGGCTCCGGATCAGCGACTGCGGGTCTTCGTCAGCTCCACGCTCGACGAGCTCGCGACCGAGCGGGCGGCCGTGAGTGAGGCCGTCCTCCGGCTCCACCTCGCACCGGTGATGTTCGAGCAAGGGGCCAGACCGCACGCGCCGCGCGACGTCTACCGTTCGTCCATCGCGCAGAGCCACGTCTTCGTCGGCGTGTACGGCGAGGACTACGGCTGGATCGAGCCGGGCGCGTCGGTCTCGGGGATCGAGGATGAGTACCGCCTGGCCGCGGACATGCCGCGGCTGATCTACGTGAAGACGCCCGCACCCCGCCGCGACCCGAGGCTGGCCGCGCTGATCGAGGACATCGAGTCCAGTGCCGACGTCTCGTTCCGCCGCTTCACCGACGCCCGTGAGCTGCGCCGGCTGGTCGAGCACGACATCGCCGTGCTGCTCACCGAGCGGTTCCAGGAGAGCGGCGTCGGGCCGGAGACCGCGCCGCCGGCGGCGATCCCGGTCGCGCGCACCCAGATGTTCGACCGCGACCTGGAGACCGCCGCCCTGACCGAGCTGCTCACCGACGAGGACGTGCGGCTCGTCACACTGACCGGGCCGGGCGGGGTCGGCAAGACCCGGCTGGCCACCGACCTGGCCGAGCGGCTGCGCCCGGTGTTCCCGGACGGGGTCGGCTACGTCGAGCTGTCCACCGTCAACACGCCCGACCTCGTGGTCGACGCGGTCGCCCGGGCCCTCGGGCTGCGCACCTCCAGCACCTGGCGCCCGCTGGCCGACATCGTGGCGTTCCTGCGTACCCGACAGATGTTGCTCGTGGTCGACAACTTCGAGCATGTGATCGAGGCGGCGCCGGTGCTCGCCGACATCCTCGCCGGCGCGGCGGGCGTGACCGCCCTGGTGACCAGCCGCTCCCCCGTCCGGATCAGCGGCGAGCACGCGTTCGCCCTGGAGCCCCTCGCGACGCCCGACCGGGACATCACGCTCGACGCGGTCGGCCACTACGGCGCGGTGCGGCTGTTCGTCGACCGGGCCCGGGCGGCGTCGGGCTCGTTCACCCTCAACGAGGACAACCTGCCGGCCGTCGTGGAGATCTGCCGCCGGCTGGAAGGGCTGCCGCTGGCGATCGAGCTGGCGGCCGCGAAGGTCCGGGTGCTGCCGCCGGCGGCCATCCTGCAGCGGATGGGTCGCCCGCTCGAGCTGCTCACCGGCGGCGCGCGCGACCTGCCGGACCGGCAGCGCACGCTGCGCGACACCGTCGGCTGGAGCTATGACCTGCTCAGCTTCAGCGAGCGCCGGCTCTTCCGCCGGCTCGCCGTGTTCACCGGAGGGTTCACCCTCGACGCCGCGGAAGCGATCGGTGCCGACGCGACCGGCCTGGCCGGCGACGACCTGCCGAGCTGGGTCGACGACGTCGTGGACTCCCTGGACGGGCTCGTGCAGAGCAGCCTCGTGCGGCAGGTGAGCAAGCCCGCCGCCGAGCCGCGGTTCCGGATGCTCGACAGCATCCGCGAGTTCGCCCTCGACCAGCTTCGCGACGGGCCCGACTGGGAGTCGGCGCACCAGTCGCACGCGGCGCACTACCTGAATCTCGCGGTGTCCGTCGAGCGCGTCCTCAACCGGCTCGCCGAGACCGGGCTGCTGGACCGGCTGGAGACCGAGCACGACAACCTGACCTCGGCGATGGGCTGGTTCCTCGACCACCACGACCCGGAGTCCGCGCTGCGGCTCGCCGAGGCGATCTGGGTCTTCTGGTGGCTGCACGGCCACATCGACGAGGCGCTGCGCTACCTCACCCGGATCTTCGAGATGAGCGAGTACCTGACCCGCCGCGGTTACGGCCGGGCGCTGCTGTCGGCCGGCACGATGTCGCTGGCCAGCGGCGACCTCGCCCGCGGCGGGCCGCGGCTGGAACGGGCACTGCTGATCCTGCGCGAGGTCGGCGACATGGAGGGCATCGCGCGGGCCGCCGGACCGCTCGGCCACCTCGCGGTCGTCCAGCACGACTTCGACCGCGCCCGCCCGCTGATCGAGGAGGCGAGCCGACTCTCGGCGCAGATCGGCGACGACTGGCAGGCGAGCATCCACCACAGCCAGCTCGGCACGATCGCGCTTCTCGAGGACGACCACGACAGCGCCGACGACGAGTTCCACGCGGCGCTGGTCGCGGCGCAGCAGGTCGAAGCCTCGCTGGGCACCTCGGTCGCGCTCTACAGCCTCGCGCTCAACTCGATGGCCCGCGGTGACTTCACCGAGGCGCACGACTACCTGGCCGACGGGCTGTCGGCGGCGTACGGGAAGGGCGACACCAACAGCGCTCCGCTGTTCATCGCCGCGCTCGGCGACCTCGACGCCCGGCAGGGCGAGCCGGAGCGGGCGGTCCGGCTGACCGCCGCGGCCGAGGCACTGCAGACGCCGTCGGGTGCGACCTGGCTGGCCGCGTACGTGCTGCCGTGGCCCGACGACGGCCCGGACGCCGAATCGCTGCGCCGCAAGCTGGGCAACATCACCTACGACCGGGCGGGCCGGCAGGGTGCCGCGCTCGGACTCGACCGCGCGGTCGCGGAGGCGCTCGCCACCTGATCCGCCGCAGGATGCGGACATAAGCCTTGTTGATCATGCAGGGTCGGTGCGGGATTCCTACGCTTTTGCCATGGGCAATCGATTCGTGGGTCGGGCGCGAACCACCGACCTGATCCGTTTGGACGCTCCGCGACCGAGCGGGAGCAGCGCCGCGCGCGGCCGGGCCGACATGCCTGACGTCGCCACCCGGAAGATCGCGCTGCCGGACCTGACCCAGGCCATCTTCGTCGACCGCAGCGGCCGCCGCGGTCGGCGACTGCGCTGGATCGTGTACGCCGTCTGCGCGCTCGTGCTCGTCCTGTTGGCCCTGCTCTGGCTGAGCCAGGTGGTCGAGGCCGGCTGATGGGCACCTGGCGCGAGGGCCAGCGGATCGGCGACACCCAACACATCGTGCTGCCCGAGCCCAGGCGGCCCCGGTTCTCCGGGCGCCGCTGGATCCTGGCCGGGATCGGCACGCTGGTGCTGGCGAACCTGCTGGCCATCGGCGCGTACGCCAACTCCCGGTTCGCGCCCGACAACGAGGGCGAGCCCGGCCCGCGCGACACGGTGCCCGTCGCCGTCCGCGAGGGTGGCCCGGTGGTCGACGCCCGCGGCGGCAAGGCGGCCAGCCATCGCATCCCGGACCGCACGATCGTGCTCACCTTCGACGACGGCCCCGATCCACAGTGGACGCCGAAGGTGCTCGACGTCCTGCACAAGCACGGCGTGCCGGCCACGTTCTTCGTGATCGGCTCGCAGACCAGCCGGCACCCGGAGTTCGTCGAGCGGATGGTCCGCGAGGGGCACGAGGTCGGCGCGCACACGTTCACCCACCCCGACCTCGCGGGGCTTCCCGGCTGGCGGCAACGGCTCGAGCTGAGCCAGACCCGGTCGGCGATCGCGTACGCGGCCGGCATCACGACTCCGCTGGTGCGGCTGCCGTACTCCAGCGGGGTCGACTCGCTCGACGACGAGCACTGGTCGGTCGTCCGGGCGGCCGGCGCGGAGGACCTGGTCTCGGTCTTCGACGACACCGACAGCCGGGACTGGGCACGCCCGGGCGTCGACGCGATCGTGCGCAGCTCGACGCCGGAGGACGGCCGGGGCGCGGTGGTGCTGCTGCACGACGCCGGCGGCGAACGCTCGCAGACCGTCGCCGCCCTCGACCGGTTCATCCCGATGATGCGCGAGCGGGGCTACCGGTTCACCACGGTCGAGGGCGCGTTCGGTGCCAGCACGCCCGGCCTCGCGCCCGGGAAGGCCGGCGCCGGTGACAAGGTCCGCGGCGGGCTGCTGGTGTGGGCCGTCAAGGTGGCCGACGGCACGGGGCGGCTGCTCTGGGCGCTCCTGCTGCTGGTCGGCGTGCTGACGCTCGCCCGTACCCTCGTGCTGTTCGGTTTCGCCGTGCGACATGCCCGCCGGCGGCGCGCCCGCACCTGGTCGTGGGGTCCTTCGGTCGACGAGCCGGTCACGGTCATCGTGCCCGCCTACAACGAGCGGAAGACTATCGCCGCGGCCGTGCGCAGCCTGGCCACCGGCACCCATCCCGGCATCGAGGTGCTGGTCGTCGACGACGAGTCCGACGACGGCACCGCGGAAGAGGTGGAGAGCCTCGGCCTGCCCAACGTCCGGGTGGCGCGGGTGCCCGGCGGCGGCAAGGCGGCCGCGCTCAACGCCGGCGTCGCGCTGGCGGCGCACGACCTGCTGGTGATGGTCGACGCCGACACCGTGGTCACGCCGGACGCGATCCACAAGCTCGTGCAGCCGTTCGCGGACCCGCGGGTGGGCGCGGTCGCCGGCAACGTCAAGGTCGGCAACAAGCGCCGGATCATCGGGACCTGGCAGCACATCGAGTACGTGATCGGCTTCAACCTGGACCGGCGCCTCTACGACACGCTGCATTGCATGCCGACGATTCCCGGCGCGCTCGGCGGCTTCCGCCGGCAGGCGATCCGCGACGCGGGCGGGCTCAGCCGGGCCACCCTCGCCGAGGACACCGACCTGACGATGGCGATCCACCGGGCCGGCTGGCGCGTGGTCTACGAAGAGTCCGCGGTGGCGCGCACCGAGGCGCCCAACACGCTCGGCCAGCTCTGGCGGCAGCGCTACCGGTGGAGCTACGGCACGATGCAGGCGATGTGGCGGCACCGCCGCGCGCTCGTCGAGCAGGGCCCCTCGGGCCGGTTCGGGCGGCGCGGCCTGCCGTTCATCGCGCTGTTCTCCATCGCCCTCCCGCTGCTCGCCCCGGTGCTCGACATCCTCGCCGTGTACGGCCTGTTCTTCCTGGACCGCGTCGAGGCGCTGATCGCCTGGCTCGCGGTGCTGGTGATCCAGGTGGTGACCGCGATCCTCGCGTTCCGCCTCGACCGGGAGCCCCTGCGCCCGCTCTGGGCGCTGCCGCTCCAGCAGCTCGTCTACCGCCAGGTGATGTACCTGGTGCTGGTGCACGCCGCGGCGACCGCGCTGACCGGCGGCCTGCTCAAATGGCAGCACCTGCGGCGCAGCGGCGAGGTGGCGGCCGAGGCGACCTGACCGTTTCGCCCGCGATACGGCGGTAGGGTGCTTGTCGTGGGAGTCAGGCGGGAACGCGGCATGTCGGCCGAGCCTGAGGTCGTCTACAACACCGCGACGGATCCGGCGCGGTCGCCCGGGTGGCTGCCCGAGCGTTTGCACCGGGTACGCGCCGCCATGGCGCCCGGGCTCGCCGCCACCTGGCGCGACGGAGTCTGGCTGGCCTCGCTGGTGGTCGAGGACGAGCCCGCCGGCGGTGCCGTCGCCGTGCTGGAGGTCTCGGCGGCCGGGGTCGGCGACAGCCAGTTGGGCGCGGTCGCGGAGCGCGCGCTGTTCGAGCTCGATCGCGAAGTGGCGGACAACCTCACCCCCGGCTGACCTATCGTGGGTTCGGTGGACGAGGTCGCGGCACTGCGCGCCGGTGCGCTGGCGCGGGCGGCCGCGCGTACGCCCGGTCCGCCGATGGCCACCGAGGACAGCCGGATCGCCGGCGTGCCGGTGCGGGCTTACCAGTCGGGTGCGACGCCCATCACCGTGTTCTTCCACGGCGGCGGCTTCGTGGTCGGCGACCTGGACACCCATGACGCGCAGGTGCGGCGGCTCGCCCACGCGACCGGCGCGAGCGTGGTGGCGGTCGACTACCGGCGGGCTCCGGAGCATCCGTGGCCGGCGGCCGTGGACGACGCGGAGGCCGTGCTCACCTCGCTGGCCGGCACGGGCGCGCCGCTCGCGGTCGCCGGCGACTCGTCCGGCGGCATGATCGCGGCGCTGGCCGCCCTGCGGGTGCCGGGCCTGGTGGCGCAGTTGCTGATCTGCCCGAACGCCGACCCGACGCTGAGCTCACCGAGCGTGCGGTCAGAGGCGGACAACCCGTTCCTGGACCCGGGCGTGCTGCGCCGGTGGATCGGCTGGTGGCTGCCCGACGCCGCGGTGCGGTCGTCGGCCGCGGTCAACCTGCTGGTCGCCGACGTGCACGCGCAGCCGCCGGCGCTGATCGTCACCGCCGAGCACGATCCGCTGCGCGACGAGGGCGAGGCGTACGCGGCCCGGTTGGGCGACGCCGGCGTACCCGTGCGGCACTGGCGCGAGCCCGGCCTCCTGCACGACTTCCCGACGATGCGCGACGCGGATCCCGGCGCCGCGGCGGCCGAGGACCGTTTCCTGGCCGCGGCCCGCGAGCTGCTGTCATGACCGTCCTGCACGTGTTCGACATGGACGGAACGCTGCTGCGCGGCTCGTCCGCGAGCCTGCAGATCGCCGCGGCGACCGGCACCGTCGCGCAGGTGGCCGGGCTGGAGGCGGCGTTCGCGGCGGGTCGGATCGACACGGTCGGGTTCGCGCGGGGCGTGCGAGCGCTCTGGCGGTCGCTGACGCTCGACATCGTGGCCACGGTCTATGCCGGCAGCCCGTGGTTGTCGGGGATCCGCGAGGTGTGTGCCGACATCCGCGCGCGGGGCGAGCGGTCGGCCGTGATCA
Source organism: Asanoa iriomotensis (assembly GCF_016862515.1). Lineage (GTDB taxonomy): Bacteria > Actinomycetota > Actinomycetes > Mycobacteriales > Micromonosporaceae > Asanoa > Asanoa iriomotensis. Next base: position 12,149 of record NZ_BONC01000056.1, read on the forward strand.
CGTTGTCGCCGGACTTCTTCGCCCGGCTGCTGCTCGACGAGGGCGTCGACGAGGTGATCGCGTCGCGTTTCCCCGTGCCGCCGTTCGCCACGCCCGTCGACCCCGCGGGCATTCTCACGCCGGCGGACAAGGTGCGGATCGTCGACTCGCTGTTGGTCCGGCACGGGCTGCCGCGGTCGCGGTGTGTCGCCTATGGAGACTCCCTTTCGGACGCTCCGCTGTTCGCGTATCTGGGCGCGCTCACCGTGGCGGTCAACGCCGACGAGCACCTGGCTTCTCTGGCGGCGGTGGCCTATGCGGGTGATGACCTGCTCGGCGCGTACGCCCTGGGTCGATCTCTCATCGACGCACCCAATGCCCAAGGTGCGTGTCGATGAACTCCGCCACAGCGATGGGCTGCCTGCCGGTGACCTTCTCGACGTCGTTCGAGAGCTCGCCGAACTCGCCTCGCTCGACGCGGTCGTAGATGTCGTCGAGGAGGTCCGCGGTCCACGGGTCAAGGCCGTTCAGGGCCTGCTGCCGAGGTGGGTCGTCGGCGCGCACCGGCTGCGGGAGGCGGGCGGAAAGTGCCGCCGCGACGGCCTCGACCGTCAGCGCGCCGGGTCCGGTGAGCGTGTAGGCCTGGCCTTGATGGTCGGCGGGCGCGCGCAGTGCGGCCACCGCGACGGCGGCGATGTCCCGTGCGTCGACCCAGGCGATGGGCGCGCCGCCGGAGGGCAGCCCGAGGACCCGGTCGTCGCGGATGCTGTCGCGGTAGAACCGGGGATCGGTCAGCACCTGGTGAAACCACGAGGGCCGGAGCAGGGTCCAGGTGGCGGCCCGGTCGGTGACCGCGGCTTCGACCTGGCGCACCCAGTGGTCCGGGGTGAGCCCGGCCGCTCCCTGCTCGGACAGCAGCACGACGTGGGCCTCCGGGTTGAGGTCGACCAGGCCGGCGACGAGCCGCGGGGCGTCCGGAAGGTCCGGACGCATCAGGTAGACCGCGTCCGCGCCGTGGATCGCTGCCGGCCACGTTGCCGGGTCGTGCCAGTCGAACGCCACCGGACGCACGTTGCGGCTCGGTGCGGCGTCCGGTTTGGACGATCCGGCGCGGACGGTCAGGTCGTGCAGCTGGCGGACCACTTCGCGGCCGGTCTTTCCGCGGGCGCCGGTCACGAGCACGTCCTGGGGCATGGCCACTCCTCGCAGATGCTTGATTGACTCAAGCATTATGCTCGCATCAATGCTTGAGCGGATCAAGCAGTTGGTAGATTTGATCCCATGGCTGTGCCGTCCGGGCCCGTCACCGCGTCGACCGAGACCGAGCGGGCCATGTTCGACTTCGTCGACGCCTATGACCGTGCCTACGAAACGGCTGCGGTGAAACACGGGCTGACCGCCGCCCAGGCGTGCGTGCTCGGTCGGCTGACGCGGCCTCGGGGCATGGGCGAGCTGGCCGACGAGTTGGGATGCGACGCGTCGAACATCACCCAGATCATCGCCAGGCTCGAGACACGAAATCTCGTCCAGCGGCAGACCCACCCCCACGACCGCCGGTCGAGGCAGATCATCCGGACCATCGTCGGCGACGGCCTCTATGCGGAGTTCGAGGAGTCCTTCGAGTTCGCCCGGTCGGCGCTGTCCAACCTCAGCGCCGAGGAGCGGGACGAGCTCGCGACCCTGCTCCGCAAGGCCCTCACCGCACCAGCGACGCCACCACTTTGAGGTCGTCGACCAGGCCGTTGAACGCGATGTCCTGGTCGTCGGCGCGGAGCACGGCCGACGGGTGGATCGTGGCGACCAGCTTGGCCGGCGGCACCTCGACGCCGCCCTCGACCGGTGCGACCCGGAAATCGTCGGGGTGCTGCGCCGCGCCCGGCCACGACAGCACCTGACCGCGCTGGCGGGTGACCCGGAACGACGGGCCGAGCAGCGCCTTGGCCGCCGTGGCGCCGAGCACGACGACCACCTCGGGGCGCAGCAGCGCGAACTCCGAGACCAGCCACGGCCGGCAGGCCGTGATGTGCTGCTGTTCCGGGGTCTGGTGGATCCGGCGCTGTCCTCTTCGGACGAAGCGGAAATGCTTGACCGCGTTCGTGATGTAGAGGACCGCCGGGTCGATGCCGGCCGCGTCGACCGCCCGGCGCAGCACGCGACCGGCCGGGCCGACGAACGGCAACCCGTGGGTGTCCTCGATGTCGCCGGGCTGCTCGCCGACCATCACGATCCGCGCGTCGGCGGCACCGCGGCCGAACACCACCTGGGTCGCGTCCTCGTAGAGCTCGCAGCCCCGGCAGCCCGGCGCGGCCCGCCTCAGGTCATCGAGACTGCGTGCGTCGTCGGGGATGAACCGTTCTGCCCCGGGTGGTGGTTCCGTCGGCGCCATTGGGACTTTCTACCCCTTCTTCGCGGGCGTACGCCGCCGGGGTCGCTTCTCAGGCGCTGAACGACCGCGGCGGTGCGCCGCGGACGGCCCGGGCCACCGCGGCGGCCAGCGGCTCGATCCCGTCCTCGTCGAGGCGGCTGATCGTGATCCGGATGCCGGCGGGTGCGCCCACCCGGTAGAGCGACCCCGGCGCGACCGCGTAACCGGCGTCGCGCAGCGCGGTGACCACCGAGGTCTCGTCGCCGACCGGCACCCACACGTTGATGCCCGTGCGACCCTGGCTGGCCACGCCGTGCGCGTCGAGCGCGGCCCGCAGCGCGGCACGCCGGCGCTCGTAGCTCTCCCGCGCCGTCGCCACCTGCTCGGCCACCGCCGGGTCCGCCCACAGCCCCGCGACCACCCGTTGCAGCAGCGTCGAGACCCAGCCCGAACCGACCCGCATGCGGCCGGCGACCCGGGCGATCGTGGCGGCGTCGCCCGCCAGCACGGCCAGCCGCAGGTCAGGGCCGTAGGGCTTGCTCACCGAGCGCAGGAACGCCCAGCTCCGGGTCGCCTTGGCCAGGGTGTGCAGGGGCACGGTGGACAGCTCGGCCGAGTGGTCGTCCTCGATCAGCAGCACCTCGGGGTGGTCGGCGAGCACCCGGCGGAGGTCGGCGGCGCGGCGCCGGCCGATCGCCGCGCCGGTCGGGTTGTGCGCCCGGCTGGTCACGATGAACGCGCGGGCGCCGGCCGCGAGCGCCAGTTCGGTGCCGGCGGGCGTCGGGCCCTGGTCGTCGACCGGCACGCCGACGACCTCCAGGCCGAGCGCGGCGACCAGGTCGATCACGGCGGCCCAGCCCGGGTCCTCGACGGCCACCTTGTCGCCGGGGCGCAGGTGGGCGGCCAGCAGGCGGTCGATGCCGCCGAGGGCGCCGCTGGTCAGGGTCAGGTGCGTGGCGTCGACGCCGTCCTGCGCGAAGCGTGCGGCGGCGGCCTCGGCAAGCTCGGGCAGCACGCCGCCGTGGCTGTAGCCGACCGGGTCGGTGCCGGCCAGGTCTTCGATCTGCCGGCCGAGGTGGGGCAGCAGGCGCAGGTCGGGCTCGCCGGTGAGCAGGTCCAGCGTGCCCGTCGGGGGTGGCACCACGAGCGCGGCGCGGCCGCCGGTGACCGGCGGGCGTGGGCGGACCCGGGTGCCGTTGCGGCCGGCGGTCTCGATCACCCCGCGGGTGCGCAGCGCCTGGTAGGCCTTGGCGACCGTGCCGGCGCTGACACCAAGGCCGTCGGCCAGGCCGCGGACCGGCGGCAGCGGGGTGCCGGGGGCGAGCGCGCCCGTGCGCACGCCGTCCTCGATGCTCGCCGAAATCTCCGCCGCCGTGGCGCCGACGATCTGATAATGTGCTGTCACAGTTCTAGGAATGTACTAGAACAAAAGCCGGGGAGGCAATATGTACGCGCCGACCGAACGCACCGTCGCCACACGGCTCCGCGACCGGATGGCGTACGACACGGAGATCGTGCATTCCGTGCTCGACGAGGCCTATCACTGCGCGCTGGCGTTCGTGGTCGACGGCGAGCCGCGGGTCCTGCCGACGCTGCACGTGCGGGTCGGCGACACGCTGTTCGTGCACGGCTCCAGCGGCGGGCGGCCGCTGCTCGGTGCGCGCGGCGACGGGCTGCGGGTGTGCGTCACCGTCACGCTGCTCGACGGGCTGGTCCTGGCGCGGTCGCAGTTCCACCACAGCGCCAACTACCGCTCGGTGGTCGCGCACGGGGTGGCGACGCTGGTCACCGACGAGACGGAGAAGCGGGCGGCGATGACCGCGCTGGTCGAGAAGATCGGCGCCGGGCGCGCCTCGGAGACCCGGCCGCCGTCGAAGAAGGAGCTCGCCGAGACGTCGGTGCTGGCGCTGCCGCTGCGGGAGGTCTCGGCCCGGCGACGGACCGGTGGCGTGTCGGAGGAATCGCACGACCTGGGGCTGCCCTACTGGGCCGGTGTCGTGCCGCTGCGGATGACCGCCGGGGTTCCGGAGCCGGACGCGGGCGTCGCGGTGGCGTTGCCGTCCTACCTGCGTCCTGCCGTGTCGCCGTGGCTGGACCCCGCGCCGATGGCCGGGTCGCACGTCGTGCTCGAGCCGCTGGATCTGTCGCATGTGGACGAGCTGCTGAAGGCCACCGCGGACCCGTCGGTCTGGTCGCACCTGTCGGTGGCGCAGCCGCGGGACCGCGAGGGGATGGCGGCGATCGTGTCGGACGCGCTGGCCGCGTGGCACCGCGGGGAGCGGGTGCCGTGGGTGCAGCGCTCGGCCGTCACGGGTGAGGTGCTGGGCACGACGTCGTACTACGAGGTGGAGCCGGACCGGCGCTCGCTCGCGATCGGCCACACGTTCCTGGGCCGCGCGGCCTGGCGCACAGGCGTCAACACGGAGGCCAAGCTGATGCTGCTCACCCGGGCATTCGAGACGCTGGGCGCGGAACGGGTGGTCTGGCACACGGACATCCGCAACGACCGCTCACAGGCGGCGATCGCCCGGTTGGGCGCGGCCCGCGAGGCCCTGCTCCGCCACCACCGCATCCGCCCGAACGGCACGTGGCGCGACACGGTCCAGTACGCGATGCTCGCCGAAGACTGGCCCGCGGCCTCGACCGCCCTCCGCACCCGCCTCCGCCCACCCGCCTGACCCTTGCGTGCTGCGCACGCTTCAACCAATGCTGCTTGCGCGGCATCCGATTTTCGAGGGCGAGGCAGCGCGGACCTGGCAGCGGAGCGAAGCGGAGCGGTGTCCGGCGGGAGCGTCGGTCCGGACCATGGCGGACCCGGGAAAAGATGCCTTTGATCGGCTGTTTGACCGGTTTGAAGATCATCCCTTAGGAACTGTCACACCCCTCGGGCACGATTGGCTCGTGGACGTGATGGAGCAGTTTTCGCCGGCGACCAGGGAGTGGTTCGCCGCCGCCTTCGCTGCGCCCACCGATGCCCAGGCTGGTGCCTGGAAGGCGGTGGGTGCCGGGCGCAACGCCCTGGTCGTGGCGCCCACCGGGTCCGGCAAGACGCTCGCGGCCTTCCTCTGGTCGCTCGACCGGCTGGCCCGCGAGCCGCTGCCGGCCGACCGCAAGCAGCGGTGCCGGGTGCTCTACGTCAGCCCCCTCAAGGCGCTGGCCGTCGACGTCGAGCGCAACCTGCGCGCGCCGCTGACCGGCATCCGGCACGCGGCCGGGCGGCTCGGGCTGCCGCCGCCCGACGTCACCGTCGGCATGCGCACCGGCGACACGCCCGCTGACGAGCGGCGCGCGTTCGCCCGCACGCCGCCCGACATCCTGATCACCACCCCGGAGTCGCTGTTTCTGCTGCTCACCTCGGCGGCGCGCGACTCGCTGCGGGGGGTCGAGACCGTGATCATCGACGAGGTGCACGCGGTCGCCGCCACCAAGCGCGGTGCGCACCTGGCGCTTTCCCTCGAGCGGCTCGACGAGCTTCTGCCCAAGCCTGCCCAGCGCATCGGGCTGTCCGCGACCGTGCGGCCCGTGCAGGAGGTCGCGCAATTTCTCGGCGGCGCGCAGCCGGTCGACGTCGTGCGGCCGGCGACGCCGAAGACGATCGAGGTCAGCGTCCAGGTGCCGGTCGAGGACATGACCCGGCTCGACGAGGTAGAGGAGCCCGGCGGCGGCGACGAGTTGGGCACGCCCCGGCGGGTGTCGATCTGGCCGGCGGTCGAGGAGCGGGTCTACGACCTGATCACCCGGCACCGGTCCACGATCGTGTTCACCAACTCCAGACGCAGCGCCGAGCGGCTCTGCGCGCGGCTCAACGAGCTCGCCGAGGAGGCGGTCGAGGAGATCGCCGCCGGTGGGTCGGCGCGGCTGCCGGCCGAGATCATGGCGCAGTCCGGTGCGGCCGCCGGGGCCGCGCCGGTGATCGCCCGCGCCCACCACGGCAGCGTCTCCCGCGAGGAGCGGAAGAACACCGAGGAGGCGCTGAAGTCCGGCGTGCTGCCGGCCGTCGTCGCCACCTCCAGCCTGGAGCTGGGCATCGACATGGGCGCCGTCGACCTGGTGATCCAGATCGAGGCGCCGCCGTCGGTGGCCGCCGGCCTGCAGCGGGTCGGCCGGGCCGGCCACCAGGTGGGCGCGGTGTCCCGTGGTGTGGTCTTCCCCAAGCACCGCGGTGACCTGGTCTCCTGCGCGGTGGTCGCCGAGCGGATGGGCGAGGGTGCGATCGAGGAGCTGCGCTACCCGCGCAATCCGCTCGACGTGCTCGCGCAACAGGTCGTCGCGATGGTGGCGCTCGACCCGTGGTCGGTCGGCGACCTGTCGGTGCTGGTCCGCCGGGCGGCGCCGTTCGCCGAGCTGCCCGACTCCGCCCTGCACGCGGTGCTCGACATGCTCTCGGGGCGCTACCCGTCGACCGCGTTCGCCGAGCTGCGCCCGCGGCTGGTCTGGGACCGGGCGACCGACCAGCTCACCGGTCGGCCGGGCGCCCAGCGGCTGGCGGTGACCAGCGGTGGCACGATCCCCGACCGGGGCCTGTTCGGCGTGTTCCTCGCCGGTGCCGAGCGCGCCGCCCGGGTCGGCGAGCTCGACGAGGAGATGGTCTACGAGTCCCGGGTCGGCGACGTCTTCCTGCTCGGGTCGACGTCGTGGCGCATCGAGGACATCACGCCCGACCGGGTTCTGGTGTCGCCGGCGCCGGGGCAGCCGGCCCGCATGCCGTTCTGGAAGGGCGACCAGATCGGCCGGCCGGTCGAGCTGGGCCGGGCCATCGGCGCCCGGCTGCGCACCCTGGTCAAGCAGGAAGACGAGGTCGCCGTCGGGGCCTTGAAATCCGGCGGCCTCGACGATTGGGCCGCCGGCAATCTGATGGCCTACCTGCGCGAGCAGCGCGAGGCGACCCGCTCGCTGCCCGACGACCGCACCGTGGTCGTCGAGCGGTTCCGCGACGAGCTGGGCGACTGGCGAATGGCCGTCCACTGTGTCCTCGGCGCCCGGGTCAACGGGCCGTGGGCGCTCGCGGTCGGGCAGCGCCTGGCCGAGCGCTACGGCGTCGACGCGCAGGTGATGCCGTCCGACGACGGCATCGTGGTGCGGCTGCCCGACACGGCCGACGAGCCGCCCGGCGCCGACATCGTCGCCTTCGACGCCGACGAGATCACCCAGATCGTCGAGGAGGCGGTCGGCGGGTCGGCGCTGTTCGCGGCCCGGTTCCGCGAGTGCGCCGCCCGGGCGTTGCTGCTGCCGCGCCGCGACCCGCGCCGCCGGCAGCCACTCTGGCAGCAGCGGCAGCGCTCGGCCCAGCTGCTCGACGTGGCGCGCGAATACGGCGACTTCCCGATCACGCTCGAAGCCGCCCGCGAGTGCCTGCAGGACGTGTTCGACGTGCCGGGCCTGACCGGGCTCATGCGCGACCTGGCGGCCCGCAAGGTGCGCCTGGTCGAGGTCGAGACCCCGCGGCCGTCGCCGTTCGCCCGGTCGCTGCTGTTCGGCTATGTGGGCGCGTTCCTCTACGAGGGCGACGCGCCGTTGGCCGAGCGCCGGGCGGCCGCGCTCGCACTCGACTCGGCGCTGCTCGGCGAGTTGCTCGGCCGGGTCGACCTGCGCGAGCTGCTGGAGCCGGCCGTGGTCGCCGAGACCGAGCGCCAGCTGCAATGGCTGACCCCGGAGCGAGCGCCGCGCGACGCGGAAGACGTGGCCGAGCTGCTCCGGCTGCTGGGCGACCTGTCCCCGTCCGACCTGGCGCAGCGGGGCGCTTCCATCGCCTGGGCCGAGGAACTGGTCGCTGCCCGGCGTGCCCTGCTGGTCCGGATCGCCGGCGAAGAACGCTTCATCGGCGTCGAGGACGCGGGCCGGATGCGCGACGCGCTCGGCGTGGCGTTGCCGGTCGGGGTGGCCGAGGCACACCTGGCGCCGGTCGGGGACCCACTCGGCGACCTGGTGGCCCGCTACGCCCGCACGCACGGCCCGTTCGCGGCGACCACCTGCGCGGCCCGCTTCGGGCTCGGCGTCTACGTGGTGGAGCAGTCGCTGCGCCGCCTGGCAGCGACGGGCCGGGTGGTCTCCGGCGAGTTCTCCCCTGGTGGCGCCGGCAACGAGTGGTGCGACGCCGAGGTTCTGCGGATGCTGCGCCGCCGGTCGCTGGCCGCGCTGCGCCGCGAGATCGAGCCGGTGCCGCCGCGGGTGCTGGCGACGTTCCTGCCCCGGTGGCAGCAGGTCGGCTCGTCGGCCCGCGGCGTCGAGGCGGTCGAGGCCGCGATCGAGCAGCTACAGGGCCTGGCGGTGCCGGCGTCCGCGTTGGAGCGCCTGGTGCTGCCGGCGCGGGTGGCCGACTACCAGCCGGGCTACCTCGACGAGCTGTGCGCGAGCGGCGAGGTGGTTTGGGCCGGCGGCGGCGCCATCTCGGGCGGCGACGGCTGGGTCACCCTGGCCTACGCCGACTCGGCGCCGCTGCTGCTCCCGATCCCCGACGAAGCGCTGGCGCTGACACCGCTGCACACGGCGGTGCTCGACGCGCTCGCCGACGGCCAGGCGCTGTTCTTCCGCACCCTGGCCGACCGCGTGGGTTCCACGGACGACGCGGAGCTGGTCGGCGCGGTCTGGGACCTGGCCTGGGCGGGCCACCTGACCAACGACACGCTGGCGCCGCTGCGCGCGGTCCTGAGCGGCGGCGGCGCGCACCGCTCGCGCCCGAGCACGCCACGCACGCGTTACCGCCGGCCCGGTCGCCCGACGATGCCGAGCCGCACGGGCCCGCCGACGGTGGCGGGCCGCTGGTCACGCCTGCCGGCGCGCGACACTGACCCGACCAAGCGGGCCGCGGCCCTGGCCGACGTGCTGCTGGAGCGGCACGGGGTGGTCACCCGCGGCGTGGCAGCGGCCGAAAACGTCGCCGGCGGCTTCGCGGCGGTCTATCCGGTCCTGGCCGCACTGGAGGAACGCGGCGCGGCCCGGCGCGGCTACTTCGTCGAGGGCCTGGGCGCGGCGCAGTTCGCGGTGCCGGGCGCGGTCGACCGCCTGCGCGCGATCGCGGACCGCGCCGACCGGGTCGACGCGGTGGAGGAGCCGGCGGGTCGCGGCCGCGCCCGCGGCACCGGGTCCGCCCTGGTCCTGGCGGCCACGGACCCGGCGAATCCGTATGGAGCGGCCCTGCCGTGGCCGGACCGGGCGGTCGACACGGGCGAGGGCCAGCCAGGCCCGCCGACGGGCCACCGCGCGGGGCGCAAGGCGGGAGCGCTGGTGGTGCTGGTGGGCGGAGAGCTGACGCTTTACGTCGAGCGCGGCGGCCGGACGCTGCTCTCTTTCACGGACGATTCGGAGGCGCTGGCGGCGGCGGCCAAGGCGCTTGCCGACGCTGTCCACACGGGTGCGTTGGGTGCGCTGTCGGTTGAACGCGCCGACGGCGAGGCGGTTTACGCTTCGCCGTTGCGGGACGCTTTGACCTCGGCGGGCTTCCGCGCGACACCGCGCGGGCTGCGACTACGCGGATAAATCGGGAGGAGGGCGTCGTCCGCGAGGGGCACGTCGAGGAGGGCTGGGGCGTCATCGACTCCCCCGCGGCTGCTAGGCCCATTTCTCAGCGTTGAGGAGCAGTCGTTAGCCGACGTGCCTGGTGCGACGATCGTTCGAGGAATTCAATCCCCAAACTCGGTAGTGAAGACTGGCACCATGGCACAGTGGGAGGCTCTGCGGGAGGTCCTCGACAAGGGGCCGACGACCGTCCGGCTGACATGGTCTGAGCTAGAGCTAATTGTCGGCCGATTGCCTCGGTCCGCGGGGAAGCATCGCGCTTGGTGGTCCGGTGACCGCAGACACGTCCACGTCTGGCGTTCGGCCGGCTACACGGCATCCGACATCGTCCTTGGGGAAGCGATCACCTTTATCCGCACGGGCGAACCGGTTTCGACAGGCCGCATACCGCGTGAGCGAAAGACCGAGACGACAGGCATCGCAGCGAAGCCTCGTCGTCGCGCCGGCGCCGCCGATCTGCTGTTGGTCGGCTGCGTAAAGGCCAAGCTCGACGTGCCGGCCGCTGCCCGCGACCTGTACATTTCCCCGCTGTTCAGAATGGAACGCGCGTACGCCGAGCGGCGTGGCGTGCCCTGGTTCATCTTGTCCGCCGAGCACGCCTTGGTGGCTCCCGACGAGTGGTTGGCACCGTACGAGCGGTACCTGCCGGACACCCCGGCACGCTATCGGGGCGCCTGGGGACAGTGGGTGGCTGAAAGGCTCGACTTGTTGGCTGGCCCACTCGCCGGTTGCGTCGTGGAAGTGCATGCCGGTGCGGCGTATGTGGACGCCATCGCCAAACCTCTCTCGGCGAAGGGCGCGAGCCTCGTCGACACGCTTCAAGGGCTGAGCCTCGGCGAGCGACTCGCCTGGTATGACACTGAGGACGCCCATCTCGACGTCGATTCCGCGGACGCGTCCAATGTCGTTGTGTCGGATGTGGACGTTGCGGCTTTCGCGGACCAGTTGCGGCTGGAAGCAACTGCCATATCGCCAAGGGAGTTCCTGGCCCGGCTGGGCGCGGGGCTGGGGCTTCCCGGGCTCTACAGCTGGTGGGTCGATTCGGCCGGCGCTGCCGACCTGTCCCGTGGCCTCGACCACCCCGTCGGAGCAGGGCTTATCTACGCCGGACTCGCGGGTGCGACCAGATGGCCCAGCGGCAAGCGGTCCGCGAACACGCTGTGGGCACGTATCGCCGGCATGCACCTCGGTGGAACCCACGAGTTCTCTACCTTCAGACGCACTCTCGGCTCGGTGTTGGCCAACGCCGATCTACGCGACCGCATCGATGAGAACGCGCTCACGATCTGGATGCACGATCACCTGAGAGTCGTCGCCGTGCCCTGCGTGGATGCCGACACGCTCGGCCGGCTCGAGGAGGCTGTTCTCAGGTCGCTCGACCCTCCCCTCAATCTTAAGTGGATGGCCAGGACACCCGTCCGTGCTCAACTCATTGGGCTACGACGAAAGTACGGACAACATCTCGGCCAATGAATTTCAACACCGGACGGCTGCGGTTGGCGATCAGGCAGGAATCACAAGGGGCTTCGAACTCGTTGGGGTGAACCGCGGTCGGCTCCGATGGGCGGTGACCGGACGGGTGATGTCAATCCGGGTGATCGTCAGGCATTCTGCGCGACATGTCGTCCGATGCAGTGATCGACGCCTTGGCCGCGATGGAACTCGCCCCTCGCCGAAAGCGGTGGGCAAGCCTCTCGTACTGCGTGATCGATGCGATCTGGTCAACCGCCAACCGCTACGACGGGGTAGTAGTGCCGCTGGTCCAGCGGGTAGCCGAACGCAACGGCGATCCCAGTCCACTGGTCGACACCTCGAAGCCGTTACCACCCGACCCGCTTCCACTGCTCGCGCTTCTCGAGCGATACCCCACCACCGAAGCACTGCGGCACGACACAAACGCCCAACGCACTTCGACCAGGAATGGGATCCTGAAGGCTGACGCGGTGTTGCGCTACGCAGACATACTCGTCAAACATCAGGTTCTGGATCTCGCCGCCGCGACGATCATGATCGAGAACAAGCAACAGTGGGACGAGGTCGACCAAGCCCTTGCCGCCGTCCCAGGTGATGGCCAGGATGGCATCCGTCGCGGCTATCTGTGGATGTTGTGCGGTTCCGACTGGATGATCAAACCAGATCGTATGATCCTGCGGTGGCTGGCCAGGCACGGCCTTGACGTGACCCCAGCCGAGGCACGCAGCGTTCTGGAAAGCGCGGCGGAGGCTCTGACCGAACGAATTGGGCGACGAGTGACACCACGAATGGTGGATCGCGCCATCTGGAAGGCCGAAAGCACCCGACCGACTCTCGGCCCGGTGAAAACGATCATGTTCGATGTGGCGGACTGGCCACCGATCAAGAACGAGGCGACCTCGCTCTTCGCCGCCCGGCATCCGCAGCGTCGGCGCGTCGAAAGCCTCTTGGCGGCCGCAGCTGCCGCAATCGCGGAGGCCAATTGGACGATCGTGGCCAACGACATCGCACTTGACATCACGATCTACTCCCCAGCACCGCGACCACCTGGTGATGCCACGAACTTTCTCGGCGGCATAGCCGACGTGCTGCAGGGCAGGCCGGTCTCCCCCAATCTGGACATGACTCACCTCGGCGGGCTCCGCGATGTAGCGCTGTTCGCTGACGACCGCCAAATCCAGCAGATTGGATACCGTGTCGTCCAAGGCACCGGCCCCGCCTACTCCGTCCAGGTCACGATCCTTTAGCGCTGGCACCCGCGTTGGTGGCTGCGACCGCCCAAGGCGGGGCGCATCGCGGGCTTGACCCTTGGTGTTCCGCCACAGCCGGCTTGATGCGGAGGTTCTTCGAAACGTATGCAACCTTCCGTGCGGCGCGGGCGTATATCCCGCAGCGGATGTGGCGGAGGGGTGGATGGGCGACGGGCGCGAGGCGGACTTCGACGAGTTCTACCGCGGTAGCCGGCGGCGGATGCTCGGTTACGTCTATGCGCTCACCGGCGATGTCGTCGAGGCGCAGGACGTCGTGCAGGAGGCGTTCGTTCGCGCCTGGCAGCGGTGGGCGTCTGTCGGGCGCTATCCCAGCCCTGAATCCTGGGTTCGCGTCGTAGCCGGGCGGATCGCGATCAGCCGCTGGCGGGGGCGGCGGAGCCGGGCCCGCGCCTACGCCCGCCATGGGGCGCCGCCCGACGTCGACGGGCCGACGCCCGACACCGTTGCGCTCGTCGGCGCCCTGCGCCAACTGCCCGCGAGCATGCGGACCACGCTCGCGTTGCACTACGTGCTCGGGCTCAGCATCGCCGACATCGCGGCAGAGACCGACGCTCCCGTCGGCACCGTCAAGGCCCGGCTCTCGCGCGGGCGGGTCGCGCTGGCGCAGCTTCTGGCTGATGACAATCTCACGGAGGTACGCCGTGGCTGACATCGACGAGTTGGCTGGGCGGCTCGACCACGAGTTGCCCGACGTCCGCTGGGACGAGCCCGGTGCGATCCGGGCGCGGGGGCGCGGGCGCACCCGTCGGCAGTCCGCGGTGCTCGCCGCCCTCAGTGTGCTGGTCATCACGGCCGGAATCGCATGGTGGGCACCGCGGAGCTCGCAGCCCACGCCGGCCGCGCCGCCGTCGCCCGCACCGACCGCGACGCCGTCGACCGGCTCCGGGCCGACCACGGCTCCCGTGGTCGACGGGTCGACGCTGTTCCCCGTGTCGGCCCTGCTCGGCGCGGAGGACGTCGGCACCGGCTACCAGGTCACCAACCAGCACGGCTACGGTCCGGGCACCTACCCGGCGTGGGCGTTCGGGGCCGATGACTGTCCGGAGTACGACGCGCTGAAGGTCACCGCGTACAAGTCATATCTGTGGTTCCGGCACCAGAATCTTGAGCTGGCCGGCGCTCCGTCGGTCTTCACCCAGGGTGCCCGCTACCCGAAGGGGGTCGCCAAGAACGTTCTGGCCGACGTCGACCGGGTGACGGCGGCGTGCAAACGGTGGGAGTACGCGGGCGGCGAGGCCAGCACCGACGAGCGCCCGACGGTGGTGACGACGACCTACACGGTGGTGGCCAAGAACTTCGCCGGTGAGGAGGCCCGGCTCGTCCGCAAGGACGTCATCAGCCGCGACCAGGACGGCAAGGTCGTCCACCAGGGCACGTTGATGACCGCGATCGTGCGGGTCGAGGATCTGGTCGGCGTGGTCGAGCTCGAGATCCCGGAACCGGACCTGATGCGGTCATTCGGCCAGCGCATCGCCGACCGCATGTGCGGGGTCGCCGACCAGGTGTGCTGACCGCGGCTCGTAGACGTGCGGCGCCAGGCGGGCGCAGCAGCGCAGGTTGCGGTAGCGGCCCTGGTAGTCCAGGCCGTAGCCGACCACCACGCCGGTCGGGACGTCGAAACCGACATATCGGATGTCGATGGGGATCGTCTGGGCGCTCGGCTTGCGGAACAGGCCGCAGAACTCCAACGACGCCGGGCCGCGGGCGCGCAGGTTGGTCATCAGCCAGGCCGCGGTGAGGCCCGTGTCGATCACGCCGTCGACGATCAGGACCTCGCGCCCCGCCACCTCGACGTCGATGTCCTTGCGCAGGCGGACCGCGCCTGAGCCGCCCTGGCCCGCGCCGTACGACGAGATGCCCATCCAGGTGATCTCCACGTGCCGGTGCAGTGCCCGGGCCAGATCGACCGTCACGGTGGCCGCGCCGTTGAGCACGCCCACCAGCAGCAGGTCGCGGCCCGCGTAGTCCGCTTCGATCTTGGCCGCCAGCTCGCCCACGCGGGCGGCGATCTCATCTTCGGTCGCGAGGACCTCGGCCACGTCGTCGATCACGTGCGCGTGCTCCACGCGGCTCAAGTTACTCCAATCCGCACCCGGGCCTCCACCACACGAACGTGCGGTACGCGCGCCCGGGCCGCACACCTGGCACCATCAGACCGTGCCGCTCACCGCATCCCGCGCCCTCGTCCGGCAGACCGAGCGCTGGTTCGTCCGGCGTGGCGTGCCGCAGATGATCGCCGGATACGACTTCCGCCGGCACGTGCTCCCCCGCATGGTGCCCTACCTGGCCATGGTGGCGTTCGTCGATCTCGCCTGGTTCGGCGCGCGGGCGGCCGGCGCCAGCGACCGGATCCAGGACCTGACCGGGCTGGGCGCCGTCGTGGTCGGGCTCGCCGCCTGGCCCGTGCTGACGGCCTGGGGCCGCCGGATGCCCAGGTTCTCGCTGGTCACGGCTTGGATCTTGCTTGCTGGGTACGCCGTGCTGCTGACCGCGGTGCCGTTGACCGCGCTCGACAAGGGCTGGTCCGGCGGCGGCACCGTGAATTACCTGCTCGCGGCCGTGGCGGCCACCGCCGCCGGCTACCTGGCGGTCACCTACGGCCTGCTGCCCCTGCTGCGCAGCGCCGTCCGGCACGCGATCGACGACATGCGCAACAGCCTGCGGCTGCAGGGACGCGCGTTGCCGATGCTGCTGTTCGTCACGTTGTTCTTCTTCTTCACGGGTGAGCTCTGGCAGGCGATGCACCGCCTCGGCTGGAACCGCGTCGGCTGGGTCCTGGCCCTCTTCGCGGCGGTGACGATCCTGGCCAGCGCGGGCCGGCTACGCGACGAGATCGGCCGGGTCGAACGCGACCTGCGCCCGGAACGCCTGAGCCACGCCTGCAAACGCACCCCGCTGTCCATGGTGGACATGAGCGACGTGGCGCCCGAGGGCGGCCCGCTCGCACCGGTCCGCCTGACCAGCGGCCAGGTCACCAACCTGCTGGTCATCCTGGCGACCCGACAACTGGTGCAGGCGGCCGTGGTCGGCCTGGGCTTGTTCGGCTTCTTCGTCCTGCTCGGCGTCATCATGGTGACCCCGGCGACGGCGGCCCAGTGGATCGGCGAGGAACCGGCGATGCTCGGCTCGGTCCCGGTCGCCCTTTTGAAGAACGCCGCAGTCTTGGCGGGTTTCGGCAGCATGTACTTCGCCGTCACTTCGATGATCGACGCGGAACAGCGCCACCAGTTCTTCGCCCCGATCCTCGACGAGGTCGAACGCATCCTGGCCGTCCACGCGGTCTACCTGACGGTCCGCGACATCGTCCTACCCAACGCACCGGCCGCCCGCCCCCGCCAGCTCGTGCCGCCGCCGCCCGAGGATCAGCCGACCGGCCCCGGGGCGGCGGACCGCATGACCACGGCAGACCACCAACCGGCCGACCAACCGGACGCAACGGCGTCGCTCGAATCGCCGGAGCCGGACGCATCCGCGACCGCGACCCAAGAAACAGAACCGGCGGCGGAGGCCCCGCAGCAGACCGCTCCCAAACCCTGAGCAGCGCGAATCCCGTTGCCCGGCATGCCGCCCAAGCTCCAAACGGCGGGCGGTCGTTGCGGGCAACGAGTCCCTCGCCGCGACGCGAACGCGGCGCTCGAGAACTGGAGCCGGCGCCGCCCAGCGAGTGCCGAGACAGCGCCGGCGATCGGTTCAGCGCAGCTGAGGTGCGATCTCCGCCGCGATCAGTTCGATCAGGTCGATGTCGCGCAGGTCGCGCAGTTGCAGGAAGAGTCGGGTCGCGCCCGCTTCCACGTACGCGCCGAGGTCGTTGACGATCTTGTCTGGCGTGCCGATGACCGCGCCCTCGCCGGAATCTGTGTCCAGGACCTCGCCGCCCCAGCGGTCTCGGACCTCCGCGTCTGTGCGTCCACTCACGACGGTCACTGCGGCCGACTTCGTCGGCAGGTCGTTGCGGCCCGCCAGGATGCAGGCGTCGTCGACCAGGCGGTAGATGCGCGACACCTCCGCCGCCGAGCGGAACGGCACGTTGAACTCGTCCGCGAAGCGTGCCGCGAGGGCCGGCGTCCGCTTCGGGCCTGCGCCGCCCATGATGATCGGTGGGCGCGGCGACTGTGCCGGCTTCGGCAATCCCGGTGAGTCGACCACGTTGTAGTGCCTGCCCTTGTAGTCGAACCGCTCCCCCGACGGCACCGCCCACAGGCCGGTGATGATCTCTAGCTGCTCCGTCAGCCGGTCGAAGCGCTCGCGGACCGGCGGGAACGGGATCGCGTAGGCCTGGTGCTCCTCGTCGAACCAACCCGCACCCAGGCCCAGCTCGACCCGGCCCCCGCTCATCTCGTCGACCTGGGCCACGCTGATCGCCAGCGGGCCCGGGTGGCGGAACGTGGCCGAGGTGACCAGCGTGCCGAGCCGGACAGTCGAGGTTTCCAGGGCCAGACCGGCCAGGGTGACCCACGAGTCGGTCGGGCCGGGCAGGCCGTCGAAACTGCCCATGGTCAGGTAGTGGTCCGAGCGGAAGTACCCCTCGAAGCCCGCCGCCTCTGTGGTCCGCGCGGCGCGGGCCTGATCGGCGTAGCTGGCACCGTGTTGGGGTTCGGTGAAGATGCACAAGCGCATGTGTGCCAACCTAGCCGGATGCAACCCTCGACCGGCTGGCAGATCCGCCAGTCCTTCGGTGGCGAGGAGCGCGAGGCACTCGACGAGTTCCACCGGCTCACCTGGGGCGGCCACATCGTGGTCGCCCACGACGAGGCGATCGACCTGCGCACGCTGCCCGCTCTGGTCGCCGTCGACGACGGCGGCCGGCTCGCCGGCGCGCTCTGCTGGCGGGTCGTGGACGACTCGCTCGAAGTCGTCAGCATCGCCGCCGCCCGCAGCGGCGTCGGCGTGGGAACGGCATTGCTCGACGCCGTCGTCGCCGAGGCCAGGGCGGCCGGCTCGCACCGGATCTGGCTGGTCACCACCAACGACAACCTGCGGGCCCTGCGTTTCTACCAGCGCCGCGGGCTGCGGATCGTCGGCGTCGACCGGGGTGCGGTCGACCGTGCCCGGCTGATGAAGCCGAGCATCCCGACGGTCGGCGACGACGGCGTACCCATCCATGACGAGCTCCGCCTGGAGCTGTCGATCGAAGGTCACTGAACCATGTGGATCAGCTTCACCACCGACTACGGCCGCCTCGACGGTTTCGTGGCCGCCTGCCACGGCGCGATCGCCAAGGTCGCCCCGACCGCTCGCGTCATCGACATCACGCACGAGGTCCCGCCCGGCGACGTGGCCCGGGGCGCGGTCGTGCTCGCGCAGACGGTCGGTGACCTGCCGACCTCCGTACACCTGGCGGTCGTGGATCCCGGTGTCGGCACCGCCCGCCGGCCGATCGCGCTGCGTGCCCCGGACGGCCTGCTCGTCGGTCCCGACAACGGGCTGCTGATCTGGGCGGCCGAGGCGCTCGGCGGCGTCAGCGAGGCGGTCGCGCTCGACAACCCGGCGTGGTTCGCGCCGGTGGTCACCCGGACGTTCCACGGCCGCGACATCTTCGCGCCGGTCGCGGCGCGGCTGGCCGGCGGCGCGCCGCTGGCCGACGCGGGCGCGCAGGTCGACCCGGCCGACCTCGTGCGCCTGCCCGACCCGGTGGTGACGGCGGGCGAGGGCTGGCTGGAGGCGGCGGTCCTGAGCGTCGACCGGTTCGGCAACGTCCAACTCGCCGCGGCTGCCCTGCCCGCGGAGGTGGGCGCCGTCGTGCGGGTGAGCGGCGAGCCCGCCCGGGTCGGCGAGACCTTCGGCGACGCCCCGCCCGGCGGCCTGGTCGTGCTCGTCGACTCCGCGGGTCTCGTAGCGGTCGCCGCCAATGGCGCACCGGCCGACGTGCTCCTCGGAGTGCGCCCCGGCGACGTGGTGCGGATCACGACAGAACCGTGACCGTGGTACGCCGCGCCCGTGCGGCACGATGGAACGGTGCCCGAAGGTGACACGGTCTGGAACACGGCGCGGACGTTGCAGCGCGCCATCGGCGGCGGCGAGCTGACCGCGTCGGACTTCCGGGTGCCGCGCCTGGCCACCACCCGGCTCACGGGCTGGCGGGTGCTCGAGTCCGCCAGCCGCGGCAAGCACCTGCTGCTGCGGCTGCGCGACCCCGCCGGCTCCGACCGCACGCTCCACTCACACCTGCGGATGGACGGTGCCTGGCGGGCGTACGCGCCGGGTGAACGCTGGGCGGCCAAACCGGCCCACCTGATCCGGGTGGTGCTGCGCACGGCGGACGCGGTCGCCGTCGGCTATCACCTGCACGATCTGTCCCTGGTGCCGACGGCCCGGGAGCCGGACCTGGTCGGCCACCTCGGCCCCGACCTGCTGGGCCCCGACTGGGACCCGGCCGAAGCGGTCCGCCGCCTGACCGCGCACCCGGACACCGCGATCGCCGAGGCGCTCCTCGACCAACGCAGCCTGGCCGGCATCGGCAACCTCTACAAGTCGGAAGCGCTGTTCCTGCGCGGCGTCTGGCCGTGGACCCCGGTGCGCGCGGTCCCGGACCTGCCGGGCCTGGTCTCCCTGGCGCAACGCCTGCTGGCCAACAACCGCGGCCGCTGGCTGCAGACGACGACGGGCTCGCTGCGCAAGACCGAGGCCAATTACGTGTACGGCCGCCGCGCGCAGCCCTGCCGCCGCTGCGCCGGCCCGATCCAGAAGGCCGAACAGGGCGAGCGCGTGACCTACTGGTGCCCACGCTGCCAACCCAAACCAGAAGATCTTTGATTGTGCGTACGCCCTGGGGCCCCACCACACAGGATGGGACCCCAGCCGCGTGGCTCTACTTGCGCCCGGAAGTGTTGATCTGTTCCAGGGTGCTGCAGCCGCGCCAGACCGTGTTCGCGGCGCCGGGCGGGTTGAGCGTCAGGTTGCCGGCGTCGTCGTGCTCCAGGAAGAACCGGTAGTCCCGGAGATCCTTGAGCGCGGAGAGCGCGCGGGTCCAGTCGATGTCACCCTTGCCGACATCGACGAACCGGAACTTCTTGCCGGCCGCCTTGGTGCCCGCGGCCGCGGTGCGGTTGCCGTTCGGGTCCCACTTGATGTCCTTGATGTGGAACGCGATGAAACGCTTCCCGTGGTTCTTGATCCACCAGTACGGGTCCTCGCCGGCGACGGAGACCCAGCCCAGGTCGACCTCGAACTTGACGTACCGGGGGTCGGTGCGCTCGAGCAGGATGTTGAAGAGCGGCTCGCCGTTCTCGTACGCGAACTCGCGGTCGTGGTTGTGGAAGAAGAAGCCGCCGAAGCCCTGCGAGACGGCGTGCTCGCCGCACTCGTTGAACGCCTCGGCCATGGCCTTGAATCCGTCGCTGTTGTTCTCGCCGGCCCCACCGCCGGGGAAGCCGAAGGCGCTGCCGGTTCCGACGTACGGGAACCGGCCCAGCGTCTGGGCGTCCTCGAAGATCTGCATCCGGCCCTCGTAGGTCGACCACGGGTTCGGGAGGTTGGCACCGCGCGGGCCGAAGTGGTTGCTCACGATGCGCAACCCGTACGACTGGATGAGGGACTTGAGCTGGGCCGTCGTCTTGCCGTAGTAGTCACCGGCGAGCTCGAGCTCCCGGACGCCGGCGTCGTGCAGCGCCTCCAGGGAGATCTCGAGGTTCGCGTAGTCGGCGCCGATCAACTGGCGGACGGTGAAGATCTGCAGGCCGATGCGGTCGGCCGGGATCACGTTCGGCCCGCCGGCCGGCCGGCCCTGCGCCGAGGCGGCAACGGGGCTCGCGGTGGCGGCGATCGCGCCAGCGGCAAGAACACCGGCGCCGGTGCCGAGGACGGCACGACGACTTAGCTTGTTTTCCACGGTCCTCCTTCTGGTCTGCGCGGCCCTGGTCCCACCGTTGTGGCTGGTGGGGCGGGGGTGAAGAGCGGGGTCTCTGTGGCGGCCGCGCGTCCCGACCATATGGCGCCGGCAGAACATTTGACAAGACGGAAACAAAAGTCTCTTGATCACCCGCATAAGTTGTCCAGGCCTCGTACAGAAGCTGCTTCTGACGCGGCGAGATCGACCCATACACTTTTGACCGTGCCGCATTCCGCTTCCGTGCGACGTTCGCCCGCTCACCACGCTGTGGCGGCTACCGGCGGGTTCGGCGGACCCGGCTCAGGGACTCCCGGCGCCGGAGAACTCCTGCAGCTTCTCCGTGACGGGCAGCCCCGGACCCGTGCCGAGCTGGCCAGACTCACCGGGCTGGGCCGGTCCACCGTCAGCCTCCGCATCGACGCCCTGCTCGCCAGCGGTCTGCTCGCACCCTCGGGAGAGGCGGCCTCGACCGGTGGCCGCCCGCCGGCCAGGTTCGCGTTCAACCCGCGGGCTCGAGTCGTGGTGGGCGTCGACCTCGGGGCGACACACGGCAACATCGCGCTGACCGATCTCGCCGGCCAACCGCTGAGCGAGGTCGCCGACGATGTGGACATTTCGGCGGGGCCGATCCCGGTGCTCGACTGGGTCGTCGCGAGCATCCGACGGCTGCTGGACGAGGCCGGGCGGGACGTAACGGACCTCGTGGGCATCGGGATCGGCCTGCCGGGCCCGGTCGAGCATTCCAGCGGCCGCCCGATGCGCCCGCCCATCATGCCCGGATGGGACGGCTACGACGTGCCCCACCATCTGCGGCGCCACTGGGACGTCCCGGTCCTCGTCGACAACGACGTCAACATCATGGCCCTCGGCGAGCACGTGACGGCCCACCCGGAGCTCGACCACCTGCTGTTCGTCAAGGTCGCCACCGGCGTCGGTGCCGGCATCATCAGCGGCCGCCAGCTGCTCCGCGGCGCGGTGGGCGCCGCCGGCGACCTGGGCCACGTGGCCGCACCCCACGCTCCCGACATCCTGTGCACGTGCGGCAACAAGGGCTGTCTCGAAGCCGTCGCGAGCGGCCACGCGATCATCAAGCACCTCAACTCGGCCGGGGTGCCGGCGAAGACGAACAGCGATGTCGTCGCCCTCGTCCGCGGCGGCAACATCGCCGCCGCGCAGGCGGTGCGGCAGGCGGGACGCACGCTCGGCGAGGTGCTCGCGACGTGCGTGAGCCTGCTCAACCCCGAGCTCGTGGTCATCGGTGGCTCGATCGCCCAGGCCGGCGAGAGCCTCATCGCCGGGATCCGGGAGGTCGTCTACGGTCGATCCCTCCCGCTGGCGACCGCCCACCTGCAGATCGTCTCGGCGACGACCGGCAGCCAAGCCGGCGTCATCGGCGCGGCGACGATGGTCATCCAGCACGCCCTCACCGCCGACCGCGTCGACGAGGCGCTCGCCAGCAAGTCGTCGGTCAGGTGATGAGCTCCACCAACAAGGGACAAGATCGTCAGCGAGATCGACGCGTGGGTGGCAGCGGGCGCGATCCGGCTCGTCCGGCGGTTGCGCGACCTGCGCGATGCTGATTCCACCGCCCGCCGACGCCGGCCAGGACGGGCGAACGCCGGCCAACGCCGGCCAGGACGGGCAAACGGCGGCCACGTGCCCGGCGAACGCCGGCCGCAAGGGGCGAAGGCCGGCCACGAGCCCGGCGAACGCCGGTCAGAACGGGCGAACGCCGGTCAACGCCGGCCAGCACGGGCCGACGCCGGTCCGGACGGGCGAACGCTGGCCACGAGCCCGGGCGAACGACGGCCAGGGTGGATCGGCGGCGGCGCGGAGGCAGAGGGTCAGGAGGCCGCGCGCATCGGGTCCGGGGTCATTGTGCGGACCTCGGCCAAGCCTGAGGCGACGCCGCGGAGGAGGTCGCTGGCCTCCGTGAGGCGGGAGACCGACGGGTGCGTGGCGCTGAGGCGGCCGTCCTCAGCGACGTAAGACGCGGCTGCGGCGACCAGGCGTTCGTAGGCCGAGACGCCCTCGTTGAGTTGGTGGGTCAGGTCGCGGTGGGCCTCGGTCAGGCTCGGTTTCGCGTCCGGTGGGGCGAAGCGCAGCGCCTTTTCCACGCCGGCCACGCGGTGGGCCAGGTCGCGGAGGGACTCCTCCGCCACCGCCGCCTCCAGGACCGCGCTGCCGCCCATGCCTGTCAGGCGGGGGGACAGGCCGTTCAGGGTGGCTGACGCCTGGTCCAGGCGGTCCCAGGCCGCGGCGGCGGCGCTGCCTCGCAGGGCGAAGCGGCCCCGTTGGCGGCGGACCTCCGTCAGGGCGGCGCGGCCGCCCGGGGCCGACTCCACCGCGGCCAGCAGGCGGGCGCGGGAGCGTTGGGCGGCCAGGGCCGGGTCGGTGGCCGGTGGGGCCGGCTGGGCGGAAGCCCGGCGCAGGTCGGCCCAGCGCCAACCCGCCAGGACCAGCGAGCCGCCCGCGGCGGCCGCCCAGGCGGCGTCTGGCAGGCCCAGGCCCGCATAAGGGGTCAAGATGGCGGCCGCGCCCGCGAAGCCGGCGCCGACCACGCTCCAGCGGCGGGCGGAACGGCGTAGCCGGCGCAGTCGCCGGAAATAACGGGCCCGCTCGTCGGCCACTTCAGCCCCCCAGGTTTCAGCCGGCGGCGCTCGAACCGCCGGGGTTCTTGTCCTTGGACATGCTGGCGCGGATCTCGTCGAGACGCGCTATTCCGGCGACGTCCTCTTGCTTCTGCTCGGTCGCCGCCTTGTCGCCGTTGCCCTGCTGGGCCTCCGAGACCGGGGCCTCGACCGCGGGCCGCTCGGCGCCGCTGCCCAGCTTTTCGCCGGCCATGCTGGCGCGGATCTGCTCGAGCCGGCTGGCGCCGGCCATGTCGAGCGTCGAGCGCTGCACCTCGAGCATCCGGCCCTCGACCGAGTTGGAGGCCAGCTCGGCCCGCCCCATCGCGTTGGCGTAGCGGCGCTCGATGCGCTCCCGGACCTCGTCGAACGACGGCGTGTTGCCCGGCGCCGCGGTCAGCGACGACATCGACTCCAGCGACCGGGCGACCGTCTCCTGCATGCGGGCCTGCTCGAGCTGGCTGAGCAGCTTGGTGCGCTCGGCGAGCTTCTGCTGGAGGATCATCTGGTTGTTCTCGACGGCCTTGCGGGCCTGGCCGGCGGCGTTGATCGCCTGGTCGTGCAGGCTCTTGAGGTCTTCCATGCCCTGCTCGGAGGCGACGAGCTGCGACGCGAGCTGCTGCGCCGTCTGCTCGTATTTGCCCGCCTCGGACTCGTTGCCCTCGGCCCGCGCCTTGTCGGCGAGCACCAGCGACTGGCGCGCCATCGAGCCGAGCTTTTCGACCTCGGTCATCTGCCGGGACAGCTTCATCTCCAGCTGGCGCTGGTTGCCGATGACGGCGGCGGCCTGCTGCACCAGGGCCTGGTGCTGCCGTTGCGCGTCCTCGACGGCCTGCTGGATCTGCACCTTCGGGTCGGCGTACTCGTCGATCTTGGCGCCGAAGAGCGCCATCAGGTAGCGCCATCCCTTGACGAACGGGTTCGCCATGTCCGCGGTATCCCCTCGTGTCCGTGCCAACCGGCAGTTCGCTCCATCGTCTCAGGCGCGCGCCAGTGGGTCACTGCCTTGGCAGCTATTGATCACAGTACGCGCGGCGGAAACCGACGGCTATGCCGGTCAAGCAGCGAAAACGACATCCCGGTCACGCGGACCGCCCGTGGTGCGCTTGGCGCGCAGGGTGGCCTTGAGCGGCGAGGACTGGTGCACCGAGACCGACACCTTGCCGTCGGTGGCGACCTGCTTGACCGGCGCCTGCGCCCGTGCGGCGCGCGCCAGCGCGGCCGGTGCGGCAGCGGGCTCCGGTGTCGCCGCCGTGGCCGGGTCGAGCACCGGCGCGGTCGGCTCGAGGCGGGCGGGCTCCAGCTCCGGAGGCTGCTCGTTGCCGTCGACCCCGACCAGCACACCCTCCATCTGCTCGGCCAGCGCCAGCGTGTCGCTGGCCTCGCGGAGCAGCTGGGAAAGCTGGGTGTCGAGGGCGTCACAGATGGACGACAGGAGCTCGCTGGAGGCTTCTTTCTGCCCCCGCTCGATCTCGGAGAGGTAGCCCAGGCTGACATTGGCGGCCGTGGAGACCTCGCGCAGGGTCCGGTGTTGCCCCTGCCTGCGTGCGCGCAAAGCGTCGCCGATCACCCGACGTAGCAGGACCATTGGCACCTCCCCCTCCGCCGTCGCCCCGACCTACGCCGAAGGGCTTCCCGCAACCGTACCCGTTCTCCGCTTCACCGACATCCTGCCCCGCCGGGCGGCCGGACCGCCGGAGCGCGTGATATGTCTGCTTTGTCCACGACTCGCCGTGACATCAGGCTGAAGTGTTCGCCGAGGGCGAACGCAGGAGCATGACCAGGGATTCCAGGGCGTGGGATACGGCGCCGGCGCGGATCGATGCCCGTCCTCCGTCGAGGTTGAGTTCGTCTACCTGGCGGCCTAGTGGGCCGGTGACCGCGACATAGACGAGGCCGACGGGCTTGCCGTCCTGGGAGTCCGGGCCCGCTACGCCGGTCGTGCCGATGCCCCAGTCGGCCCGGCACGTCCTTCGTGCTCCCTCGGCCAGGGAGAGGGCGACGTCGGGGTCGATTGGGCCCTGTTTTTCGAGGAGTGGCTCGGGGACGCCGACGAGGGTTGCTTTGAGGTCGGTCGCGTAGGCGACGAGGCCGCCGCGGAAGACGGCGCTCGCGCCGGCTACTTCGACGATCGTGGCGGCGAGCAGGCCGCCCGTCAGTGACTCGGCGACGGCGAGGGTTTCTTTGCGTTCGAGCAGCAGGTGTACGGCTTGGGCCGGGTTTGTCACTCAGCGATTGTGCTCGTTGGTGTTGGGGTTTATGTGCCTGTCCCCCGAGAAATGAGTGTCCACGTCTCTCGACCGGAGTAAAGGGCGCTGCGCGTCGGCTGCGCCGATGGCCTGGCGGCCACCCTTGACTCCGGTCGAGAGCCGAGGAGCTTGGCGACGATCGGGGGGACGGGGGAAGAGCGGAGACAGACCTTCAGCGCGCTGATTCCGCTGAGCCCGTCGATTCGATCGTTTGGGGTGTGGGTTTCTGTTGGGCGTTTTGACGTAGGCGGATCGCCTGGAGGATGTAGTCCAGGCCTGTTACTACTGTGACTACCAGGGCCGCGCCCATCAGCCAGAAGCCGACCGGTTCCAGGAATTCTGGGACTGGCCACAGGTACCAGGCGATTGCCAGGATCTGAAGCGCCGTTTTCAGTTTGCCGCCACGGCTTGCGGCGATTACGCCGTAGCGAATCACCCAGAAGCGCATCAGCGTGATGCCCCACTCGCGGGCCAGGATCAAGCCCGTTACCCACCATGGCAGCGCGCCGAACCAGCTCAGCAGGACCAGGGCCGAGCCTGTCAGGGCCTTGTCGGCGATCGGGTCCGCTACCTTGCCGAATGGCGTCACCAGGGCGTACCGCCTGGCGATCCAGCCGTCTACCAGGTCTGTGGCCGAGGCGAAGGCGAACGTCAGGGTTGCGGCGATGCGCCAGCCGGCGTGTTCCAGTTGCGACGTGACCACCAGCGCTACGAAGACCGGCACCAGTAGGAGGCGCAGGGCGGTCAGGGCGTTGGCGGCGTTCAGGACAGGGGCGACGGTCGGAGCGGGCTCGGGGGCTGCTCCGGTCACCGGCTGACCGCCGGGGGTGCCGCGCTGATCATTTCGACCGGGACCGCAACCAGGTCGACGCCTTCCGAAGCCACCACGCGGGCGCGGACCAGGTCGCCGGGGCGCAGGGCCGCCAGGTCCACCGAGCCGTCCGGCGGCGCCACCAGCGTCGTCGAGCCGTCCACCTCCGGTGCCTGGTGTTCGCCGCGGCCCTCGACCACGCCCTCGTCCACCGTGTCGACCAGCACCTCGACCGTGCCGCCTACACGCTCCTCGGCGCGTTGCGAGCACAGTTCGTCGGCCAGCGCGCTCAGTTTGTCGTACCGCCGCTTGATCGTGGCGGTCTTGACCTTGTCGGTGAAGCCCGCCGCTTCCGTGCC
The DNA here is from genome assembly GCF_016862515.1 of Asanoa iriomotensis. Taxonomy (GTDB): domain Bacteria; phylum Actinomycetota; class Actinomycetes; order Mycobacteriales; family Micromonosporaceae; genus Asanoa; species Asanoa iriomotensis. The sequence continues at coordinate 38,629 of NZ_BONC01000056.1, forward strand.
GTCCTCGTCGCTGTAGTCGAAGACGCCGATCGCGTCCAGGCGTGCCTCCGACAGGAAGCGCACCAGTTCGTCGACGTCCGACTTCGTCTCGCCGGGGAAGCCGACGATGAAGTTGGACCGTGCGCCGAGGCCCGGCGCCAGCGCGCGGGCCGACGCGAGCAGCTCCAGGAAACGCTCCGTCGAGCCGAACCGGCGCATCCGTCGCAGCACCGGCTCGCTGGAGTGCTGGAACGAGAGGTCGAAGTAGGCCGCCACACCGGGGGTCGTGGCGATCGCCTCGACCAGGCCCGGGCGCGTCTCGGCCGGCTGCAGGTAGCTCGCCCGCACCCGGACGATGCCGGGCACCGCCGCCAGTTGCGGCAACAGCTTCTCGAGCGCGCGTGGGTCGCCTAGGTCTTTGCCGTACGAGGTCGAGTTCTCGCTGACCAGCACCAGCTCGCGGACGCCCGTGCCGGCCAGCCACTCGGCCTCGGCCAGCAGCTCGTCGGGCGTGCGCGAGACGAACGCGCCGCGGAACGCGGGAATCGCGCAGAACGTGCACCGGCGGTCGCAGCCGCTGGCCAGCTTGAGCGACGCCACCGGGCCGCGGTCGAGCCGGTGCCGCAGCACGCCGCGCAGGTGAGCGGGGGTGTGCTCGTCGACGACCACGCCGTGCCCGGGCTGCACCACGGCCGCCCCGCGGCGGGCCACCGGTGTCAACGGCAGCAGCTCGCGGCGGTCCCGCGGGATGTGCGGTGAGATCTTCTCCCCTGCCAGCACCGCGTCCAGGCGCGAGGCGATGTCGGGGTAGTCGTCGAAGCTCAGGATCGCCTCGGCCTCGGGCAGACTGTCGGCCAGCTCCTTGCCGTAGCGCTCGGCCATGCACCCGGCCGCGACCACCTTGGCGCCGGTGTCGGCCGCTGCGAGCAGGGTCTGGATCGAGTCGTGCTTGGCCTTCTCGACGAAGCCGCAGGTGTTGACCAGGACCACGTCGGCGCCCTCGCCGTCGGTGGTCACGTCCCAGCCGCCGCCGTGCAGGCGGGCGGCCAGCTCCTCGGAGTCGACCTCGTTGCGGGCGCAGCCCAGGGTCAGCAGCGCGACCCGGCGACGGGCGGCATCGGTCGAGGAGGAAGCGGACACCTAACGAGGGTACCGGGCGGTCGTCATGACACGTCTGCCGACGTCAGCAGCGCGGCGACCCGGTCGAGCAGGAACACCTCGGTCCCCGCGAGCCCCACGGACAGGAAAACGCTGATCTCGTCAGGGTCGGACCGGCCGGGCAGCACGCCGGCCGCCACCGCGCGCAGGTCCCTCGTCAACAACCCGACAGGCAGAGCCAGCGGCGGCTGGTACGAGCGTGCCTGTGCCGGCGAGTCCGTGGCGATCAACCCGGCCCGCGCGATCACGTCGGGACCGAACTCGGCCCGCCCGCGCTGCTTGAACCCGACGAGGTTGACGTGCGCGCCCGGCGCCAGGTCGGCGCCCGACAGCACCGGCTGCTCGCTGGTGGTCGCCACGATCACGAGGTCCTGCCCGCGCACCGCCTCGGCGGCCGACGACACCGGCGCCGCCGCGACGCCCAACTCGGCCGTGGCCCGTGCCGCGAACGCCGCGCAGCGGGCGAACGACCGGCTGAACACCCGCACCGACGACACCGGCCGCACGGCGGCCGTCGCCCACAACTGCGTCCACGCCTGCCGCCCCGACCCGATCACCCCGACCGTGGCGGCGTCGGGCCGCGCCAGCAGGTCCACGGCCGCGCCGCCGAGTGCCCCCGTGCGCCGGGACCCGATCTCCTCGCCCACCGCGATCGCTCGGATCCGGCCGTCGCGCGCGTCGTGCAACACCACGAGCTGCTCGCCGTCGGCGTGCCCGAACGTGTCGTAGGAGCGGAACCCGTACCACTCGTCGGCGAGGTGCCCGGCCGTCATGACCAGCCGGCCTCCTTCGAGAACCGCGCTGGCCCGCGGCGGGGCGATCAGCCGGCCCTCGTGCGCCGCGACCAGGGCGTCGCGCATCGCGGCGACGGCCGTCGGCGCGTCGAGCCGGGCGGCGACGTCGGCGTCGGTCAGCAGCAGCGGCACAGGGTCATCTTCAATGTTGAAGTTCGGTTCAGGTCAACGACCCACGCGGTGAGGAATCCCACCATCCCGGGCGCCCGGAAACGGCTATGGTCGGACGCGGTGGCGCTCCCGCGCCGAACCCCGGACGAGTAGCGCTCCGTACCCGGTCGTGCAAAGACGGTGCGCACCACACCATGCATCTTCTCGACATCGTCGAAATCGTCGGCTCGCTGCTCATCCTCGCCGCCTTCGCGGCGGCTCAGCTGCGCAAGCTCGACGCGCACTCGGTCCCGTACCTCGTCCTCAACATCGGCGGCGCCGGCATCCTCGCGGTGATCGCGGCCAGCCAGCAGTCCTGGGGCTTCCTCCTGTTGGAGGGCACCTGGACGATCGTCTCCGCGATCTCGCTGGCGGCCCGATTCACTCGACGCGGAGACCGGCCAGCGCCTCCTCCAGCTCATCAGGCTTGACGAGCACGTCGCGGGCCTTCGAACCCTCGGAGGGGCCGACGATGCCGCGCGTCTCCATCAGGTCCATCAGCCGGCCCGCCTTGGCGAAGCCGACCCGCAGCTTGCGCTGGAGCATCGACGTCGAGCCGAACTGCGAGGTGACCACCAGCTCGATCGCCTGGATCAGCACCTCGAGGTCGTCGCCGATCTCCTCGTCGATCTTCTTCTTCGGGTCTTCGGGCTTGGTCAGCACGTCGGGCCGGAACTCCGGCTCGCGCTGCTTCTTGCAGAAGTTGACGATGTCGCTGATCTCGCCCTCGCCGACCCAGGCGCCCTGGATCCGGACGGGCTTCGACGCGCCCATCGGCAGGAACAGCCCGTCGCCGCGGCCGATCAGCTTCTCGGCGCCGGGCTGGTCGAGGATGACCCGCGAGTCGGCCAGCGACGAGGTGGCGAACGCGAGGCGGGACGGCACGTTGGCCTTGATCAGGCCGGTCACCACGTCGACCGACGGGCGCTGCGTGGCCAGCACCAGGTGGATGCCGGCGGCCCGGGCGAGCTGCGTGATCCGGACGACCGAGTCCTCGACGTCGCGCGGCGCGACCATCATCAGGTCGGCCAACTCGTCGACGATGACTAGCAGATAAGGGTACGGACGGATCTCCCGCTCGCTGCCCGGCGGCGCCTTGATCTGGCCTGCCCGCACCTTGCGGTTGTAGTCGTCGATGTGGCGTACACCCGCGGCGGCCAGGTCGTCGTAGCGCATGTCCATCTCGCGCACGACCCAGTCGAGCGAGTCCGCCGCCTTCTTGGGGTTCGTGATGATCGGCGTGACCAGGTGCGGGATGCCCTCGTAGGAGGTCATCTCGACGCGCTTCGGGTCGATCAGCACGAGCCGCACCTCGTCGGGCGTGGCCCGGCTCAGGATCGACACGAGCAGCGAGTTGAGGCACGACGACTTGCCCGCGCCGGTCGCGCCGGCGATCAGGATGTGCGGCATCTTGGCGAGGTTGGCCACGACGTAGCCGCCCTCGATGTCCTTGCCGAGCGCCACCAGCATCGGGTGGTGGTCGGAGGTCGCGGCGTGCGAGCGCAGCACGTCGCCGAGCGCCACGTCTTCCCGGTCGGAGTTGGGGATCTCGACGCCGACCGCGCTCTTGCCCGGGATCGGGCTCAGGATCCGCACGTCCGGCGACTTCACCGCGTACGCGATGTTGCGCGACAGCTGCGTGATCCGCTCGACCTTGACCCCGTGCCCGAGCTCGACCTCGTAGCGGGTGACGGTCGGGCCGCGGGTGTAGCCGGTCACCGCGGCGTCGACGTCGAACTGCTCGAAGACCCCGGTCAGTGCCGCGATCACCTCGTCGTTGGCCTTGCTGCGGGTCTTCGGCGCGCTGCCGCCGCGCAGCAGGTTGGCCGGCGGCAACAGGTAGGCGCCCTCGACCGCGTTGATCGCGAGCTGCTCGGCCCGGGTCGGCAGCGGCGAGTGCGCCGGCGGCTCCGGCGGCTGCTTGCGGACCGACGGCACCTTGGCGGGCTTGGTGCGCGGCAGCGCGACGGTGTCGTGCATGACCTCGTCGTCGCCCGCGGGTGGCTCGTCGTCGTCGCCCAGCCCGAGCACCTTGCTGCTCTGGCGGCGGCGGGACGGGCGGCGCCGGGCGGCCGGCTGCTCGTCCTCGTCGTCCTCGAACGGCTCCGGCGCCCGCTCCTCGTCCCGCGGCAGCGGCCGGCCGAGCAGCACGGCGAACAGCGCGCCGACCCGCTCCGGGATCTTGTTGATCGGCGTCGCGGTGATCACGAGCAGGCCGAAGAGCAGCAACAGCACCAGCAGGGGCACGGCGACCCACTGCGTGAACGCCCGCTCGAACGCGGAACCGACGGCGGCGCCGACCAGCCCGCCGGCGTGGTCGCGCTGCGCGGTGTCGATCGGCGACTGGCTGATGTGCAGGATGCCGGCGACCGAGACCAGCAGCGAGCCCCAGCCCACCAGGCCACGACCCCGGTGCTCGGGCTCGACCAGCGGGCGCATCAGCCGGACCGCCCAGAACAGCAGCAACACCGGCAGCGCCACGGCGATCGCGCCGATGAACAGCCGCACGGCGTCTTCGATCCGCTGGCCGACCGGGCCGGCGGAGGAGAACCAGACGGCGACGCTCGTCAGGATCGACAGGCCCAGCAGGAGCAGGCCGGCGCCGTCACGGCGGTGCTCGGGGTCGAGATCGCGGGCGGTGGCGGCCTGCCGGCCGAGACCGCGGACCAGCCAGCCGATGCTGTGCGCCACACCCATCCACACCGCGCCGCCGGCCCGGCCGACCAGGGCGCCCATGCTGTTGGGCTGCCGGCGCCGGTAGGTGGGACGCGCCCGGGTGCCGGTGTTGGCGGTGGTGCGGCCGCGGGTGGTCGTGCTGGCCCGGCTCGACGCCGCAGTGCGGCGCCGGCTCGTCTGTGTGGAACGGCCGGGCATGGTCTCACGGTAAGGGGCCGCGCGTCACGCGGCGCGCGACGCGCCGCGTGACAATCCCTCGGCTTTACGACACTGGCTGCCCGGTGCCTGGCGCGCCTACTATCGCCTGCGTGGAATCGCCGGGCGGAGCTTTGCTGCCCTTGACCAACGAGCTGATCGCGGGCGTTCTCGACGGGCACGGATACGCGTTCGCCCAGGACGCCGACGGCGACCTCGTCGGCCGGTGGGACGACAACCTCATCTACTTCTTCCGCCTCGGCCGCGCCGGCGAGGTCCTCCAGATCCGCACGCTGGCCAGCCGGGTCTTCGCGATCGACGACGTGCTGCCGCTCTACGGCTTCTGCAACGGCTGGAACCAGGACAAGCTCTGGCCCAAGGCGTTCGTGCACGTCAACGACGACGGCACCGTGCGCGTCATCGGCGAGGTGGTGGCCGACCTCGAGCACGGGGTCACCCCGGACCAGCTCGACCAACTGGTCGCCTGCGGCATCTCCAGCGGCTGCCAGCTCGCCGACACCCTCGAACGGTTGACGCTGTGAACGAAGCCCTGGCCGCGGCCCGCGACCTGCCGCCCGGCCCCGAGAAGGTGGCCGAGCTGGACGCCGTGGTGACCTCGGCCGACCGGGCCGGCGACGTCCGGCTCGGCTTCGAGGCCCGGCTCGACCTGATCGACGCCTGCCTCGACGCCGCCGAGCCGGCCCGGGTGCTGGGCCTGTTCGCCTGGTGCCGGGCCGCCGCCGACCGCGAGCCGATGCTGTTCACCGACACCGAGTTGGCGCTGCTGCGCTACTACCACCTGTGGGCGGTCGGCACCTTCCGGGCGTCGCCGGGGGTCGGGCGGGCCGAGAGCGAGGCCCTCCTCGACGACCTGGAGCGGCGGTTCCGCGAGGACCAGCGCCCGCTGTTCGCCGCGCACCGGCTGCGGGCGGAGATCGCCGACCACGTGGGTGACCTGGCCGCGGCGCGGGAATGGCTGGCGCGGTGTGACGCGGAGCTGCCGCCGGCCGAGGACGCCGAGTGGTTCGCCGACGGCGCGCCGGGCGACTCCGGGTTCTGCCCGGCCTGCTACCCCGCCGACCGGGCCTTCCTGCACGCGGCCTGGGGCGAGTGGCAGGCGGCGGTCGACGCGGCCGAGCCGGTGCTGCGCTCCGCCGCAACCTGCCCCGAGCAGCCCGAGCGGGCGCTGGCCGCGCTGATGATCCCCTACCTGCGGCTGGGCCGGGTCGACGAGGCGGCGGCGGCGCACCTGCGCGCCTATCGCCGGCACCGGCTCGACCGGGCGTCGTTCCCGCTGCTCGCCGACCATCTGCGGTTCTGCGCGCTGGCCGGGCTCGCCGGGCGGGGCGTCGACCTGCTCGCCACCCACCTCGGCGACCTGGACGACCCCTTCGACGAGCTGTCCGCGATGCGCTTCGCCGCGGCGGGCACGCTGGTCTGCCGGCGGGCGACCGCTGAGGGGCTGGGCGACCGGCGGGTGCATCGGCCCGCGCACGGCGACCGGCCGGCGGCCGACCTGTCGGTGCGCGAGCTGGGCACGGTGCTCGCGGCCGTGGCGGCCACGCTGGCCACCCGGTTCGACGTGCGCAACGGCACCGACCACCAGTCACGGCTGGTCGGTGACTGGCTGGCCGAGCTGCCGGTGGTCACCGGCGGCGCGATCCGGCTCGACGACCTCGACGAGACGCCGGTCGGCCCGCTGACGCTCGAATCGATCGTCGAGGTGCTGGACGCCCGCGGCGACCATTACGCCGTCGACGAGGACGGGCTGGTCGGCGGGCGCTGGCCGGGGGCGTACATCCAGTTCGAGCGGCTGGGCGAGCGGCGGGAGATCCTCCAGGTGCGCGTGATCGCCGAGCGGCGGCTGCCGGAGACCCGGCTGATGGAGGCGCTCGAGTTCTGCAACGCCTGGAACCACGACAAGCTGATGCCCAAGGCGTACGTGCACGACGGCGGCGAGGGACTGCTGCTGGTGGCCGGCGAGGTGACCACCGACCTGGAGCACGGCGCCACCGTCGCCCAGCTCGCCACCCTGATCAACGCGGCGATCGCGACCGGGACGACGTTCGCGGCGGCGGTCGCGGAGCTGCCCTAGCTTCTGATCTGCTCGCCGTGCAGCTCGACCGCGCCGGCCTTCGCACGGCGGCGGCGCCAGAGCACGAAGATTCCGACGTACGAGACCAGCACGATCAGCGCCAGCACGGCCTGCGCGACGTGCACGTACCGCTCGGGATAGAGGACGCCCTCGATGTAGGTGTCGATGAACCCGCGGGTCTTGGCCTCACCGGCGTTGGTGCGCGCCCAGTTCTCGGCGTACGTCAGCGGGCAGTTGAGCCCGAAGGCGATCAGCGCGATGCCCCAGCCGATGGCGGGCAGGTGGAACCAGAGCGCCTTGGGCCACTTCCAGGCCAGGAAACCGCCGAGGAGCACGTACGCCATGAAGGCGAAGTGCAGCACCAGGAACGCGGTCGCGAGCTCTTTCCACCCCACGGTTCCGAGGCTATGACGAATCCGCCCGCGGGTCTCTGAGTACGCGGACCCACCTCAGCGCGGGTTGAAAGCGGACATTTGGTCCTGACCGCGATGGATGACGCTGTAGCTCGACTCGGGCACCTCGTTGAACGCGTCGGGCATCGCGCCCAAAGGCTCCGAAACCACCAGGCGGGCATCGTCGGAGAGCATCCGCAGCGCGTCCACCTCGGGGTGCAGTTGGCGCAGGTCGTCGACGCCCGTCGAGTAGAACAGGGTCCGGGACTGGCCCGTGGACGAGTAGCGGAACGCCCAGGTCGTCTCCCCCTCGGTGGTGGCCACGGTCATCTGCAGCGGGTCCTGGACACCGTGCGCGGCGGCGGTCGCCTCGACGAAGCCCGCCATCCGCTCAACGGCGGTCACCGGGTCGTCGCGCAGCCCGTACGTCAGGGCCAGGAAGAACATCGCCTCCGAATCCGTGGTGCCCTGGATTTCGGGATAGAGCTCCGGGTCGACCGCCAAGAGCAGGTCGCGCTTGAGCCGGGCGAAGTCGCGGATCGACCCGTTGTGCATCCACAGCCAGTCGCCGTGGCGGAACGGGTGGCAGTTGCTCTCCTGCACGGCCGTGCCCGACGAGGCCCGGACGTGCGCGAAGAACAGCGGCGAGCGGATGTGCTCGGAGAGGTCCCGCAGGTTGGCGTTGCTCCACGCCGGACCGATGCCGCGGAACGCGCCGGGCGTCTGCTTGGCGACGCGGTCGATCGGGTACCAGCCGATCCCGAAGCCGTCGCCGTTGGTCGTCTCCGCACCCATCTCGGCGTGCTGGCTCTGGTCGATCAGGGAGTGCTTCGGCTTGTAGAGCAGCGCGTCCATCGGGATCGGCGAGCCGGAGTAGGCCAGCCAGCGGCACATGGTGGTCCGCCTTTCAGTGGTGTCAGTGGTGGAAGGACGTAGCGTCGGCGGCCGAGCGGCGCGGCGCGGGCTGCGCCCGCAACTCCGGCAGCGCCCGGTGCAGGTCGGCCAGCAGCAGGTGGGCCATGTCGTGCGAGAAGCCGTTGCGCACCACGACGCGCAGCACGGCCAGGTCGGTGCGGTTCTTCGGGAACGTGTACGCGGGCACCAGCCAGCCGCTCTCGCGCAGCGCCCGGGACACGTCGAAGACGTTGTACGCGGTCACGTGCGGCGCCGTGGTGAAGGTGAACACGGGCAGCTGGTCACCGCGGCTGACCAGCGTGAACTCGCCGGTGTCGGCGATCTTCCCGGACAGGTAGGTGGCCACGTCGCGGGACGCCTGCTGCACGGCCCGGAAGCCTTCGCGGCCCAGTCGCAGGAACATGTAGTACTGCGCCACCACCTCGGCGCCCGGCCGGGAGAAGTTGAGCGCGAAGGTCGGCATGCTGCCGCCTAGATAGTTGACGTTGAAGATCAGCTCTTCGGGCAGCAGGTGCTTCTCGCGCCAGAGCACCCAGCCGACACCCGGGTAGACCAGGCCGTACTTGTGCCCGCTGGTGTTGATCGACGCGACCCGGGGCAGCCGGAAGTCCCAGACCAGGTCCGGGTCGAGGAACGGCGCGATCATCCCGCCGGACGCGCCGTCGACGTGCACCGGGATGTCCCAACCACGCTTTCGCTGTAGGTCGTCGAGCGCGGCGGCGATCTCCGCGACCGGCTCGTACGAACCGTCGAACGTGGACCCGAGCACCGCGACCACGCCGATGGTGTTCTCGTCGCAGCGGGCCACCGCCTCGTCCGCCGACAGGTGGAACCGGTCCCCCGCCATCGGCACGAGCCGCGGCTCGACCTCCCAGTAGTTGCAGAACTTCTCCCAGCAGACCTGCACGTTGCCGCCCATGACGAGGTTGGGTTTGCCGCCCATCGCGCCCTTGGACCAGCGCCGCTTCATCGCCATCCCGGCGAGCATGCAGGCCTCGCTGGACCCGGTGGTCGAGCAGCCGACCGTGCTGCGCGGGTCGGGAGCGTGCCACAGGTCGGCCAGGATCGCCACGCACCGCCGTTCCAGTTCGGCGGTCATCGGGTACTCGTCCTTGTCGATCATGTTCTTGTCGGCGCACTCGGCCATCAGCACGCCGGCCTCCGGCTCCATCCACGTGGTCACGAAGGTGGCCAGGTTGAGGGCGGCGTTGCCGTCGAGCAGCAGTTCGTCGTGGATCAACTGGTACGCGACCGGGGCCGGCACCGGGTCGGGACCCAGCGCGAACGCCGGCAGGGTCAACTCGCGACCGAAGTCCGGGTTCGCCACGGTGGCGACGACGTTGCCGGCGCGGTGGCCGCGGTGGGCCTCGGTCTCCTTCCCGGCGTACAGCGACATCCGGCCTCCCTGGCGCGATCCAACCCGTCCAGGCTATGGCGCCCGACTCGCGTTGGATGTCGGATTCGCCGTTAACCCGGTTGATCCCGCGTCCTGCCTTCGGGTACGAACGCGGCATGTTGCGTGGCGAGAAGGTGCTGTTGCGGGCCCGGCGGGACGAGGACGTGCCGGTGCTGCACGCCGACCTCTATGACGACGTCGAGATGCGGTCGAAGGCCGACGGACGGCCGTGGCGGCCGATCCCGCCGGGCTCCCCCGCGTCTCCGTTCACGCCGTCGGCGCCCAGCGACGACGCCGCGGTCTTCAGCGTGGTCCGGCTCGCCGACGATGCCCTGGCCGGCGAGGGGCTGCTGTGGGGCATCGACCCGCACAACCGGGTCGCCCACGTCGGGCTGTCGCTGCGGCCGGCGATGCGCGGCGGCGGGCTGGGCACCGACGCGGTCCAGGTGCTGTGCCGCTACGGGTTCCAGGTGCGCGGGCTGCACCGGCTCGGGCTGGAGACGCTGGCCGGCAACGCCGCGATGATCGCCGTGGCCGAGCGGGTGGGGTTCCGGCGCGAGGGCACCCTGCGGCAGAACGCCTGGGTCGACGGCGAGTTCCTCGACGAGGCGGTGTTCGGGCTGCTCGCCGCCGAGTGGCGGGGGTGACCCTGTCCCGCTCCCGAGGGATGTGACAGCCGGGGCAGACCAGTAACTTCGGGCATATGGCCTGGTTCCTCAACCCCGCGCTGACGCGCTTCCGCGACGAGGTCAACCGCCGCTGGCCCCGCCGCGACAAGACCTCCGACGGCACCATCGGCGACACCGCGCACCAGGCGACCAACTCCGACCACAACCCCGACTCCGACGGGTCGGTCGACGCCTGGGACATGGACGTCGACGGCGTCGACGTGGCGGCCTGCAAGCGCGCGTTCCAGGCGCACGTGGCCGCCTACTACTGGATACACAACGACCGGATCTGCTTCCGCGACGAGGGCTGGCAGCCCAGGTCGTACGCGTACGCCGGACCCAACCGCAACCGGCACGACAAGCACGTGCACTGGAACAGCAGGCAGTCACACGAGCGCAGCACCAAGCCCTGGTTCACGGAGGTAGACGTGGCAGACGCCGACGAGATCGCGACCGAGGTCATCAAGCGGATGGGTGGGCTGTTCGGCCGGGTGGAGGCGACGTTCACGAACCGGCCGACCAACCCGTCCTCGAACCCCGACCCGGCGAAGCAGGAGCGCAACGGGCTCCGGGCAGCCCTGGAGGGGCTGGCGGCCGGGCAGGCGGCGATCCTCGCGGCGCTGAGCCAGGTCGACGATCAGGTCGTCGCGCGGCTCGGCGCGGTCGCGACACCCGAGGAACAGGCCGAGATCCTGCGTGCGGTGCTCGGCGAGCGGGCCAAGGAGGTCGGCCTACTCCTCGCACAGGGCTGACCGCCAGGCGTCGGCGTGGCGGTCGAGATAGTCCGCGACGCCGCGCCAGAAGGCGCCGTCCTCGGTGTAGATCCTGGCCCACGGCTGGCGGCCCTCGCGGGCGCCGGTGGCCAGCAGGTCGTACATCGCGCCCGCGTTGACGCCGAGCAGCCCGGCCAGCGCCGGCCGCAGCCCGTCGGCCAGGCCGTAACCGTCCACGAACGACCGCAGCCGGGCCGCGGCGTCCGGCACCGGCAGTTCCGGGCGCATCCCACAGCAGGACAGCGCCGCGTACGCGAGCTCCCAGGCCCGGGAGCCCGGCCCCGCGTTGTCCCAGTCGATCAGCACCCAGCCGCGCTCGGCGCGGACCAGGTTCCACGGCGCGGCGTCGTGATGGCAGATCACCTCGCCGACCGGCGAGCCCGGCACCCCGGCCGGCGGGATCTCCGTGTGCCAGACCGCGCCAGGCGGCGGCGTGAACTCCGCGGCGGCGGCGTGCAGGTCCCGCATCATCCGGCCGATGTCCGGCAGGTCGCGCGGGTCGAGCTCCATGGTCATTTCACCGGGTACGAACTCGAGCACCTGCCGCCCGCGCTCGTCCCGGCCCAACGGGCGCGGCGCGCCGGTGAAACCCACGCCGTGCAGGTGGGTGAGCAGCGCGTCGACGGCGTCCGTCTGCGGCAGCACCGGCCGGCGGACGGTGTCTCCGACCCGCACGATGCCCGCGGTGACGTTGCCGGTCAGCTCGTCTTCGTCGAGCTCCACAGCACCTCGTCGATGACGTAACGGGCGTTGTCGGCGAACGCCGGGTTGGTGCGGTGGTAGTAGACCAACGCGACCAGGGCCATCGCCAGCGAGCGGCCCCGGCCGCGGCGCCAGGTCTCCTCGTCGACGTCGAGCGCCGCCCGGAACGCGTCGCGGCCCTCGGCGGTCAGCAGGTTCCACGCGACGATCAGGTCGCAGGACGGGTCGCCCACCCCGAGCGTGCCGAAGTCGATCACCCCTCGCAGCCGGCCGCGCTGGTCCACCAGCAGGTTGCCCGGCATCAGGTCGGCGTGCAGCCAGACCGGCGGGCCGGCGTAGTCCGGCACCGCGAGGTCCGCGTCCCAGGCCTTCTCGGCGGCGCTCAGCGTGTCGGCGTCGAGAATGCCGTCGAGACCCGCCAGCGCCGGCCGGGCCGCCTCGTCGAGGCGCGAGTGCCCACCGCCCCGGTACGCCGCCGGCGCGCCGGGCAGGTCCACGGCGCGCATCGCCCGGACGAACTCCGCCAGGTCGGCGGCCAGCCCCAGCGGATCCACCAGCGCGCCCTCGACCGGCACGGTCCCGGGCAGCCAGCGGTAGACCGCCCACGGCCACGGAAAGCCCTCGCCGGGCACCCCGGCCGCGAGCTGCTCCGTGATCGCCACGGGCAGCCGCGGCGCGAGTCGCGGCAGCCAGGTCGCCTCGGTCTCGATGTCGCCGAGCGACCAGTCGACCCGCGGCAGCCGGACCACCAGGTCGTCGCCGAGCCGGAACAGCGCGTTGACGGTGCCGGTCGAGTCGACCCGGGTAAGCGGTCGCCGCGCCCACTGCGGGAACTGGGCGCGCAGCAGCGCGGAGACCAGTTCGGTGGTTATCGGGAACTCGCCCGGATGCAAGTCAGACCTCGACCACCGTGGGCACGATCATCGGGCGGCGCCGGTATCTGTCGTTGACCCACCGGCCCACCGTGCGGCGCACCACCTGCTGGAGCTGGTGAGGGTCGGTGACGTTGTCGGCCGCGGCGCGGCTGAGCGCCTCGGTGATCAGCGGGACGACCTCGTCGAACGCCTCCGGGTTCTCGGAGAAGCCCTTCGCCGACACGGCCGGGCCGCCGACGACCTTGCCGGTCACCGAGTCGATCACCACGGTCGCCGCGATGAAGCCGCCGTCACCGAGCATCCGGCGCTCGGTCAGCAGCGACTCGCCGATGTCGCCGACGGCCAGGCCGTCCACGTACACGTAGCGGCTCTTGACGTGGCCGACGAGCCGCGCCTGGCCGTCGACCAGGTCGACCACGTCGCCGTCCTCGCAGAGCACCACGTTTTCCGGCGAGATGCCGGACTCGACGCCGATCCGGGCGTGGGCCCGCAGGTGCCGCCACTCGCCGTGCACGGGCAGCAGGTTGCTGGGCCGCACGACGTTGAGCAGGTAGAGCAGTTCGCCGGCCGGCGCGTGGCCGGAGACGTGCACCTTGGCGACGTCCTTGTGGATGACGTTGGCGCCGGCCCGGGAGAGCTGGTTGATCACCCGGTAGACCGAGGTCTCGTTGCCCGGCACGAGCGAGCTGGCCAGCACGACGGTGTCGCCCTGTGCGATCGTGATGTGCCGGTGGTCGCCGGTGGCCATGCGGCCCAGCGCGCTCATCGGCTCACCCTGGGAGCCGGTCGACATCAGCACGATCCGCTCGGGCGGCGCGTTCATCGCGTCGTCCATGCCGACCACGAGACCCGGCTCGATCCGGAGCAGCCCGAGGTCGCGGGCGATGCCCATGTTGCGCACCATCGAGCGGCCGATGAAGGCGACCTGCCGGCCGTGCAGCGCGGCCGCGTCGAGCACCTGCTGCACGCGGTGCACGTGTGAGGCGAACGACGCGACGATGATCCGGCCGCGGGCCTTCGCGAAGATCGCGTCGAGCACCGGGCCGATCTCGCGCTCCGGGGTCACGAAGCCGGGGATCTCGGCGTTGGTCGAGTCGGAGAGCAGCAGGTCGACGCCCTCGGAGCCCAGCCGCGCGAAGCCCGCGAGGTCGGTGATCCGGCCGTCGAGCGGCAACTGGTCCATCTTGAAGTCGCCGGTGTGCAGGACCAGGCCGGCCGGCGTGCGGATGGCCACCGCCATCGCGTCCGGAATGGAGTGGTTGACCGCGAAGAACTCGACGTCGAACGGGCCGAGCTGCTCGCGCTGCCCCTCGGTGACGGTCAGCGTGTAGGGCTCGATCCGCCGCTCCTGCAGCTTGGCCTCGACCAGCGCGAGCGTGAACTGCGAGCCCACCAGCGGGATGTCGTTCTTGTGGGCGAGCAGGTAGGGGACCGCGCCGATGTGGTCCTCGTGGCCGTGCGTGAGCACGATGGCCTGGACGTCGTCGAGCCGGTCGAGGATCGGCGCGAAGTCCGGCAGGATCAGGTCGACGCCGGGCTGCTCCACGTCGGGGAACAACACGCCACAGTCGACGACCAGCAGCTTGCCGTCGTACTCGAAGACCGTCATGTTGCGCCCGATGGCGCCCAGGCCGCCCAGCGGGATGACCCGCAGGCCGCCCTCGGGCAGCGGCGGCGGCGGTTCGAGGTCGAGGTGCGCCAGGGTCATGCGGCTCCCCCGAGATCCAGCCCGGCTGCCGCGGCGTCGGCCCGCAGCCGCTCGACCTGCTCCGGCGTCGCGTCGACCAGCGGCGAGCGCACCGGACCGGCCGGCAGGCCCCGCACGGCGAGGCCGGCCTTGACCAGGATCGTGCCCTGGGTGCGGAAGACGCCGGTGAACATGGGCAGCAGCCGCCGGTGCAGCGCCAGGGCCTCGGCGACGTCGCCGCGCGCGTACGCCTGGATCATCTGCTTGGTCAGCGCGCCCGTGAAGTGCGTCGAGGTGCCCACGATGCCGACCGCGCCGACGGCGAGGGAAGGCAGCGTGCCGGAGTCGTCGCCGCAGTAGAACGCGAGGTCCGTGCGGGCGAGCACCCACGAGGTCGCGGTGAGGTCGCCCTTGGCGTCCTTGACGCCGACGATGCGGTCGTGCGCGGCGAGGCGCACCAGCGTCTCGGTCTCGATCGGCACCCCGCTGCGGTGTGGGATGTCGTAGAGCAGGATCGGCAGCCCGCTGGCGTCGGCCACGGCGGTGAAGTGCC
>NZ_BONC01000057.1 GCF_016862515.1 Asanoa iriomotensis
GCCGGGGCCGACCAGCAGGCCGACGATGATGAGCACGATGCCCCAGAGGAGCTGCCGCCGGAACAGCGCGAAGATGCCGGCGACGACGAGGATCACTGCGAGGATCCAGAGAAGTAGGTCCATGCTGATCAAATACCCGATGCCGCCGAAGAAGAAACGTTGTCGGCCGCGAGGTTGAACACGCTGTACGCCTGTTTGATGACGGGGTGGGCCACGTTGCGCACCCGCACGCCGCCGGGCGTGCGCCCGCGCTCGCTGCCGTGGTGCGCGTGCCCGTGCACCGCCAGCGCGGTCGGCGCCGAGTCGATGGCCTGACCGAGCAGATAGGACCCGAGGAACGGGTAGATCTCCAGCGGCTCGCCGGCCAGCGTGTCCGGCACGGGGGAGTAGTGGGTCAGTGCCACCCGCACGTCGCAGTCCAGGTCGCGCAGCGCGGCGCCGAGCCGCTCGGCGACCGCGCCCGTGGTGCGCACGAACGCCTTCATCTCCGGCTCGCCGAACTCGCTCGCGCAGCGGCCCGCGAAGCCGCCACCGAAGCCCTTGACCCCGGCCACGCCCAACCGCACGCCGTCGACCCGGACCACGGTGCTGTCGCCTTCCAGCACCGTGATGCCGGCGTCGCCCAACGCGGCCAGCACGCCGGGCACCTCGTCGCAGTGGTGGTCGTGGTTGCCGAGCACGGCGATCACGGGTACGCCGAGCCCGCCGAACTCCGTCGCCACGCACTTGGCCTCCGCCTCCGTGCCGTGCCGCGTCAGGTCGCCGGCGAGCAGCAGCACGTCGGCGTGCTCGGGCAACTCCTCCAGCGCCGGCCGGAACCGGCCCAGCACGTCGCGGTCGATGTGGACGTCGCCGACGGCAGCGATCCTGATCACGCGAGCTCCTCCGCCTCGGTCGGCGCGGCCGCGCGGGTCACCCCGATGTCGGCCGCGATCTCGATGCCGGGGAAGCGTTCGTGCACCAGGCGCACGATCTCGTCCCGCCGGTGCGGGCTCTCCACCTCGCCGCAGAGCACCAGGCCCGGCTCGGTGCGGACCACGGTGATGCCCTGCTCCGCGACGCCGAGATCCTCGGCCAGCGCGCGCTGCACCTCGGCCTCCGTGTAGTCGTTCATGAGTCCCTCCGGTAACCGGGGTAGGGCACGACGTCGAGGCGGTCCAGCAAAACCAGGAACGCCTCCGCGTACGGCGACTGCGCGGTCTCCTTGCGCACCCGGTCCCAGTCGATCTGCTCGCGCAGGGACCGGGCCAGCGGCAGGCCGCGGGCGAAGTCGCAGTAGTGCTGGGAGAAGCTGAGCAGCTTGTGCACCATCAGCCCGGTCGCGGAGAGCACCGGCATCTGGATCGCGTCGACCGTGCGGGTCACGGTGTCGCCGAACGTCTCGTCGGTCACCGGGCTCTCGATCGGCCGGTGGATCAGGTCGACCAGGTGACCGTCCTCGTCGTAGACCTTGACCAGCCAGTCCTCGGGCGGCCGCTCGGCCGTGAAGCCCGCCTCGACCAGGGCTGCCAGCGCCCGCTCGGCGTCCTCCTCCTTGATCAGGAAGTCGACGTCGTGGTCGCTGGAGTGGCCGCCGTGCGCGTACACGGCGAAGCTGCCGGCCAGCGCGAACGGTATCTCCGTCTGCTTGAGGACGGCCGCGACCCGCTTGAGGGTCAGCAGCAGCGAATCGTCCCCGTGCGATGCCATATCGCCATCTCCCGTCGTGTCAGGAACCATCCCCGTACCCGTGGGTCCAGGGCCTCACACCTGTAACGGGGGTGATTCCACCCAGTTCATCCCGTTAGTGCGGGCCAGCGTGCCCGGGACCGCTACCGTTGTCCGGCATGGCGGTTGAGCGGCTGCGCACGGTCGCGCTGGTGGGCATCGACGGGTCGGGCAAAACCACCCAGGCCAACCGGCTGGCGGCCGTGCTGTCGGACGCCGGCCTGCCCGCCACCTACCGGCAGAACGCCGGCGGCCGGGCCTGGTTCGGCCACTTCGCCCGCCGGTTCGGCCTGGCCGACGGTCCGGCGCTGTTCGGCCGCCGCGGCATGCTGCTGGTCGAGTCGGTGCTGCGGTGGCTCGCGATCGCCCGCACCCACCTGCGCTCGCGGTTCGCCCGCGACCTCGCGGTGATGGACCGGCACGCGGTCGACCAGTACGTGAGCATCCGCGCGCACGCCGGCGGCCGGGGCGAGCGGTTCGCCCGGCTGGCCTACGGGCTGTTCGCGGCGCCGGACGTGACCGTGCTGCTGGCCGTCGACCCGCGCGACGCGTACCGCCGGATCGAGGACCGCGGCACCGACCACGAGAGCCTCGAATATCTGGCCGCGGCCGACGCCGCCTTCCGCTCGCTGCCGGAGTCACCGGGGTTCGTCGTGGTTGACGCCGGCGGCGCGCCGGACGAGGTGACCACCGCGGTGCTGGCGGCGCTGAAACCCTGGCTGCCGCCGCTGCACCTGCCGCCGGACCTGGACCCGGACGGTGACGTCACGCCCGCCCGTACACCGGAATCGCCGCACCGCTCGTCGGCGCCGACTCGTCGCTCGCCAGGAACCTGATCACCGGCGCGATCTCGGCGGGCTTCACCCACTTGGTGAAGTCGGCGTCCGGCGACTCCCGGCGGTTGAACGGCGTGTCGATCACGCTCGGCAGCACCGCGTTGCAGCGCACGCCGCGGTTCTTGTAGTCCGCCGCGATCCCGTTCGAGAGCGCGAGCACGGCGGCTTTCGAGAGCGCGTACGCGCTGCCGGTGGCGAACGGGGCGAGCGCCGCGCGGGCCGAGAGGCAGACCACCGCACCGCCCTCGCGGAGCAGGTGCGGAAGTGCGGCCGAGGTGACCAGGAACGTGGGCCGGACGTTGAGCGACAGCAGTCGCTCGACCTCCTCGACCGGGGTCTCGTGCACGAGCGTGCCGCCGCCGTACCCGCCGACGAGGTTGACCACCGCGCGCAACGGCGCGTCCGGATCGCCGGAGGCGACGTCGACCGCGGCGGACACCGCGGCCGGGTCGGTGAGGTCCGCGGCCACCTCGAGAACCTCGGTGCGGCCCGTCTCCATCGGGCTGCGCACCGGGGCGACCACCCGCCACCCGTGGCCGACGAACTCGTCGACCACGGCGCCTCCGAGGCCGCCGTGTGCGCCGGTCACAATCACCGTCCGACCGCTCATGGCCTCACCGTAACGGTTCCGCTGTCAGTGAAAGCCCCTGTTGCGGCGCGCCACGCCCCTTGGATGATCGGGCGATGCGACTTCTCGTACTCGGTGGAACGGTCTTCCTCGGTCGTGCGGTGGCCCGGCTCGCGCAGGCGGCCGGCCACGACGTGACCTGCCTGGCCCGCGGCGAATCCGGCGGCGCGATCGACGGCGTGCGGTTCGTCACCGGCGACCGGGACCGACCCGACGGTCTGTCCGCAGTGGATGGTGAGACGTTCGACGCGGTGGTGGACGTCACGATCCGGCCCAGCCACGCCCGGCACGCGGTCGCCGCGCTGGCCGGCCGCGTCGGGCACTACTCGTTCGTGTCGACCTGCAACGTCTATCCCGACGACGCCACGCCGGGGCAGCGCGCCGACACCGCCAAGCTGCACGACCCGGCACCGCCGGAGGTCGACAACCCGCGCGACGGACAGATGGACATGTACGGGCCGTGCAAGGTGGCCGCCGAGAACGCGATCCGGGACGGGATCGGCGCCGACCGGGTGTTCCTCTGCCGGGCCGGGCTGATCGTCGGTCCCGAGGACCGCAGCGACCGGTTCCCGTACTGGGTCGCGCGGATGCGCCGGGGCGGCGAGGTGCTGGCGCCCGGCTCGCCCGACGATCTGGTGTCGTTCGTCGACGTGGACGACCTGGCCGAATGGCTGCTGCTCGCCGGCACCACGGGACTCGCGGGCGCGTACGACGGCGCGGGTCTGCCGATGCCGCGTTCGCGTTTCCTGACGGAGCTGCGGGACGCGCTGGCGCCCGACGGCACGACGCTCACCTGGGTCGACCAGGAGTTCCTGGTCGAGCAGGACGTGCGGCCCTGGTCGGGCGAGCGGGCCCTGCCGCTCTGGCTGCCCTTGCCCGAGTACGCCGGGTTCATGACCCGCGACACGGCCCGCTCGGTGGATGCCGGTCTGACGGCCCGTCCGATTGCCGACACCGCCCTGCGTACGGCCGACTGGATGCAAGCGTTTCCGCAGGACGTGAAGGCCGGCGGGCTGGTCGCCGACGACGAGGCATCCGTGCTGCGGGAGTGGCACGTCCGGTCGGTCTGACACCCTGATTTCGGGTAGTTGACGGCGCTCGGCGCGTGAAAGTAAGTTTCATGCGTGGCGAAGACAGCGAAGGTTTCTGCGATGCCCGAGCCGGGCCTGATCGTCCAGATCAGCGGTCTGCTCCCGGCGCTGTCTCCGGCCGAGCAACGGGTCGCGCGGCTCGTCGTGGCCGATCCCGCCGACGCGGCCCGGCGGACCATCACCGACCTGGCGACGGCGGCGGAGACCTCCGAGGCGACGGTGATCCGGTTCTGCCGGTCCGTCGGCCTCGAAGGCTACCCGCAGCTGCGGATCCGGCTCGCAGCCGAGGCCGCCCGCCGGGTCGAGCCGCCGGACGCCCGCGTGGTCGGCGGCGACATCCCGCCGGGCGCCGACTTCACCCAGATCATCGCCACGATCGCGTTCAACGACGCTCGCGCGGTCGAGGAGACCGCGCAGCAGCTCGACCCCGAGGTCTGCGAGGCGGTCGTCGAGGCGCTCAACGGCGCGAGCCGCATCGAGATCTACGGCGCCGGCGCGAGCGGCTTCGTCGCCTCCGACTTCCAGCAAAAGCTGCACCGGATCGGCCGCACCGCCTACTACTGGCCCGACGTGCACTCGGCGCTGACCTCGGCCGCGCTGCTCGGCAAGGGCGACGTGGCGATCGGCATCTCGCACACCGGCACCACCGGCGACGTGCTCGACGTGCTCGAGGTGGCCCGCTCCCGCGGCGCCACCACGGTCGCCCTGACCAACTTCCCGCGCTCGCCGATCGCCGACGTGGCCGACCACGTGCTGACCACCGCGGCCCGCGAGACCACCTACCGTTCCGGCGCCACCGCCAGCCGGCTGGCCCAGCTCACCGTCGTCGACTGCCTCTTCGTCGGTGTCGCGGCCCGCAACCGGGCCAAGGCGAGAAAGGCGCTGGAGGTCACCGCCGAAGCGGTGCGCTCCCGCCGGGTCGTGCGGCGGCGCGGGTGAGCGGTCCCGAGGTGGTCCGGGTCGTGGCGCCCACCGAGCGGCGCAACCCGGCCTCGTACGACCTCGACCTGCTGCCGACCCGCGAGGTGTTGCAGCTCATCAACGACGCGGACCAGACCGTGCCCGGTGTGGTCGCCGGCGTGCTCGACGCGGTCGAGGCGGCCGTCGACCTGGCGGTCGAGGCGCTGCGGGCCGGCCGCCGGGTGCACTACTTCGGCGCCGGCACGTCCGGCCGGGTCGGCGTGGTCGACGCCGCCGAGCTGCCGCCGACGTTCGGCTCGCCGGTCGACTGGTTCTGCCCGCACCTCGCCGGCGGTCGCGACGCGATGTGGGGCGCGGTCGAGGATGCCGAGGACGACGTGGCCGCGGGCGCCGAAGAGGCCCGTTCCTGCGTGCGGCCGTTCGACCTGGTGGTCGGCCTGGCGGCCTCGGGCCGCACGCCCTACGTGCTGGGCGCGTTGCGCGCGTCTGCGGCGCTGGGTGCGCGCACCGCGCTGGTCGCGGCGGACCCGGATGCGGCCGCCCAGGCCGACGTCGACCTGTTCATCGGGCTCGACACGGGTCCCGAGGTGGTCACCGGCTCGACCCGGATGAAGGCGGCCAGCGCCCAGAAGCTGGTGCTGCACGCGTTCTCGACGACCGTGATGGTGCGGCTCGGCCGCGTCTACTCAAACCTGATGATCGACATGTCGGCGACCAACGCGAAGCTGCGCGGCCGGATGATCTCGATCCTGGTCGAGGCGACCGGATGCCCGGCAGCCGACTGCACGCGCGCCCTGACGGCCGCGGACGGCGATCTCAAGACGGCTCTGGTGTCGCTGGTCTCAGGCGCAGCCGTCCCGGAAGCACGCGCCGCCCTCGCGCGTTCCCAACAACAGGTGAGGGACGCGCTCGCGCTGCTCGCCTGAGGTGTTCTTCGAGTGAACCATGGCGCTCTGTGGTGCGTGTCACTACGCAGTGACGCGAATCCCATCGGAGCAGTGGTCTACGTCGCTGCGGAAGAACAGTCGGAAATGGTGTGATAAATACGGCGCGCGGACGGCCAACGGGGGTGGGCCCGCGACGCGATCTCAGAACCCTGAGAGCTAGCAGAGTGAATATGACACTCACTCTCAGGAACTACTCAGGCATTCGTGACAGTTTCGACTCGCAAGACGGAATCCCCGGAGCGTCTCAACTGTTGTGTAGGTGTCAGCACCGATGAGGCATCTCACGAGTTACCGGGGAGAGGCAGGTCGGTGTGAAGCACGAGAACGTTGGGGTTACCGAGGGGACAGTGGGCAACGTGGAGAACAACATCGTGATGCGCACGGACGAGGTCGCCGAAGAGCGCGACCTGGTCGGCGTCTACCTGCACGAGATCTCCCGCACGCCGTTGCTCGACGCGGCCCGGGAGGTGGAGCTCTCCAAGTCGATCGAGGCCGGCCTCTACGCGGAACACCTTCTCGACGAGGACAAGATTCCTTCCGGCGTCGAGCGCGAAGAGCTCGAGCGGCTGGTCGTCGAGGGTGACCGGGCCAAGGACCTGTTCATCCGCGCCAACCTGCGGCTGGTCGTGTCGATCGCACGGCGCTACGTGCGGTCCGGCATGCCGATGCTCGACCTGATCCAGGAAGGCAACACGGGCCTGGTCCGCGCGGTCGAGAAGTTCGACTACGAGCGCGGCTTCAAGTTCTCCACCTACGCGACCTGGTGGATCCGCCAGGCGATCAGCCGGGCGATCGCACAGCAGGAGCGCACGGTGCGGCTGCCGGTGCACCTCGTCGAGGACGTCAACCGGATGCGCAACGTCGCCCGCCAGCTGACCCGCGAGCTCGGCTCCGACCCCGAGCCGGAGCAGATCGCGGCGGCCCTGGGCGTGCCGGTGGAGCGGGTGCACGAGCTGGTCCGCTGGTCGCAGGACACGGTGTCGCTGGACACCCCGGTCGGCGACGACGGCGACACCAACCTCGGTGACCTGGTCGCCGACAACGACGCGCCGTCGCCGGAGGACGTCGTCCTCTCGACGCTCGAGCGGCAGCGCATCGAGAGCCTGCTCAACCACCTCGACGACCGGTCGGCCGGCATCATGCGGGCGCGGTACGGCCTCGAGGACGGCCGCGAGCACTCGCTGACCGAGGTCGCGTCCCGGTTCTCGCTCTCCCGGGAGCGGATCCGGCAGCTCGAGATCCAGGCGCTCGGCCGGCTGCGCGAGCTGGCCCGCGCGGAGGGCCTGCAGGCCGCGTAACACAATTCATCGAAACGGCTGGCGTCCGGTAGGGGGACGCCAGCCGTTTCTGTATGTCTACGCCGTCCGGGTGATGGTGAAGTCGAGCCCCTGTGCGGGGTCGTAGGTCCAGGTGGCGCGGAAGCCCGGCCAGGTGCCCTCGACCTTCCCGTCGCGGGTCCGGGTGCTGAACATCCGCTGCTTGATGTCCTCGGGCACCTTCGTCTCCTCGAGGATGCACTCGAGCCCGGTCAGGCTGACCCCGCTCGTGTCCTTGGTGCCGGTGTTGTCGACGACGAGCGTCGCGCCGTTGTCCTGCACCTTCGTGCCCTGGCCGTCGGCGTCGCACACGCGCTGCGACTGCGCGAGGAGGTCCGTCGAGGGTCCCGCCGGCGCACTGCCGGAGGGTGCCAGCGTCACCGCGGCGACGCCGAGGGCCACCAGCATGAGCACGGCCCCACCGCCGATCACCAGCGCGGCCCGCCTGGTTCGCCGGGTCTTGGCCTCAGGGTCGTCCTCCGGCGCGGTCTGTAGGTCGTCGAGCACGGTGGCCTCCTTGCGATGACTGCCGCCGGGTGCCCCCGTCCCTCGCCCCGGCCGGTCGATCGCGCAACGACCAGCGCAGCCCGCCGGTTACGGACCGGCCCCGGCCGGGGGACCGAACCGGTCCGCCTGCCGGGGCCTGCCGAGGATCAGCGCACTCGGCCGTAGCCGTAGGGCGTCATCATGGTGACCGACGCCAGCTTGACCGACTCGCCGAAGGTGGGTGCGTGGATCACCTGGCCGCCGCCGACGTACAGGGCGACGTGCCCCAGCCCGCTGTAGAAGACCAGGTCACCCGGAGCGAGCTCGCTGCGGGAGATGTGCGCGACCTGGTCCCATTGCATCGCGGCGTTGTGCGGCAGACTCTTGCCCGCCGCGCGCCAGGCCGCCAGGGTCAGGCCCGAGCAGTCGTAACCGTTCGGACCCTCGGCCGCCCAGACGTACGGCGTGCCGATCGCGTTGTACGCGTACCGGACCGCCACGCCCGCCTTGCCGGACACCGACGGGATCTTCCCGCTGTACGCGGACCCGCTCGACGTCGACGAGCCGTAGGCCTGCTTGCGCAGGTCGTACAACTTGTCGAGGTCTGCCTGGATCTTCTTCTTGCGGGCCTGGAGCTCCTTGGCCTGCGCGTCCTGCTGGGCCCGCGCGGTGGCCAGGCGCTGCTGGTCGGCGGTCAGCTGTTCCCGGGTGGCCTGGAACGCGTCGATCTGCGTCTGACGTTCCCGGGCGAGCGCGTCCAGCGCCGACATCCGGTCCAGCAACCCTGAGCTGTCACCCAGCAGGGCGCCGGCGGTGCCGAGCCGACCGGTCTGGTAGGCCGCGACCGCGATGTCCCCGACCTCGGCCTGCGCCGCGTCGAGCTGCTGCTGCAGCGGAGCGAGGCGACCTTGCACCTTGCCCGCTTCCGCCTTGGTTGCCTTCGTCTCCTCGTTGAGCTTGTTGTAGGCCTCGACGACCTTCTCCAGCTCGGCAGACGACCTGTTGATTTTGGTGGTGAGCTCACTGGCCGACGGTTCCGCCGACGCCGCGCCCGCGGGCACGGCAACGACCACCGCCATGGCGACCAGCACGAGCGCACGCAGCGACATCCGTGCTGACGACAAGGGCAGACCCTTCTTCGCGGCCGCCTACCGGGTTAGCTGACGGGTTCGGACGAGAAGGACGCCCTACCGCGCGCCACGCGCGCGGATTCACCCCAGTGCTCGGTTGGGTCCCCGATTCGCCATGTGGCCAGGCAGTCGTCGTTGCGGGGCGCTCGGCTAGGACCGGGCGCGGCGCGGGCCGGCGATTCGGCGGCACCGGCGGGGTGCCATCCGGGGGGATGGCTTGAGGAACCTCACCGGCGCCTCACCGTAACCCCGCACCCCACCCGCACAAAGCGTCTCAGGGGTTATCCGCCCTTTATCAGCCGAATGATCCGCACCGAAAGCAGGACAGCTCACACCTGCGGGCAAAGAAATTTCATTGGCAGTGCAAAAATCTTGGGCCCGGCTCTAGCGACGGTCGGTTACTACGTAGTTAAATGTGTTTCACCTTGTGACCCACACCACACTCACACGCATCCAGACGCACAAAGTGGGGCGCCCCGGTGCTGCAAGTCCGAAATCTCGAGGTCGTCTACGACGACGTGATGCTTGTCTTACGCGGTGTCTCGCTCGACCTCCCGAGCGGCGCCGTCGTCGCCCTGCTCGGCGCCAACGGCGCGGGCAAGACGACCCTGCTGCGGGCCCTGACCGGCCTCCTCGACGTCCACGACGGCGCGGTGACGAAGGGCTCGGTGACCCTCGACGGCGACCCGATCCACGGCCTGCGGCCGGCCGCCATCGTGCGGCGCGGTGTCAGCCAGGTCATGGAGGGCCGCCGCATCTTCGGCGAGCTGAGCGTGGAGGACAACCTCCGCGTCGGCGGCCACACCAACGCCGGCGCCGTCGGCGAGCGGCTCGACCACGTCTACGGCCTGTTCCCGGTGCTCAAGGACCGCCGCCGGAAGCTGGCCGGCTACCTGTCCGGGGGTGAGCAGCAGATGCTCGCGATGGGGCGGGCGCTGATGGCGAAACCCCGCTACCTGCTGCTCGACGAGCCGAGCCTCGGCCTCGCGCCCCGCCTGGTCGACCAGGTCCGCGAGATCATCGTCGAGATCAACAAGTCGGGCACCGCGGTGCTGCTGGTCGAGCAGAACGCGGCGATGGCGCTGTCGATCGCGAGCCACGGGTACGTGCTCGAGACCGGCAAGGTCGTCCTCGACAAGCCCGCCGACCGGCTGCTGGCCGACGACGACGTGCGCGAGTTCTACCTGGGCCTCGGCGCCGCCGACACGGGCGCCGCGCGCCGCTCGTTCCGCGACGTCAAGCACTACAAACGGCGCAAGCGGTGGTTGTCATGAGCGGCGATATCCTGGCCTTCGAGGACGTGCACCTGAGCTTCGCCGGTGTGAAGGCGATCGACGGCATCAGCTTCACGGTCGGCGAGCGCGAGCTGTTCGCCATCATCGGGCCCAACGGCGCCGGCAAGACGTCGATCTTCAACGTGCTCTCCGGCGTCTACCGCCCGCAGCGCGGCCGGGTCGTCTTCGACGGCGCCGACCTGATCGGTCGCCGCCCGCACCAGATCGCGGCCCGCGGCATGGCCCGCACCTTCCAGAACGTCGAGCTGTTCGCGAACCTCACGGTCCTCGACAACCTGATGCTCGGACGACACCACCACATCGGGTACGGGACGCTGGCGGCCCTCGCCTGGCTCGGCAAGGCCCGGCGGGCCGAAGTCGCGGCGCGCGCGCGGGTCGAGGACATCATCGACTTCCTGGAGCTCGAGCAGTGGCGCCGGCTGCCGGTCGGCCTGCTGCCCTACGGCGTGCAGAAGCGCGTCGAGCTCGGCCGGGCCCTGGCGATGGAGCCCAAGCTGCTCCTCCTCGACGAGCCGGTCGGCGGCATGAACGTCGAGGAGACCGAGGACATGGCCCGCTACATCCTCGACATCCGCGACGAGCTGGACATCCCGATCGTGCTCGTCGAGCACGACATGGGCCTGGTGATGGACCTGGCCGACCGGGTGATGGTGGTCGACTTCGGCCACCCGGTGGCGACCGGCGCTCCGGCCGAGATCCAGCACGACCCCGACGTGATCCGCGCCTATCTGGGGGAGGTGGATCGGGCATGACGCTGGCACCGACCCGCACCGACACGGTGACCACGATCGCGTCCCGGATCCGCGACCGGGCCGCGGCGACGCCACACGGTGTCGCGATGCGCGAGAAGCACCACGGCATCTGGCGGCAGTACACCTGGTCCGACTACTGGGACCAGGCGCTGACCGTCGCGCACGGCCTGCTCGCCCTCGGCGTGCGGCCGGGCGACCGGGTCGCGGTGCACGCCGACAACCGGCCCGAGTGGCTGTTCACCGACGTGGCCACGGTCGCGGTCCGGGCGACCACCGTCGGGCTCTACCCGACCAACCCGGCACCGGAGGTCGGTTACCTGCTGTCCCACTCGGGCGCCAGGGTGCTGGTCGCCGAAGACCAGGAGCAGGTCGACAAGGCGCTCGAGGTGATCGGCGAGTGCCCCGACCTGGAGCGGGTGATCTACCTCGAGCCGCGCGGCATCCGGCACCGCTACGACCACCCGGCGCTGCTCGGCTGGGACGACCTGCTGGCGCTGGGCCGCGAGCACCGGGCCGCGCACGCCGAGGCGGTCGACGACCTGATGGCGACCACGACGCTCGACGACATCGCCACGCTGATCTACACGTCGGGCACGACCGGTCCGCCCAAGGGCGCGATGCTGTCGGTGGCCAATGTGGACTTCGCGGTGCGCACGATCAGTGCCGGCCGGGGTTTCGCCGGTGCCCCGCCGGGCCCGCGCGACCTGCTGGTGTCCTACCTGCCGCTGTGCCACGTCGCCGAGCGGATCTTCACGATCTGGTTCAACGCCGGCGCCGGCATCCAGGTCAACTTCGCCGAGTCGATCGCCACCGTGCAGGCCAACCTGCGCGAGGTGCAGCCGACGATCCTGTTCGGCGTGCCGCGCATCTGGGAGAAGATGCTGGCAACGGTGCAGATCAAGCTGGCCAACGCGTCGCCCGTCAAGCGGCTCAACGCCCGGCTCTGGCTGCGGGTGGCCGACCGGATCGGCGCCACGCTGGTGCGCACCGGCGGGGTGCACACGTTCGGCACCCGACTCGCGTACGCGACCGGTTGGCTCTTCTTCTACCGCGCCCTGCGCGAGCGGGTCGGCATCGGCCGGGTCCGGTTCGCGGCTTCCGGCGCCGCGCCGATCGCGCCCGACGTGCTGCGCTTCTTCATGGGCATCGGCGTGCCGATGTACGAGGTCTACGGCATGACCGAGAGCTCGGCGATCGCGACGGGCAACCGGCCGCGGCGGGTGCGGCTCGGCACGGTCGGCGAGGCCGAGGACGACACCGAGCTGCGGCTCGACCCGGCCACCGGCGAGATCCAGCTCCGGCACGCGGGCGTGTTCGTCGGCTACTTCAACGACCCGGCGGCGACGGCGCGGGCCAGGACCGACGACGGGTGGCTGCGCACCGGCGACATCGGCGAGTGGTCCGGCGACGGCCACACGCATCTGCGAATCACGGACCGGGCCAAGGACATCATGATCACCGCGGGCGGCAAGAACATCGCGCCCAGCGAGATCGAGAACGCGCTCAAGGCGTCGCCGTACATCAAGGAGGCGATCCTGCTCGGCGATCGCAAGCCGTTCCTGGCCGCGCTGATCGGCATCGAGTGGGACACGGTCGGCGAGTGGGCGCAGCGCCGTGGCGTCGGCTACACCACCTACCGCGACCTGTCCGACAAGGACGAGGTGCGCGCGCTGGTGCAGTCGGTGGTCGACGACGTCAACCGGCGGCACGCCCCGGTCGAGCACGTGCGCGAGTTCCGGATGCTGCCCAAGGAGCTCGACCACGAGGACGGCGAGCTGACCGCGACCCAGAAGGTCCGCCGCTCCGCGGTGGCCGACCTGTTCGGCGACCTGGTCGACGACATCTACAAGGCGAAGGCAGCGGCATGAGCTCTTTCGTCGAGGGCTTCTTGCGGGGGATCGGCGTGGGAAGCGTGTACGCGCTGCTCGCGCTCGGTTTCGTGATCATCTACAAGGCGACGCGGGTGATCAGCTTCGCCCAGCCGGCCCTGATGCTCGCCGGCGTCGTGCTGGTCAGCCACCTCGCCGTCCCGCTCGGCTTCTGGGGCGCGCTGCCGGTGGCCGCCCTGCTCACCGCGCTGCTCGGGCTCGGCATCGAGCGCGGCGCGGTGCGCCCGATGATCGGCCGCCCGGCGTTCGTCGTCGCGATCATCACGCTCGGCGTCGACGTGGCCATCCGGGTCGTGGTCAACATCTTCATCGGGCTCGACGTGCGCAACGTGCACGACCCGTGGGGGCTGGGCACTCTGGTGATCGGCGACGTCCACATCGAACACCGGCACATCGCGGCGTTCCTGTGCGCGGCGGTGCTGGTGGCGGGGCTGTTCGCGTTCTTCCGGTTCACCCGGATGGGCCTCGCGATGCGGGCCGCGGCCGACGACCAGGAGGCCGCGCTCGCACAGGGCGTCTCGGTCGGCGCGGTGTTCGCGCTGAGCTGGGCACTGGCCGGTGCGCTGGCCGCGGTGGGCGGCACGTTCGCGGCCGCGGGCGGCAGCTTCGACGGCACGCTCTGGCTGACCGCGCTGGTCGCGCTTCCCGTGATCATCCTCGGCGGGCTCGACTCGCTGCCCGGCGCGGTGGTCGGCGGCCTGGCCGTCGGCGTCGCGCAGGAGCTGGTCGCCACCTACCAGAACCACACGCCCTGGCTCGGCGGCAACGTCTCGGTGATCACGCCGTACGTGCTGATGCTGCTTGTCCTGCTCGTGCGCCCCTACGGGCTGTTCGGCACCCGGGAGGTCGAACGGGTATGACGGTTGCCACCAAGGCCCCGCGCGGAAGGCCGTTGCTGTTCACGTCGTACTCCCGCGAGATGGGCCTGTTCCCGACGACCACCCGCAAGGTGGCGTTCGGCGTGCTGCTCGCGGTGACGGCGCTGCTGCCGTTCATGCTCGCCGACGCCGAGCTGCAACTGCTGGCGACGTGCTGCATCGCCGCGATCGGCGCGATCGGGCTCGGCCTGGTCACCGGCTATGCGGGCCAGGTGTCGCTCGGGCACGCGTTCTTCCTCGGCATCGGCGCGTACACCGCCTCCGTGATCAGCGGTGACCCCGACGGCCGCACCCTCGGCCTCGGTGTGACCAACCTGCTCGTCTGGTTGCCGGCCGCGGGCCTGGTCGCCGGGCTGTTCGGCGTGATCGTCGCGCCGCTGGCCACCCGGCTGCGCGGTCTCTACCTGGCGATCGTCACGCTCGGCCTGGTCTTCATCGGAGCGCACATCTTCAACGAGTGGTCGAGCGTGACCGGCGGCGTCGGCGTCGGCCGGCCCGCGCCGACCCTCGAGGTCTTCGGCTGGTCGCTGACCGAGACGACCGCGTCGGCCACCCGCGACCAGAAGCTGTTCTGGCTGATGGCCGGGCTGCTGCTGGTGTTCGCGCTGGCGGCGCGCAACCTCGCCCGGTCGCGGGTCGGCCGGGCGTTCACGGCGATCCGCGACCGCGACATCGCGGCCGGCGTGATCGGCGTCAACCTGGCCCGCTACAAGACGATCGCGTTCGCGGTCTCGTCCTTCTACGCCGGCTGTGCGGGAGCGCTGCTGTTCACGGTGACGGGGTTCATCGAACCCAGCTCGTTCAGCCTGCTGCTGTCGGTCCAGTACATCGCGATGGTGTTGATCGGCGGCGCCGGCACCATCTCCGGTGCGATCGCCGGGGCGTTCTTCATCACCCTGCTGCCGCGGATCATCCGCGAGCTGCAGGCCTTCCTACCGTTCATCAGCACCGACGCCAACGAGGTGCCCAATGTGCTGCAGGTCGAGTCGATCCTCTACGGCGTCCTGATCATCGTTTTCCTGATTTTCGAACCGCGGGGGCTCTTCGGCCTGTGGGTCCGCGCGCGCAACTACTGGAAGTCCTGGCCCTTCTCCTACTAAGAGGTGCGCATGAAACGACTGGCATCCGGTGCCGCGGTCGTTCTCCTCGCGGTCGCCCTCGGCGGCTGCCGCGGAAGCGACACGGAGACCGGTGAGTCCGGCGTCAAGACCGACGTCGGTGTGACGGCGGAGCCTTGCCCCGAGGCCGTCAACAAAGACAAGGGCTGCATCTATCTCGGCATCATCTCCGACCTCACCGAGGGCCCGTTCCGGGCGTTGGCGGTGCCGATCACCGATGCCCAGAAGGCGTTCTGGAAGCGGGTCAACTCCAACGGTGGGATCGGCGACTACGAGGTCGACGTCACCAAATATGTCCGGGACAACAAGTACAACCCGCAGGTGACCAACCAGGTGTACCAGGAGATCAAGCCCAACATCCTGGCGCTGGCGCAGACGCTGGGCTCGCCGACGACGGCGGCGATCCTGCCCGACATGAAGGCCAGCAACGTGGTCGGCTCGCCGGCGGCGTGGACCTCGGCTTATGCGTTCGAGGACGTGATCATCGAGTCCGGTGCCAACTACTGCATCGAGTCGATGAACGCGCTCGACTACGCCAACGAGGTCTACAAGCCCAAGAAGGTCATGGCGGTGCACCTGGCCGGTGACTACGGCGACGACGCCGCAGCGGGCGCGAAGCTCGCTTCCGAGAAGCTGGGCTTCGAGTTCGCCGACGTGAAGACCGACACCGGCACCGACAAGCAGGCCGGCGCGGTCGGGGCGATCCTGCAGCAGCAGCCCGACGTGGTCATCCTGACCACCGGCCCGGCCGACGCGGCCGCGGTGATCGGCGGCGCGGCGGCCCGGGGCTTCAAGGGCCGCTTCATCGGCACCAGCCCGACCTGGAACCCGGCGTTGCTGCAGAGCCCGGCGGGCCCGGCGCTGACCGCGCTGTACGAGCAGAGCGGGCCGTGGGGCTCGTGGGGCACCGACTCACCGGGCCACAAGGCGATGCGGGACGCGCTGCCCGGCAAGACGCCGTCCGACGGGTACACCTCCGGTTGGGTCTGGTCGTACCCGGTGAAGGCCGCCCTGGAGAAGGCCGTCGCCAACGGTGACCTGACCCGGGCCGGCGTGGTGGCCGCGGTCAAGCAGCTCAGCTCGGTCGACTACGAGGGCATGCTGCCGGCCGGCGCGGGCAACTTCGCCGGTGGACCCGGCGGCACGTTCAAGCAGACCCAGATCTCCAAGGTGGACGCGACCGCGCCCACCGGCGTGACGAAGGTGCGCGACATGTTCGAGGGCCCGACGGCCAAGGCGTTCACCCTCGACAAGCCCTGCTTCGAACAGCTCTGACGCTCCACTCTCGGCGGCCGTCGCGTCCCCCGGACGCGGCGGCCGCTTTGTCGCATTTTCCGAGTCCCGCCTACAGGATCGCGCGGCCATACCGGGCGCAACCTGGGTAAAGACCTGGCCACACCCCCACCCGCCGCATCCCGAAGTGCCAGGTGGCGGATTGCGGCACTTCCCTCAACTAGCTCGCGTTTCGCACAATGGCAGTAGAGCTTTCCGCCGCACGTCAGCGGGCTCTCCGCGGTTCAGCGCGACCTGCCTTCGCCCTCACCGGAAGGCCGATCGGGAAACGGCACGTCACCACAGCCCGCACGGAGTTGCTGGAGGCACCCCGTGAAAACAGCCCGCCCGCAGCCCATCACCTCGGCCAGCCCACCGCCCACCCCGCTCTACCGGCAGCCCGGCATCCTGGTCACCAGTGAGTCGTTCGTGGTCGCCGGCCGGCGGTTCCCGGTCCGCGACCTGTCCAACCTCCGCACGGCCCGCGGCCCCCACGACCGGCTCACGATGCGGTCGGTGCTGGTCAGCGGCGCGGTCCTGGGCAGTGTCGGCGTCGCACTGAGCTTCAGCGGCGCGCGCCTGAGCCCGACGGCGTTCCTTCTGCTAGGCGCGGCGGCCTTCGTGCCGATCGCTCTGGTGTCCTTCGGACACCGGATGCGCCCGCGGGCCTACGAGCTGTGGGGCGACTACCGCGGCATGACGGTGCTGCTGTTCAGCTCAGACGAGGAGCGGGAATACGGCCAGGTCACCCGGGCACTGCTCCGCGCACAGGAGGTCGACCGCATGGGCGGCCTGGCCTCGACACCCCTGGTCAACGTCTACCCCTGGTGAGACTTTCCGAATAGAGCGCCCGCACGGCGGGCGGGCGCGGGTCGCCGGCGAACTCCCTAGGGTTCGCCGGCGACCTTCATTTGACCTACAGCTCGCCCGCGACTTTTTCGATGAAGGACGTTGAGTCGGTGGGGGAGAGGGCGATCGAGCTCAGCCATTTGAACTCGGAGTGGTAGGGGGCTGTCTCCATCGGACGTTCGATGAAGTTTTCCAGCAGCGCGCTCTCGAGGTAGACCACGTCGTCGTCGGCGTCGTCCGGGAACTGGAGGATGACGAACGAGCCCGCGGCGGTCATCGCCCCCGCGGAGAACGGGACCACCTGGATCGTGATCGTGGGGGAGGCGGCCAGGGCGACCAGGTGTTCGAGCTGTTCCCGGTGGACGTGGGCGCCGCCGATCGCGCGGCGGAGGACCGCCTCGTCGAGGATGATGTCGAACTCCGGGGGCTCGTCGCGGCCCAGGATCTCGGTCTTGCGGCGCATGCGGACGTCGACCCGGGTGTCGAGCTCGTCCGGGCGGATCTGGCCCGGGGTGCGGTTGGTGACCACCGCGCGCGCATAGTCCTTGGTCTGCGCCAGGCCCGGGATCACACTGGACTGGAAGCAGCGCATGGCCGACGCCTCGACCTCGAGGCCGATGTATTGGGCGTAGTGGGCCGGGATCGCGGCCCGGGAGTCCTGCCACCACGGCTTCTGCCGGGCGACGCGGGCCAGCGCGATCAGCTCGTCGGCTTCCGGTGAACCGTCGATGCGGTAGAGGCTGAGCAGCGCGCGGACGTCATTGGTGGAGATGCTGACCCGGCCTGTTTCGATGCGGATCAGCTTGCTCAGCGACCAGTCCATCGCCTCGGCGACGAATTCCTGGGTCAGTTCGGCTTTTTCCCGGGCGGCCCTCAGCGCCGTGCGCAGTCGACGCCGGCTGGCGGTGGGCCCTTGGACCGTCGTCACGCCCGCCTCCGGTCGGGGGGAGATGTCGTCTCAGGCTGGCCAAGTGGCACGTTGCGATTTGCCAGGTTGCACCTTGCCCAAGAGTACACCCGTCGATGGGCCCCAACCATCTATCCAGCGCTATATGTGCGGCACGCCGGCCTGGTCGGCCGGCGTGCCGAAATGGACTGTCGCGATGTTCAGCGGGGCAGGTCGAACTCTCCGGCCGCCACGCCGGCGATGAAGCCGCGCCAGTTGGCGGCGTCGAAGAACAGCCGGGTGTCGGGTGCGGTGGAGTTGCGCAGGATCGCACCGTCACCGACCGTAGCGACTTCGGCGCAGTTCACCGCTTCGCAGCGTGAGCTACGGCGGAAAACGGGCATGGTTGTCTTGCTGTCGGACATTCGGATCTCCGCAGGCTCGGGGCTTGATTAAGGCACCAAAAGAGCGCGGCCTTTTGAACGCCACGTAGGGCCGCGCCAGCATTGGAACTTAGCGGCCGAACGTCCACAATGGAAGCCGAATCGCCCGGTCGGGAACCAAGTGTTAACCCCATTGATAAACAAGATCACCAAGAGATGAAAGGTGAATCACCGTGAGTGATCGCGCTCATGGCACGGTCACTCTTCGCAAACATCGCCGGGCTATGCGAGATTGCATTGATGGAAATGACTCTCGACTGGCGTCGCAGCAGTCACTGCGAATCAAACCAGTGTGTCGACGTCGCGGTTACGGCCGACGGCGTGCTCGTTCGGGGGAATCAGCGCGGCCCGGTGTTGCACTTTCCCCCGGAAGCATGGCGGGCCCTCTGCGTCGCCCTGAAGGCGGACGCTACGAGGTGACGGCCACCGGCTCGTCGCTGGTCTCCGCCGCGGCCCGAGCCCAGCCGACGACCTTGCGCTCCGCATAGAACGAGATGAACGGGATCGTGCCCGCCAGCATGACCAGCAGCATGCGCCCGAGCGGCCACCGTGCCCGCCGGCCCAGGTCGAAGACCGCGACCAGGTAGACCATGTAGAGGAAGCCGTGCGCCGGCCCGACGGTCTCGACGATCGTCGGGTTGTCGCCGAGGTACTTCAGCGGCATGCCGATCGCCACGAGGACGATCAGCACGACGCCGACCACGTACGCGATGATCCGGTAGCGGGTGAGGGCTGCGCGCATGGTGCGGGGGATCCTTCCTGATCAAGCAGGACCGCGGCGGCGGCCCGGGTACTGGGACGCCTTGGCGCCCGGGTTGGCGTTGAGCCAGGCGAGATAGTCGTTGTATTCGTCGAGCGTCGGGTCGGGCGCGGGTGTGGCGGTGGCCACGGCGGCGCGGCGCGGCACGAGCACGGGGCGCCGGAAGCCGGAACCCATCTTGGGCGCCTTCGTGCCGAGCACGGGCGGCCGGACCGGGGTCGGCGCCGGTTCCGGAGCGGCGGCTGCGGCGGCCGCAGCGGCCCCGGCGGCTTCGGCCGGGCGGAGCGCCTCTTTGATCTCGCGGTACCAGATGAAAACCACGAACCCCGCGAAAACCGGCCATTCGATCGCGTACGCCCAGCTCAGCGTGTTGCCCGCCGACGCCCGGGAGATCTGCCACCAGCCCAGCGCGAGGAAACCGCCGATCAGGGCGATCGCGAGCACATGCTTCGCGATCATCGGTGGGGTGACCAGACGCCTCATGTCGAACGAGGGTACCGGCGTCCGCTGAGCACTCCGACAGCGCGTCGTAGTCGGGGCGAATCTTGGTTACCCAGCGCCGGAAATGGGCAGTATCGAACCATGACCGAATCTTCTGGGCGCCGCGAGGCGACCGAGTCCGTCGACGTGACGGTGTCGGTCGTCGGCGAGGACGTCGGTGTCGACCCGAGCGAACTCTCCGACGACGACGTGATCCGCGAGCTGCACAGCTTGCACCGGACCCGGCTCGACACGCTCCGGCACGGTTCGGACCCGGCGCTCGCGAACCACCTGCGGCGCACGGCCGAGCTGGAGACCGAGTACCTGGCCCGGCACCCGGGCCGCGAGGTCGACCCGCACCGGCTGCGGGACGGGGTCGCCTGATCATGAGCGCACGGGAGCCGCTCGGCCGGGCGCCCGGCGACACGGACCCGGCCGACACCGGCGAGGCCGACGACTTCGCCACCGAGCACGAGGACACCGCCGTCGACCCGTCGATCATCGAGGGCCGGGCGCGCGGCGAGCCGGAGAGCCCGCGCGGCTGGGCCGGCCTGGAAGCGCACGATCACTCGGGAAACTAACAAAATGCTGGCCCGCTCCATCCCTCCAGCGAGCCTGGAACGGAGAGGAGCCGCCGCATGTCCGCCGCCGAGGTCCGTCCCTTCACCGTCACGATCCCAGCACGCGATCTCGAGGACCTGCGCGACCGGATCGACAACGCCCGGTGGCCCGAGCGGGAGACCGTACCCGACCTGACCCAGGGGGTACAGCTCGAGACCATGCAGGAGCTGGCGCGGTACTGGGCCTCGGACTACGACCTGCGGCGGGTCGAGGCGCGGCTCAACGAGCTGCCCCAGTTCATGACCGAGATCGACGGCCTGGACATCCACTTCATCCACGTGCGGTCCCGGCACGAGGACGCGATGCCGCTGATCCTCACCCACGGCTGGCCCGGCTCGGTCGTCGAGTTCCTCCAGACCATCGACCTGCTCACGGACCCCGAGACGCACGGCGCGAGCGCCTCGGACGCCTTCCACGTGGTGGTGCCGTCCCTTCCCGGGTACGGGTTCTCCGGGCGCCCCGAGAGCACCGGCTGGGGACCCGACCACATCGCCCGGGCCTGGGTGACGCTGATGAACCGCATCGGCTACCAGCGGTTCGCGGCGCAGGGCGGGGACTGGGGCGCGATCATCACGGACCTCATGGGTGCCCAGGCGCCCGACGGGCTGATCGGCGTGCACACCAACATGCCCGGCACGGTGCCGCCGGACGTCTTCAGGGTGCTGACGCAGAACGTGCTCGGCTCGGGCGAGCCCAAGCCGACCGACCTCACCGACGACGAGAGCCGGGCCTACGACCAGCTCAGCTTCCTTTACACCAAGGGCATCGGGTACGCGCTGGAGATGGCGCTGCACCCGCAGACGCTGTACGGGCTCGCCGACTCGCCGGTCGCGCTCGCGGCCTGGATGATCGACCACGACCAGCGCAGCTACGAAGACATCTCGGCGGCGTTCGTGCAGAAGGAGCCCGTCGGCATGCTCAGCCGGGACGAGGTCCTCGACAACGTGACGCTGGCGTGGCTGACCAACACGGGCATCTCGTCGGCCCGCCTCTACTGGGAGAGCCCGGTCGGCTTCTTCGACGTCAAGGGCGTGCTGACGCCGGCCGCGGTCAGCGTGTTCCCGCACGAGCTGTACCAGGCGCCGAGATCGTGGACCGAGCGCGCGTACCCGAACCTCGTCTATTTCAACGAGGTCGACGCCGGCAACCACTTCGCGGCCTGGCAGGAGCCCGAGCTGTTCGCCGCCGAGGTCCGCAACGGCCTGCGGCCAGTCCGCTAGAGGCGCCTGGACCTTCGGTCGGCGCAAAACCCGAGAAGGGGGTGTGCGATGACCGCCATGCCGACGCTGACCGGCGCGACCGAGTGGATCAACTCCGAGCCGCTGGGTCCAGGTGAGCTCGCCGGCCGCGCGGTGCTCGTCGACTTCTGGACGCTGACGTGCATCAACTGGCTGCGCACCGAGCCCTACGTCCGGGCCTGGGACCGCGCCTACCGCGACGACGGGCTGGTCGTCGTCGGCGTGCACACGCCCGAGTTCACCTTCGAGCGCGAAACCGATCTCGTCCGGCACGCGATCGAGGAGCGCGAGATCGAGTACGCGGTCGCGGTGGACAACGACTACGAGGTCTGGACGGCCTTCGACAACCATTTCTGGCCGGCGCTGTACCTGGTCGACGGGGACGGCGTGGTCCGCGACCACCAGTTCGGCGAGGGCCGCTACGCCGAGTCGGAGCGGTCGGTCCAGCGGCTGCTCGGCCTCGACCGGGAGCTGGTCACGGGCGCGGTCGAGGGTGGTGGCGTGGAGGCGGAGGCCGACTGGGAGACGCTGCGGACACCCGAGAGCTATCTCGGGTACGGGCGGGGTGGCGGCTTCGCGTCCGCGGGGCCGGCGCTCGACGAGCGGCGGGACTACGCGTTCCCGGGCTACCTGCCGCAGGACCGGTGGGCGCTGGACGGCGAGTGGACGATCGAGCGGGAGAAGGTCCGGCTGGACGGTGAGGGCGGCAGCATCGCGTTCCGGTTCCAGGCGCGGGACGCCCACCTCGTGCTGGCCAACCCGACCGGGCGACCGATCCCGTTCCAGGTGTTCCTCGACGGCGCCAAGCCCGGGGCGGCGCACGGGGTCGACGTGGACGCCGAGGGTGTCGGGGTGCTCCGGGAGGGCCGGCTCTACCAGCTCATCCGCCAGCCGGGCCCGGTCGCCGAACGCATCCTGGAGATCACGTTCAACGAACCGGGCGCGGAAGGTTACGCCTTCACCTTCGGTTAAGGAACGGTCCGTTGTTAACGCTTTCCGCATAGGAACGGTCCGTTCCTAACTCTCGGCGGGCCGGGCGGCTTCGCGTCGGGCGAGGGCGCGTCAGTTGGCGTCGAAGAGTTGGCCGATGATGGTGTCGGGCGGGCGGGCGTCGTTGTTGGGGCCGGGGCCGCCGGTCCGGCCGTTCGGGTTGTCGGTCGGGTTCGCCGGGGGCGGCGAGCCGCCGCTGATCTTCAGCGTGACGATCGCGCCCTCGGCGCTGCGGCCGTTGGGGTCGCTGTAGGCGACCGAACCCGCCGGGCAGTTCGACGGCACCGGGGCGTTGTCGACCTTGACGTTGAAGCCGGCCTCCTGGAGGCGGGTCCGCGCGGTGTCGACCGACGCGCACGACACGTCCGGGATCGACTTCTGGTTGCCGTACGCGGTCTTCTGGGACGGCGCCGGGAAGTCGACCTTCGGCTTGCCCTTCATCGCGTCCGCCAGCGTCTCGTACACCGCCGGGTTGATCTTGTTGTGGTCCATGTTCTCGGGCGTTTCCGGGAAGTCGGGGTCCGCCATGATGCCGGCGACCGCCAGCGTCGTCGTGGTGACCACCAGCGAGGCGGTGCGGTCGCTGTCGGTGGTGCCCGTCTTGCCGGCGACCGGGTGGTCGACCACGTCGTGCACGCCGCCCGCGGTCGAGCCCCGGCACTTGCCGAACGCCGACTGGTCGCCGACCGGGCACCGGGCGATGTCGATCGCGCCGCGCGCCACCTCGACGGGCACGGCCTGGTCGCAGTGCGGCGCCCCGGCGTCGATCTTGGCGCCTTCGGGGTCGACGATCTGCTCCACCGGCGTCGGCTCGCAGTGCTTGCCGTCGGCGGCCAGCGTCGCGTACGCGTTGGCCAGGTCGAGCGGCGTGGTCGCCGAGACGCCCAGCGTGAACGAGCCCCAGGTGTCGGCCTGCTCCTTGTTGGCGGCGTGCGCCGCCTCGGTCGGCTCCAGGAAGCGGATGCCGAGCGCCTTGGCTGCCTGGATCGTGTTGTAGGCGCCGGCCTGCTCCTCGAGCGGCACGAAGTACGTGTTGACCGAGCGCCCGAAAGCGCTCCACATGTCGTGCCGGCCGGCCATGCCCGGGTTGTCGTTGGTCGGGCAGTAGCGCGGGATGTCGGAGCAGCTACCCGGCTCGCCCTGCGGCGCGTAGTAGCCCGACCGGTAGACCTGCGGCGCGTTCATCTCCGTGGCCATCGGCATGCCCTTCTGCAACGCCGCCACGGCCGCGAAGATCTTGAAGGTCGAGCCCGCCTGGTAGCCCCGGACCCCGCCGCCACCGGTGATCAGCGGGTTGGTGGTGATCGGGTACGTGCCGCGCACCCCGCGGTCGGCTTCGTTCGGGTTGCTGTGCGGCTTGTTCTTCGGGTTGGCCGGGTTGTCGATGCCGAACGTCCGGTTGGTCGCCAGGGCCCGCACCTTGCCGCTGCCGGGCTCCACCGCGGCCACCATCAGCGCTTCCTTGTTGTTGACGCCGAGTTGGTCGGTCACGTTCTTCTGGGCGGCCTTCTGCACTACCGGGTCGAGCGAGGTGACCACCCGGTAGCCGCCGCCGCGCAGCCGCCGCTCCCGGTCGTAGGTGGTGCTGCCGAACGTCTCCTGCGCGAGCCACCAGCGCTGGAAGTAGTCGCAGAAGAAGCCGTAGTCGTTGGGCCGGGTCGCGGTGCAGCCGTTGCTCGGCGTCTTGCCGACGAACTTGAGCTGGACGGCCTTGGCCTCGGTCGCCTGCGCCGTGGTGATCGCGCCGGTCTTGACCATCTGGTCGAGCACCCAGTCGCGCCGCTCCAGGGTCTGCGCGCGCAGGCCCTCGTCCATCGGGTCGTAGTCGCTGGGCGCCCGGATCACGCCGGCCAGCAGTGCCGACTCCGACAGGCTGAGCTTGTCGGGCGTCTTGCCGAAGTAGTACATCGACGCCGCGTAGATGCCGTAGGTGCTGTGCCCGAACGGCGCCATGTTGAGGTAGCGCTCCAGCACCCCGTCCTTGCCCAGCTCCTTGTCCAGCGCGAGGGCCTGCCGGCTTTCCTTGATCTTGCGGCTCGTGCTCTTCTCGGTCGCCTCGACGACCTGCTGGGGGTCGGTGGCGGCATAGGTGGCCAGCATCCGGACCAGCTGCATGTCCAAGGTCGAGCCGCCCTGCTGCGCCCCGGTGGTCTTGTTGACCACCACGGCCCGGGCCAGGCCACGCACGTCGACGCCGTTGTGCTTGTAGAACGACTGGTCCTCGGCCGCGACCAGGGCCTGCGGCATGGTCGGCGCGATCGCCTGGAGCGTCACGTCCTTGCGGTTCTCGTCGAAGAACGTGGCCAGCTGGGTCCGGCCGTCGCGGGCGAAGACCTGGGTGGCCTGGGGTGCCTGCTTGACGGTGAAGCTCGCCGGCAGCTCGTCGAAGGAGACCGCGCCCGCCTTGGCGATCAACCCGGATGCCGCCGCCAGGGGGAAGGCCGCTGCCGCCACGATCACGCCGGATAACACACCGACCGCGGCCAGTGTGGCCACGTTCCGAAACCGGCTGTTTTCGTGCGCGCGCATGGGACCCCCGGGCTGTTTGGCGTGTATTGGACCAGACGCGTCAATCGCCCTTCCGGTTGCGGGTCGGGATGCGTGAATCCCGTCACCACCGGCGCGACACGCGGCCTAGCCTCCATATGAAAGGGGCAAAAGCCGGATATGGAGCGGGGATGGATCTGGACGAGATTACCAAGCTGGCGCAGAACGAGCGCGTACGCCGCTTGCTGGTCAGCGTGCTGACCCGCGCGGGTGACGGGCTCGACCTGAACCGGCTGCTCGACCAGCTCCAGCAGGGCGGACTCCAGCAGCAGGTGCAGTCCTGGATCGACAACGGGCCGAACCGCGAGATCACCGACGCGCAGATCCGCGACGCGCTCGGCGCGGCCAACCTCGACCGGGCGGCCGACGACGCCGGCCTGGCGCCGAAGCAGGCGGCCGGGACCCTGGCCGAGGTGCTGCCCCAGCTCGTCGACCGGGCCAGCCCCAGCGGCGCGCTGCCCGACGCCACCACGCTCGAGGAAGCCTTCAACCAGCTCCTGCTGGGTGACGCGAGGGGGGACAACCCATGATCGCCACACTGCTCTGGGCACTCATCGGCGGCGTGATCATCGGCGCGCTGGCCCGGCTCATCCTGCCCGGCCGCCAGAACATTTCGATCTGGGCCACGATCGCCATCGGCTTCATCGCCGCGCTGGTCGGGGGCGTGATCGCCGAGTTCCTCGGCGTCGGCGAGACCCGCGGCATCGACTGGATCCGGCACGGCATCCAGATCGGCCTGGCGATCCTGTTCGTCTGGATCTTCACCCGGCTGGCCACCCGCGACGCGGCGAAACGGTCACTCGAGCGGTAGCTCGTCGAACAGGACCGCCGGCTGGGTGGGGTGGCGGGTGTCGAAGCGGTACGAGCGGACCACCGCCGCGGCCGAGTCGAGCACCGAGAACACCGTGACGTCGTTGTCGGCGACATAGGGCAGCGGGTTGCCGGCCGGGTCGGTCAGCGGCGCGACCGTGGGCACCACCGGTGTCAGGCCGCCCGGGTCGCCGCGGTGGGGGAACGCGCCGTACGAGTTGCCGACGTTGGAGCTCTCCAGCCAGTTGACGCCGGCCGGGTCAAGGAACCTGTTCCACAGGTGGGAGTGCCCGTTGACGACCAGGTCGACGCCGGCCGACGCGAACAGCGGCGCCAGGTCGCGCAGGACGATGTCGTCGGGATACTCGTAGCCCGCACCGGTGAACACCGGATCGGTGTACGGCGGCACCGCGTGGGCGCCCAGCCCGTGGCTCGCGTGGTGGAACACCACCACCCGGAACCGGGCGCCGCGGGCCGCCGCCGAGCCCAGCTCACCGGTCAGCCACGCGTGCTGCGGCGAGCCCGCGTCGACCCGCTCGAACAGGAACTGCCCGCCCATCGGGTCGCCGAGCCGCTCGACCGGCTCGGTGAAGGTGGTCACCGCGTCCCGCCACGCCCGGGTGACGAACAGCCCGACCACGAACACGTCGCCGACCGTCCGGGACCACCAGCGTGGTCCGCCCGGCCCGGCCGGCACCGGGAACAGCGCCTCGTAGCTGGCCGTGTCCCAGGCGCCGGGCGCCGGGTCGTTGAACCGCTCCTGGAGCGTGTGGTGCCGTCGCCGGCGACCCATCACCTCGTGGTTGCCGATCACCGGAAACAGCGGTGCGTGCTGCAGCAGCGGCGCACCCCGGTAGCGCCGTCCCGCGATCACGGTGTCGGCCCGGCCGGTCATGCTGGCGAAGAAGCCCCGCCCGGTCGGGTGGTCGAACCAGTCGCCGGCCCGGTCGGGCACACCGACCATGTCGCCGGCGAACAGCACGCCGTCGAGCTCCACACCGACCGTCTCGGCCACCATCGCGATGTTGGCCGGGGTCATCCGCCACATCTGGTGGTCGCTGGAGAGCAGCAGGCGCACCGGCGTGTGCGGTGGGACGGCGGGCGCCAGGGAGTATTCGGGCGATTCCTGCACTGCGCCGTTCGCGAACGTCGAGACCACGCGGTACGGGGTGCGGCCCGCCCCGAGCCCGTCCACGTACGACCAGTGGCGGTGCACCGTCGCGCGTACACCATCGTCGTCATGCAGGGTGACCAGCGCGGAGCTGGTCGCTGCGACGCGCCGCCCGCCGCCGAGCAGCACCGCGCCGGTGGCCGGCGCGCCGGTGTGCCAGAGCACGTGCACCCCGTCGGGGGAGGGGTCGAGAAGATACGGCTCGCTGTGCACCGGACAAGTATCCCGGTGAGCGGATCCGATAACGTCACTTCATGTCCGAGACGGGTTTTCCCTGGCCGATCGAGACCACCCGGCTCGCCAACGGCATGCGCGTGGTGGTCAGCGAGGACCGCAGCGCACCGGTCGTGGCGGTCAACCTCTGGTACGACGTCGGGTCGCGGCACGAGCCCGAAGGGCAGACGGGCTTCGCGCACCTGTTCGAGCACCTGATGTTCGAGGGTTCGGTCAACGTGCCGAAGACCGAGCACATGCGACTCGTGCAGGGCAACGGCGGCTCGCTCAACGCGACCACCAACCCCGACCGGACCAACTACTTCGAGACGCTGCCGGCCGAGCACCTCGAGCTGGCGCTCTGGCTGGAAGCCGACCGGATGGGCGGGCTCGTGCCGGCGCTGGTGCAGGAGACGCTCGACAACCAGCGTGACGTGGTCAAGAACGAGCGGCGGCAGCGCTACGAGAACGTGCCCTACGGCGACGCCTGGCTGCGGCTGCTGCCCCTGCTCTATCCGGACGGTCATCCCTACCACCACCCGACGATCGGCTCGATGGCCGACCTCAACGCCGCCGAGCTGGCCACGTTCCAGGCGTTCCACCGCAGCTACTACGTGCCCGACAACGCGGTGCTGACCGTCGCGGGTGACGCGGCGCCGGCCGAGGTGTTCGCGCTGGCGGAGAAATACTTCGGCCGGCTGGACTCCGGTGGTGCGCGGCCGTCGGCGCCCGAGGGGTCGCTGGCCGGCTGGGCCGGTCCGGTCTCGTCGGTGGTCGCCTCCGAGGTGCCGGCGCCCCGGGTCTACCTGGCGCACCGGACCTATCCCTACGGCACGCCGGAGTACGACGCCGTCACGGTGCTGGCCACGGTGCTCGGCCAGGGCCGGGGCTCCCGGCTCTACCGGTTGCTGGCCGACGGCGCCCGGCTCGCCCAGCCCGACACGGTCTCGGCGTACGGGGTCGATCTCGCCTACGCGCCCGCGCCGCTGATCGCCTCCGCCACGGCCCGCCCGGGTGTCACCGCCGCCCGGCTCGGCTCGGCGCTGGCCGAGGTGGTCGACGAGCTGGTCACCGGCGGCGTCACCGAGGAGGAGCTGGCCCGCGCCAAGGCGCTGCTGGAGACCGACTGGTGGACGGGGGTCGCCACCGTGGACGGCCGGGCCGACCTGCTCAGCCGCTACGCCACCCTGTTCGGTGACCCCACCCTGGTCGGCAGCCGGCTGCCGGGTTGGCGCGCCGTGACCGCGTCCGCGCTGGCCGACGTGGCCCGCGAGGTGCTCCGCCCCGAAGACCGCGTGACGCTGGTCTACGAGCCCATGGAGGCAGTGGCATGACGCAGCTCATCGCTCAGCGACCGGAGCCCGGCACGCCGCGCCCGTACCGCTTCCCGGCGGTGGTCCGGCGTTCCGTCGCCGGTGGCTCGGTCGTCGCCGCGGACGTGCCGGGTCACAACCTGGCGGTCGCGACGCTGCTGCTCGACGCGGGCGGCGGCCGCGAGACGATCGGTGTCGAGGGTGTCGCCGAGGTCCTGGCCAAGGCGCTCGAGGAGGGCACGACGGCGCGGTCCGCCGCCGATTACGCGGTCGCGCTCGAGTCGCTGGGCACCGACCTGTCGCTGTCGGTCGACTGGGACTCGTTCTCGGCGACGGTCCAGGTGCCGGTCGCGTCGCTGCCGGCCGCCGTCGAGCTGCTGGCCGAGGCCGTGCGCCGGCCCAAGCTGGACCCGGCCGACGTGGCCCGGGTCCGCGACGACGAGGCCGAGTCGCTGCGGCTCTACTGGGCCAACCCCGGCCCGCGGGCCGACGCGGTGCTGCGGGCAGACCTGTTCGGTGCCGAGGTGCGGCACGGCCGGCCGCTCTCCGGCGACCCGCACTCGGTGGCCGGGCTGTCGGTCGACGAGGTGCTGGCCTTCCACCGCTCCTGGTTCGCGGCGCCGGGCACGCTGCTGGTGGTCGGCGACCTGTCCCGGCTCGACCTCGACGCGCTGGGCCGGGCGGCGTTCGCGGGCGCCACGGAGGCCGCGGCGGTGGCGGGCGAGCCCTTCCCGGTCGCGGCGCGGTCGACCCGGCGGATCGTGCTGGTCGACCGGCCCGGTTCGGTGCAGTCGACGCTGCGGCTGGGTCACCAGGCGCCGCACCGGTCGCACCCGGACTACGTGCCGATGACGCTGGGCGCGATCGTGCTCGGTGGCGCGT
Source organism: Asanoa iriomotensis (assembly GCF_016862515.1). Classification (GTDB taxonomy): domain Bacteria; phylum Actinomycetota; class Actinomycetes; order Mycobacteriales; family Micromonosporaceae; genus Asanoa; species Asanoa iriomotensis. The sequence goes on from NZ_BONC01000057.1 coordinate 29,470, forward strand.
TCACGTCGCGGCTCAACCACCTGCTGCGCGAGGTGCGCGGCTACACGTACGGGATCCGCGCCGAATACGGCCTGGCCCGGCGGTTCGGCCGGTTCGTGGTCAGCGCGGGCGTGCAGACCGCGGTGACGGCGCCGGCCCTGGTCGACGCCGTGGGCGAGATCGCCCGCACCCAGGCCGACGGGGTCACCGAGCCGGAGCTGGCGGTGGCCCGGGACTGGCGGGCGGGGCAGCTCTCGGTCGGCCTGCAGACGCCGCGGGCCTACGCGAGCGCGCTGTCGACGCTGGTGGTGCACGACCTGCCCGACGACTACCACGCCCAGCTGCGCGAGTCACTGCTGAGCGCGACGGTGCCTTCGGTGTCGGCGGCCACGGCGGCCCACCTCAACCCGGACGGCATCACGCTGGTCATCGAGGGCGACGCGGAGAAGATCCGCGGCGAGCTGGAAGCGACCGACCTGGGCGAGGTGGTCGTCGCCGCGATCTAGCTGCGTGGCCAGCCGTAGAGGCGTTCGACGTGCAGGGTCAGGGCGATCCGCTGCTCGGCGACCATCGCCGTGCGGAACTCGGACCAGTCCGGGTGTTCGCCGGCGATCCGGCGGTAGATGTCGACCAGTTCGTCGACCGTCGGGTCGGCCGGGTCGGCGGCGACGGGCGAGAGCGCGGCGCGGGCCTCGGCGACCACGAACCGGCCCAGGTCGGGTGTCGTCACCTCGAAGCTGGCCCGCGGGTCGCGCCGCAGGTTGACCGTCTTCTGGCGGTAGTCGGTGATCGAGACGCGGATCGTGGCCGCCGACCGGTCGTAGACGTAGTTGACGTTGGACAGGTGCGGGCGTCCGTCGCGCTGGATCGTCGCCAGGACGCCGGCGTCGCGGGATTCGAGCAGTTCGTGGAAGACCTCGGTCACGGCACCATTCTCGCCCCGGTGGCAGAGTGGGGATCATGTTGGCGCCGTTCGTCGCGAGTATCGGCTGGTACGAGAGCGACCTGCCCGACGGCCGCGAGACGACCGTGCCCACCGGCGCCGCGCAGATCGTGGTCAACCTCGATCACGACGAGCTGAGCTGGTACGACGGCGGCGGCGTCCGGCACACCCGCGGCGGCGCCGGGTTCTGCCCGCCACAGGCCGGCCCGCTGGAGCTCGACACCGCGCAGCAGCGGCGGACCATCTGTGTCGTGTTCCGGCCCGGCGGCGCGCACCCGTTCGTCGGCCCGGTCGACGTCCTCGACGAGCCGGTGGTCGACCTCGACGATCTCTGGGGCCGCACCTTTCTCCGGGAGCGGCTGTGCGCGGCGCCGTCGCGGCAGGCCGCGTTGAGGCTGGTCGAGGTCGAGCTGACCCGCCGGCTCGGGCACGCACCCGACGCGGGCATCGCGGCCGCGGCCGCCGACCTGCACCGCGGCCTGGACGTGGGCGCGGTCAGCGAGCGTCTCGGGATCACGACGGGCGCCCTGCGACGGCGGTTCGCGACCCGGGTCGGGCTGGCCCCGAAGCGGTTCGCCCGGGTCCGCCGGCTGCAGCGACTGCTCGACACCGTCGACGGTGACTGGGCGCGAGCCGCCGCCGAGGTCGGCTATTTCGACCAGGCGCACATGGTCAACGACTTCCGCGCGCTGACCGGGCTCACGCCGACGGCGTACGAGCCCCGGTCAGCGCGCGAGCGCAACCACGTCAGGCCAGCAGCTCCGCGATCTGCACCGCGTTGAGGGCGGCGCCCTTGCGCAGGTTGTCGTTGGAGACGAAGAACGCCAGGCCGTTGTCGGCGGTCTCGTCGGCCCGCAGCCGGCCCACGTAGGACGGGTCGCGGCCGGCCGCCTTGAGCGGGGTCGGCACGTCGTCGATCTCGACGCCGGGCGCGTCGGCGAGGATCTCGGCCGCCCGGGCCGTGCTCAGCGGGCCGGCGAAACGGGCGTTGACCTGCATCGAGTGGCCGGTGAAGACGGGCACGCGGACGCACGTGCCGGAGACCCGCAGCCCGGGCAGCTCGAGGATCTTGCGGCTCTCGTTGCGGAGCTTCTGCTCCTCCTCGGTCTCGAGGGTGCTGTCGTCGACCAGCGCGCCGGCCAGCGGGAGCACGTTGAACGCGATCGGCTCGCTGAACTGGCGCGGCTCGGGGAAGTCGACCGCCGCGCCGTCGTGGGTCAGCTCGGTGGCCCGCTCGACGACCTTGCGGACCTGCTCGTCGAGCTCGGCGACCCCGGAGAGCCCGGCGCCGGAGACGGCCTGGTAGGTCGCCACCACCATGGCCACCAGCCCGGCCTCGCGGTCGAGCGGCTTGAGCACCGGCATGATCGCCATCGTGGTGCAGTTGGGGTTGGCGATGATGCCCCTGGGGCGGTCGGCGATCGCGTGCGGGTTGACCTCGGCGACGACCAGCGGGACCTGTGGGTCCATCCGCCAGGCCGACGAGTTGTCGATCACCACGGCGCCGGACTCGGCGACCTTGGGGGCCAGCGTCTTGGACGCGCCCTTGCCGGCCGAGAACAGCACGACGTCGAGACCGCGGTAGTCGGCGGTGTCGGCGTCCTCGACGGTGACCTCGGTGCCCTGCCACGGCAGCGCCCGCCCGGCCGAGCGCGCGCTGGCGAACAGCCGCAGCTCGTCGACGGGGAACGCGCGCTCGGCCAGGATCCGCCGCATCACGCCGCCCACCTGGCCGGTGGCACCCACGATTCCGATCCTCATGACCGCGAGGCTACCGGCGCCGGGCTCGTCGACCGACCGGGATTCCCACCCTGTGGGGCGGAACTCAGCGCCGCCCGACCACCACGGTCGCGTCCAGGTCCGTGTCGGCGACCACCTCGGGATCGAGGCCGGCCTTGGTCAGGGCGGCCCGGGCCGCGTCGATCTGGCCGACGCCGATCTCGCTGAACATGGCGCCGCCGGGGCGCAGCCAGTCGGGTGCCCCGGCGGCCACCCGGCGCAGCACGTCGAGCCCGTCCGCGCCGCCGTCCAGCGCACGCAGGGGCTCGTGCTCGCGGGCCTCTGGTGGCAACAACCCAACAGCCCCACTGGGTACGTACGGCACGTTGGCCACGAGCACGTCCACCTGCCCGCGCAGCGTGGCCGGCAGCGGCTCGAACAGGTCGCCGGCGTGGACCTGCCCGCCAAAGGGGGCCAAATTCCGGTGCGCCACCTCGACGGCGGCCGGCTCGATGTCGGACGCGTACACCTTCAATCCGTCGACGCGGCTGGCGATCGCGGCGGCTATTGCCCCTGACCCGCAGGCCAGGTCGACCAGGACCGAGCCGCCTTCCAGCTCGGCCGCGGCGAGCCGGACCAACAGTTCGGTGCGGTGCCGGGGCACGAACACGCCGGGCGCGACGGCGATCCGCAGCCCGCAGAACTCGGCCCAGCCCACCACGTGCTCGAGCGGCACGCCGCGGACCCGCTCGGCGACCATCGCGTCGAGCCGGGCCGGGTCGGGCGCTGAACCCATCAGCAGCCGCGCCTCGTCCTCGGCGAACACGCAGCCGGCGGCCCGCAGCCGTTCGACGATCTTCTGTTCGGACACCAGGGCGTTATACCTCGGCGGCCGGATCGCGGCGGCGGAGGACCTCGGCGAAGTCGATCGGCGGGTGTCCGGCGATCCGCTCGACGCAGTCGCTGACCTCGGCCAGGTCGCCCCGGGCGATCGCCGTGTAGGTGCTGACCCAACCGTCGACCTGCCAGGCGGGCGCGCCGTAGCCGGCCCGCGACGCGTACGCCTGCTCGACGGTCTCCGGCTCGTAGCGGACGGCGCGGTTGAACACCGCCGTCATCGTGGCGGCCGCCTCCTCCAGCGTGATCGCGAACGGCCCGGTCAGGTCGTAGGTCTCACCGGCGTGCCGACCGGGCTCGCCGAGCACCGCCACCGCCACGTCCGCGACGTCGTCGCGGGCGACCCCGGCCAGGCGGCCCTCGCCGGCCGGGCCGCGGATCACGCCGTCGACGGCCAGGTTGGGCAGGAAGTCGAGGTAGAGGTTGTCGCGCAGGATCGTGTGGGAGATGCCGCTGGCGTGCACGTGCTGCTCGGTCGCGTAGTGGTGGCGGGCCAGCGTGAACGTCGAGTCCGGCGCCGCGCCCACGAACGACGTGTAGACGAGGTGCTTGACGCCGGCGGTGATGGCCGCGTCGATGAAGGTGAGGTGCTTGGTCACCCGGTCGGCTTCCTCGGCGGCGGAGACCATGAACAGGGTGTCCACACCGGACAGCGCCGCCCGGGCGGCGTCCGCGTCGCCGTACTCGGCCTCCACCACGGTCGCGCCCGGCAGCCGCGGGGCGCGGTCGGCCGTGCGGACCACGAGCCGCTGCGGCCGGCCCGCGTCGGCCAACCGCGCAGCGACCCGGCTGCCCAGCCCGCCGGTCGACCCGGTCACGGCGAGCACGCCCGGTCCGGGTGCCTGGCTCTGGCCGGCCGCGCGGGCCGGCGTGTGGCTGGTCATTTCGGGGGCAGTGTGCGCGCGTACGCCACGCCCCGCTCCACCCAGCCGCGGACGTCCTTCTCCTTGGCCAGCCCGGCGTGGCCGACCACCACCCAGCCGGCGGGCCGGCGGCCGCCACCCATCTCGAACGGCGTCACGTGGGGCTCCGCCAGCGCGGCGTCGGTGGCGTCCCTGCCGACCCGCACGAGCAGGCCGTCGTCCCGGACTCCGCAGGCCATGTTGCCGCCCACCATGAAGATCAGGCTGCCGAACATCCGGCGCTCGTCGACGTCGGGGGCGTCGCCGACCAGTTCGCGCACCTGGGCGACCAGGTGATCGTCACGCACCATCATCCGATCCTGCCACGCACCCGGTCGCGGACAGGCCGGAACGCAATCGGCCCGCGGATCGTCAGAACCGGTATGGGACGTTCGTCGTGGGCGGCTGTGGCCGCCGTACCGCTGCTGGTGCTCCTTTCCTCCTGTGGCACCGTGCCCGCCGCCGATGCCGCGCCACCCGCGGCCGAGGCGTTCGGAGCCGACGAGGTGGTGCTGCGCGTCACCCATGTTGGCGGCTTCGTGACCCCGCAGTCGATCCCGGCGCGGGTCCCCGCACTGTCGATCTACGGCGACGGCCGGGTGATCACCGAGGGTCCCGTGCCGGCCATCTATCCCGGCCCGGCGCTGCCCAACCTGCAGCAGGCGCGGATCTCCGAGGCCGACGTCGACGCCCTGGTGAAGCGCGCGCTCGACGCGGGCGTCGGCACGAGCGCCGACCTGGGCCAGCCCGGTGTCGCCGACGCGGCCACGACCCGGTTCGTCGTGCGGACCAACGCCGAGACCCGCCAGACCGACGCGTACGCGCTGGAGATGCCCGACGACGGCGGCATGCTCGACGCCCAGCAGAAGGCGGCCCGCAAGAAGCTGTCCGACCTGCTGGCGTCGCTGCAGGACCTGCCGACGACGCTCGGCGCCGGCGCGGTCAAGGAGGAGGGCGGCTACGCGGCCAAGGCGGTCGCGGCGATCGCCACCCCCTACGTCAAGCCCGACAACGTGGCGGACCTCGGCGGCCAGCCGGCGCCGGTCGACTGGCCCGGCCCGGCGCTGCCCGGCGACCAGCTCAACGCCTCCATCGTCGACGTCACCTGTGTGACCGCGACCGGCGACGAGGCCACGGCGGCGCTCGCCGCGGCCGCCAAGGCCAACGCGATGACGCCGTGGTTCTCCGGCGGCAAACAGTGGTCCCTGTTGCTGCGCCCGCTGCTGCCCGACGAGACCGGCTGCGTCGACCTGGCGAAGCAGAGCTGACGCACAACCCTTATAAACTGTCGAACATGGACTTTCTGGACGCGATCAAGGCCGTAACCCGCGAGGTGGGCCAGCAGAACCTGCCCGAAGGCCCGGCGCGCTCGGTGGTCCTGCGGCGCAGCTTCCCGGCGCCGGCCGACGACGTCTGGGACGCGCTGACCGACCCGGTGCGGGTCGGCCGCTGGTTCCTGCCGATCACCGGCGACTTCCGGGTGGGTGGGCTCTACCAGATGGAGGGCAACGCCGGCGGCCGGATCCTGCGCTGCGAGCGGCCGACCGAGCTGGTCGTCACCTGGATCTTCGGTGCCGACATCGCCACGACGACCGGCAGCGAGCTGCACCTGACGCTGTCGCCGGAGCCCGACGGCGGCACGGAGCTGCTGCTGCGGCACGTCGCGGTGGTCGACCCCCAGCTCTGGGCGCAGTACGGCCCCGGCGCCACCGGGGTCGGCTGGGACCTGTCGTTCCTCGGGCTCGGCCTGCACCTGGCCGGAGGCGGGCTCGAGGACGCCGAGGGCTGGGAGGAGTCGCCCGAGGCCCGGTCGTTCATGGTGGCCAGCGCGGAGAGCTGGGGCGCGGCGCAGCTCTCCGACGGCGCGTCACCCGAGGAGGTCACCGCGGCGGTGGCCAACACCATCGCGTTCTACGCGCCCGAGGACTAACGCGGGATGCGAGTGTCGACCAGCGGGGCCAGGCGCGCCGCGGCCTGGCAGACGGGCTCGCCCAGCGGCAGGCGCTCGACGGTGTAGCCCACCTGCACGGCGCGGTCCGGTCGCACCGCGAACAGCCGCTCGCAGGTGGGCTCGCCGAGCCGCGTGCCCTCCCGCTGCAACACGCCGTCGGGCGCGGCGGCGAACGCCGACATCCGGCCGGCGGTGAACAGGCCGCGGTTCTCGACGGTCTCCAGGGCCCGCCGGGCGAGGTCGAGCGTGGTCGGCAGGAACGTGACCGAGACGCTGTCGACGTACGCGTCCCGTCCCGCGCCCGGCTCGGCCTCGCGGTAGACGCACTGCGTCGTCTCCGCGCCACCCTCGAGCCCGGGCGCCGTGGTCAACGCGCCCGGCCCGAGGCCGAGGTCGTCGCGTTCGGCGTCGCGGAGGAACCCGCAGGGGCTCGCCAGGCTGGCGAGGTCGGGCGGCGGCGGTGCCTGCTCGCGCCTCGCGGACGTGCACCCGGCCAATGCGAGCAGGACGCAAGACATCGACAGCCATCGTCGCATGCCGCAACTGTAGCGTGCGGCCGCCCGCACTCAGGTGTCGGTGACGCCGAACGGACCGTGTCCGTCGCGGACGTCGGACCACACTCCACTGCGGTCGATGCGGCGCTGCGCCTCGCCGAGGTCGATGTCGTAGATGTCGCACAGGGCGCGGGCGGACGGGAGCAGTTGGAGGCCGCCGTCGCGCAGCCGGCGCAGGACCGCCGTTTCGGTGGCACCGTCGCGCGCTTCGGCGGAGGCCTGTTGGACCAGATCGGCATAGCCGGTAGGGAGCGGCATGATCGCAGTATCCACCGATAGGGTGGTGCGCGCTTCACCCGTACCTCCTGGATCGATCTTTCGGATTTGATCCTTCGGATGGTGTAACTGGACTGGTACCGCCGGTAAGGTGTCGGGCGTTGACATGGCGTCGCGGGGGCGCAATGCATGGGAGGTCGGGAAAGTGCCGGTCACTGGCCAGCGGGTGGTTCGGCGTGCTCTCGGGCGGCGCTTGACCAAGTTGCGGCTCGCCAACGGCAAGTCCCGTCGGGAGGTCGCGGAGGCCAAGCTCGGCATCTCGGAGCCGACGCTGCACCGCATCGAGACCGGCAAGGTCCCGGTCACGGGTGCCAACGTGCGCGCGCTGTGCTGGCTCTACGGCGCCGACCAGAGCGTCACCGACGCGCTCGCCGAGTTGGCGCTCGGCACGTCGCGCGAGGAGTGGTGGGACGGCAGCCCGGTCATCCCGGACTGGTTCAAGCTCTACGTCGGCCTGGAGGCCAGCGCCTCGAAGATCTGCACCTACGACGGCGAGATCATCCCGGGCGAGTTGCAGACGGAGCAATACGCCCTGGCGGTCTTCGGCGCCGAGCAGCCTCGCGACGACGAGGCCGTGCACCGGCAGGTGAAGCTGCGCATGCAGCGCCAGCGCGCCCTACTAGCCCGCGCTCCCCGCCTGGTGACGGTGCTGGGCGAGGGGGCGCTGAGCCGACCGGTCGGCGGCAAGACGGTGCTCGACGGGCAGATCGAGCACCTGCGGCGCACGGCCAAGCGCGACAACGTCGAGATCCGGGTGCTGCCCTTCACCGTCGGGGCCCACGCCGCGATGGCCGGCGCGTTCCGCATCCTCGACTTCGACGACCCGGACGACCCGGACGTGGTCTACCTCGAGTCCCACGTCGGCGCCCTCTACCTGGAGGAAGAGCACGAGGTCGCCGAGTACCGCCGGGTCTTCGACCTGGTGATGAAGTCCTCCGTCGCGCTCGAGGCCTTCTAGCTTCCCCCGGGGCGACAAGGTCCGGTGCCTTCGGGCATAGTGGACCTTGACGGTGAATGAACCCTGGGGAGGGCTCGTGTCTGGTGTCGCGCACGATGGCAACAACAAGCCCGCGACCGCGGCACGCATCTACGACTTCCACCTTGGCGGCACGCACAACTTCGCGGCCGACCGGGCGGCGGCGCAGGCGATCACCCAGATGTTCCCGTTCGTGCCGCTGCTGGCCCGCACCAACCGCGCCTTCCTGGGGCGCGCCGTGCGGCACCTGGCGAGCCAGGGCATCACCCAGTTCCTCGACGTCGGCTCCGGCATCCCGACCGAGGGCAACGTCCACGAGATCGCCCAGGAGATCGTCCCCGAGGCCCGGGTCGTCTACGTCGACATCGACCCCGTCGCCGTCTCGGAGAGCCTCGACCTGCTGGCCGGCAACGACAACGCGACCGCGATCCGGGCCGACCTGCGCGACCCGCAGTCCATTCTCGACCACCCGCAGGTCCGCAAGATCATCGACTTCGACCAGCCGGTCGGCCTGCTGATGGTGGCCGTGCTGCACTTCGTCTCCGAGGACGACCTCGCCAGCCGGGCGGTGCGCGAGCTGCTGACCCCGCTGCCGCCGGGCAGCTACCTGGCCATCTCGCACGGGTCGGCCGAGGGCATGCAGCGCGATCTGGCCAACCTGGACAACGCGCAGGACGTCTACAAGCGCGACACCGCGACGCCGTTCGTGCTGCGGACCAAGGCCCAGGTGGCTTCCTACTTCGACGGGCTCGACCTGGTGGAGCCCGGCGTCGTGTGGCTGCCCGAGTGGCGGCCCGCGCCCGGTGACCCGCAGGACTTCGCCGACCGGCCCACCGAGAGCGGTGGGATCTGCGCGGTGGGGAAGGTGCGCTGACCCGCACCGACACGCGTGCGCCGGGCCGGTTCCACCGGCCCGGCGCTTTTCTTTGTGTGTAGCCAGGTCAGGCTCTGCTCGCTCGCTCAGTCCTTGAGCAGCTGATCGAACTCGCCGCCCTTGGCGCCGAAGAGGAACGAGTCCCATTCCTCGGTGGTGAACCGCACCAGGCCGCCGGAACGGTTCTTGCTGTTGCGCACCTCGATCCATCCTTCGTGGCGGCGCGCTTCCACGCAGCTGCCACCGTTGCCCGTCGATCGGCTGGACATGATCCATCCCGTGCTGTCCGGCATGGGGTTGTCCCTTCTGGTCATTTGACGTGGAAACTGGCGCCCACCACGGTTTCCGGCGAACCGGACACCCGCGCGGTCGAAATCCAGAAGTTGCTCTGGGTAGTCGAAGATCGGCACCGCGTGCCTGTTTCGAGCTGCCATCGCTGCACTTGCTCCTGGTAGAGACCGATATTGGTTGTACGGCCGGCGGCTTGCTTCTTTCACCATGAAACCGCGAGGTACATAGCGTAACTGAAACTCGCCGCGATGGATGACCTCAGGATGTTAAAGATCGCCGTGAAATCTTGCACGCTGATCGGCCGGCTGAGATGCTCATCTACATAAGACCTCCCGCGAGCTCCCCCAAGCACCGACCCGCGACGGAGTTGATCCACATGGCCGCGCCGCTGCTCGACCCCAACCTCCGCACGGAACCCGAAACCGTTCCCGGAGCCGGCTTCCAGCCCGGCACCTGGGTGTGGGTGCACACGTCGGGCAGTTGGCGCCCCGGGATCGTGCTCCACTCCTCGCCGCACGCGGCGACGGTCCGCTACCGGCCCGCGGAAGGTCGAGGCACCAGCGTGGACACCGTGACCAGCCACTCGCTCGCCGCGCGGAAGGACGAGGACCCTTTCCTCGACGGCGCGCCGATGCGCGCCCTCCGCTGACCGCACGTTCGTCCACATTGGATTAGATGCTCTGGGGCGCCGCCAGGTTGCCTCGATCGGCTGAGAGTTTTTCCACTATCCGTCGCCGGGAGTGACGAGGCCCGTCTCGTAGGCCAGCACCACCGCCTGCGCCCGGTCGCGTAGGCCCAGCTTGGCGAAGATGCGGGCGACGTGGGTCTTCACCGTCGCCTCACTGAGCGTGAGGGCGCTCGCCAGCTCCGTGTTGGACAGTCCGCGGCCGAGCAGGGCCAGCACCTCGCGTTCCCGCGGCGTCAGCGGTGCCAGGTCCTTCTCGTTCTGGGCCGGAACGTCCCGCCGGTCCTCGACGGCGAACCGCTGCACCAGCCGCCTCGTGATCGACGGTGCGAGCAGCGCGTCGCCGGTGGTGACCAGGCGCACCGCGTTGGCCAGGTGGTCGGCCGTGACGTCCTTGAGCAGGAAGCCGCTCGCGCCGATCGACAGCGCGGCGTAGACGTACCGGTCGAGGTCGAAGGTCGTCAGCATCAGCACCCGGCAGCCGCCGTCGTCGTCCAGGATGCGCCGGGTCGCGTCGAGGCCGTTCATCGTCGGCATCCGGATGTCCATCAGCACGACGTCCGGCCGCAGCCGCCGGGCGGCCGCCACCGCCTCGGCGCCGTCGGCGGCCTCACCGACCACGTCGATGCCGCGGGCGGTCAGGATCAGCCGGAAACCGGTGCGGATCAGCTCCTGGTCGTCGGCGATCAGCACCCGGGGGGCCGTCACGGGTACTCCACCGGGATGCGGGCGCGGACCCGGTAACCGCCGCCGAGCCGCCGCCGCGCGTCGAGGTCGCCGCCGTAGACCGCGACCCGCTGGCGCAGCCCGACGAGTCCGCGCCCGGCGCCCGCTCTGGCGTGCGGTTCCGGCCGGGCGCCGGTCAGCACGCTCGGGCCGCTGGTGAGCACCTCGACCCGCAGCGAATGCTCGGCGTACCGGACGGTGACCTCGGCCTTTCCGCCCGTGCCGTGCTTGAGCGCGTTGGTCAGCGCCTCCTGGACGATCCGGTACGCGGTGACGTCGACGCCGGAGGGCAGCGGCTTCGGCTCGCCGGAGATCCGCACCTCGACCGGCAGGCCGGCGAAGGCGATCCGGTCGACGAGGGGGCTGAGCCGGCTGAGGCTGGGCTGCGGGGCGTCCGGGGTGTCCGGCTCGCCGTCGGCCGACGGCGCGAGCAGGCCGAGCAGGTGTCTGAGCTCGGTCATCGTCGTGCGGCCCGCGCCCTCCACGGCGTCGAGCGCCCGGGCGGCGTCGTCGGGCAGCGTGGTCAGCACCTCGCGGGCCGCGGTGGCCTGCACGACCATGAGGCTCACGTTGTGGCTCACGATGTCGTGCAGCTCCCGGGCGATCCGGGCCCGTTCCTCCTCGACGGCCTTGTGCGCGGCCGTCTCCCGCTCGCGTTCGAGCAGCCAGCCGCGCTGCTCCATCGCCCGGCTGTGCCGGTTCCGGGCGCGCAGCCACGCCACGCACAGGCCCGCCGCGACCGCGGTCGCGAGGGCGGCCACCAGCCAACCCACCCACACACCATGGCAGAACGCATGGCGCGCCGCGTCATCCGCGGGGCCAGCCGCCTACATCCCGGGTATGACGGCGGCGCCGGGTTGCATCCAGCGGCCGACGCCGTCCTGGTCGGTGGGTGGATAACTTGCTGCCATGACCACAGTCGTGCGGCTGGAGAACGTCCGCAAAGAGTACGGCGACACGACCGCGCTGGCCGGTGTGTCCCTGGAGATCCGGGCCGGCGAGGCGGTGGCGGTGATGGGACCGTCGGGGTGCGGCAAGTCCACCCTGCTCAACATGATCGCCGGGCTGGACCGGCCGACGTCCGGCTCGGTGTGGGTGCAGGACCAGGACCTCGGCCGGCTCAACGAGACCAAGCTGGCGCTGTTCCGCCGCCACCGGATCGGCATGATTTTCCAGTTCTTCAACCTGCTCGACGACCTGCCGGCGCTGGACAACGTGGCGCTGGCCGCGCAGCTGACCGGCTCGCGGGTGGCCACCGCCCGGCAGCGGGCGATGGAACTGCTCGACGAGCTGGGCATCGCGGACCGGCGCAACATCTACCCGGCGGCGCTCAGCGGGGGCGAGCGACAGCGGGTGGCGGTCGCGCGGGCGCTGATGAACCGGCCCGGGTTGTTGCTGGCCGACGAGCCGACGGGGGCGTTGGACAGCCGGTCCGGCGAGCAGGTGATGGACCTGCTGCTCGACCTCAACCAGATCGGCCAGACCCTGCTGATCGTCACGCACGACGAGCGGCTCGCCACCCGCTGCGCGAGCCGCGTCGTCGAGCTCGCCGACGGCCGCGTCACCAACGAGCGCGCCCTGGAACGGGCATGAGTGCGGTCTGGCGGGCGGCGCGGGCGGCCGTGCGGCGCCGGCGGGTGCAGACGTTCGTGATCGGGCTCGTCGTGCTGCTGTCGACGACGACCATCGTGGTGGCGCTGTCGTTGTTGTCGGCGACGTCGGCGCCGTTCGACAAGGCGTTCGCCCGGCAGGCCGGGCCGCACGCGATCGCGGAGTTCGACCCGGCGGTCGTCTCCGCCGAACAGCTCACCGCCGCGAAGACCGGGGTCGCGGCCGTCGCGGGGCCGTTCCCGCTGACGGTCCTCGAACCCGCCATCCGCACCGGGCCGGGACCGCGCGGTCCGCTGACCGTCGTCGGGCGCGGCGACCCGGGCGGCCCGGTCGACAAGCTCGACCTCTGGGACGGCCGCTGGCCGGCCGCGCCGGGGGAGATCGTGCTCAACGAGCCCGTGCACCCCACGGACCGGGTCCCGCCGGACCCCGACTCGATCACCCTCGACGGGACGACCTTCACGATCGTCGGCCGGGCCTACGGCCTCGCGGGTTCGGCCGACGCCTGGGTGACGCCGGAGCAGATGGCCGCGCTGCGGCCGACCGGGATCCAGATGCTCTACCGGTTCACCGGTGACGTGTCGAGCGCCGCGGCCGTCGAGGACTCCCTGGCCGCCGTCACCGCCGGCCTGCCGGCGAAAGCCCTGGTCGCCTCGCAGGCGTACACCGTGGTCAAGGAACGCATCTCCACGGACATCGCGGTGTACGTGCCGTTCCTCGCGACGTTCGGCGTGCTCGGACTGGTCGTCGGGATCGTGATCGTCGGCAACGTCGTCAGCGGAGCGGTCGTGTCCGGCTACCGGCACATCGGCATCCTCAAGGCGGTCGGCTTCACGCCGCGCCAGGTCGTCGGGGTCTACCTGGTCATGGTGTCCGTGCCGGCCATCGTGGCCTGCGTGCTCGGCACGGTGCTGGGCACCCTGGCCGCGCAACCGCTGCTGCGGGAGGGTTTCCAGGGGCTCGGGCTCGATCCCGGCATCGGCGCCGGCGGCGGCATCTGGCTGGCCGTGCTCGTCGGCGTGCCGTTGACGGTGCTGCTGGCGGCGTTCGTCCCGGCGACCCGGGCGCACCGCCTGTCGGCGGCGGAGGCGATCACCGCGGGCAGCGCGCCACGGGCCGGTCGCGGCACGCGGGTGCAGCACCGGCTGGCCGGCGTACGCCTGCCGCGTGCCGTGTCGTTGGGTCTGGGTCAGCCGTTCGCGCGGCCCGGGCGCACCTGGTTCACCGTCGCCGCCGTGCTGCTCGGCGTGACAACCGTGACGTTCGCGACCGGGCTCGCCGACACGCTCGTGCGGGTCTCCACGATCCAGGACCGGTCCGACGGGCAGATCGTGGTGCACGCGTCCGACGGACGCAGCCGGATGGCGCCCGACGGCGCGCCGCCGCCGGGCCAGCCCGTGGCCACCACCCGCACCGACGCGCAGGTCGAGGAGCTGCTCCGCGGACTGCCGGGCGCGGCGCGGGTCGCCGCCCGGTACAGGCTGCCGGTGTCCGAGGTCGGGCAGACCGAGAACCTGGACGTCAACTTCTTCCGCGGTGACTACTCGACGATGGGGTACGCGGACGAGCTCACGGCCGGGCGCTGGATGGCCGGCCCCGAGGAGACCGTGGTGCCGGCGCAGCTCATGCGGGAGCGCGGCCTGTCGATCGGTGACCGGTTGACGCTGCGGCTCGGCTCCGCGTCGCGGTCGCTGACCGTGGTCGGCGAGGTGATGGACGGTCCCGACGGGCCGCCGGGCATCGTCGCGGACTGGAGCGTGCTCACGTCACTGGCGCCGGAGCGGGTGGTCCCTGCGCACGAGGTGCTCTACCAGGTCCAGCTCGTCGCGGGCTTCGACGTCGCGTCGTATGTTCGGGCGGTTGCCGCCGCCGACGCCAGCCTGGACGCCTGGGACACCTCGCAGCTCAGCGACCTGCTGGTGACGGTGGTGGGCTTCTCGTCGGCGTTGGCGCTGCTGCTGTCCACTGTGGCCGCCCTGGGCGTCTTCAACACGGTCGTGCTCAACGTCCGGGAGCGCCGGCGCGACCTCGGCATGCTCAAGTCGATCGGGATGACGCCGCGTCAGGTGGTCACGATGGTGCTGTCGTCGATGCTGGTCGTGGGTCTGGCAGGCGGGCTGCTCGGCATCCCGCTGGGTGTGCTGGCGCACCGGTTCATCCTGCCGCAGGCCGCGGACGCCAGTCAGGTGTCGTTGCCGTCGAGCGTCATGGCGGTCTGGCACGCGCCGACGTTGGCGTTGTTGGCCCTCTCCGGGGTGGTGATCGCGCTGCTCGGGGCGCTGGTGCCGGCCGGCGGCGCGGCCCGGCTCACGATCGCCGAGGTGCTGCACAATGAATGATCTTTTTATTCCGTTGCTCTGTCGCGGCGTGCGGCTTACCTTTGATACAGACACCAACGAGCAAGGAGACCCGGAGATGATGCGGCAGATGGATTCGCGACCGTGGCGGCAGACGCCGCGCGGATGCGCGTTCCTGCCCGGTCTCGCTGGGCTATCCGGTCTCGAAGCCAAGCCCAACGCGGGTCGGTGGCTGACGTAGCGCTCATTCTCGAGCGCTGACGCCGCCCACCCGTAAGGGACCGGGCGGCGTTTCTTTTGCACTCTTATTCTCCTACCGCGCCAATGGGCGCGGTTGGGATCGTGATTTGAGAACTCCACAGTGGATGGCATTTGTTTGTCCCTCGGCCTCTGTTGTTTGGTCGAGGGCTTTCGGGAACGACCGGCTCGGTGACCGGACCTGCTTTGGGTGCAGGAAGCGCGGGGTTCGACTCCCTGGTTCCCGACACACGCGGATGTGGCGCAGTTGGCAGCGCGGCACCTTGCCATGGTGCAGGTCACCGGTTCGAGCCCGGTCATCCGCTCAACGCAGTCGTTCTGACAACGAAAGGAGGACCCGGTGGACGTCCTGGTCATCAACGCCGACCTCGGCCCGCTCCACCGGGTCAGTTTGCGGCACGCCGTGCGGATGCTCGTCCGGCAGGTCGCCGAGGTTCACGAGGCACGGCCCGACAGCCTGATCGGCGTCTATCCGGTGCCGACCGTCGTGCGCCTCGTGCGTTATGTGGTCACGAGGTGGCGCTACACCTCGGTGCCGGGTTGGTCGCGGCAGGGCGTGCTGATCCGCGACGGGCGCCGGTGCGCCTACTGCGGCGGCCACGCCACCACGGTCGACCACGTCCTGCCCCGCTCCCGCGGCGGCCGCAACACGTGGACCAACACCATCGCGGCCTGCGACGGCTGCAACCAGCGCAAGGGTGACCGCACCCCGGCCGAGGCCGGGATGATCCCGCGGCACGAGCCGACGACCCCGTCGTGGGCGTCGCTCACCCAGCGCTGACCGCGGCCGGCGGTCTCCCTGCCGCCGGCCGCGTCCTTCCCGGATCGTCCAACGGCAGGACGGCTGGTTCTGGCCCAGCAAATCGAGGTTCGAATCCTTGTCCGGGAGCGCCACACACCCCAACGTCGACGCGCGGGGAGGTTCGCGTCCATGCCGAGGCCGAGATCTTGGACTGACGACCAACTTCGAGAAGCGCTCTCGAAATCGTCCACCTGGAACGAGGTTGTGCGTGCCCTAGGTCGCCGGGCGTCGCGACAGGCGACGTTGACGGTTCAAGGCCACACACTCCGGCTCTGCGTCGACGCAACTCACTTGCCGCCGATACCACCGGAGACGCCAGTGCTCCATGATCAGGCACGAGAGCGCCTCAATCTGCTTCCCGGTGCGATAAGGGAGGCGTCGTCGTGGGCCGATGTGGCGCGAAGGCTTGGGTACGGCGGCTCGTCCGGATCCGCTTACGCCACGATGAAACGCGCTGCGGTTCAACTCGGCGTGGACACATCGCACCTGCCCGATGCCGCGAACGCTCGGGTCATCCATCCTAGCTCCGCAATTCCCTTCGCTCGCCAGGCGGCGGACGAGCGATTGCGGTCCGCTGCTATCGGCGAGGCTGTCTCGTGGTTCCTCCGGCGCGGCTACACTCCGTCGCTCCCGGTGGAGCCAACCCGCTACGACATCGTCGTGGAGTCCGACGAGGGCCTCAAGAAGGTTCAGGTCAAGACCACGACGCGTCAGAAAGGGGGCCGCTTCCAGGTCGGAGTGTCGAGGATGGAGTATCGCGCGGTGGCCGCATCGACAACCAATGTTCGACGCGTCCGTGCCACGTACACGTGTGAGGATGTCGACTTCTTTTTCGTCATTACCAGCGGTGGGGATCGCTACCTCATACCCACCAGAGTGGTTGGCGGCCACACGGTAATTTCGTTGGGGGAAAAGTACAGAGCCTTTCTGGTCCCCTGAGCAAGAACGATGCCCTCGTGGCCCAACGGCAGAGGCAACGGTCTGAGGGACCGTACGGTGCGCGTTCGAATCGCGCCGAGGGCACGACGCGGCGGGCTCGGGCCTGGCCGAGGTCGCAGCCAAAGCGGCGGAGCTGGGTGGCTCGGGGTGGGCGCAGGTGCGCAGCGTTGCCTTGCAAGCTTCGCGTGCGCGGTTCGATACCGCGTCACTCCACCTGGGGGGTTGGGCCGGGGCCGGGCCGCGCTGGGGAGCAGCCCGGCCCCGGTGCTGGGGACGGTTACGGCACTCTGCCCTGGGTCAACGTTCCGCAACTTTCCGGGAGGCTGCCGGACACCGACCCGTTGCGCAGGCAGGCCCGCATGGAGAACCACTGGCCGGACGGAATGGGATAGTCCCTCTGCACGCAGGTGCCGCTGCCGGACGAGGCCTCGAGGTTGAGCTGCCCGCTCGCCCACCAGATCTCGCCGCGTGCGCGGCGGCTGTCGCCCGGGCCGTTGTCGCAGACGGTGAACGTGGCGTTGTACGTCCCGATCTTGGCGAAGTACGCGGTGCCGTAACCGCCCTTCGCACTGTTCAGCGATCGCGCGGAGAAGTTGAAGTCGATGGCGAACGCCGCGCCGGGTGCGACGACGAGGCCGCCGACGGCCAATGCCAGCGCCAGCAGCGTGCGGCCCGCCCACCGCGCGACCGATCTGTTTCGGTTCATGCTCGACCTCCCCTTCGGGCGACGACCCGAATGGCCGTCATCGACGATCGTCGAGCCCTGAGCCGCTCGCGTCACGGGGTACGAACATTCTCGAACATCTTCGTACAGTCTCGAACGCGTTTGTATGTCATGCCCGCGTAGCCCAATTGGCAGAGGCGCCCGGTTCAGGGCCGGGAGGTTGGGGGTTCGAATCCCTCGGCGGGCACTGGTGGTTTGCTTGCCCCTGTAGCTCAGCGGAAAGAGTGTCCGATTACGAATCGGAAGGTCGGAGGTTCGATTCCTCCTAGTGGCACACCACGGGATGTGGCGCGGTTCAAATCCGGCCAGCCCGACCGAGGAGGATAGCGCGGCATGGTGCCGCAGCCGGTCTCGAAAACCGGAGCCGGCCGAAAGGCCGCGGGTTCAAGTCCTGTGTCCTCCGCCATGCGCCGTTAGCTCAGCCTGGCAGAGCGGTGGCCTCTTAAGCCATTCGTCGGGGGTTCGAATCCCTCACGGCGCACACGTTCCTCAACATCATTTCCCCGTAGCTCAATCGGCGGAGCAGGCGACTGTTAATCGCAAGGCTGCTGGTTCGAATCCAGCCGGGGAAGCGCACGTGCCCGGTGCGCAGGTGACGGCTACTTCTGGTGACGACCTTCCGGTCGGCGGGTTCAAGCCCCGCATCGCCGTCGCCGACTTGAACTCGGGTTCAGCTCCCAGGCAGGCCTCAATGCCATCCACTGTGGACCAGACACGTGTTGCCCGGTGCGCAGGTTCGGAGTTCTTCCGCTGATAACGGGGTGGTTGCGGGTTCGAGTCCCGCCGTCGGCCGCGGCCGGCGTAGCTCAAGTGGCAGAGCGCCTTTGACCGCCGGACCGATTCGATCTCGGGCAGCGAACGGAGGGATCAAAGCAGTGTCGAAGTTCAACAGCACGAAGAACCGCGTGGCCACCGGCTCGAGCCCGGTCGCCGCCGGCGCGGTGCCGGCGGGCGTCACGTTCGAGGGCGCGCCGGGGTACGCGCGCGACCAGAAGTCCGAGCTGTTCCTGCTCGCCGTGACCAACATGGTCGGCGAGTCGACGTTCTACGAGGCCGCCGGCGACCGCGACAGCCGCTACGCCGCGCTGGTCCGTGCCGTCGCCGTCGCCGACCCGCAGTGGCTGGCCGGGTTCCTCGGCTGGCTGCGGACCGATGCAAACCTGCGCTCAGCGTCGCTGGTCGGCGGCCTGGAGGCGGCGAAGGCGATGGTCGCCGCCGGCGTGCCCGGCGGTCGGCAGATCGTCGCCTCGGTGCTGCGCCGCGCCGACGAGCCGGGCGAGGCCCTGGCCTACTGGACCTCGCGATACGGCCGCGCGATCCCGAAGCCGGTCAAGCGAGGCGTCGCCGACGCGGTCGCCCGTCTCTACACCGAGCACGGCCTGCTGAAGTACGACACCGCGAGCAAGGGCTTCCGGTTCGCCGACGTCATCGACCTGGTGCACCCGACGCCGGCCGCACCGTGGCAGGGTGACCTGTTCCTGACGGCGCTGGAGCGCCGGCACAACCGCGACGAGGTGGTCCGGGCGTCGCTGCCGATGGTGGCCGCGAATGCCGCACTCCGCCGGGCGGCGGCCGACGATCCGGGCGTTCTCCTGGCCGCGGACCGGCTGCGCGCGGCGGGCATGACGTGGGAGGACGCGCTGTCGCTGGCCGGCGACCGGCTCGACAAGGCAGCACTGTGGACGGCGCTGATCCCGGGGATGGGTTTCATGTCCCTCTCGCGCAACCTGCGCAACTTCGACCGGGCCGGTGTCTCGGACGAGGTCGCCGCGTCCGTGGCCGCACGAATCGCGGATCCGGGCCAGGTCGCCACGTCGCGCCAGTTGCCGATGCGTTTTCTGTCGGCATACCGGGCCGCTCCGTCGCTGCGCTGGGCGTACCCGCTGGAACAGGCGATCGGGCACGCGCTCGCGTCTGTCCCGCGGCTGGCCGGCCGTACCCTCGTGCTGGTCGACACGTCGGGATCGATGCACTCGACGTTCAGCAAGGACGGCACGCTGCTCCGCTGGGACGCCGCGGTCGTGTTCGGGGTCGCACTCGCGCAGCGCTGCGCGTACGCCGATGTGGTGTCGTTCTCGACCGGAAGCAGGGTTTTTCCGCTGCGGCCGGGCGAGTCGCTGCTGCGGTCGATCGAGCGCTGGAAGACGGACGGCTTCTTCATGGGGTACGGCACGGCGACGGCGGAAGCGCTCCGGGCACACTTCGCGGGCCATGACCGCGTGGTCGTGGTGACCGACGAGCAGGCGTCGGCCGGCGGCGTTGTCGACACGGCCGTGCCGCCGACGGTGCCGATGTACACGTGGAACCTGGCGGGCTACCGGTTCGGCCACGCGCCGTCCGGCACCGCCAACCGGCACACCTTCGGCGGCCTCACGGACCAGGCGTTCCGGATGATTCCGCTGCTGGAGGGCGGTCGCGACGCCGACTGGCCCTGGGCGGTGGGCTGATCCTCGCACCGGGCGGTGCGGGGATCGGCCCCACGGCTCTTGATCTTGTGGTGCGCTCGGCAGGATTCGAACCTGCGACCCTGGGCTTAGAAGACCCCTGCTCTATCCACTGAGCTACGAGCGCCGGGCGGTGATGTCGCGCCCTGTGTCGGTGGAATTGACGGACAGCCAGGGCGTGACGATCTCGCCTGCACATATTAGGTTTCCACGCGTGCAGGTGACGAGCACCCGCTTTCTGCCCGTCCTGGTGTCGACCGACGACCGGGCGGTCGACGACGGGCACGTGCGCGACGAGTTCACGGAGGGTATCGCGGTCGCCTACTCCTTCGGTCCACCGTTCGGGGAAAGAATGATCAGCTGGTCGGATCTCGACCGGCTGGCCATCAACCGCCGTACCTTACGCCGGTTGGCGATCGACCACCTCTACGACAACCTGCGCCGGGCGCAGATCCACGGGCGGCCGCCCGCGTTGATGCTCTCGTTCGAGGGGCTCGAGTCCAGCGTGCTGCTCGCGGAGGAGTTCTGGGACGAGCTGGCGCCGCGCGTACCCGGTGAACTGGTTGTCGGGGTGCCTGCTCGGGATGTCGTGATTATCACGGGTAGTGAGTCGCCGCCGGGTCTGTCCAAGGCGCGGCGGGCGGTCGAACGGGTGTTCATGGCCGGTGACCGGCATCCGCTCAGCCGTGAGCTGCTGGTGTGGCGGCACGGGGAGTGGCTTCCGATGCCGGACGGGCGGCGGCCGGCGGGGCCGCGGCCGCCGGAGCCGGGGTGGCGTCCCTCGGGGCCGCGACAGGTCAGCTCGGCACCGGACCCGGACGCGCGTCGCTGGCAGCCGCCGCGTCAGCGGCCGGAACCCGACTATCCGCCGCCTCCACCACCGGCGGGGCCCCGTCCGTGGGAGTCACGTACGCGTCGATCCAGCGCCCCACCTCGGTGAACAGGCGCTCCCGGGGCTGCGGGCCCGAGAGCGTGAGGTCGTGGATGCCGCCGTCGATGCGGACCAGCGTGACGTGCTGCCCGAGGCGGGGCGCGTAACGGACGATGTGGTCGACGTCCAGCACCGCGTCGGCCACGTTGATGCTTTCGTGCCATTTCGCGCCGCGGAAGGTGCGCGTCGAGCAGGCGACCAGGATCGGGGCAGGGATCTCCAGGCCGGCCCATAGCTGGCGGTGCGCCTGTCGGATGGCGCCCACCCAGCCGGCGAAGATCGGGAAGGCCTCGATCGGCTTCCAGGCCAGGTTGTAGTCCCACTCGCCGCGGTAGTTCACGTGCAGGCTCTGCCCGTAGAGGCTCTCCAGGCCGCGGGGGACCGCTCGGCGAGGTCGGCGGCGGCCCATCCGGGCGACCCCGGCGAGCACCGGGCCGCGCATCAGCCAGGGCATGTTGAACTCGAAGAACGGACTGTTCAAGAAAAGACCATCGATCATTTTTCGGTCACGCCGGGCGTGTGCCCACAGCGACGCGACCAGGCCGCCGGTCGAGTGGCCGTTGACGAGCAGGGTGTCCGCGCCGATCAGCTCGGCGGCGATGTCGAGCTCGGTGAAGTACTCGCTGAGGTCCGTGGTGAAGTTCGGCGTCTGGTGGGGGAGCAGGCTGCGGCCGTAGCGGCGCAGGTCCAGGGCGTGGAAGTCCCAGCCGCGCTCGACGTAGAAGTCGGCCAGGTGGGTCTGGAAGAAGTAGTCGACGAAGCCGTGCACGTACAGGACGGCGCGGCCGGTCGGGTGCGCGGTGCGGCGGCTGACCAGCGTCGCGACCAGCGGTCCCTCGTCGTCGTGCCCGAGGTCGATGATCCGGCGCTCGTACGGTTCGCCGAGGACGTCTATCTCCACGTCTGCCACGATCCAGACGCTACCGCGCGTGTAGCACATCCGAACTTGATCGTTCGGTTTTCCACAGCCGCCCACTTATCCACAGGCATCAGTCCGTCCGTGGCTTTCCCCCTCGCCTCCCGGCAGGCTGGTGTTCCGAGTCGACTCCCTCTTTGTTCACTCTGCTGTGGAGATGTCAATGTTTGACACGTATGTGACTTTGGTTGGCAATATTCTGACGGCGCCGGAATGGCGCCGGACCACGAACACGAACACGCTCGTGGCCAGCTTCCGGGTCGCCTCGACGGCCCGGCGGTTCGACCGTGACAGCAACCGCTGGGTTGACGGCAACAGCCTGCGCGTTCGCGTGACCTGTTGGCGTCGGCTCGCGGAAGGCGTCGCGTCCTCGGTGATGACCGGCGACCCCGTGGTCGTGGTGGGCCGGCTCTACACGCGCGACTGGGCTGACGTCGACGGCAACAACCGCACGTCGTACGAGGTGGAGGCGGTGGCCGTCGGCCACGACCTGTCGCGGGGCAAGGCGCGGTTCGCCCGCACCCGGGCCGCCGGGGCGACCAGTGAGATCGAGGACGACGAAGGCCTGCGCGCCC
>NZ_BONC01000058.1 GCF_016862515.1 Asanoa iriomotensis
TGCGGTGTCGGTGTTCGCGCAGCACCGCCAGGTTGGCCACCACGAGCGCCGCGCCGCCGAGCACGAGCATCGCCGCCATCTGCAGGGTCACCAGGTCGGCGTGCAGCACCGGGTAGTGGTCGGCGCCGGGCTTGACCCGCTGCCATACCCACGGCCCGAGGTAGAGGAGCACCGCGGCCACCATCACCGGGTGGCGCACCATCCGGACCGCCTCGAAGCGGGCCAACGCCAGCGCGGCCCGCCGCCGCGAGACGCCGGCGGCGACTGGCGGCGCAGTGGAGGGCGCGTCGACGTCGGCGGTCACCACCGGCCCTCCGAGGTCGGCGGGCGCGGTCATCGCTGCCCCTCCGTCGATCGCAGGTCGACCAGGGTCAGATAGCCGTCCTCGATGGTCGGCGACAGCAGAGACGCACCGGCCGGCGGATCGCCGACGTTCCGGTAGGCCCCCGTGCCCGTCCGCCACGACGCCAGCGCGCCGGGCGCCCGGGTGTCGCTGGTCCAGACCCGGCCAGCCGCCAAGCCGGCCAACTCGAGCGGCGCGCCGCTGAACCGGACCCGCCCCTGGTCGAGGACGACCACGACGCGGCACAGCGACATGACGTCCTCGGTCTGGTGCGTAGACAAGAGCACGGCCCGGTCCTCGGCGAGCTCCGCGAACAGCTCACGGAACCGCATCCGCTGCTCCGGGTCGAGGCCCACGGTCGGCTCGTCGAGGATCAGCAGGGCCGGGTCACCGACCAGCGCCGCCGCCAACGCGACCCGCTGGCGCATGCCACCGGACAGCGCGCGGATCCGTTTGCCCCGCTGCGCGTCGAGACCGACCAGGTCGAGCACCCGGCGCACCTCGGCGTGCCGGGCCGACCGGGACGTCAGCTCCTTGAGGATCGCCACGTAGTCGACGAACTCGAACGCCGTGAACGACGGATGGAACCCCGGATCCTGCGGCAGGTAGCCAAGCCTGCGCCGAACGGCAAGCCGGCCGGGCCCGCTCAGCGCGTCGTGCCCGAACGCCGAGACCGCGCCCGAGTCGGGCCGGATGGCGGTCGCGACCACCCGCAACAACGTCGTCTTGCCGGCGCCGTTGGGCCCGAGCAGCCCCGTCACGCCGGCGCCAAGTGTCACTGACACCCCGTCAAGAGCGGTCGTGCGCCCGTAGCGCAGCACCAATCCGTCGACGCGAACCGCGACGTCGGTCGCGGAAGTCAGGGTCATCGGAGCCTCCGGCTCGGTAGCACGAACAGGGCGGTGTGGGCGCTCCACGACACCAGGGCCAATGGCACGGCCCGGACCACGACGTCGCGGTCACAGGAGGTCACCGGCGCCTGTGGCAGGACGGCGACGTCGGTCGCGGACGACAGCGTCACTGGAACCCCCATGTTGGAAGCGGGTAGGACAACGCGAAGGCCACGAGCCAAGACGCCGCCACCGTCGGAACCATTTCGGACCGCGCGGGGCGGCGAGCCAACGACGGCGCCGCCGCCGTCGGAACCATTTCGGGAAGCGCGGGGCAGCGAGCCAACGACGGCGTCGCCGCCGTTGAAACCAGGTCGGGCAGCGCGGGGCGGCGAGCCAACGACGGCGTCGCCGCCGTTGAAACCAGGTCGGGCAGCGCGGGGCGGCGAGCCGACGACGGCGCCGCCGCCGTTGAAACCAGGTCGGGCAGCGCGGGGCGGCGAGCCGACGACGGCGCCGCCGCCGCCGTCGGAACCAGGTCGGGCAGCGCGGGGCGGCGAGCCAACGACGCCGAGACCAGCTGGGACCGCGCGGTCGCTCACAGGCGGCAAGCTCATCGGAGCCTCCGGGTCGGTAGGACGTCGAACACGGCGGCCCGGCGCACCAGCAGCACCGAGAGGGCCGCCGCCGCCGCGAGCAGGGACAGCTGGCCGGCGGTGGAGAACGGCAGCATGCCGGCCCAGACGACCGCCAGCACCCAGAGCGCGCCCACCAGGACCGCCGCCCACGAGGCGCCCAGGCGTGGCGAGAGCAGCAGCGTCGCCACCGTCAGGGCCAGCGACGGCAGGAACCAGCCCGCGATCGTCAGCCCGTGGCCAGGCATGAACAGCGTCGCGGCCGCGGACAGGAGTGTGTTGGCGGACAGCACCGCCACGCAGCGCAGCAGCAGGAGCCGGAACGCGTGGACCGGTGAGGTCACCGTGATCTCGTGGGTCGGGTCGACGCCCGGCCCGAACGAGACCGCCACCCCCGCCAGGGTCACCAGCGGCGCCGCGCCGAGGAACACCACCGGGGTCACGGCCTGTGCCAGCAGCGCGGTCAGCACGAGCGTGACACCGACCGCCGCCAGCCACGACAGCCGCAGTGCCGGTGTCGCGGTCAGCAGTCGGGCCGTGTGGTCGGGCACCCGGAGACCGACCAGCAGCCGTTCGACCGGGCCGGGCCGGGGTGCGTCCAGCGCCGCGTCCAGCTGGGTCCAGCCGGTGTCGACTGGGACGAGCGACGCCAGCCGCTCGCGGCACGAGTCGCACGAGAACAGATGGGTCTCCGTCGACCAGAGCAGAGGGGGGCCAAGGCCACGGCCGGCATAGGCGCGTAGGTCGTCGTCAGGAACATGCCAAGTGGTCATGTCAGCTCCGCACGCAACTGTTGGCGGGCCCGCATCGCCCGGGACTTGACGGTGCCGGGTGGAATGCCGAGCAGGACCGCGGCCTCCGCGGTGGACAGGCCGTCGATCACGGTGGCCTGGATGACGGCCCGCAGCTCGGGCGACAGCCGCGCGAGCGCGCCCGACAGATCGCCGTGCTCGACGCCGAGGAGCACCTGCTCCTCGGCCGAGGGCTCGTCGCGGCGCCGGAGCCGCGCCAGCAGCCGGCCCAGCCGATCGCGCGAGTGCCGCCGCCGCAGCGCGTCGACCAGCCGCCGCGACCCCACCCGCCAGAGCCAGCCGGCGACGTCAGCGGAGTGCGACGCGTGGAACCGTGCCGCACCTCGCCACACGTCGAGGAACGTCTCCTGGACGACCTCGTCGACCAGCCCGTCGTCGGGGCACCGGTGGCGCAGTCGCAGCACCAGCCAGGCCGCGTGCCGACGGTAGAACGTCTCGAACGCGACCCGGTCGCCGGCCGCGACATGGGCCAGCAGGTCGGCGTCGGTCGGTGGTGGTCTCACACCCTCTTCATCGGAATGAGCACGTGATTTGGTTCGCGCTCGGAAGAAAAACTTCTCACATGCCCGGCAACGCCGGTTGCGGCAACGCCGCGCCCAGGTCACCAGCCATGAAGTGCCGCCGGCACAACACCTGGTAGCGGACGTCCGCGTCGGCCGCGGTGTCGCCGATCACCACCTGTTCACCCGACCGCGCCACCACCCCGTTGAGCACCCGCGCGTTCAACGCGCCAGGCCGCCCGCACCAGCACAGCACCTCGACCTGGATCCGCTCCACGGAGTCGGCCAGCTCGAACAGCCGCCGCGCCGCCGGGAACAGCACCGACCGGAAGTCGCTGGCCAGCCCGAACGCGAACACGTCCACGTCGTAGCAGTCGACCAGCTCCACCAACTGCTCGATGTGGTGCTCGCCGTAGAAGCAGGCCTCGTCGCAGATCAGATAGTCGACACCGATCCCCGCCGCCCACTTGGACCGGACGAGCTCGACCAGGTCCAGCTCGTCGGTCACCTCGATCGCGTCGTGCGCCAGCCCGATCCGCGTCGTGACCTGCGGCCCGAGCGAACGGTCGATCCGGGTCAACACCAGACCGCGCCGCCCCTGCCGGGCGTGGTTGTAGTTCATCTGCAGCGCCATCGTGGACTTGCCGCAGTCCATCGGCCCCCAGAAGAACTTGAGGGCCGCGCCGTGGCGCAACCGCCCGTCGCCGGCGGCGTGGCAGGTCGTGGACAGTGCGGAGTCGTCAGTCACGATCCGGCAGCCTAACCGCCGGTACGCGAGATCAACTCACAGTACGCGCGGCGGCGTGTTGCCGGCCGCAATGATCGCCCGCCGGACCGGCACCGCGAGCAGCAGGAAGAAGCCCACGACGAAGAAGAACACCAACGACACGATCCCGACGCGGTACGAGTCAGTGAGCTGGAACACCAGACCGAACGCCAGTGGCCCGAGCCAACTCGTACCCTTGTCGCTGATTTCATAGAAGCCGTAGTATTCGCCCTCTTTGCCCTCCGGGATCATCTGGCTGAACAGCGACCGACTCAGCGCCTGGCTGCCGCCCAGCACGATGCCGATGCACGCGCCGAGGATCATGAACGGCACCGGCTCCCGGGCGGGCAGCCAGAACGCCGCGATGATCACTGCGGTCCACAGCACGAGGCTGAGCAGCACGGTCTTCCACGCGCCGATCCGCTCCGCGAGCCGCCCCAACGCCAGCGCGCCGCCGAACGCGAGGAACTGCACGATCAGGATCGTGATGATCAGCGTGTTCTGCTCGAGCTTGAGCTCCTCGGTGCCGTACTGGCTGGCCAGCGTGATCACGGTCTGGATGCCGTCGTTGAAGACCAGGAAGGCGAGCAGGAAGAACAGCGTCAGCGGGTACGCCTTCAAGTGCCGCAACGTGCCGCCGAGCTGCCGGAAACCGTCGGTGAGCACGTTGCCCCGGGGGCCGACCGGCTCGGCGGCGACCACGGGACGGTCGCGCAGCCACAGCAGCGGCAGCACCGTGAACGCCGCCCACCAGATGCCCGCGGAGACGATCGACCAGCGGGCCAGGTCGAGGGTCCGCTGGTCGTTGCCGTCCTCGCTGAGCAGCATCACCGCGACGAGGTTGAGCAGCAGCAACAGCCCGCCGCCGAGGTAGCCCAGCGCCCAGCCGCGACTCGACACCCGGTCACGGTCGTCGGGCGCGGCCAACTGCGGCAGGAACGAGTTGTTGACCACGAACGCGGCGCCGAACGAGATGTTGGCGATCAGGAAGAGCAGCCCGCCGAGCAGGTAACGCTCGCCCGTGACGAACGCGAACAGGATCGTCGCCAGCGAGCCGAGGAACGCGAAGCCGGCCAGCAGCCACTTCTTGCGCGGCGTGCGGTCGGCGATCGCGCCCACGACGGGCAGCACGAACACCTGGAGCAGGACCGACAGCGAGATCAGGTAGGGATAGAACGAGCCGGCCGCGATCCCGATGCCGAACGGGTGCACCCGGCCGGAGCACTCGTCGGCGCCGAGGGCACAGCCGGCGGCGAGCTCGGTGACCGTCGTCAGGAACGGGCCGAGGAAGACCGTGATGACGGTGGTCTGGAAGGCCGAGTTGGCCCAGTCGTACATGTACCAGCCGGTGCGCTCGCGCTTGGTGCTCGGCGGCGGCGCGGCGTCGACAGTCGTCGCGGCGGTGACCTCGGCCATCGGGTTGTCCTCGGGGATAGCTCAGGGCCAGAGGCCGCGGGCGATGTAGACGTCGCGCAACACGTCGACGCGATCGGTCATGATGCCATCCACGCCGAGATCAAGTAAGTGGTGCATCGGCTCGGGTTCGTCGATCGTCCAGACATGGACCTGCAAACCCAACCGATGCGCGTACGCGACGAAACGCGCATCGACGACGGTGAGCCGCCCGTAGCGGGGCGGGACCTGGGCGGCGACCACCGACGGGTGCATCCGGACCGGCCTGTATCCCCGCGAGGCCAGCCATAGTCGGGTGACGCCGCGCATGCCGAGGCTCGTCGCGATCCGCGGCCCGGCGAGGCGGCGGATGCGGGCCAGGCGGCTGTCGCTGAAGCTGGCCAGCAACACCCGGTCGGCCGCCTTGGCGTCGTGAACCGCCTGCAGGGTCGGCGCGATGCCCGGCGAGGCCTTGACGTCGATGTTGAACCGCACCTCGGGCCACGCGGCCAGCACGTCGTCGAGCCGGGGCACGGCGGCCGAGCCCGCGACGCGTACCGTGTCGAGATCTTTGATCGTCAGGTCTTTGATTCGGCCGGGATGACCCGTCAGACGGCGTAGGTTCTCGTCGTGGAAAACGACCGAAACGCCGTCGCGCGTGCCGTGCACGTCGGTCTCGACGTAGCGGTAGCCCAGCGCGACCGCGCGGGCGAATGCCTCGGCGGTGTTCTCGTCACCGTCGGCGGCGCCGCCGCGGTGGGCGAACGCGAGCGGCGCGGGTGCGTCAAGGTACGGGTGCACGGGACGGAGTATGCCGGGCCGGTACGACGATAGGGTGACGGCCATGCGGGCGGTGGGCATCGATTTTGGCACGTCGCACACGGTCGCGGTGGTCGCCGTCGATGGCGGGCCGGGTCGGCCGCTGCTGTTCGACGGCTCGCCGCTGCTGCCCTCGGCGGTTTATCTCGACCCCGGCGGGCGGCTGGTCGCGGGCGCCGACGCGGTGCGCGCGGCCCGGTTGAACCCGGCGCGGTTCGAGCCCAACCCGAAGCGCCGCGTCGACGAGGGCGACGTGCTGCTGGGCGAGCAGTCGGTGCCGGTGTCCGCGCTGGTCGGTGCGGTGCTGTCGCGGGTAGCGGCGGAGGCACGGCGGTGGGCGGGCGAGGACTACTCGGTGGTGCTGACCCACCCGGCGGGCTGGTCGTCGCTGCGCCGCGAGGTCCTGGTCGCCGCGGCGACGGCGGCCGGGCTGCCGGGGACGCCCACGCTGCTGCCGGAGCCGGTGGCCGCGGCCCGCTACTTCACCTCGGTGCTGCGCGGGTCGGTGCCGCCGGGCGGAGCGTTGGCCGTGTACGACCTGGGTGCGGGCACGTTCGACGCCGCGGTGGTGCGCCGGTCCCCCGCCGGGTTCGAGGTGCTCTCGGCACACGGCCTGCCCGACGTGGGCGGTCTCGACCTGGACCAGGCGCTGGTCGACCACCTGGGTGCGGCCTACTCGTCGTCGCGGACGTCGCTGTGGAACGCGATGCTGACGCCGGCGGACATGGAGCACAGGCGGCAGCGGGCGCTGCTCTACGACGACGTCCGGGGTACGAAGGAGGCACTGTCCCGAACCGCGTCAGCCGACGTCCACCTGCCGGCGCTGGACGTCGCGGCGCACGTGACCCGCGACGAGCTTGAGCGTTTGGCCCGGCCGATGCTGTCGAGGACGGTGGACTGCCTGGCCCGGACGATCGCCGACGCGCGCCTTGACGAGGACGACCTGGTCGGCGTGTTCCTGGTGGGTGGGTCGAGCCGCATGCCGCTGGTGGCCCGCTTGATCCATCAGGAGCTCGGCATCGCCCCGACGGCGCTGGAACAGCCGGAGACCGTGGTGGCACAGGGCGCGGTGAGCCTGGAGGCGGCGCGGGCGGTGCCGCGGGTCCCGACCCAGCGGTTGCCGGTGGATCCGGACCGGCCGGTGTCGCCGCCGCTGGGAGCGCCGGTCGGCGCACCCGGGTATCCGTCGCCGGCGAGTCCCGGCTACGCCGCACCCGGCTATCCACCGCCGGCGAGCCCCGCGGCAGGCTACGGCCCGGACATACCACGCCCGACTCCCACCACGAACCGCACCGGCCAGGCCTGGGTGGCAATCCTCAGCATCCTCGTCGCGACCGCCGCGGTCGTGCTGGTCGTCATGCTCGTCAACGGCTGACGACCCGCAGCGGACCGGGCGCGACCGCGCCCAGGACGGCTGGGCGTCAGCGCGAGATTCGCTGACGCCGCTCCTGGCGAAGCGGCACAGACCGCGCTCGTCGCGGTCGCTGCAGCGGCAGGCCCGCCCGCGCATTCGTTCGCCGGCGCAAGAACGCGGTGGGTCGAGTCTGGTTCGTCCGGGTCCGTGCCGTGTCCCGCGACGAAGAGCGAAGACGCGCCGGCAGATCAGCCGACGGGCGGCGGTGTGTGGCTTGGGCTAGCCGCGTCGTGCCCCGCCACGCCGTGTGGCCCGAGGCGACCGCCAGCCGGCGAGCCGACCAGGCCGCAACGCCGCGGTTGGCAGAGCCGCCTCGGCGCGAACGCCGCAGCCGACACCCGCCGCCCAACCGACCCCGCGCGATGGTGCGGTTGGCCTGAGCCCCTCGAGCCCGCCGCGAACGCCGCAGCCGAGACTCGCCGCTCAACCGACCGCGCGCGATGGTGCGGTTGGCCTGAGCCGCCTCGCGCCCGCCGCCCAACCGACCGCCCGCCATGCCGCGGTCAGTCCAACCACCCCGCGCCCGTCACAACCCGCCGCAAAGGGCCAAGCCGGCAGCCGCCGTTCAGCCGACCGGCAGCGGTGTCGCGGAGCGCATCAATGCGACATAGCCCTCCTCCAGCGACGGGCTGACCGGTATGGCGTCGGGCGACGGTGGGCGGGGGCTGACAACCCGGTAGTGGGTGCCGTCCGTGCGGGCGATCGCCGACACCACGACGCCGTCCGTGGGAGGTGAGCCGGCGGTGACGATCTCCCAGGTGACGCCTTCGGCGCGGGCGGTCAGGTCGGTGACCTGGCCCGTGAAGAGGACGCGACCGGCGGCGAGGACCGCGGTCTGGCGGCACGTCTGTGCCACGTCTTCGACGATGTGGGTGCTGAGCAGGACCGTGCGGGCGCCGGCCAGGCTGGACAGGAGCGTGCGGAAGCGGATGCGTTCCTCCGGGTCGAGGCCGACCGTGGGCTCGTCGACGATCAGCAGCGTCGGGTCGCCGAGGAGCGCCTGTGCGATGCCGACCCGGCGGCGCATGCCGCCGGAGAAGCCTTTGAGCTTGCGGCCCGCGACGTCGGACAGGCCGACCAGGTCGAGCAGGTCGCCGACCTGGCCGCGGCGGGCGGCCCGGTCGTCGAGGCCCTTGAGCAGGCCCACGTAGTCGAGGAACTCCGTCGGCGTCAGGTCGGGATAGAGGCCCAGCTCCTGTGGCAGGTAGCCGAGGCGCCGCTGCACCGCGACCCGGCCCCCGCGGGTCGACAGGTCGTTGCCCCCCACGACGACCCGGCCCGACGTGGCAGGCAGGACGCCGGCGAGGATCCGCATCAGGGTCGTCTTGCCGGCTCCGTTGGTGCCGAGCAGACCGAACATCCCACCCGACACCGTCAGGTCGACCCCGTCGAGGGCGGTCACCCGGCCGAAGCGGCGCCGCAGGTCTGCGATTTCGATGTGCACGATGTGGTCCTCTCAGGCCTTGGCGGGCCAGGTCTGGCGGGTGGCGCGGTGTGCCGCGAGGGCGGCGGCGGTCATCGGGATCAGGCCACATAGGACGATCACGGCGACGCTGAGCGCCGCCGAGGCACCGCTCGGGTCGGGGCGCAGGAACGGCAGGAGGCCCGGTGTGCCGGCGAACAAGGCTGTCTGGCCGCTGCCGAGCAGCCACGTCGCGGCGTAGTCGCCGATCGGGGTGAGGACCGTGCCGGTCAGCGAGGGCAGGAACGCGGGGGCGAGCATGTTGCCCCAGAACCAGTAGCCGACGAACAGCACTCGGAACAGCGGCACCGACAGGAACGTCGGGCAGACCAGCGCGAAGCCGGCCACCATCGCGATCCCAGGCAGGGTGACCACCGCGAACGCGACCAGGGCCCAGCCGAGCAGCGCCGGGTCGTGCCGCTTCGGTAGCTCGGTGACGGCGGCGACCAGCAGGGCCGCCAGGCCGGGCAGGCCGCACGCGGCGACGCCCCCCAGGTATTTCCCGCCCAGCCGGGCGACCGGCCCAACGGGCAGGCTTTCCAGGAGCGGCTCGACCCGCAGCCGCCGGTCGCGGACCAGCCGATCGGCCAGGAGCATGCCGTAGGCGAGCGGCATCAGGATGGAGAAGAGCAGCGCCCAGGTGGCCATCACCTCGCGGGCCGGGGTGCCCACCGGCAGGCTGCGTGGGCCGCGGTCGCCCTGCAGGACGACCAAGGTGCCGCCGAGCAGCACCGCGGCGATCCACAGCGATCGTTTGCGGGCCTGCATCCGGAACTCGTAGCGGGCCACGGCGAGCAGCGCGGTCACGCGTCCTCCTCGGTCAGCAGGCGCTCGGGCCTGTGCAGAACGGCGGCGGTGGCAGCCAGGAGAACCAAGCCGCCGGCGAGCAGCCCGATCCGGTTGGCGGCCCAGCCCGGACCGTCGCCGACCCGGCTGGTGAAGAACAGGAACAGCGGCCGCAGCGCCGGGGTGACGAACACCGTGGCCCAGATCTGCTCGGCCAGCCAGATCAGGGCGACCAGGCTGCTGGTCAGCACGGCGCTGCGCGTGACCGCCGCGACCAGTGCCGCGAAGGCGGCCAGCCAGAGTGCCGGCGCGGCCCAGACCAGCAGCGTGGCGGCCCCGCCGGGACCGAGCCGGTAGCCCGCCAGCCAGGCGCCCGCGGCGTAGATCAGGCAGCAGGCGGCGGTGCTCGCGCCCAGGACGCCGAGCCGCCGCCCGATGGTGGCCAGATGGAGGGTGGGCAAGGACAGGTGCAGCTCGCGGCAGGTCTCGCGGACGACGATCGTCAGCGCCACCATCGCGACCGACAGCGGGGCGACCGCCTCGAGCCCGGCGAGCAGGAGGCGCTCGGCCCGCTCGTGCCCGGCTCCGGAGAGCTGGATGAACATGGCGATCGCGGCGGTCAAGAGCAACGCGGCCGGTGGGGCGAGCAGCGCCGCGGGCCCCGCCCGCCGCGCCTCGTGGAGCCAGATGGTCAGTCTCACGGTGATGGGTACCGCGCGGGCGGGCGAAGGTTCAGGACAAAGTTGAAAACCCGGCTCACGACGACGCCACCCGGACAGGGCGACGACCCGCCAGCGGCGCCAGCACGACCGCCGCGAACGTCACGGCCACCGCACCCAGCAGCAGCGCCGGGCCCGGCCGCCACAGGGCGTCGAGGACCGGTGCGAGGCCGCGGTCGAGGAGCGCCGTCGGCGCCAGCAGGCGCAGCATCCAGCAGACCAGGACGGTGGCGGCGCCGATCTCCGGGCGCCAGAGCACGGCCAGCGCGAAACTCAGGGCCGACAGCGGCACGAGCGGGCCGAACCAGGTCACGAACAGCTCCGCGAGCGCCAGGTCACCCCGCGGCCACGCCATCGCCGCCGAGGCCAGGGTGCCGACGCCGACGGTCACCGCCAACACCAAGGTGAGGCGGGCCAGGACCAGCACCCGGGTCGAGGTCGGAGTGGCCCGCACGAGCTCGGCCGCCTCCCCGTCGGCACCGCAAGCGGCGGCGACGGCGAGGGCCGCCACCAACGGCACCACCAGGGACAGCAGGTCTCCGGCGCGGTTGGCGGGCGCCGACGCGGCATATCCGGCTCCCGCGGCGATCACCACGACGGCGACCGCCCAGACCCGCCAGCCGACCAGCCGGAGCTGCCGGGTCAGCAGCCCCCAGGCGATCCGCGCTGCACCGAACGGGCGACCGGCCGGCACGTAACGCGGCGGCACATGGGTCAGCCGGGCACGCACGACCGCGAACGGCGGCGGGTCCTGCGGGGTTGCGGCCAGGGTGGCCGTGCGTACACCCGAAGCCAACGTGGACCACGACGCGGCGTCCGCGCGGCACGGCGCGCAACCTTGCAGGTGGCCGGCGATCTCCGCCGCCGCGGGCGGCGGCAACGTGCCAGCCGCGTACGCCGGGAGCGCATCGGTCGGATGGGTCATCGGCCGGCCTCCTTCGCGGTGAGTTGGGGTAGGGCCCGGGCCAGGGCGGCGCGGGCGTTGAACAGGCGGCTCTTCACGGTGCCGAGCGGGATGTCGAGCACGGTGGCGATCTCGGCCAGGGGCAGCTCGGCCGCGAACACCAGGTGCAGCACCTCGCGGTGGCCCGCCGGCAGCCGGGCCATGGCGGCGCCGACAGCGGTGACGTCGGCGCGCGCCAGGGCGACCTCGTCCGGCGTGGCAAGGGCGCTCGGCACGGAGGCCGCCGCGTCGAGCGGCAGGGCGGGCGGCGGTGACGAACGAATCCGCTTCGCGGCCTGACGGCGGCAGATGCCGAACAGCCACGTGCGGACGGTCGACCCGCCGGCGAACCGGGCCGCCGCGCCCTGCCAGACGGCGACGAACGTGTCCTGAAGCGCCTCCTCCGCCAGCCCGCGGTCACGGGTCAGTTGCACCGCGTAGCGCAGCAGCACCGCCGCGTGGCGGGCGTAGAGCAGCTCCAGAGCCTGCTCGTCACCGCCCACCACGCGGCGCAACAACGCCTCGTCGGACTCGTCCATCGCTTGTGGGTACCACCCGGAGGCGAGAAGGTTCACCCCCGGTTCGGGAAATCACGGGACAGGTTGTTCGGCAACCCGCGGCGAGTCGGCGGGCGCCGCCGGCCGCACGTCGAGCTCCCGCCACACCGGCCGGAAGAGCGGCACCAGCGTGACCGCCAGATAGAGGACACCCAGGACGAGCAGAGCCGCGTGTACGCCCACCACGCCGGCCAGCGAACCGCCGAGCAGACCACCGAGCGGGATGCCGGCCCAGCTCACCGCGGTCGCCACGCCCTGCACGCGGGCCATCATGTGCGGCGGCACCCGCTCGTAGCTGACCGCGCCGAGGATCGGGTTGATCGCGGCGACGCCCAGGCCCGCGACGAACGACACCGCGTACAGCAGCCAGAACTCGTCGGACAGCCCGGTGACGAGGAACCGCGGCGCCCCGCCGACCAGGAAGCCGAACGTGAACAAGGCCCAGCGCGGTGCCCGCGGCGCGTACGCGGTGAAAACGATGTTGCCCAGCACCGCGCCGAGGCCGAGGGACGCACTGGCCAGGCCGAGGACGACGGGTGAGCCGATCAGGGTCGCCCACAACGGCAACAACACCGAGTTGTACGCGGCGTCGAACAGGTTGGTCGCGAACAGCATCACCACGATCGCCATGACCAACGGGTTGCCGCGCACGAAGGCCAACCCGGCTCGCAGCGCCGGCAGGTAAGGCTCGTCCGCGGCCTCCGCCGGCGGTGGCACCCGGACCAGCAGGAGCACGAGCAGCGCCGACACCGCGAAGGTGGCCGCGTCGAACAGCAGCACCGTCGGCGCGTCGAGGACCGCGATCAGCGCGCCGCCGGCCGGCGCGCCGAGCAGGGTGGCCATGCGGTGCAGGCCGTCCTGCAACCCCGCCGCGCGGGTCATCTCCACCTGGGACCGTTCGGCGACCCGCGGGAACATCGCTTCCTTGGCGGTGTCGCTGAACCCGCGCAGGCCGCCCGCGACGCCGACCAGGACGAGGAGGCCGCCGAAGCCGATCCGGTCGTGCAGCAACGGCACGGCGGCGATCGCGAGCGCGCTGACCGCGTCGGCGCCGACACTGAACCGGCGCCCCCCGATGCGGTCGATCAGCGGGCCGCCGGCGGCCGCCGCCAGCACGTACGGCAGCATCTCGACGAACGCCACGATGCCGGCCCTGGTCGGCGACCCGGTGGTGGCCAGCACGAACCAGGGCAGCGCGAGCGCGCTCATCCGCGTGCCGACGGCGGAGATCGTGTCGGCGGTGAGCAGGGCGACGAAGGCGGTCCGGTGCTTCACCGTTCTTCCTCGCCCGCTGCCGGGAACGGCAGGATCTGGACCTGCAGGCCGACCCGTTCCGCGCCGTCGGGGTAGGGCACGTCGTCGTCCTCGCGGCGGTAGCGCTCGGCCAGCTCGAAGATCGCCTCGTTGAGCTCGTTCGCCTCTTCGACCGTGAGCCGCAGCCGCCAGTCGGAAATGGTGGCCGGGTCTCGCCACTCCCGCGGCAGCGACGCCATCTCGTCGAGGTAGCGGTCCACGCGGTCGGCATATTGTGCGGCGACCGCGCGCAGGTAGCCCTCGGCCTCGGCCGGCGGCAGGTCGTCGTCGGACTCGATGCGGGTCGACTTGTGCGCGGCCTTCCACCAGCGCTCGCGGCCGACGTTGCGCTCCGGGTCGTCGACCACGAAGCCGTAGTTGGCCAGGATCCGCAGGTGGTAGCTGGTGGCGCCGGTCGACTGGCCGAGCCGCTCGGCGAGGGTGGTCGCGGTCGCGGGGCCGTCCTCGCGCAGCATGCCGAGGATCCGCACTCGCAGGGGGTGGGCCAGGCCGCGCAGCGTCGTCGCGTCGAGTTTGACTTCACGCTCCGTCATGCATGCAAAGATATCTTTGCCAAGGTGTCTTTGCAAGGGAGTCTTTGCATTGTGTGTTTCTTGTCGGTGGGGCGTGCGACTATCCCTCTCGTGACGCGACGACGCATCGACGTGACCGAGCGAAGGGCCCGCCTGGGCCTCCGGCACCGCCTGGCCGGCCCATCCGCACACGACCCGGTCGAGGTCACCCGCGACCTCGTGGTGCTGCACGCCACCGACGCGGCCACCGTCTTCCTGTCGGCCGCGGCGCGACTACATGCGCCGGTCATCAAGGACATCGAGCACGCGTTGTACGCCGACCGCACGCTCATCCGCATGCTCGGCATGCGCCGCACCATGTTCATCGCGCCGGTGGAGGACGCACCCGTCGTGCAGGCGGCCTGCACCGACGCGATCGCCGTGGTGCAGCGCAAGCTGCTGCTCAAGCACCTGGCTGAGGCGGGCCACGACTACGGCGATCCATGGCTACGCGACGTCGAGCGCGGCACCCTCGACGCGCTGCACGCCCGCGGCACCGCGACCGCGGCGCAGTTGTCGGCCGACGAGCCGCGGCTCAAGACGCAGCTCGCGATCGACCCGGACAAGAGTTATGGCCAGACGCCGGCGATCACCTCGCGGGTGCTCAACCTGCTGTCGATGCAGGGTTTGATCGTGCGTGGGCGGCCGCGGGGGTCGTGGCTGTCGACGCAGTACGAGTGGGCGCCGGCCGACACCTGGGTCCCGGGCGGGTTGCACCGGCACGATGCGGCCACGGCCCGGGCGGCGCTGGCGCGTTTGTGGTTGGCGCGCTTCGGCCCGGGCACGGCGGCCGACCTGAAGTGGTGGGCGGGCTGGACGGGGGCGCAGGTGACGGCCGCGTTGGCGGCGCTCGACGTCGAAGAGGTGGCGCTCGACGGCTCCGAGATCGGCTATGTGCTGGCCGACGACGTCGCGCCGGTGGCGTCGCCGGAGCCGTGGGTGGCGCTGCTGCCGGCCCTCGACCCGACGATCATGGGTTGGGTGGGCCGCGACTGGTACCTCGGTCCGCACGCACCGGCCCTGTTCGACCGCTCGGGCAACCCGGGGCCGACGGTCTGGGTCGACGGCCGGGTGGTCGGCGGCTGGAGCCAACACCCGGACGGGCGGGTGGTTCACCGCCTACTAGAAGAGGTGCCGGCGCGCACGCAGAAGCGGATCGCGACGGCCGCCGCGGAGTTGGCCGACTGGCTCGGCGACGTGCGCGTCAAGCCGAAGTTCCGGACGCCGCTGGAGAAGGAGCTCTCCGCTTCCTAGGGAGGGCAGCCAGCGCGGTGGTCGCCGCGCCGGTCCGCGCGGCCCGTCGCGTCCGGCAGCGCCACGACCTCCGCGCGGTCAGCCGCGGGCTAGGTCCGGCGGGCGCGGGCCGACCAGATCGCGTAGGCCGGGTCGCGGTCGAGGTTGTGGCGGTCGCGGTCGTAGCGGCGCGTCGTGCGTGGGTCCGCGTGGCCCATCGCGTCCTGGACGTCCTCCAGCGCCACGCCCTCCGCACGGGCGGTCGTGGCGAACGCGTGCCGCAGGGAGTGTGGCGAGAGGCGGTCCGCGGCGGGGATGCCGGCGTCGCGGGCGACCTTGCGCACCAGGCGGAAGATCGCGTGCCGGTCGAGTCGCCCGCCGGACGCCGTGGCCAGCAGCGGGCCGGTCAGCTCGGCCGCTGTCTTGCCGGCGATGGCCGCGCGCTCGGTCAGGTAGGCGTCTACCGCGGCGGCGGTGCCTGGTGTCAGGGCCCGCCGGCGGTGCTTGCCGCCCTTGCCGGTGAAGCGGATGCTGCGGTGACCCCGCTCCTCCCCCAGGTCGGCGACGTCGAGCGAGACGAGTTCGCCGACCCGCAGCCCGAGGTCGGCGAGCAGGGCGAGGGCGGCCCGGGTGCGGGCGGCGGTCGGGCCGGTCGCCTCGGCGGCCGTGCGCAGCAGGGCGTCCACCTCCTCGGGTGCGAGGCCGACGGTCGCGGAGTGGTCGCGGTCGACCCGGGGGCGGTCGGCGCCGGAGACCGGGTTGGCGTCGAGGGCGCGCAGCTTGACGAGGAATTCGTACCAGCTCGACAGCGCCGACATCTTGCGCGCGACGGTGGTCGGGGCCGCGGACTCCTCGACCTGGCGGGCGTAGGCGTTGACGTCCAGGAAGCTGGCGGCGAGCGGGTCGACGCCGCGGGCGCCGCACCAGGCGAGCCAGGCGCCGACGTCGCGCTTGTAGGCGGCGCGGGTGTGCGGCGAGAGGCGGCGGTTGGCCAGCCAGGCGTCGGTGAACTCGCTCGCACCCGACACGGCCGCGATGGCGGCGCGGTCGGCGCCGCCGAGCGCCGGCACGCCGCGGGCGTCCGGCACGAGCGAGGTCACGCGGAGACGCTAGAGGGCGGGCGGCGGCGTGTCGGTGCGGCGCGCCGCGCCCGCGCCGAACTTCGCCGGTGTCGTGCCGAGGTAGCGACGGAACGTGCGGGTCAGGTGCGCCTGGTCGTAGAAGCCCGCCTCCGCGGCGACGCCGGCCGCCGGCTGGCCGGCCAGCAGCAGCGCGCGGGCCCGGTCGACGCGGCGGCCGATCAGATAGGCGTGCGGCGGCAGCCCGAACTGCGCCGTGAAGGCGCGCACCAGGTGGGTGGGGTGTGCGCCGAGCCGCGCGGCGGCGTCGTCCAGGGTCAGTCCGCTGGTCACGTGGGCGTCGAGCAGGTCGCGCAAATCCCGCGCGAGCTTGCCGGGCGGCGCCGGGTCACGCTGCGCCGGTGCGCCGAGGTGGCCACGGATCCGGTCCACCACCAGGGCAAGGCGGCTCTCCGCGTGCAGTTCGTCGCCGGGCCCGTCGAGCACCTGATGCAGCTGCGCGACCCGCCGGCGCAGCAGTGGGTCGGCCAGGGCCGGGTGGTCGACGGCGGCGCCGGTCAGCTCGGGGCCGACCACGTCGCGGTCGAGGTAGAGGACCCGCTTGACGAAGCCGCCCGGGGTGGCGGCGCGGCCGTCGTGCGGCACGTCGGGTGGCAACAGGGTGACCTGGTCGGTGACGGCGCCGTGGCCGTGCCGGTCCAGGTCGTAGCGGATCGCGCCGTCGTCGACGACCAGCAGCGTCCACGCGTCGTGGGTGTGCAGCGGGTACGCGTGCGTGACGAACCGCGCGTGCAGCACCTCGGCGATCCCCGGCACCGGGGGCCGCCAGGCGCGCAGGCGCTGGCCGTCCATGTCAGGAACGTACAAGACGGGCGCGCGGGCGCGGCGGCACGCTGGCGGCATGAGGTTCAACACGAAGATCGCCGTGCTGCTCCGCGACGACCTGGCCGCGTGGCAACGGCTCAACGTGACCGCGTTCCTGGTCAGCGGCATCGCCGGCACACGGCCGGAGACGATCGGCCAGCCGTACGCGGACGCGGACGGCACCCCGTACCTGCCGATGTTCCGCCAGCCGGTGATGGTCTACGCCGGCGACGCCGCGCTGCTCACGGCGGCCCGCGAGCGGACGCTGCGCCGCGGCCTGACACCGGCGGTGTTCACCGCGGACCTGTTCGCCACCGGCAACGACGCCGACAACCGCGCCGCCGTCGCCGCGGTCCACGCCGACAAGCTCGACCTGGTCGGGATCGCGGTCTACGGCCCTCGGGCCGACATCGACAAGATCTTCAAAGGAGCGACCCTGCACCCTTAGAAAACCAGCGACCGGGGCCTATTTAGGTCGTGCGCGTACGTGCATCCGTTCTCCTTGCGGGCCGAACAGGCTCAGCACCTCGGCCGGCTGGTCGTAGGGGTTGCTGATCGCGTGCGGTGTGCGGGTGTCGAACTCGGCGACCTCGCCCTCCAGCAGCGTGAGGTCGTGCTCGCCGAGTTGCAGCCGGACCCGGCCGGACAGCACGTACAGCCACTCGTAGCCCTCGTGGGTCTGCAGCTCGTAGTCCCATGACGGGTACCGGGCCGGGATGATCTGCTTGAACGCCTGCAGGCCACCGGGGCGGCGGCTCAGCGGCAGCCAGGTCACGTCGCCACGCCGGATCGGGCGGGCGTGCACCCGCGGGTCGCCGGTCTCGGGCGCGCCGACCAGCTCGTCCAGCGGCACCTGGTGCGCCCGGGCCAGCGGCAGCAACAGCTCCAGCGTGGGCTTCCGGCGGCCCGCCTCGAGGCGCGACAGCGTGCTGATCGAGATGCCGGTCGCCTCGGACAGCTCCGCCAGCGTGGCGCCGCGCTGGCGGCGGAGGGCCCGGAGCCGCTCTCCTACGTTCTCCACGGATTCAAATTTGCCAGAACGGCAAGGAAGTTTGCCACCCAACCGAGGGCGAGGCAACGTGGGCGGCATGGAAACGTTTGACGTCATCGTGGTCGGCGGCGGCCCCGCCGGGCTGGCCGGCGCACTCACTCTGGCCCGGGCCCGCCGCTCGGTGCTGGTCGTCGACAACGGCACGCCGCGCAACGCGGCCGCCGGGCACGTGCACAACTTCCTCACCCGGGACGGCACGCCGCCCGCGGAGCTGCTCGCCGCCGGCCGCGCCGAGGTCACCGGTTACGGCGGCGCGTTCGTGACGGGTACGGCGACCGGTGCCAAGCCGACCGCCGGCGGCGGCTTCACCGTGACCCTCGACGACGGCCGCACCTTCGGCGCGCGGCGGCTGCTGGTCACCACGGGCCTGGCCGACGAGCTGCCCGACATTCCCGGCCTGGCGGGGCGGCTCGGCAGCGACGTGCTGCACTGCCCGTACTGCCACGGCTGGGAGGTCCGCGACCAGGCGATCGGCATCATCGCCGCCAACCCGGCGGTCGCCCACCCGGGCCTGCTCTGGCGCCAGTGGAGCGCCGACGTGACGATCGTCCTCAACGGACAGCCGGCCCCGACCGGCGACGACGCGAAGCTGCTGGCCGCCCGCGGCGTCACGCTCGTCGACGACCGGGCCACCGCCCTCGACGAGGACCGCACCCTCCACCTGGCCGGCGGCGACACCCTGACCCGCGACGTGTGGGTGGTCCCGACCCGCATGACGGCGCGTTCGGAGCTGCTCACGGACCTGGGCGTCGAGACGGAGCCGGTCCGCATGGGCGACGTCGAGCTCGGCGTGGCCGTCAAGGCGGACGCCACCGGCGCGACCTCGGTGCCGGGCGTCTGGGTGGCTGGCAACGTCACCGACGTACGCGCCCAGGTCATCGTCAGCGCGGCCGCGGGCCTGAACGCCGGAGCAATGATCAACGCGGACCTGGTCATGGACGACGCCCACCGCGCGGCCGGCTGACCAACCAGATCACTCGACCACACGGGCAAGAACGTCCACGGTCGTGCCCGCGGGGACCAGCCCCCGCGGGCACGATCAACGCCACCCGGCGGTGCCCCGCGACCCCGCGAGCTAGCCAACCCGATCGCGCGGTCGGGCGAATGGCAACAGGGCAGCGGCGAGCGGGCCTGCGGCGACCACGGTCAGGCTTGCCGTGAGCAGCGCCGGCGCCAACCCCGCCGCCGCGACCAGGGCCGGTGCCAGCAGAGCGCCCGTGACCGAGGCCAGCGCATCCGTCAGGTGGAACGCCGCCGCGATCCGGCCCAGGATCGCGTCCGGTGCGGACAGTTGGAGGCGGTGGACCGTCGCGATCTGGGTGATCGCGCCCGGTACGCCGCTCAACCCGATCGCGACCAGCGCCCGCGGCACCGACGTCGCGGTGAACGCCACGACGAAACACAGGCCGACCAGCGCGTAGCCGGCGGTCAGCACCGTGCGGGTCGCGTACCGCAGAATGATCAAGCGGGACAACGCCGACCCGACCAGGTAACCCACCCCGAGCGCGGCGATGAGCCAGCCGATCACCCGGCCCGAGGCGCCCAGGCGGTCGGCCGCGAACGGGAACAGCAACGCCGTCAGGGCCGCGTTCGCCGTCCAGTACAGGCAGCTCGCGACGGCCAGGCCGCGCAGCAGCGGGGTCCGGGCGAGCGCGCGCAGGCCGTCACGGACCCGGACCCGCGTCCCGGCGCGAGCGGCGGCACCACGGCCGGCGCGCAGGCGGACGACGAGCGCCGCCGCGACCAGATAGGAAGCGAGGTCGGCCAGGACCACGGCAGGGAACCAACCCGCGACCACCAGGGCCGTGCCGAGCGGCGGTCCGAGCATC
This sequence comes from Asanoa iriomotensis, assembly GCF_016862515.1. Classification (GTDB taxonomy): domain Bacteria; phylum Actinomycetota; class Actinomycetes; order Mycobacteriales; family Micromonosporaceae; genus Asanoa; species Asanoa iriomotensis. Next base: position 19,900 of record NZ_BONC01000058.1, read on the forward strand.
CGGAACGCGCCGTCGGTGAACGACGTCAGCGCGTTCGCGGTCGCGAGGTCGCCGTCGTCCGGCACCACCGTCGGGGTCAACGCGCGTAGCGCCGGCCGCAGGAAGCACCCGGCCGCCGACTCCACGAACAGACCGCCGAAGACGCCGCCCGGCGCCAGCATCAACCCGACACCGAGCGCGCTGGCGAGGTTGGCCACCACCACGATCCGGGTCCGTGGCCAGCGGTCCAGCGCCACCCCGGCCCATGGCGTGAGCAGCACCGCGGGCAGTGCCTGCACCGCCAGCGCGAGGCCGGTCGACGCAGCGGAGCCGGTCACCGCGAACACGTGCAACGGCGCGGCGAAGACCAGCAGCCACGAGCCGAAGCCGTCGACCACGGCGGCGGCGTACAGGCGCCGGAAGTCGCGGTTGCGCCGCAACAGGTTCATGGGAGCGGAGGCTATTCTCTGGAGACAAAGAATGGCAAGATGTTCCCGTGGAGATAGTCGAGCTGGGCAGGCGGCTGCGGGCGCGGCGCACCGCCGAGGGGCGCACGATCGCGTCGGTCGCCGCCGCCGCGGGCCTGTCGGTGCCCTACATCGCCAACCTGGAGAACGGCCGCGGCAACCCGACCCTGGCGGCGATCACCGGGCTGGCCGCCGCCCTCGGCGCCGAGTTGCGGGTCGAGTTGCGCGAGGATGGCGAGCCGTCCGCACCGGCGACGCTGCCGGACTCGCTCGTCCGCTTCGCCCGCTCACCGCGCTTCACCAACGAGCGCCTGCCCGACCGCGAGCGGGTGCTGACCGCGATGGCGGCCATGGGGGCGCTGGCCGACCGCCCGTTGACGGACCTCGACTGGCACCGCATCCTCGACACGGTCGTCCTGCTCACCCGCTGACGGCGTACGACCGGATCAGGTCCAAATTGGGCCAAGCGTCGAGCACGTCACCGAAGCCACCGGCGCGGGCCACGACCTCGAGGTCGGGAAACAAGGAAGACGGACGATCGGCCATCGCGACGACCAACCTGTCGGCAGTCCACGGCGACGGCAGCGGATAACGTGAAAGCTCCCACCGCAGATACTTGTTGTAGGGCCGCACCCGCCCGTACAAGGCGAACAACGTCCACAGAAACCACGACGCCGCTTCGATCTCTTCGAGCCGCGCCAGGTCGTCATGCCCATCCCGCCGGCTCTTCGCCGCCCGGTAGACGAAGTTGACATAGCCGTCGAGGTACTCGCGCACAAAGGCGTCCACTTCGGACGGTGACAGACTCGCCTGCGCCGCAACCAACGCGGCGATCCGACCATCGAGCCGGTCGAGGAGCACGACCGCGCCACGGTACGCGTACCGCTGCCAACGATCCGACACGTCCGCGAGCTCGTCGACGGTGAGCACGGCCAGGTCCAGCGACCCGGACGCCGGATGTCCGCCGCCCGCACGCACCACCGCGATCACGTCGTGGTCGGAGAACGCACCCGCCGTCCCCCGCGCCTGCGACCCGGACAGGATCAGCCCCACCACATCAGGTGAGGCCAGCAAGTCGTCCAGCACGGCTTTTTTCTACCGCACCGCACAATCGGTTTCATGTACGAAGCAATCCTGCTCGACGTCTACGGCACGCTCGTGCACGACACCGAACCCCGGGCCACCGAAGTCATCGAACTCATCGCGGGCAGCGCCGGCATGGAATACGACACCGTCGCGCGAGGGTGGACCGACCGCATCTGGCCGATGGCCGACGACGCACACGGCCAAGCCTTCCGCACCCTCGAAGACCTCGACATCAACAGCCTCGAGGCAACGGCGACCCATTTCGGCGTACGCGTGAACGCTCGCGAGATCTACCACCGCCCACGACCGCACCCACCGTTGTTCCAAGACGCCCGCCCGTTCCTGGAAGCGGTCGACGTCCCGGTATGCCTCGTCTCGGACGCCGACCACGACACCCTCCACGCCCTCCTCGACCACCACGGCATCTCCGTGGCCGCCGTGGTGACCAGCGAGGACGCCCGCGCCTACAAACCCCGCCCCGAGCCGTTCGAACTCGCGCTGAGGCACCTGGGTCGCGCGGCGAAGAACGTCATCCACGTCGGCGACTCACCAACGTCCGACATCGCCGGCGCGACCGCCCTCGGCATCGCCACGGCCTTCCTCAGCCGCGACGGCCGCCGTCTCCCCACGAACCTCACGGCCAGCTACACGATCAGCACGCTCCTGGCGCTCCCGCACGGTCGTACAACATAACAGTCATTATGGTGTAGTCAGAATTTACGGTCAGACACCCGTACAAGGATTATTGAATTACTGATAACAGCAATCCAGTAAACATGTCACAGCCGGCCCAGCCTGATTCGTCTCGGGTAGCGACTACCGGACACAGACTCGGGAAGGTGATCTGACATGCGGGTATTCGTGGCAGGCGGCAGCGGCGTCCTCGGCCGCCGGCTCGTGCCCCAGCTCGTCGCGCGCGGCCATCAGGTGACGGCGACCACGACGACCACGGCCAAGCTCGACCTGCTCGCCCGAATCGGCGCGCAGGGCACCGTGCTGGACGGCCTCGACGCCGCGGCGGTCGGTGAGGCGGTCGCCGCGGCCCGGCCCGACGTGGTCGTGCACCAGATGACCGCGATCTCGCCGGCCCACGCCGGCAAGCCGGACATCAAGCACCCGGACCGCTGGTTCGCCAAGACCAACCGCCTACGCACCGAGGGCACCGACCACCTGCTGGCCGCGGCCGAGGCGGCCGGCGTGCCCGTCGTCGCGCAGGGCTACGCGTCCTGGAACGGCATCCGCCAGGGCGGGTGGGTGAAGACCGAGGAGGACCCGCTCGACCTGCTGCCGGGCACAGCCGCCAACGTCGGGCTCAAGGCGATGGCGCACGTCGAGGACGTCGTCGGGCGGCACGGCGGTGCGGTCATGCGGTACGGCGCCTTCTACGGACCCGGTGCCACCGACGACCAGGTCGAGTTGGTACGCCGCCGCCAGTACCCGCTGATCGGCCGCGGCCAGGGTTACAGCTCGTGGATCCACCTCGACGACGCGGCGTCCGCCACCGTCATCGCGATCGAGCAGAAGGCGCGCGGCGTGTTCAACATCGTCGACGACGACCCGGCACCGGCCAACCAGTGGCTGCCGCACCTCGCCGCCAGCGCGGGCGCCAAGCCGCCGATGCGGATCCCGGTCTGGCTGGGCCGGCTGCTCGCCGGCGACCAGGCGGTGGTGATGATGACCGAGGGCCGCGGGTTCTCCAACGACAAGGCGAAACGCGAGCTGGGCTGGGAGCCGCGTTACCCGTCCTGGCGGCAGGGCTTCGAGGAAGGGCTGGCATGACGCGTACGGAGGAGTTCGAGCAGCTCCGCCCGCTGCTGTTCGCGATCGCCTACCGGATCCTGGGCAGCGTCAGCGAGGCCGAGGACGCGGTGCAGGAGAGCTGGCTGCGGTACGCGTCCTACCCGACCGAACCCGCGTCGGCGAAGTCGTTCCTCGCGGCCGTCGTTACCCGCATCTCGATCGACGTGCTGCGCTCGGCCCGGGTGCGCCGCGAGGCGTACGTCGGTCCCTGGTTCCCGGAACCGCTGCTGACCGACCCCTACGAGGACCCGGAACGCTCCGCGGAACTGGCCGACTCGGTGTCGATGGCGGCGCTGGTCCTGCTGGAACGGCTGACCCCGCTCGAGCGGGCGGTGTTCGTGCTCCGCGAGGTGTTCGCGTTCGACTTCCCGGAGATCGCGCGGGCGGTGGGCCGTTCGGAGGCGGCCTGCCGCCAGCTCGCGGTGCGGGCGCGCCGGCACATGGACGCGGGCCGCCCCCGCTTCGAGGCGGACCAACGTTCCCGCGCCGCGCTGGCGGACCGTTTCTTCGGCGCGTTCCGCGACGGCGACGTCGACGGCCTGCGCGCGCTGCTGGCCGCCGACGTGCACATGGTCGGCGACGCGGGCGGCAAGGCACCGCTGTGGCGGCCGTCATTCGTCGGCGCGGAGTCGGTGTCCCGGGTGCTGGCGAACCTGGTCGAGCCGTTCCTGCGCATCGGCGGCGCCGTCGACCCGCACGAGGTCAACGGCCAGCCGGGCGCGATCCTGCACGACCGCGCGGGCCAGGTCCTGGCCACGATGGCGCTGGACATCCTCGACGGCCAGGTGCAGGCGATCCGGATGGTGACCAACCCGGACAAGCTCGGCCACCTGGGCCCGGTAGGCGACAATTTCGCTACCCTTCGCGAGACCAACGAGGCCCGCGGAGGGAAAGCCGGATGACGTTCCTGGACGACGCGGCGGACCGGTTGGCGGCGCTGCCCGGCGTGGAGGCCGTCACGCTGGGCGGTTCACGCGCGGAGGGCACGCACAGGCCGGACAGCGACTGGGACGTCGCGGTCTACTACCGCGACCACTTCGACCCGGCCGACCTGCGCGCGATCGGCTGGCCGGGCGAGGTCGCCGAGCTGGGCGGCTGGGGCGGCGGCGTCTTCAACGGCGGCGCGTGGCTGACCATCGACGGCAACCGGGTGGACGTCCACTACCGCGACCTGGCGGTCGTCGAACACGAACTGGCCGAGTCACGGGAGGGCCGCTTCCACTTCGAGCCGCTGTTGTTCCACCTGGCGGGCATCCCGAGCTACCTGGTGGTGGCCGAACTGGCCGTCAACGAGGTGCTGCGCGGGACCCTGCCGCGGCCGGACTACCCGCCGGCACTGCGCGCGGCGGCACCACGGGCGTGGCGACAGAGAGCGGACCTGACCATCGGGTACGCGCGCGGCGCGCACGCCTCCCGCGGCCACGCCACGGAGGTCGCGGGCCTGCTGGCAACCGCGGCGCTGCAGACGGCGCACGCGGTCCTCGCGGCCCGCGGCGAATGGGTGACGAACGAAAAACGCCTCCTGGACCGCGTGGGCCTACGCGCCATCGACCAGGTCATCACAGGCCTACGCCCGGACCCGACCACACTGACGCAAGCTGTCGCCGACGCGGAATCCCTGTTCGCCGCGGCAACCGACAGGAAACCCTAGATGGATCTATTCCGAGGGGATGGCAGGAGATGCCGGCTGCGCCTCGGACCGTTCCGCTTCGGGTTGTCCCGGGCTGATCAGGTGTGGCTGGTCAACCCCTGAATCGTGCGCGTCGAATGATCCGGTGCGGTAGGCCTGCGCGACGCGCCGCCGGGTTACCTGATCCCGCACACCCGATCAGGCGGCTGGGTCGTCCTGATCCGGTGAGGTTCACCCGATCATGGCCGGGCCCGGTTGCTCGGCGCCTGCCGCGAGTCGGTGATCAGGCGATCGTGGCCCTGAGGGTCGCCGAGGCGAACGCTCCTCGGCGACCCTCAGGGGCATCGCTAAGGGTGGCGTAGGTGCCGGGCGAGGAATCGTTCGGCGCTGTCGTGTTCCCACGGTGGTAGCTCGGCGTGGCGGCCCGGGTTCGCGTGCAAGGTCTTCTCGGTCGAGGAGAACGCGTCGTAGACCGCGAGCCCGGCCGCTCGTGGGACGAGTTCGTCGTCCCATTGCAGCAGGAAACGGACCGGGATCGTCACCTTGGCCGCTGCCGCGGCCAGGGCTTCGGTGCCGACCAGGCCGAGCACCGCGGCGGTGATGCGCGGCTCGGCCGCGGCCAGCGGGATGCCCAGGGCGCTGCCGAGGGAGACACCCCAGTAGCCGACCGGGCCGTGGCCGGGGTGAGCGTCGAGGACCGCCTGCCACTCCGGGACCGCGCGGGTGGCGAGCGCCGCGTTGTAGTCGGCTACGAGCGGGCCGAGCGGCTCTGTCCGGGCGCGGATGGCCGCCACGAAGCGTTCGTCTTCGGGGTCGCGGGGGCGGTCGCCGTGCCCAGGTGCGTCGATGGCGATGGCGGTGAAGCCGAGGTTGGTGACGACGCGCTGCGCGCGGGCGACGACGCTCGGGGCCAGCTTGTGCTGGCCACCGCCGTGGCCGAGGAGCACTAGAGGGGCGTCGTCTCCGCCGGCGCACCAGCGGACGCCAGGAACGTCGCCGACGCGGAAGTGTTGTGCGGTGATGTGCATCGAGGTGCCTTTCGGGAGTGCCGTGGGCGCTCCCGGGTCACCTCAGACCCTGTGCGAGGAGAGCACCCGACCTGTCACAGCGTTGATGGGTCTCACCTCCTCCAGTCGTCACGTACCTGGTGAAACCTACCAGGCCGGGCTCAGCGCCAGCCGCCGAATTTCGTGCCGCTTCAGCACCTCGCGCGCGTGGGGTGGCAGCGGGGCGCGGCCGGTCGCCACGCGGACCAAGGTCACCTGGTCCCAGCCGAGCTCGTCCAGCGCCGCGCCGGCGGTGGGCAGCAGCAGGTCGGTCAGGACCGCCGCGGCCGGCGGGGTCAGCCAGGCCGGCAGGTCCAGCGCCGCCGCCAGGTCCAGGCCGTGTACCCCGACCTCGACCACCCGCGTCACGAGGAACTCGGTCAGCAGCATCGCGTCGCCGTGCCGGGTACGGACGATCCGCCCCTCGGGCGCGGCCGCGCACCGCGCGACCACGGACCGCCAGGTGCGCTCGAACTCGGCGGCCAGCGCGGCGCCGGACCCGGCCAGAGCCGCGCGCTCCTGGCCACCCTCGACGCGGGCACGGTCTACCACGGGCGCGAACCGCTCGTCCGGGCGGTAGTAGCCGACCGCGTCCACGTCGGCTGCCGCCGGTGCCACGCCGTCGAGCATCCCCGGCACCCGGGCGATCGTGGTGACCACGTGGCCGACCAGCCCGGCGACGTCCCACGGCGGGCACGCCGTCGCCCGTGACCAGTCCGAAGAAGACAGACCACCCAGCACCTCGCCGAGCCGGGCCGCCTCAGCGCAGAAGGCGTCAAGCACGCTCATCCCAACACCTTCCGCAACCAGGCCGTAGAGACGCCGCCACCGGGCGGGTCCAACGAAGACAACCCGCCCACCACCCGATCGAGCGGGGCCGCCTCGGCGGCGAAAGCGTCGAGCACGCTCATCCCAGCACCCGCAAAACCCGCCGTGGAGATGCCGCCGCCGGGCGAGGCCGGCCGCCTCGGCGGCTAAAGCGTCGAGCACGCTCATCCGAGGGACCTCGGCAAAAACGCGCCGTCGAGATGTCGGGGGTGGTCAGGCCAGCACCTGCGCGAACCGGGCTGTGTCGATGTTGCCGCCCGAGAGGATCACGCCGACGTTTCCGTTGAACTGGCCTGTTAGGACCGCCGCGAGGCCCGTTGCGCCGCTTGGTTCCAGCACCAGTTTGAGACGGTCGAAGGCGAAGCGCATCGCGGCGCGGATTTCGTCGTCTGTGACCAGGACGATCTCGTCGACCAGGCGGCGGTTGATCGAGAATGTCAGTTCGCCTGGGATGTCGGCGGCCTGGCCGTCCGCGATCGTTCGTGGCACCGGGATGCGCACCCGCTGCCCGGCGGCCAGCGATCGTCGGGTGTCGTCGCCGTCGGTCGGCTCGACGCCGACCACTCGTACACCCGGATGCAGGCCCTTCGCCGCCGTCGCGGTGCCGGCGATCAGGCCGCCGCCGCCGACCGGCGCCACCACCACGTCCAGCGGTCCCACCGTCTCGAACAGCTCCAGCGCCGCCGTTCCCTGGCCGGCGATCACGTCCGGATGCTCGTACGGCGGAATCAGCGCCAGACCCCGCGACGCCGCGAGTGCCTCACCCAGCGCGACCCGGTCCCGGTGTAGCGGTCGTAGGTCTGGATCTCCGCGCCGTAACCGGCCACCGCCGCCCGTTTCGACGACGGGGTGTCCTCCGGCATCAGGATCACCGCGGTGCTGCCCAACTCCCGCGCCGCGAGGGCGACGGCCTGGGCGTGGTTGCCGGACGAGTAGGCCGCGATCCCCCGCCGCAACTGCTCGGGCGACAGCCGGGACACCGCGTTGTACGCGCCCCGGAACTTGAACGCGCCGATTCGCTGCAGGTTCTCGCACTTGAGGTGCACCCGCGCGCCGGCGTGGGCGTCGAGGGTGCGGGAGCGGATGACGGGCGTGCGGTGCGCGACGCCGGCGATCCGGTCGGCGGCGGCGCGGACGTCCGCGAGGGTCGGGGCGGTCACGCGGACGATTCTCCCCGCCGCGCCGACCAGGCCCGCAGGAAGGACCGCCCGAACCAGCCGGCGATCAGCCAGCCGCCGATCAGGCCGATGACGCGGGCGTCGGCGAAACCGACGATCATGCCGATCGTGTACGTAAGCGCGGCGCCACCCACCACGGCGGTGAGCAGCCCGAGCGCGGCCAGCCGCAGCCAACCCGGCCCCAGCCGTCGCCGGGACAGCCACCGTCGGGCCGCCGCAACGGAACCCGGCGCGGGCGAGGCAGAGGGCTGGCCCGGCATCCGCACCACCACCTCCGGCGGCACCCGCCGGTCGATCGCCTCGACGTTCAGGGCCGCGTAGACAGCGGGGTCGGCGACCACGACCATGCCGTCGTGGCCGATCAGCACCCGCCGCCCGTCGGGGTGGGCGAGCATGACCGTGCACTCCGCGTACCGCACGGTGGCGGCCTCGTCGTCGGTGCCGACCACGCTGACGCCGTCGTCGCCGACGTGGAGGTGGGGCCCGTCGCCGCTGGTCCGGGCGTGGTCGCGGCCGCGGATCCTGGTCTCGGAGGTGGTCGGCGCGGGCGCGTAGCCGGCCCAGGCCGCCCCGCGCGGCGGCGCCATCAGCAGGGCCGCCTTGTGTGCCTCCTGGGCGACCGCGTGTGCCGCCTCGGCGGTGACCTCCCCCAGCGCCGCCACCTCGGTGTCGACGTCGCCGAGCGGACGGCCGGTGAGCAGCCGGAACGACTGGGTCGGCAGCAGGCCCGCGGCCGCGTCGACACCGCCGGCGTCGCGGACGGCGCCGGACACCGCGACGGCCAGGTCCGCCGGCTGGGCCGGTGCGGCGCGCAGCGCGGCCAGGACGTCGATCACGCCGCCGAGGACGGCGTCCTGCTTCTCGTCGAGCGCGTCCACGTACGCGGCGATCACCGCGTTGCCGTCGCCGCGTTCGGCGTACTCGACCGCCGTGGTGTACGACAGGCCGGTGTCGAGGCGCAGCGCCTTGTAGAGCCGCCGCTGCAGCAGGTGGGCGTAGACGATCGCGGCCGCCGACTCCGGCACGACGGTGTCGGTCGCGGTCGAGGGTCCGCCGGCGAAAAACGCGGGAGTGGCGGGCAGCGCCGAGGTGGGTGCGGGCACCGGCTGCCGGTGGCCGCTGGGCAGGTCGAGCCGCAAGCCGGCGGGCACGCCGTCGCCGGCGACCCACAGCACGGCGTTCTCGCGGGTGAAGTGGGCGGCCACCCAGGCGAGCAGGTCGTCGGCGGTCAGCGCGTGCAGCCCCCACTCGGGATAGCTGACCAGGCCGTAGCCGCGGGAGCCGTACCGCCACAGCGGCAGGTCCCTGGTCGGCCCGGACCCTCGGCCGTGCTCCTCGGTGCGCAGCACGTCGCGTTCCATCGCCAGGCGGCCGGTGTCCAGGGCGGCCAGCGACCCGCAGAGGCGGGTGAAGAAGTCGACGAGGTCGTCGGGCTCACCCTGCGCGTAGAAGGTGGTGGTGGTCAGGCCGGTGTTGCCGTTGTGGTGGTACGCGCTGCCGCCGATCGGGTGCAGCGCGAGGTGCTCGACGAGGTGGGTGATGCCGCGCCGCGCCAGGGTCTCGTCGGCCTGCCCGACCCGGAACACGAGCCCGGCGCGGGGCGGCCCGACGGTGGGCGCGACCAGCGTCGGCACGCCGTCGACCTCGGTGCGGGTCACCACGGCAGGAACCGGCGAGGGCCGGCGGCACGGGCCCGGAACTCCCGAAACCGGGCTTCAGGGTCGCCGCTGAACATGGACCACGGCGCGTGTGCGCCGTCGGACAGCCGGCTGGTCGCCTCGGTGGCGAACGCGTGCATGTCCTCGAGCGACCAGCCCCACTTCGCGCACAGTTGCTGCAGCAGTTGGCGCTGGCCGGGGAGATGGTGGGGGTCGAGGGCGGCGAGGCGGTCGTACCGGCGGCGCGCTTCGGCCTGGCCCATCTCGAGACCGCGTGCGGTGGTCAGCCGGGCCGTCCAGTCCGCGTTGTCGCCGACCATGTCGATCATCGTTGTCCGGGTGTGGCCGTCCAGGCCGGCGATGACCTTCGATGCGGCCGGCCAGTCGCGGGCTGCGAGCGCCTGCCGGACCGCCGCGACGTCGGGGTCGGCGGCGGTCGGGTCGAGGGACAGCTGCATGCCGCGGATCGTAAATGATCTTCACGTGTACGGGTGCCCCGGCCGGACAAGGCGGCTATTTGAGCAGTTCCACCGCCCGCGCGACGGCCGCGTGGATGGCCTGCCGGGACTGGTCGGTGTCGTCGAGGACGTCGAAGGCGTGCTGCCCGTCGGGCAGGTCGATGATCTCCACCGATGACGCGGCGGCGACGAACTGCTCGACGAAGCCGGCCAGAAGCGGCCGTTCCCGCCCGACGCGGGTGAGCACGATCGGCGGTGCGGCGGCACCGGCCTCGGCGACCGCGTCGATCGGCGCGAACCGCGGATCCAGGTGCAGCCGGTCCGCGACCGGCAGGTGCGGGGCGGGCGTGGCGAGCAGCGGGTAGCTCAGCAGGATCGCCCGCAGCCAACCCGGCCGCTCGCGCAGCCAGTCGGCGGCGAGCAGCCCTCCCCCGGAGAAGACCCAGTAGGCCACCCGCGTGCCGTCGACCGAGGGATGGGCGCGCAGCAAAGCGCTGGCGGAGGCGACGTCGGCGGCGGACGTGACGGCGTCGACGGTGGGACCGTCGGGCCCGTCGACGACCCGCAGACGGTGGTCGACGACCCCGACCGCGAGACCGGCGGCGTGCAGCAGGGCCGCGTATCCGATGTGGACCGGCCAGCCGCGCGGGGTGACACCGAGGTCGTCGGGGATCGGCCCGCCGTGCACGAGCAGCACGAGCGGGTGCGGGCCGGGGCCGTCGGGCAGGTACAGGTCGAGGTTGGGGGCGACCTGGACGGGCGGCGCCGGGTCGGGGTGGTCGGCGACGAACGGGCGCAGGAACCGCGGTGTCTCGTTCACGCCCGGCAGTCTGCTCGCACGCCGGCCGCCGCGCGAGCGAGAATCGGTCGGGTGAGCGACCTGGAACCGCTGCTGCGCGACCTCGCGCCGCAGGTCCTGGCCGCGTTGGTGCGCCACTACGGCGACTTCGACGCGGCCGAGGACGCGGTGCAGGAGGCGCTGCTGGCCGCGGCGACCCAGTGGCCGGCCGAGGGAGTGCCCGACAACCCGCGCGGCTGGTTGATCACGGTGGCGTCCCGAGCGCGGATCGCGGCCTGGCGCAAGGACACCGCCCGGGAGCGGCGGGAACAGACCGCGGCGCGCCTCTCAGCCCCGGCGGCCGAGGAGGGACCGGCGCGCGACGACACCCTGACCCTGCTCCTGCTCTGCTGCCATCCCGCGCTGACACCGGCCTCGCAGGTCGCGCTGACGCTGCGGGCGGTCGGTGGGCTGACCACGGCCGAGATCGCGCGGGCGCTGCTGGTGCCGGAGGCGACGGTCGCGCAGCGGATCAGCCGTGCGAAGCAGAAGATCAGAGCGGCCGGGGCGCGGTTCACGCTGCCGCCGCCGGAGGAGCTGCCGGTGCGGCTGGCCGCCGTACTCCACGTGCTGTATCTGATCTTCAACGAGGGCTACACGGCCAGTTCCGGGCAGCGGCTGCATCGGGTCGAGCTGACGGCGGAGGCGATCCGGCTGGCGCGGCAGCTGCAACCGCGGCTGCCCGGCGAGGGCGAGGTGGCGGGGCTGCTCGCGTTGATGCTGCTCACCGACGCCCGCCGCCCGGCCCGCACCCGCGCCGACGGTGCGCTGGTGCCGTTGGCGGAGCAGGACCGTACGCGCTGGGACCGGGCCGCGATCGCCGAAGGCGTCGACCTGGTCAGTGCGGCGTTGACGACGACGGCGGTCGGCCCCTACCAGCTGCAGGCGGCGATCGCCGCGGTGCACGACGAGGCGCCGACCGCCGCGGACACCGACTGGCCGCAGATCCTCGGCCTGTACGACGCCCTGGACCGGGTCGCGCCGGGGCCGATGGTGACGCTCAACCGGGTGGTGGCGGTCGCGATGGTGCACGGCGCGCCGGCGGGCCTGGACGCCCTCGCGGCGGCCGACGAGGCGCTGGCGGGGCATCACCGGGTGGCGGCGGTGCGGGCGCACCTGCTGGAGATGGCCGGCGACGCGGCCGGGGCGCGGGCCGCCTACGAGCAGGCCGCCCGGCAGACGCTCAGCGAGCCCGAGCGGGCCTATCTGGTGGCGCGGGCGGCTCAGGTCTCGACGTAGCCGCCGGTGCGCCAGTAGAGGCCGTCCTCCCGGGCCATCAGGCCGGTGTCGATCAGGTAGCGGCGCAGGGACACCCAGTCGCGCTCGTAGAAGGCGCGCAGGGCGGCGTCGACCTCTTTCTCGGCGAACTTCACGCCGGGCTCGAAGACCGTGACGATGTGCTCGAGCACCACCTGGCGCTTGGCGGCGCGCGCGGGGATCGAGGTGAGCCGGCCGTCGCGGAGGAACGCGCCGAGGATGCGTTCGCGGCGCTGGTCGAGGTCCATCGGGCCACCGTATCCGCGGGCGGTCGCCACCGGCATCAGGGTTTCGACGCGATGAACGCCGCGATGCCGTCCAGCAGCCGCTGCAGGCCGAACTCGAAGGCGTGGTCGGCGTCGATCAGCCCGTACGTCTCGCCGGCCGCGGCACCGACCCGGGCGGCCAGGGGGTAGCGCTCGGGGTCGAACACCTTCTCCAGGAGCGGCGCCTGCACCGCCCACCAGGCCTCGTCGGTCATGCCGCTGCGGTCGGGCGCCTGTGCCGCCTCGACGGCCGCCTGCCCGGCGCCGGTGACGTACGCGAGCACGGAGGTCAGCGCGGTGTCGATCTCGACGTCGGACAGGCCGGTGCCGTCGAGGGCGCGCAGTTCGTAGTCGTACTTGGCGATCAGGTTGGGCCCCATCGGCGGGCGGGCGGTGCCGACCTGGAGCAGCCACGGGTGGCTCCGGTAGAGGGCCAGGTTGGACCGGGCGACGTGGGCGAGCCGGGCCCGCCAGTCGTCGGGCATCTCGGCCCGGTCGGTCTCGCCGAGCACCTGGTCGATCATCAGGTCGACGAGCTCGCCCTTGCCGGGCACGTACGTGTAGAGCGACATCGCGCCGACGCCGAGCCGTTCGGCGACGCGGCGCATGGACAGCGCGGCGATCCCGTCGCCGTCGGCGATCTCGACCGCCGTCGCGACGATCCTGTCGACGGACAGGCCGCTGCGGCCCTCCTTGTCGGCGGCGCGCCAGAGCAGCGCCATGCTGCGCGCCGGGTCGCCTGTTCCGCTGTGTTCGACCGCCATGGTTGGCACCTCGTTCCGTACGGTGTACCGTACGCCGTACGGAGTGTTCCGTACAGCGTACCGATCATAAGGGGTGACCCATGGAAGCGGTGACGGCGCATGCCCTGCACCGCCGGTTCGGTCAGGTCTCGGCGCTCGCGGGCGTCGACCTGACCGTGCCGGCCGGCTCGGTGCACGGCCTGCTCGGCCCGAACGGCGCGGGCAAGACCACGCTGGTCCGGATCCTGACCACGCTGCTGCGCCCGACCTCGGGCACGGCGACGGTGGCGGGTTTCGACGTGCGTCGCGACCCCGATCGGGTACGCGCGAGCATCGGCCTAGTCGGCCAGCACGCGGCGGTCGACGAGATCCTGTCGGGCCGGCAGAACCTGGAGATGTTCGGCCGGCTGCACCACCTGGGCGGGGCGACGGCCCGGCGGCTCGCGGTGGAACTGCTGGAGCGGTTCGGCCTGGCCGACACCGGGTCGCGCGCGGTCAGCACGTACTCCGGTGGGATGCGTCGCCGGCTCGACCTGGCCGCGAGCCTGATCACCGCGCCGCCGGTGCTGTTCCTCGACGAGCCGACCACGGGACTGGACCCGCGCAGCCGCGGCGAGGTCTGGGACGCGGTCCGCACGCTGGTCGCGGGCGGCACGACGGTGCTGCTGACGACGCAGTACCTGGAGGAGGTCGACCGGCTCGCCGACCACGTCACGGTGATCGACCACGGCACGGTGATCGCGTCGGGCACGCCGTCGGCGCTCAAGTCGCGCCTGGGTGGCGACCGCATCGACCTGGTCGTCTCGTCCGGCGACGACCTGCCGGCCGCCGCGGCGCTGCTGGCGTCGCTGACGGGCAACACCCCGGACGTCGACGAGGACAACCGCCGCGTGGGCGTCGCGGTCACGGACCGGATGGCGGCGTTGACGGCGACGGTGCGGGGGCTCGCGGACGCCGGCATCGGCGTCGAGGACGTGACGTTGCGCCGGCCGACCCTCGACGAGGTCTTCCTGCACCTGACCACCGACGACACGAAGCTGGTGACCGCGTGAACCGACTGCGTTGGGCGCTCGCCGACGGCGCGACCCTGACCCGCCGCGACCTGGACCACTGGGCCCGCCAGCCGGCACAGGTGGTGGTCGGCCTGCTGTTCCCGGTGATGATCGTGCTGATGTTCGGCTACCTGCTCGGTGGCGGCATGACGGTGCCGGGCGCCGCCGGCGGGTCCGCGTACCGCGAGTTCCTGATTCCGGGCACGCTGGCGCTGACGATGGTGTTCGGCCTGGAGGGCACGTTCCAGGCGATCAAGACCGACGTCGCCAAGGGGGTCACGGACCGGTTCCGTTCGATGCCGATGGCGTCGTCGGCGGTGGTGGTCGGCCGCAGCGTCGCGGACCTGCTCAACGCGGTGGTCTCGCTCGCGGTGCTGGTGCTGTGCGGCCTGGCGATCGGCTGGCGCTGGCATTCGGGCCTGGGAGCCGCGCTGGCCGCGTTCGGCCTGTTGCTGCTGCTGCGCTTCGCGATGCTCTGGATCGGGATCTACCTCGGCCTGGTCGTCCGCGGCGAGGGCGCGCTGGTCGCGGTCCAGATCCTGGTGTGGCCGCTGGGCTTCCTGTCGAACACGTTCGCGGCGCCGTCGTCGATGCCGGGTTGGCTGGGCGCGATCGCGGAGTGGAACCCGCTGTCGTCGACGGTGAGCGCGGCCCGGGAGCTGTTCGGCAACCCGGGCTGGGGCGGCGACTCGTGGGTGGCCCAGCACGCGATCCTGATGGCGGTCGTGTGGCCGCTGCTGCTGGTCGCGATCTTCTTCCCGCTCTCGGTGCACCGCTACCGCAACCTGGACCGCTGAAAGCTCGGCGAAAAGCTGTCGATCCGGGGGCTCCTCGTTCGACGCGTGGGGACAGGAACCATCACGAGGCAGGAGCACGCGATGCAGAAGATCACCCCGTACCTCTGGTTCGACGGCCAGGCCGAGCAGGCCGCCGACCACTACGTCTCCATCTTCAAGGACGCGCGGGTCGTCGACGTGGCACGGATGGGCCCCGACGGCCCGGCGATCACCGTCACGTTCGAGATCGGCGGGCAGCGGTTCGTCGCGCTCAACGGCGGCCCGCAGTTCACCTTCACCGAAGCGGTCTCGCTCTACGTCAGTTGCGCCGACCAGGACGAGGTCGACGAGCTGTGGGAGCGGCTGTCCGAGGGCGGCGAGAAGGGCCGGTGCGGCTGGCTCAAGGACCGCTACGGCGTGTCGTGGCAGGTCATCCCGGACGCGCTCGGCGAGCTGATGAGCGACCCCGACCCCCGCAAGGCCGCCCGGGTGGGTGAGGCGATGATGACCATGAGCAAGATCGACATTCAGGCCCTGCGGGACGCGTACGACCGAACCGAGTGATCGGGCCGGACCGCGCCGCGGGCACGAGGGGTGCTCGCGGCGCGGCGCGGCGGGTCGGTGTTCGGGCTGTTCGTCGGTAGCGTGCGTTCACCGTGGACACCGTTGACGTCGAGACCCGGCCCTGCGCCCACTGCGGCCGTCCCGTGCCGCAGAACGTCGGGGCCGGGCGGCCTTTCCGGTACTGCCGTGACAACGACGGTGAGTGCCAGAAGGCGTCCCGCAACGCGCGGATGCGGCAGCGGGGCGCGCCCGGGCTGACCGGCCAGATCGCCCGGACCTGGGAGGTCGTCGACCGGCTCGACCAGGTCGTGGAGACGCTCTCCGACGCCCTGCACGCCGAGCTGTCCCCCGCCGGCGTCGAGCGGCAGGTCGCCCAGGTGCGGGCCGAGGCCGCTGCGGCCGTCGCGGCCGCGCAGACCGAGCGCGACGACGCCCGCCGGGCCGCCGAGGGGGCCGCCGCCGACGCGCACGCCGCCCGGCAGGAGCGCGACAGCGCGCGCCGCGAGGCCGCCGCCGCCAACGACGTCGCCGAGGCCGCGGGCCGGGCCGCCGCCGACGCCGCCGGGCGGGCCCGGGACGCCGAGCGGCTCCGCGACACCGCACAGCAGGCGGCGTCGGCCGCGGCCGCGCTGCGGGCCCAGGCCGAGGTCGACCGGGACGCCGCCCGGCGCGACGTGCGGGCGCTGCGCGGCGAGCTCGACGCGACCGGGCGCCAGGTCGCGGACCTGACCCGGGAACGCGACACCGCGTTCACCGACGCCCGCCGCGCCACCGACTCCGCCGCCGCCGCGGTCGATCAGGCGGCCCGTTTCAGGGCCGAAGCCGCCTCCGCTCTTGACGCGGCGTCGGCCGCCAACAGCGCCGCGGACCAGGCCCGCCGGGCCGCCGACGAGGCCCGCGCCGCGGCGGGCACGGCGCAGCGGGACCTGGCCGCCGAACGTGACCGGGCGCAGCACCGTGAGCAGGCTCTCGCCGCCGAGCTGCGGCAGGCCCGCGCGGCGGCGGAGGGAGCACTGGCCAGGCTCGCCGACGCGGCCGGTGAACGCGACGCCGCCCGCGACCGCGTCGCCCAGCTCGCGGGTCAGGTCGGCGACCTCGCGGCCGCGCTGGCCGCCTTGGGGACGAGGACAGCCCCGGTTGGTACCGGCGGGTCCACAGCTCCCGCACAGGTCGGGCCCGCCCGGTGACCTAGATCGCATCGGCTGAACGGCCGCTTAGGCGGGGTCAAAATTCACATACTGGACACCTGGTCGTAAAACACCAGCAGGCGGCTCCGGCAGAACCGCTCATGAACGGGCGTCTGCCGCTACGCTCTGACCGTTTACGACGACGTACCTTTGTAAGGAGCGGGACGCGCGTGAGTGCCGGGGAATCCCCCGGCTGCTCCCGTCGTTGTTCCGTGTGGAGAAAAGCAAGACGACCGAGGGGAAAGCCGATCATGGGCGAGCGCATGCTGCGCGGCAGCCGGCTAGGCGCAGTCAGCTACGAATCCGACCGCAACACCGAGCTCGCCCCACGCCAGACCCGCGAGTACCTGTGCGCGAAGGGGCACCAGTTCGAGGTGCCGTTCGCCGTCGACGCCGAGGTTCCGATGACCTGGGAGTGCAAGTTCGACGGCAGCGTGGCTCGGCTCGTGGACGGCAGCGAGCCCGAGCAGAAGAAGGTCAAGCCCCCGCGTACGCACTGGGACATGCTCCTGGAGCGGCGGTCGATCGCCGAGCTCGAGGACATCCTGGCCGAGCGGCTGGAAGAGGTCCGGGCCCGGCGCGGCGGCAAGTAGGCCGCAGGCAGCGAAAAGCCCCCGCGAACAGCGGGGGCTTTTTCATGCAGTGCTCAGCGGCGCGGGCCGGGCTCGACGATCTCGCCTTCGACGACCTCGCCCTCGATCACCGGCGGCGGACCACCACCGTGGTCGCCGTCACGCGGCGGCGTCGTCGCGTGGATCCGCGGACCCTGCTCGGCCGGCCCGGTCACGGTCGGACCCGTGCCCGCGGGCCCGGACGGCCCCGGACCACCGGTCGGTCCCGTCGGCGGACGGGCCGACCCGCCGCCACCGCCGCCGTCGGGCGGACGCGGGGCGCCGCGCCGGACCCGCACGCGCCGGGGCCCGAAGAGGTCGCCGGCCGCGGCCGACGAGATCCGCCGCTCGGTCGCCCGCCGCGCGACGAGGCGGGCGATCTGCCGACCGGGCGGCAGCGCCAGCAGGATTCCCAGCACGGCGCTGACCAGGCCGGGGATGGCCAGCAGGAGCCCGGCACCGAGCCCGACGAGCCCGTCGGTGACCTGGTTGCCGGGTGGCTGCCCGGCGTCGGCGGCGGCCCGGAAGCCGCGCCACGCCCGCATCCCCTCGCGGCGCAGCAGCAACACGCCGGCCGCGGACGCGGCCAGCACCAGCAGCACCGTGAAACCGAAGCCGATCAGGTGTGCGACCAGGATGAACACGGCGATCTCGACCGCTGCGGTGAGCAGGATCGCCAGCGGCATCCAGCGGACCAGTCCTTGACGTCGCATCAATCCAGCATGACACGTGGTCGCACGGGCGGCGTCAGGGTCGCGTCAGGGTTTGCCACCCGTATCGCGCCGGCCGAACAACGCGTCCCGCCGCGAACGCAGGCCCCACACGGTGACCCGCATCAGCGCCTCGCGCACGATCGACGAGCTCATCTTGCTCGCGCCCCGCTCACGCTCGGCGAACGTGATCGGCACCTCGACGATCTTGAATCCGTTCTTGTGCGTACGCCAGGTCAGCTCGACCTGGAACGAGTAGCCCTGCGACGCCACCGACTCGAAGTCGATCTTCTCCAGGACGGGGATCTTGTAGACGCGGTAGCCGCCGGTCGCGTCGCCGTGCGGCATGCCCAGCGCCAGCTTCACGTACGTGTTGCCGATCCGGGAGATCGCGAACCGGTGCCAGGGCCAGTTGACGACCTTGCCGCCGGGCGTCCACCGCGACCCGATGACGGCGTCGGCGGACCGGGCGGCGTCCAGCAGGTGCGGCAGCTGCTCGGGCGCGTGGGAGCCGTCGGCGTCCATCTCGACGACGGCGTCGTAGCCGTGGTCGATCGCCCACCGGAAGCCCTGCACGTAGGCGGCGCCGAGGCCCGCCTTGCCGGGCCGGTGCAGCACGTGGACGTGGCTGTCGTTCTCGGCGAGCCGGTCGGCGATCTCGCCGGTGCCGTCGGGGCTGTTGTCGTCGGCGACAAGGATGTCGGCGGACGGGACGGCCCGGCGGATCCGGTCGGTGATGACCTCGATGTTGTCGGCCTCGTTGTAGGTGGGCACCACGACGAGCACCCGCCCGACACCGGGGTAGCCCTCCGTCACGTCGCCAACCGGCGTGTTGCCCTCGCTCACCGTGCCTCCGCGGTCGATGTCGTCGGTGCTCCTGCTGCCGATGGTGCGGCGTCCACGGAGCCCTGGGGGCTTCCGGGCCGCCGGCGCCGGATCACGGCCGCGGCGACCAGGGCGGCCACCGCGAACCCGGACAGCACCATCTCGGGCCAATAGCCCAACTGCGTAGCAAGCGTACGCGTTGCGCGCGGCGTCATCTCGGTGAGCAGCACACCTGGGGTGTTGAAGCCCGTCTCCTGGTGGACCGACCCGTCGGGATCGACGAACGCGGACACACCGACGGTAGACGCCATCAGCGCGTCCCGCCCGTGTTCGACGGCCCGCAGCCGGACCATCGCGAGCTGCTGGCGGGCCTCGGACTCGTCGAATGTCGCGTTGTTGGTCTGGACGGCGAGGATACCGGCGCCGCCGGTCACGGTCTCGCGGACGATGCCGTCGTAGGCGACCTCGAAGCAGATCACGTCGCCGATCGTGGCCGCTCCCATGTCGAGCACGCCGGGCGTGTCGCCGGCGACGAAGTCGGACCGGACCCGGTCGACCTGCTTGCTGACCATGCGGGCGACCTTGCGCAGCGGGATGTACTCGGCGAACGGCACCGGGTGCTGCTTGATGTACATGCGGGACTCGTCGGGGCCCTGGCCGGGCAGCCAGACGACGCCGGCGTTGCGGACCTGGTTCTCGCCGGGGCCGCGCAGCACCGCGCCGATCAGGATCGGCGCCTTGATCGAGTCGGCGGCGCGGGAGATCGCGGCGGCCGCCTGCGGGTCGAGGAACGGGTCGACGTCGCTGGAGTTCTCGGGCCAGATCACGATGTCGGGCTGCTGCGCCTGCCCGGCGGTGACGCGGCCGGCCAGCTCGACGGTGCCGGTCACGTGGTTCTCCAGCACGGCACGGCGCTGTGCGTTGAAGTCGAGGCCGAGGCGGGGCACGTTGCCCTGGATGACGGCGACGCGCACGGGCTGCTGCCCGTCGCCGCCGCCGACCGGGACGAGCAGCCCGACGGCGGCCAGCGCGACCGCGCCGGCGGCCAGCAGCATGGTCGGTGCGCCCCAGCGGCGCCACGCCGCGGTGACGAGCAGGCCACCGACGACGGCGACCACGAAGGTGACCAGTGGGGCGCCGCCGACGGCGGCGAACCGCAGCGCCGGCGAGTCACCCTGGCTGAACGCGAGCCGCCCCCAGGGGAAGCCGCCGAACGGGAGCCGGTCGCGGGCGGCTTCCTGGCCGACCCAGAGGACGCCGGTCAGCAGCGGCCACGTCCAGCGGTGCCGGTCCACCAGCGGGCTCGCGTACGCGGCCGCGGCGCCCAGCAGGGCGATGAACAGGGACTCGGCGACGAACAGCAGCACCCACGGCAGGGAGCCGGTGTGCAGGTTGGTCCACTCGAGCAGCGGGCCGAAGAAGACGAGCCCGGCGACCAGGCCCAGCACGGCGCCGGTGCGGGCGCGGCGGCGGTGGACGGCGGCGGCCAGCAGGGCCACCGAGACCGGGGCGAGCCACCACAGGTCGTAGCGCGGGAACGCGAGGAGCTGGGTGAGGCCGGCGGCGACGGCCATCGGCACCGCGACCCGGGCGGGCAGCGGCCGCGGCGCGGGCTGCGCCGGCACGGCGGGCACAGCGGGCACGGCCTCGGTCATGGTCACCATCGCACTCCCATTCCGGGAAGGGTACGGCAGCGCCGGCCCAAGATCGCGAGGAGTGCCGGGACGGAAATCGGGGCGTGACCGTGAGGTCACGCCCCGATGCTCCCAGGCCCATCCCCGGCCGGTGTGGCAAGGCCGTCCGCGTGACCTTCGTTCCGACCGGACGACGGTTGGCTACCCCCGCCGGGCCGTTGTCTACTGGCCGCGCCTACCCCCTTGCCCGTACACCGGAATCGGCGACCCCTCATTCGTGGCGGCCCGGTGCGCCGCCCCGCGCCGGCCGTCCCCACACCCGCTGGACCTGGCCGCCGCAGCGGCCGGATGGTCGCGGACCACCGGCCCCGCTCGGCCAGCGGGTGAAGGGAATGAGCGAACGACGGATCGCTTCCCGTGTAGGACTCAACGACGGTACGCGGCGGACCCCTAGGCGTGTCAACCGTTGTAGCGCCTCGGATCGTGCGGCCCGGCGTGTCGCGTCGGCGTGTTCGCGACCGTGTGCGATCGGCGCGCACGGATGCCCGATCATGCACCCGGCATCTGCCGTTCAGCCGCCGTACAAGTGGCGTTCCAGCAAGGCCCGTGCAGCCGAAAGGTGTTCCCCGGCAAGCAATCCGGCGGCGGCGAGCACGTAGGACACGTCGACCACCGGCTGCGCGGCCCGCGGCACCGGCCACCCGCCGGCGTGGTCGGTGAGCACCGCGTCGAGGACCTCCTTGGCCTCACCGGCGGCGGCGTGCCGCAGCACCCCGCCGGAGCCCACCAGAAGCCGCACGTCGCGCAGATCCCGGGCCACCCTGCCCGCAGGACCCCGGGCGTGCCGCCGGACCGCCACCGTGGCCGCCAGGGCCGCGATCCGCCGGTCCAGCGCCCGCTCGACATCGCTGCCGGGCACGAACCCCGGGGTAGCGGCGCGCCTGGCGGCCGCGGCCTCGAGCTCCGCCACGGCGCCGAGCTGCGCCCCGGCGTTAGGAACGGACCGTTCCTCTGCGGAAAGCGTTAACAACGGACCGTTGCTTAACATCCGCTCGGCCTCGGCCGCGCGGATGACGTCGGGGGCGGTCCAGCGCATGCCCAGGTCGCCCTCGACCGTGCGGGCCCGCCACAGGGTGCCGGCGACGTCGTCGGCGTGGCCGTCGGGGGTCAGCACCGAGTAGACGTCGGTGGTGGCGCCGCCGACGTCGACGACCAGCAGGTCACCGCCGGTGTGGTCCGCGAGCGTCTCGACACCGGTCAGCACCGCGTCGGGCGTCGCGGCCCGGACCAGCGACGGGAACCGCCGCCCCTTCGACAGCCGCTTCCCGCCGATCACGTGGGACAGGAACACGTCGCGGATCGCCGCCCGCGCCGGCCCCGGCTCCAGGACCCCGATGCGGGGCAGCACGTTCGCGGTCGCGGTGACCGGCACCCCGGCCCCGGCCAGCAGCGCGGTCAGCGAGTCGCGGGCGTCGGCGTTGCCGGCCAGCACCACCGGCACCCGCCACCGGGCCCGGGCCAGCCGCGCCGCGTTGTGGGCCAGCACGGCCGCGTCGCCGCCGTCGGTGCCGCCGACCAGCAGCACCACGTCGGGCCGGGCCGCCCGCAGCTCCGCCAGCGACCCCAAGGGTCCCGCGGACACGTGCACGACCCGGGCGCCCGCGGACAGGCCCACCCGGTGCCCGGCCTGCGCGGTCACCAACTCCTCGTAGCCGACCACGGCCAGCCGCAGCCCACCACCGGCCGACGAGCACACGTACCAGCGGTCGGCCGGGACCGACCGGCCGGTCGCGGCCGCCGCGGCGTCCAGGCCGTGCAGGACGTCGGTCGACACGGTGGTCGGGTGGTCGGCCGCCGCGACGACCGCACCGCCGTCGAGGTCGACGACCACCACCTTCGTGTACGTCGACCCGACGTCGGCGCACAGCGCCAGGTTCACGGCTTCGGCGGGACGACCACCGTGCCGGTCGCGGTCGTCGCCACGATCGGGGGGTCGAGCACCTCCGCCGCCGACTCCGAGTGGTGCGGCTTGGCCCGGCAGACGACCCGGGCCTCGAACTCGATCCGCCGGCTGCGGTTGCCGACCTCGACCACGGTCGCCGAAATCTCGATCACGTCGCCGGCCCGCACCGGCGCCCGGAACTGGATGTCCTGGTAGGAGGCGAACAGCCCCTCGTCGCCGTCCATCCGGATGCAGACCTCGGTGGCCACGTCGCCGAAGAGCCCCAGCACGTACGCCCCGTCGACGAGGTTGCCGCCGTAGTGCGCGTGCGAGTACGGCACGTACCGCCGGTGCGTCACGGTGATCATGCGGTCACCAGCGCGTGCACGAGATAGGACGCCACCTCGCCCGGTGTCGTACCCCGCCCGAAGATCCGGTCCACGCCCAGCTCACCCGCCATCGTCTCGTCGAACCTCGGCCCGCCCACCACGAGCAGGGGCCGCTTGTCGGCCGGCAGCGCCTCCCGGAACGCCGCCGACATCTCCCGGGTGTTGTGCAGGTGCGCGTCCCGCTGCGTGACGACCTGCGACACCAGCACGGCGTCGGCCCGCTCGCGCTGCGCCGCCGCGACCAGCTCCGGCACCGTCACCTGGGCACCCAGGTTGGTCACCTTCAACTCCCGGTAGTACTCGAGGCCTTTCTCGCCCGCGATGCCCTTCACGTTGAGGATCGCGTCGATGCCGACCGTGTGCGCGTCGGTGCCGATGCAGGCGCCGACCACCGACAGCTTGCGCCGCAGCCCACGCTTGACCGCGGCGTTGACCTCCTTGGCCGACAGCAGCGGGAAGTCCCGCTCCACGACCTCGACCTTGGACACGTCGACGAGGTGGTTGACGCGCCCGTACACGACGAAGAACGTGAACCCGTCACCCATCTGCTTGGCGTGCACGAGCATCGCCGGTTCCATGCCCATCTTCGCCGCGAGCTGCAGCGCCGCGCCCTCGGCCCGCTTGTCGTGCGGGATCGGCAGCGTGAACGACAGCTGCACCATCCCGTCACCGGTGGTGTCACCGTAGGGCCGCACGATGTCGCTCACGACGCCTCCAGCAGCGCGGTCGCCGGGTTGAAGTAGTCGTCCGCGTGCTTCGCCACCCCGGCCAGGCCCTTGCCGCGGTCCGCGGGCCGCTTCATGATCCCGAACGTGCCGTCCGCGATCGCCTTCAGCAGCGTGTCGCCCTCGATCTTCTCCAGCAGGGTGACCGCTTCGGCGAGCACGCGGTTGGCGCGCTGCTGGATGAACCCGCCCGGTGCCGGCACGAAGTCCTCGTGCAGCCCGCCGGCCGCGCCCAGCACGTACCGGACGTTCTGCAGGGCGATGTCACGGTCCGACAGCCACGGCGTGACCACGGCCTCGGTCATCATCCCGACCAGCAGGATCCCCTGCCCGGTCATCGTCCCGGCCAGGTTGAAGAAGCCGTCGAGGAGGTTGCCGCGGAACACGTCGCCGGTCATGTGCTTCGTCGGCGGCATCCACTTCAACGGCGCGTCCGGGAACAGCTCCCGGGCCAGCAGCGCGTGCGCGAGCTCCAGCCGGAACGACTCCGGCACGTCCGGGTTGATCTCGAACGCGTGCCCGAGACCCAACTGCCAGTCGGCGAGGCCCGCCTCGTGGGCGAAGAACTCGTTGAGCAGCTGCGACACCGTCACCGTGTGCGCCTCGTCGACCGCGTCGGCGGTCGTCAGGTAGTTGTCCTCACCGGTGTTGATGATGATCCCGGCCCGGGCGTGGACCTGCCGCGAGAACCGCTGGTCGACGAACGTGCGGATCGGGTTGATGTCGCGGAACAGGATCCCGTACATCGAGTCGTTGAGCATCATGTCGAGCCGCTCGAGCCCGGCCAGGGTCG
Source organism: Asanoa iriomotensis (assembly GCF_016862515.1). Classification (GTDB taxonomy): domain Bacteria; phylum Actinomycetota; class Actinomycetes; order Mycobacteriales; family Micromonosporaceae; genus Asanoa; species Asanoa iriomotensis. The sequence goes on from NZ_BONC01000058.1 coordinate 44,342, forward strand.
CCATCTCCGGCATGCACAGCCCGGACGCGTAGTTCGTCAGCCGGACATACCGCTTGAGCTCCCGCGACGACTCGTCGAGGGCCGCCCGCATCAGGCGGAAGTTCTCCTGCGTCGCGTACGTGCCGGCGAAACCCTCCCGGGTCGGACCCTCCGGCACGTAGTCCAGCAGCGACTGCCCCGTCGACCGGATCACCGCGATCACGTCCGCGCCGGCCCGGGCCGCCGCCTGCGCCTGCGGGATGTCCTCGTAGATGTCACCGGTCGCCACGATCAGGTAGATCCACGGCCGCTGCTCCGGGTCACCGAACCGCTTGACCAGCCGGTCCCGCTCGGCCCGCCGCCGGTCGATCGTCCTGATGCCCGCGGTGGTCGCCCGCGTCGCCAGCTTGCGCGCCGCCGTCGCCTCCTTGCCACGGGGCGCGCCGAACCGCACGCTGCCCGCCGCCGCCTTCTGCGCCAGCAACGTCAGGTCCGCCGGCGTCAGCCCCTCCTGCTGCAGGGCCGCGAAGACCGGCAGCGCCACACCGTGCTCGAGCCCCACCTCGTCGACGACCGCGTCCACCAGCCGGTTGACCCACGGAATGCCGTCCGGGTCCGCACCGCTCACCCCGGCCAGCCGCAGCACCGCCCGCTCCACCGACACCGTCGTGTGGCTGCGGGCCAGGTCGACGACCGGCTGCCCCGCCCGGCGAGCCAGCTCCCGGGCCCGGGCAACGAGCGCCGGATCGAGATCCAGCTTCGCCATCCGCTCACTCACTCCTCGAAAATCGTCACTCCGCGCACGACGGTGCGCAGGCACCGCGGCAGCGGCGTCGGGTCGTCCGGCCCCCGCTCCTCGGGGTTGGGGGACACCAGGTTCGGCATCCCGCCGGTGACCCCGGCCGGGGTCTGCCACACCGCGAACGTGGCCGGCGCGCCCTTGGCCAGCACGCCCTCACCGTCCCGGTGGATCGACCGCCACGCACCCTTCGTGTGCGCCGCGAACGCCGACCGGACCGCCATCCGGTGCGCCGGGTTGAAATGCGACACCGCGGCCCGCACCGAACCCCACGGGTCCAGCGGCGTCACCGGCGAGTCCGAACCGAACGCCAGGGTCACACCGACGCCGTGCATCGCACCCATCGGGTTCGACTCCATCGACCGGGCCACGCCCAGGCGCTGCGCGTACATCTGCCGCGGTCCGCCCCACAGCCGGTCGAAGGCCGGCTGCATGCTCGCCGTCAGGTTCAGCTCGACGAACGCCGCGATCATCGCCTTGTCGACGAGCTCCGCGTGCTCGACCCGGTGCCGGGCCTGCCGGACCACGTCGAGGCCCAGCAGCTTCGCCGCGCCCGCGAAGCCCTCCAGCACGTCGTGCAGGGCCGCGTCACCGATCGCGTGGAACCCGCCCTGCGTGCCGTGCTCGTGACAGTCGACGATGTGGTCGCGGGCCTGCTCCGCCGACACGTACGAGAAACCGCACCCGCCGCCGCCGAGGAACGGCTCTCGCAGGTACGCCGTCCGCGAACCCAACGCACCGTCGGCGTACAGGTCGCCGCCCGCACCGACCGCGCCCAGCTCCTTGGCCTTCGCGGCGGCCATCAGCTCACCCCACCAGCCGTACACCTCCGGCAGGCCGTGCTCCGGGCCCGCCAGGGCCAGCAGGCCGGTGAAGTCCGCCTCGTTCGAGGTGCCCGGGCCGCCGCACTCGTGCAGGGCGCCGATGCCGAGCCGGGCGGCATGCCTCAACGCGGTCCGCTGCGCCCGCTCCCGCTGCGCCGTCGACAGGGAGCCGAGCGCGACCTCGCGTACCGCGTGATGGGCTTCCTCCCGCACCCACCCCGTCTCCGCGAAGCCGGGCTCGCCCGCGGCACGGGGCGCGGCGGCCAGCAGCGCGCTCGACGCCAGCGCGCTGTGCACCGACGCCTGGGTCAGGTAGACGCGACGGCCGCCGGCGACCCGGGCCAGGTCCTGCGCCGTCGGCGGGGTCTGGTCAGGCCACTTCGACTCGTCCCAGCCGTGGCCCATCACGATCGCGTCGGCCGGCTGCGTGGTCGCGTAGAGCGCCACCGCGTCGAGCAGCTCACCCGCGGACGCGGCCGCGCTCAGGTCCAGGCCACCGAGCACCAGCCCGGTGTCGGTGGCGTGCACGTGCGCGTCCACGAACGCCGGCGTGACCAGGGCACCGCCCAGGTCGACGGTGACGTCCGCGGCCGGCGCGTCAGCGGTCGGGCCCAGCCAGGCGATCCGCCCGTCCTGGACCAACAACGCGGTCGCCTGGGGTTCGGCCGGCGCGTAGAGGGCGCCGCCCGCGTAGAGCGTCGATTCCATGGGGTTCAGTCTGCCCGCAAGCGCTGCTCGAAGAGGCTCCGAACGGCCGGCTCCGCGCGCAGCAGGCCGAGCGCGAACTCCGCGTGCCCGGGCACGTAACCGTTGCCGACCAGCATCGTCACGTCCGCCGCGAGGCCCTCCGCGCCCAACGCCGCCGCGGCGAAGCTCGTCGCCATCGAGAAGAAGATCACGGTGCCGCCGTCGTCGGTGGCCAGGATCGCGCCGTGCTCACAGCCCGGCACGTCGACACAGACCACCGTGACGTCCGCCGGCTTGCCCAGCGCGCGGGTCACCGCCTCGGCCAGCGACACCGGGTCGCGGGCGTCCGCGATGGCCACCGCGTCGGCCAAGCCGGCCCGGCTGAGGCGGTCGGCCTCGTGCGTGCTCGGCACGATGCCGACCGTGCGACGCGCGCCGGCGCGCCGGGCGGCCGCGAGCGCGAGCGAACCGCTCTTGCCCGCACCGCCGAGCACCGCCACCGTGTCGCCGGCTTGGACCACCCTGCTCGTGAGCGCCGGCGCGCCGCATACGTCGAGCACCGCGAGAGCGAGCTCGGCGGGAAGGTCTTCGGGCAGCTTCGCCACGATCGAACGGGCGAACAGGATCGCGTGGCCCTCGGCCGGCACCTGCTCGCTGCCGCCGTCCCAGGCTTTGAGGCCGTCGGTGATCCGCAACGGCGTCAACGTCAGCGACACGAGCGTGGCCACCCGGTCACCGGGCGTGAGACCCAGCGGGGAACGGACGCCGACCGCCTCGACGACACCGATCAGCATGCCGCCCGAACCCGTCACGGGGTTGTGCATCTTGCCACGCTGTTCGACGATCCCGAGCACCTCGGCGCGCACCGCGTCACCGTCGCCGGCGTGCTTCTCCCGCAACTGTCGGTAGCTGGCGGCGTCGAGATTGAGCCTTTCCACCCGAATCCGCACCTCATTCGGCCCGATTTCGGGACGATTGTCCACACGCCACGCTGCCTGCGGCAGGACGCCCGCCGGCTCGACGACGCGGTGCAGACCGACGGGTGAGGTCACGGAGGCTCCTTGATCAAATCGGGCGAGGCAGGAAAACTTACGGCAGAATAGTTTGTGGACGAAAGATTTTCCAGTAGCCTTCGCTCGCTGCGGTACACCCCCCGCCGGCAGGACAGAGGAGGAAGCCACGTGACCGTCGACCTCGGCTCGCGGACCCCTGACGCGATATCGACCGGCCAGCCGTACGAATACCAGCGGCGCCCCCTCGTCGAACCCGACTGGACCCGCTTCCCCGGCTGGCGGCACGTCACCCGCGACCAATGGGAATCCGCACAATGGCAGCGGGTCAACTGCGTCAAGAACGTCAAGCAGCTCCAGGCCGTCCTCGGTGACCTCGTCGGCGAGACCTTCTACAAGGACCTCATCGAGGACCAGAAGGCACTCGCCACCATGTCGATGCTGGTGACGCCGCAGATGCTCAACACCATGATGCCGACCGGCCCGATGAGCACCGAGGCGTTCTACCTCGACCCGGTCCGCCGCTACATGATCCCCGTGGCATCCGACCGCCGCACCGACTGGCCGTCACACCCCTACGCCTCCCGGGACTCGCTGCACGAGCACGACATGTGGGTCGCCGAAGGGCTCACCCACCGCTACCCGACCAAGGTCCTCGCCGAGCTCCTGTCGACCTGCCCCCAGTACTGCGGCCACTGCACCCGCATGGACCTCGTCGGCAACTCCACGCCGGCCGTCGACAAGCTCAAGCTGACCCTCAAGCCGGTCGACCGCTACGCGGCCCACATCGACTACCTCAAGGCGCATCCTGGCGTACGCGACGTCGTGGTCTCCGGCGGTGACGTCGCCAACGTGCCGTGGCGCAACCTCGAGTCGTACCTCATGAGCTTGTTGTCCATCGAGACCGTCCGCGACATCCGCCTCGCGACCAAGGCGCTCATGGGGCTGCCGCAGCACTGGCTCCAGCCCGACGTCGTCGAGGGCTTGGAGCGGGTCGCCCGCACCGCCGCCCGGCGCGGCGTCAACCTGGCGATCCACACGCACGTCAACCACGCACAGTCGCTGACGCCGCTGGTCGCCCGGGCCGCACAGACCGCGCTGGAGGTCGGCGTCCGCGACGTGCGCAACCAGGGCGTGCTCATGCGCGGCGTCAACGCCACCACCGCCGACCTGCTCGACCTCTGCTTCGCGCTGCAGGGCGAGGCCGGGATCCTGCCGTACTACTTCTACATGTGCGACATGATCCCCAACGCCGAGCACTGGCGGGTCCCGGTCTGGCAGGCACACCAACTCCAGCACGACATGATGGGCTACCTCCCCGGCTACGCGACGCCGCGGATCGTCTGCGACGTGCCGTTCGTGGGGAAGCGGTGGGTGCACATGCTCACCGAGTACGACCGCGAGCGCGGGATCTCGTACTGGACCAAGAACTACCGCACCTCGATCGAGTCCGCGGACGGCGAGGCGCTCACGAAGCGGTTCCCGTACTACGACCCGATCGACACCCTGCCCAAGTCCGGCCAGGACTGGTGGGCCGCACAGGCGTAAGCACACGAAAAGGGGGGCCCGCGACGCTGCGGGCCCCCCTTTTCTGCATGTCGCCTACTTGAAGGCGTCCTTGATGTCGCGGCCGGCGTCCTTGACGTGCTCACCGGCCTGCTTGGTCCGGGCCTGCGTCTGGTCCGCCTGACCCTCGGCCTGCAGCCGCTCGTCGTCGGTGGCGTCGCCGTACTTCTCCTTGGTGCCGCCCTTGATTTCCTCGATCTTGTTGCGCACCTTGTCGGTGAAGCTCATCGTCACTCCCGGGTTTTGTTTCCCTCGGACAACGAATAGGTTCCCGACCCGGCGGGCGCGCAAACCCTAGCGCTGCGCCTGCACCGCCTCGACGAGCTTGGGCAGGAAGAACTCCCACCCCTCGCGGTGACTACGGGCCTCGTCGCGGTCGATCCGGCTTGCGTGGTCGTACTCGCCCTGCGCCAGCTGCAATACGGCACCGGGCTCGACGGTGATGTCGACCCGACGGCCGGGCAGCTCAGGCTCGTGGTCCCAGGACCAGGTGAACGCGAACGTGCCGGCCGCGGGGTCGAGCGCGGTGATGGTGCCGCGCATGGTCTGGTCGAGCCGATCGAAGTAGGCGACGTAGCGCCCACCGACCTCTTCCTCAACGGTGAGCTGCGCGCCACCCCACCACCGCCGCACGGCAGCGGGATCCACGAAGGCGTTGACCACCTCGGCCGGCGACGCACCGGGCACATCGAGGGTGATCCGCAACCAGGGATCCGCCTGGCTGGGCATCGAAACGCGCATGGCCGTGCCTCTCCCCCGTCGGTGCCGTCCTCCTGAGTCTGTCAGCCGCCGCACACTCCGTAGAGCATCCTAGGATGAATGGTCGCCGTCACCACCGCTGGCGCGTCCTAGGACGAAGCCGGCAGGCGGCGGATCGAGGCCGCCTCGCGGCTGCTGCCGGCCGCACCGCTGTTCGTGTGCGCCAGGTCCGGTCGACACGCCGTGCGCGCACACGATCATCGACGTCCGGCCGGGAACGGCGCGTGAGGCCCCGAGACGACCTCGCTCGTACCACGGGCGGACCACCTCGACGATCTATTCCATGAGATCGTCGAGGAGCCGAGCCGGCAGAAGTCCGAGCCGGTGCTTCACCCACGACCTGTCCCTGGCCAGCGCGTTGACCAGGGAGCTCTTGCCGCGCTCGGCTCCGAGGTGCCGGTAGGCCAAGAACACGGTGCTGTCACGAGCTGTGCTGAAGCGTCCACGAATCGGGATGGTCCACCCTTTGGACGCGTGGTGCCGGGTGTGCCCGATCTAGGACGGCGGATCCGGGATTTCGATCCGCGATCCACCAGCTCCGCCGCCCCGGATCGGGAACGGAGCCTCCCCATTGTTCGCCGCCGGCGGGTCGTCAAGATCGACAGAGTCGGTCCTCGGACCGGACGAGTACAGCCCGACACCCGTGGGACGCGGACCTCGGCGGTGCGCCACCGTCGCGGGGCCACGATCCTGGACCATGATCATGTGTGGCCCATCTAGAAGATCGAGGGTCGCACCGATGATCGTGTGCACCAGATCCGGTCGACACACCGTGCGGTCGCACGACCAGCCACACATGATCACGCCCCGGGCGTCCAACCGCCCCAACCAGCCGCACAGGATCACGCCCCGGGCGTCCAACCGCCCCGACCAGCCGCACAGGATCACGTTCTGGGATCACGGACCGCGGGCATCGTCGCTGTGGGCGGGTCGCTCAAGATCGACAGAGCCCGTCTTCCGGGCTGGACGAGCATGAGCCTGACACCCGTGGGACCGCGGAGCTAGGCGGTGCGCCACCGTCGCCGGCCGCGACCCGACAATGATCATGTGTGGCCCATTCGGAAGCTCAGGGGCCGCACGGCTGATCGTGTGCACCAGGTCCGGTCGACACACCGCGTGGGCACACGACCAGTCACACAGGATCGCGCGCGGACGTGCCGGCGTCCTCTGTCGCCCGCATCCGATCACGAACCGGCCCTTGCGAGTCGCCCCTGGCAACACTACGAGTCCGTTGCCGGCAGTCTGTTCGCGGCGGCTGGGATTCATAGTTGATCGCTAGTGTCCGGCCCCACCGCAAAGCCGGCCCCTTGAGGGGCGGGTCCCGTTGTCGGCGTGGGCCGAAAACCAGGATCTCCGGGCGGTGACAAGGTGGAGCGCC
>NZ_BONC01000059.1 GCF_016862515.1 Asanoa iriomotensis
TGGTGGGCCAATTGTGGTTGTTAGGGGTGGAGGTTGGCCGCGAGGCGGCCGGAGACCGTGAATTGAGGGCGTGGGTCGGCGGGAGTGGCGCGGACGTTGAGCCAGCGGGGGACCGCTCGCGATGCCGTGCGGGAGCCCGTGGTGACCAGATCGCCGGCGCGGACGGCCTCTCGCCAGCTCACCTCACCCCGCCACAGGTGGGTCATGCAGCGCAAAGTTGTTTCGACCGTGACCGCGACCGGCAGACCCGGGTCGAAGTCGCAGACGTCCGCGTCGTCCGACGCCAGGATCAGCCACCAACGCTGGCTCTTCGGTTCCACGTCGCCGAGCAGCACGTGCACCACCGTGCGCCCTGGTGGGAGGTCGTCCCGGGCCACCTGGCGGCGCATGTCCCAGAACAGCAGGTGTGGGTCCAGGTCCTCGTCGCCAAGTTCAGGTAGCCAGCGCATCGACCAGTCGCCCAAGCCATCGACAATCTGCTGCAGATCCTTTCCTGCCGGCGTCAGGCGATAGATGACCTTGTTGCCGTCCGGGAAGCGTTCGATCACGCCTACCCGTTCCAACCGCTGCAGGCGTTTGACCAGCAGCGCGGGCGACATGCGGGGGACGCCCCGGCGGATGTCGTTGAAGTGGCGGCTGCCCATCAGGAGTTCGCGGACGATCAAGAGGGTCCAGCGCTCGTCCAGGACCTCCAGCGCCTTCGACACCGGGCAGAACTGATAGTAGGTGCCCATGCGCACACCGTAAGAGGCCGGCCTAGTACAGAACTAGAACTGGTTGGCTTCACTTCGTGAACTGACGGACGAACCCGATGGGCGCCCAGCATCGAGGGCATGACTGAAATCAAGGAATCTGTCGGCACCATGTTGGGGCTGCTTGCCGGGTACGTCGGCCACCGGACCGTGGCCACCGGGCTGCGGACCGGGCTCGTCGCCGCGCTCGCGGAAAACGGACCCGCCACCCCCGACCAGCTCGCCGCCACGCTCAAGCTCGATCCCTTCTACACCTTCGCCTGGTGTCGCGCCGCTTACGGCGCCGGCGTGTGTGATCGCGACGGCGACGTTTACGCGCTCGCGCCGAACCTCGCGACCGTGCTGCTCGACGACACCTCCCCGGCGTACGTCGGCGGGGTCTTCAAGGTCCTCGAACAGCCTGAGATCTTCGACCGGTTCGAGGCGAGCCTGCCCACCGGCGAGCGGCTGTGGTGGGACGGCTGCTCGCCCGAGTTCATCGCCGCCGTCGGTGGCACGGGACGTCCCTTCTACCGCCGGCTCGTGCCGGACGGGCTCGGCAAGGTGCCCGGTCTGAAGGACAAGCTCGAGCAGGGCTGCCGTGTCCTCGACACCGCCTGCGGGTCCGGGCACGGGCTCGTCATGCTCGCGAACGCCTACCCGAACTCCACGGTGCACGGTGTCGACGGCGATGCTCACTCCGTCGACGTCGCCTGCCGCACCCTCGCCGAGAACGGGCTGCAGCTCAAGGTCTGGGACAGTCCACTGGAGAAGCTCACCGTCGACGAGCCCTACGACGTCGTCATCAACAACATCTCCATGCACGAGTGCCGCGACATCGACGCCGTGGCGCGTAACGTCCGGGCCGCGCTCAAGCCCGGCGGGGTGTTCGTCATCTCCGACTTCCCGTTCGCCGACGACGACGCGGGGCTGCGGACCGTGCCGGGCCGGGTGATGTCCGGCATCCAGATCTTCGAAGCGCAGATCGACGACCAGCTACTGCCGCGGCGCGTCTACGACGACCTGCTCGCGCGGCACGGGTTCACGGATCTCGGCTTCGCCGCGATCACCCCGATGCATGCCCTGACCTGGGGGTACGCCTAAGCAGTAGACCTCCGAGGCATCGGGCTGCGACGATATGCGCACTCTCGATGCAAAAACTGGAGGTGCTGTGCGTATCGTTCGACGAGGTTTCATCACCTTGGCCACAGCGACCGTCCTCGCCGTCACCGCCACTCCGGCGGTGACGGCGACGGCGGCGACCGGCCGGACGGCCGAATACCGGCCCGTCATCTTCGTGCACGGCAGCGCCGGGTCCGCGTCCCAGTTCGACTCGCAGGCCCGGCGCCTGGCCAGCAACGGCTACCCGATCGACCACATCGAGGCACACGAGTACGACTCACCGAACATCGCGACGATCCTGCCGAGTGTCCTCAACGGACTCGACGACCGGATCGCGGCCCTGCGCGCCCGCACCGGCGCCGACCAGGTCGACATCGTCGGCCACTCGCTCGGCACGTTCGTGATGCAGAGCTACCTGACCAGCTCACCGACCCGCGCCGCCCGGGTCGCCCACTACGTCAACCTCGACGGCCGCACCGCCACCGCTTTGCCCGGTGGCGTGCCCACGCTGGCGATCTGGGGCGAGGGCGACCAGACCCGCGCGATCACCGGTGCGACCAACGTCTACCTGCCCGACCAGTCGCACACCCAGACGGTGTCGTCCGAAGAGTCGTTCCGCGAGATGTTCCGGTTCTTCCGCGGAACGCCGCCGCGCACCAGCGGCATCCTGCCGGGTCCGCGCGGCACCGCCCGGATCTCTGGCCGCGCGGTGTTGTTCCCGAGCAACGCCGGCGTCACCGACGCGACGCTCGAGGTCTATCGGGTCAGCCCGCTGACCGGCCGGCGCCTGTCGAAAGCGCACACCCAGGCACTGACGGGCGACGGCGCGTTCGGCCCGATCAAGCTCGACGGCCGGCAGCGGTACGAGTTCGCGGTCGTCCGACCCGGCGCGGCCACCCACCACTTCTACTTCCAACCGTTCCTGCGGGACGACGCGTTGGTCCGCCTGCTCACCAGCCGCCCGGGCGAAGGCCTCGGCGCACTCGTGGAGACCAGCGACCGGCACACCGCGCTGACCGTACAAAGGCAAAAGGAATGGTGGGGTGACCAGGGCGCGGCGGGCGACCGCCTCTGGGTCAACGGCACCGACATCCTCAACGCCGCCAACGCGCCGCGGGTCAAGCGGGTCATCGGCATCTTCGCGTTCGACGCGGGCAGCGACCGCCGCACCGACCTGACCGCGCCGCTGCCGGCGTTCTTCGCACAGACCTTCATCACGGGCATGGACGTCTACATCCCCGCCGCACCCAGACACCTGGGCATCGTCTCGATCGTCGTCCGCCAGCGCGGCGACGGCTACGAGTTGGCCAACGTCCCCAATTGGCCTTCGTCCGAACACCGGATCACGGTCAACGTCAACGACTTCTAACGTGTACGGGTGATCAGCGCGCAGGTCGTCGCACCCACCGGTGAGCTGGAGCGATCCGGTGGGAGCGCCGACCCGCGCACCCGGTTCCAGGTCGCCTCGGTGAGCAAGACGTTCGCCGCCGCGGTGACGCTGATGCTGGTCGACCGGGGCACGCTGCGGCTGGGCGACCCGGTGTTGCCGGGCGTGACCGTGCATCACCTGCTCAGCCACACGTCAGGGTTGGGGCAGTTCAGGGACATGCCGAGCCTCGACCTCGCCGCCGGCCGGGTCAGCCGCGACCTCATCCGGCAGGAACCGCTGCTCGACCCGCCGGGCACCCGCTGGCGCTACAGCAGTCCCGGCTACATCCTGCTGGGCGAGGTCATCGAGCACGCCGCGCACGCGCCCTATCCGGACGTCCTGCGGGAACTGGTGATCGGGCCCCTCGGCCTGACCGACACGGTGGTCGGTGTGCGCCCGGTCGAGCGGGTGGCGGCCGGCCACCGCGACGGGCAACCGATCCGGGAATGGGATCTCGCCGCGTTGACCGGCACCGGCGACATCTGGTCGACGGTCGGCGACCTCACCCGGTTCGCCCGCACCCTCGACCCCGGCGTCCTCGACCGGTTGCGGCAACCACAGGCAACGTTGACCGAGCCCGACGAGGACGGCCTGACCCACTACGGCTACGGCCTCTACGTGGGCAACGGGCTCGCCTTGCACTCCGGCGACAACCCCGGCTTCCGCTCGGTGTTGGCTTGGCTTCCGGACGGCCGCGTCGCCGCGGTGCTGAGCAACGACGAGGCCGACGCCGACCCGCGAGCGGTGCTACGCGACCTGATCTAGGGCCGCGTACCCGGCGAGCAGGATGTCGATCGCCTGCGTGAAGCGGTGATCGAAGTCCAGGCCCGCGCGCGTCGCGAGGATCTCGGTCAGGTTGGGGAACTCAGCCGGGTCCAGTTCGCCGGCGCGGTCGTCGAGGTTGGGTTCGGAACCCTCGTGCCCGGGAGTCTGGCCGGCCTCGGCGAGCGTGTGCCCGATCGTGAACGTGGCGATCACGTTGACGATGTCCATGGCCCGGCCCAGGGGTACGCCCGCCGCGCGCATCCCGGCCAGCCAGCGCTCCGACATCCGCAGGGCATCCGGCGAGTTGACCGGGCGCGTGCCGGCCAGCGGCAGCACGCCGGGGTGGGCCAGCAGCGCGCCGCGCAACTGATGGGCGAACTCACGCATCCACGGCACCCAGTCACCCGGCGCGGGGTCGGCGAGCCCGCTGAAGGCGATCTCCATGACCCGGTCGACCAGCCCGTCGAGCAGCGCGTCCTTGTTGGGCACGTAGTTGTAGAGCGTCATCGCCTCGACGCCCAGCGCGGCGCCGAGCTTGCGCATCGACAACGCGGGCAGGCCGTGACTGTCCAGATAGTCCAGTGCTGCGTCGAACACCAGCTCCCGACTCAGCCCGGCCTTCGCACCGGCCCGGCGTTCAGCCACGCCACCACCCCTTGACGATTCTTACGGTGTAAGTCAGGCTAGCAGAAACTTACACCGTAAGAATGGAGTCGCCGAGATGCTCGCCCTGGCCCTCACGCTGATCCTGGCCGCCGTCGCGTACTTCCTGGTCACGACGTTGATCGACCTGTTCCCGCTGAACAACGTGCGCGCCGCCACCCGCGCCGAGCAACGCACCGAGGTCGCGATCAACGCACCGATCATGGCGCTGCCCGCGGTCTTGCTGGGCCTGGGCGCGGCGCTGCACACCCCGGCGCTGGGGTATGTCGCCGGCTCGCTGGAACTGCTGGTCACCCTCGGCGGCGTGCTGCTCTGGTGGCTGCCCTACCTGACCGGCGTGACGGTGCCATGGGCCACCGCCGGCACGGGCGTGACCTGGGCGGACCTGCACGCCCGCACCTACGCGCGCACGCTGACCGTGCTGCCGAGAATCGGCGACCGCCCACGCCCCAACTTGGAACACATGATCCTGCACGCCCTGCTGCTCGCGGCCGCCCTCACCACCTTCGCGGCAGCCGGCGCTTAGATCGCGAGAAGCTGGACCACGCCGTCGTTACCACCGCTAGCCAAAAACCGGCCGTCCGGGCTGAAGGCGACGGCGTTGGCGCCTCCGCTGTGTGTCGTCAAGGGCGAGTGGAACGCTTCCAACGTCGCGCTGTGGTGTAGATGGACGTGGCCATCGCGGCTGGTGGCCGCAAGCCACACACCATTCAAGCTGAAGGCCAGGGAGGTGACCCACTCGCCGAGCTCAACGGTCGCGATTGGCGGCTGCCTGTTGTCGGCGCTGGTTTGCCACAGGCGCACAGTCCGATCGCGGCCGCCGCTGGCGAGGAGCTGACCGGAGGGGTGGTATGCGACTGCGAGGACATCGTCGGTGTGGCTGCGTAGCGGCCGCGAATCCGAACCGTCTCTGATCAGGACGGCCTGCTCGTTGCAGCCGAGGGCGAATCCGGCGCCGAGCGGATGAAAGGCGATGCTGTTGATGCCCTGCCGCCCGATGAAGAGCGTCGCGTGCTTCGGGATCCGCGAACGGTGATCCCATAAGCGAACCTTGCCGTCGTCGCCTGCGCTCGCGAGGTCTCCGCCTGGTGTGAAGACCACAGAGCGCACCGAGCCCTGGTGCGTCCAGGCCTGGGACGGCCAAGGCGGGTGCAAGAGCTTTCGCTGCGGAACATTCCATAGTCGAACGGTGTGGTCATCGCCGCCCGTGGCGATGCGGTCGCCACGAGGACTGAATGCGATGGTCGAGATAAATTCGTCGTCGCTGCGAAGTTTGTCGCCAACCGGTTCGCCTGACTTGACGTCGAAGAACGCAACCACGTTGGCGGCCGCCGCGGCGAGCAGCTGTCCGCTGGGGCTGAACGCCAAGGCGTTGATTCGGCCCGGAAAACCTTTCCGGAGCGAGCGGCTCTCGGGCTGAGGCCGAGGAGAAGGCGGCGGCTGCTGCGGTGGCACCGGGGGTGCAGCCGCCGGGACGGACGGTGCTTCTCCCAACAACTCCCGCGCGAGGCGCGCCACCGCCGGCGCGTCCTGCGAGGCGACGACCTGGAGGGCCTGGCGGGCGGCCAGGACGAGACCTGGATCCTCGGCGGTCAGCATCTCCGCGAGCGACTCCACCGCGCCCCGGCGCACGTTGGGCAACGGGCTGTCCAAGGCGGCGCGCAAAGCCTCCGGTAATTGGGCGGCCACGACCGCTACGCCGCGCGGGCTGCGGGCCAGGATGATTTCCTCTTCGCCGCCGTACAGCCAACGTTGCGGGTTCTGCCTCGACGCCACCCGCTCCGCGGCATACAGGAAGGCGTCCTCGACTGAGACGTAGCCGTCGCCGTCGCGGTCGGCCTCTCCGGTCCGCAGACCTTCGACCAGTGCCGACGTGAACACGGAGCCCGGCTTGGGACCGTCGGACAGCGGTTCGCCTTCGAACGAATACTCCGTCGACCGCGAGGCTGTCAGCACCGCTCGGCCGCGTCCGGCGCCGCCCAGCCGCCGGTCGAGCTCCAAGTCCGTGGCGCCCTTCCCGGCGAACGCGCCGCTGAAACAGCAATCGAGGATGAGCACCTGGCGCCGTGCCGCGCACTCGTCCATTGCTTCCAGCAGCCACTCCGACTCGATCGCGGTCGCGCGCAGGTGTGCCTTCTCCGTGTCGGCAGCCGCGAAGTAGAGCCGACCGCGCGGACTCAGCAGCCCATGGCAGCTCAGGTAGACGAGCACCAGGTCGTCGCGGCCGCACTCGGCGAGAAAGACACTGACGGTGCGACGGATCTCGTGCTCCCGCGCGTCGACCAACGACGTCACGTCGAAGCCGCCGATGCCCTCGTGCGTCAGCACCTCGACCATGCCCTGTGCGTCCGTCGCGGGTGCCCGGAGTTGGGTGATCTCCGGGTCGGCGTATGCGCCGGTGGCGACGACGAGGGCCCGTCGCGTGCCGGGCGGCCGCGGCGCCGACGCTCTCATGCGAGACATCATTTCGTGGGCGCTCGACGGGTGCAGCCCTCCGGTCGGTCAGGCCGTCGGTTCGGCCGGACGAGGCTGAGGAACCGTCGTGGGCACCGTGGACTCGCGGATGACCAGCCGGCAGGGTTGGCGGACCACGCCGGCCGAGGGGGTGCCGTCGAGGGCGGCGAACAGGTGCTCGACCGCCGTCGCGCCGAGTTGTTCCAGGTTTAGGTCCACGGTGGTCAGTGGGGGGCGGCAGTCCGTGGCGAAGTCCTCCCAGTTGTCGTAACCCACGATCGCTACGTCGTCCGGGATGCGGCGGCCGAGGTCCAGCAGGGTTTGTGAGACGCCCGTGGCGATCTGGTCGTTGCCGCAGAAGATCGCGTCGATGGACGGTTCGGCGCTGAGCAGCATCCGGGCCGCGTGGCGGCCCCAGCGTTGTGACCACTCGCCGAACAGCGGGTCGGTGCCGGCCAGCGACAGGCCGTGCTCGGCGAGCACCGCGCGCATGCCGGTCGCGCGGTCGCGCGCCGCGCGGTAGCCGTGCGGCCCGGTGACGTGCGCGATCCGCCGGCGGCCGAGGGCGACCAGGTGCTCCACAGCCAGCCGGGCGCCGCCCTCGTCGTCGGCCAGCAGCGAGAAGTCGCCCGGGTCCGTGCTCTCGCCGTACACGTAGACCACCGGGACCGGGATCTCGCGGGTCAGCGACGGGCGGATGTCGTTGCTGTCGCCCAGCACGATGAAGCCGTCGACCCGGCGGGCCAGCAAGGTGCGGATGTAGTGCTGGCGGCGGATCGCGTCGCCGCGGGCGTCGCAGAGCAGCACCGACATCTGCTCGTTGCCGAGCGCGTTCTCGGCGCCGAGCAGGATCGGGATCGAGAACCGGCCGCCTAGCTCGTCGGTGAGCAGGCCGATGGTCCGCGTGCGGCCGACGATCAGGCCCCGGGCCAACGCGTTGGGCTGGAACGACAGCTCGCTCGCGGCCTGCAGCACCCGCTGCCGGGTCGCCGCGGCCACCTGGGCGCGGTCGTTGAGCGCCTTCGATGCCGTGGCGACCGAGACGCCCGCCCGCCGCGCGACGTCGGACAACGTCACGGCCTGCGTGCGGTGCCGTCCCATGGAGAAAACCTTTCGCCGACGTTTTCTGGTGCTGCCGGCAACGTATCAGCCGGATGCGGGTTTGCGCGCCGGCCGATTTGGCATCTTGCCGAAAAGGTTTTCGGGGTCCAGAGTGAGCGCCATCACGAAACCTGGAGGTAACAACGGTGGCAGCTTCCGACCCCACCGGCGGCCGGCCGGTGGACCCGTCCCGAGGTGCTCTGCGCCCGCTCGGCCTGGCCGAGGCGCGGATCACCGCGGGGTTCTGGGCCGACCGGCAGCGCGTCATCAGCGAGGGCAGCCTGGACCACGCCCGGGCCTGGATGGACAAGGTCGGGTGGACCGGCAACTTCATGATCGGTGCGGCCACCGGGCCGGCTGAGCACCGGGGCCGCGAGTTCGCCGACTCCGAGGTCTACAAGCTGATCGAGGCGATGTCCTGGGAGACCGGCCGCAACAACGATCCGGCCCGGAAAAGGGAGATCGACGAGCTGGTCGCGCTGATCGGCGGCGCGCAGGAGAAGGACGGCTACCTCAACACCGCCTACGGCCGCCCCGGCCAGGCGCCGCGCTGGAGCGACCTGGAGTGGGGCCACGAGCTCTACTGCGCGGGCCACCTGCTGCAGGCCGCCGTCGCCGACACCCGCGTGCACGGCCCGGGGCCGCTGCTGGAGATCGCCCGACGCACGGCCGACCACATCTGCGAGACCTTCGGCGCCGACGGCAGCACCGGGATCTGCGGCCACCCCGAGATCGAGCCGGCGCTGGTCGAGCTCTACCGGGTCACCGGCGAACGTCGCTATCTGGAACAGGCGAGGCTCTTCGTCGAGCGGCGCGGGCACCAGACGCTGGCGCCGCACCAGTTCGGCTGGTCCTACTTCAGCGACGACATCCCCGTGCGCGCGGCGACCGTCCTGCGTGGACACGCCGTGCGCGCCCTCTACCTGGCCTGCGGCGTGGTCGACGTCGCGGTCGAGACCGGCGACGACGAGCTGCTCACCGCGGTCAAGAACCAGTTCGACCGTACCCTGGCGCGGCGCACGTACCTGACCGGCGGGATGGGCTCCCGGCACATGGACGAGGCGTTCAGCGACGACTTCGTGCTGCCGTCCGACCGGGCCTATTCCGAGAGCTGCGCCAGCGTCGCCGCCGTCATGCTGGCCTGGCGCCTGCTGCTGGCCACCGGCGACGCCCGCTACGCCGACGTGATCGAGCGGATCCTCTACAACGTGGTCGCCACCGCCATCGAGGACGACGGGCGCGCCTTCTTCTACGCGCACAGCCTGCACCAGCGCACGCCGACCCGCGCGCTGCCCGACGACGAGGAGCAACTCGGCTTCGGCGGCGGCCCGCGGGCACCCTGGTTCGAGGTCTCGTGCTGCCTGCCCAACGTGTCCCGCCTGCTGGCCAGCCTGAGCACCTACCTCGCGGTCGCGGACGACGAGGGACTGCGGATCATGCAGTACGCGGACGCGACGGTCGACACCCGCCTGGCGGACGGCCGCCGGGTGGCGCTGGAGACCACCACCGCGTACCCCCACGACGGCGACGTGACCATCCGGATCACCGCGACCGACGGCGGCGAGTGGCCGCTGACCCTGCGCGTGCCAGCCTGGGCGGACGGCGCGACCGTGACGGTCGGCGGTGTGCCGGAGCCGGTCACCGGCACCCTGACCCTGCGGCGCGCGTTCGCCGCCGGCGACGAGATCCGGCTGCACCTGCCGATGGCGCCGCGGTTCACCTCGCCCGACCCCCGGATCGACGCGGTCCGCGGCTGTGTCGCGGTCGAGCGCGGCCCGGTCGTCTACTGTGCTGAGTCCCCCGTCGGCGAGCCGCTCGGCGACCTCGACCTGCTGCGGGTCGACCCGGGCCGCGCGCCGGCCGACGGCGACGAGGGCGTCGAGGTGTGGGGCGGGCTCGCCGCCGCGACCGACGCCACCTGGCCGTACGACGAGCCGGTCGGCGACGACCCGCCGCTCGGGCTGATCCGACTGTTGCCCTACCACCGCTGGGCCCGCCGTGGTCCCGCCACGATGCGGGTGTGGCTGCCCACTGTCCAGTCCCCTCGCGCAAGGAGTACGGATGGCTAGATATCGAGCACGACGTGTCGTCGCGGGTATGGCGGCGGCCCTACTGATCACCGCGGTCGCGGCGTGCGGCAACGACGACGACGCGGCGGGCGGCGGTGGCACGCAGGCCCCCGCGGTCGACGACGGCGCCACGCTGACGCTCTGGACCCGGGCCGCGACCGAGTCGGTCTCCAAGGCGTACGCGGAGAAGTACAACGCCACGCACAAGAACCAGGTGCAGGTGACCGCGTACCCCAACGAGGAGTACCCGGCCAAGCTGGCCTCGGCGGCGGGCGCCAAGTCCCTGCCCGACCTGTTCGCCTCCGACGTGGTGTTCGCGCCGCAGTACGCGTCGCAGGGCCTGTGGGTCGACGTGACCGACCGGTTCGGCGCCCTCGACGTCAAGGACAAGGTCGCGCCGGCACACGTGAAGGCCGGCACCTGGGAAGGCAAGGTCTACGCCGTCCCGCACACGATCGACATGTCCGTGATGCTCTACAACAAGGACCTCTACGCGAAGGCCGGCCTCGATCCGGAGAAGCCGCCGACCACGCTCAAGGAGTTCGCCGAGCACGCCCGCACGATCGACAAGCTGGGCGGCGACATCAACGGCACCTACTTCGGCGGCAACTGCGGCGGTTGCGTCGAGTTCACGTTCTGGCCGTCGGTCTGGGCCGCGGGCGGCGGGGTCCTCGACGCCGAGGGCAACAATGCCAAGATCGACTCCAAGGAGATGGCGGACGTCTTCGCGATCTACCGCTCGCTCTACGACGAGGGCGTGGCCGCGCCGGCGTCGAAGGACGAGGCCGGGCCGACCTGGCTCGGCGCCCTGCAGAACGGCAAGGTCGGCATCGCGCCCGGCCCGTCGGTCTGGCTCGGGCTGATCGAGGAGAAGGGCGTGAAGATGGGTGTGGCCCCGATCCCCGGTCCCGACGGGGGCGAGTCCACCTTCGTGGGCGGCGACGCGATCGGCATCGGCGCCACCAGCACCAAGGCCGCACAGGCCTGGGACTTCCTGGCCTGGACGATGTCCGACGAGGCGCAGATCGAGGTCGTCGCGAAGAACAAGGGCGTGCCCACCCGCACCGACCTGGCGTCCAACAAATACTCGTCGACCGACCCGCGGGTCGTGCTGATCAACTCGCTGATGGCCAAGGGCCAGACGCCGTACGCCCGCAACTTCAACGCCTCCTTCAACGATCCGCAGAGCCCGTGGCTGCAGACCGTGCGCGGTGCCCTGTTCGGTGACGCCGCCTCCGCACTGAGCGGCGGCAACACCGCCATCACGAAGTCCTTGCAACAGAGCTGACCCAACGGGCGGGGGCCCGAGCCGGGTCCCCGCCCACCAACAAAAAGGACGACGATGACGACCGTGATCTCTCCACGCCGGGAACAGCCGGCCGAAGAGGCCAGCCGGAGAACGGTCCGCCGGCCGCGGAGGCGCCAGACCCGGCGCGCCTGGCTCGGCATCGCCTACGCCAGCCCGACCGCGGTCATGGTCGCCCTGTTCTTCCTCGTCCCGCTCGTGCTCGTCGGTTGGATGTCGCTGCACAAGTGGCCCCTGCTCGCCCCGCCCACCTTCAACGCGCCCGACAACTTCGCCGACATCGGCGACAACGAGTTGGTGCGGTCCGCGACCTGGTTCACCGTGAAATACACGGTCGTCATCACCGTGCTGCTCTTCGCGGTCTCGCTGGGCCTGGCCCTGCTGGTCCAGCATCGCCGGCCTGGCGTCGGGTTCTTCCGCACCGCCTTCTTCCTGCCCATGGCCGTCGGGTTCGCCAGCGCCTCGCTGCTCTTCCTGGGCCTGCTCAGCGACGAGATCGGCCCGATCAGCGACCTGCTGCGGGCGGTCGGGCTGGTCGACGGCTACGTCTCGTGGACCAGCGGCAGCGCCAACTCGGCTCTCGGCTCCGCGGTCGTGCTGGTGCTCTGGCGGTTCGCGGGCTTCAACATGCTGATCCTGTTGACCGGGCTGCAGGCGATCCCGCCGGAGATCTACGAGGCGGCCCGGGTCGACGGCGCCAGCCGGTGGCAGACCTTCCGGCGCATCACGCTTCCCTTGTTGCGACCGACGATCGCGCTCGTGCTCACGTTGATGGTGACCGGGTCGCTGCTGGCCTTCGACCAGTTCTGGATCCTGACCCGGGGCGGCCCCGACAACAGCACGACCTCGCTGGTCATGGTGATCTACCGCGAGGCGTTCATCCGCCTCGACCTCGGCTCGGCCGCCGGCATCTCGGTGGTGCTGCTGGGGGTCCTGATCGTCTTCAACGTCATCCAACTCGGCGTGCTGCGCCGCCGGTCGAGCTGAGGGAAGAGATGAACCGCTCCCGCATCGGCTATTCGGTAACCGGCGCCGCGCTGGCCATCCTGTTCCTGTTCCCGTTGCTGTGGAGCGGGTGGGCCTCGGTCCGCACCGGCTCCGGCTTCGGGCTGGAGAACTACGACCGGCTGTTCACCTCCGACAACGGCGTGCGGCCGCACCACGTGATCAACAGCCTGGTGGTCAGCGCGCTCACCGTCGGCGGCACCCTGTTCGTCGCGACCCTCGGCGGCTACGCCTTCGGCCGGTTCCGCTTCCCGGGCCGCGACCTGCTCTTCCTGGTCACCCTCGCGATCCTGATGGTCCCGTACGCGACGATCCTGATCGCCCTCTACGTGCTGCTGGGCTGGCTCGGCCTGGAGGACACCCTGATCGGGCTGAGCCTCGTGCTGATCATGTTCCAGCTACCCTTCTCGATCTTCATGATGCGTAACTCGTTCGAGGCGGTGCCGCGCGAGCTCGAAGAGTCGGCACAGATGGACGGCTGTGCCAGTGTCGGCACGCTCGTGCGGATCATGCTGCCGGCAGTGAAGCCGGGGCTGATCACGGTCGGCCTGTTCGCGTTCCTCACCTCGTGGAGCGAGTTCTTCGCGCCGCTGATCCTGCTCAACTCGACCGACAAGTTCACCACCACGCTCGCGGTCGTCAATATGCGCACGGCCAGCCACGGCTCGATCGACTACGCCGCCCTCGAGGCCGGCGTCGTCTTCATGGCCGTGCCCTGCCTGATCCTCTTCGCGTTCATGCAGCGCAGCTACGTCCGAGGCTTCACCTCGGGCGCCATCAAGGGGTAACAATCCGGACTCTGCCGACGCCCCGGGCGGACTCCGGTCAAAGAAATTGATCTTCATCTATTTCTGGAGGTGCCCCCACCATGCACAGACCCCCGCTGTCGCGCCGGACCGTCCTCAAGGCCGGCGCGGCGACCGCGGTGGCGACGACCGCCGCCACGGCGTTCCCCGGCACGGCGCAGGCCGTGCGCCCGGACAACGGTGTCTCGGCGTACGCCTTCCCGCTCACCGCCGTGCGCCTGCTGTCCGGCCCGTTCCAGGCCAACGCCGGCCGCACGATGTCCTACCTGACGTTCCTCGACGCGGACCGGCTGCTGCACATGTTCCGCGTCAACGCCGGCATCGCCTCGTCGGCGACCCCGTGCGGCGGCTGGGAGTCGCCGACCACCGAGCTGCGCGGCCACTCGCTCGGCCACGTGCTCAGCGCCCTCGCCCAGGCGTACGCGAGCACCGGCGACGCCTCCTACAAGACCAAGGGCGACTACATCGTCACCCAACTCGGGCTGTGCCAGGACCGGGCCACCGCCCGCGGCTTCAACACCGGCTATCTGTCGGCGTACCCGGAAAGCTTCATCGACCGGGTGGAGACCGGCCAGGCGGTCTGGGCGCCCTACTACACGCTGCACAAGATCATGGCCGGCCTGCTCGACATGCACCTGCTGGCCGGCAACGCGCAGGCGCTGACGATCCTCAACCGCAAGGCCGCCTGGGTGCAGTTCCGCAACAGCCGGCTGACGCTCAGCCAGCGGCAGGCCATGCTGCGCACGGAGTTCGGCGGCGTCGGCGAGACCCTCTACAACCTCTACCAGTACGGGGAGAACGCCGCGCACCTCACGACGGCACAGTATTTCGACCACGCGCAGATCTTCGATCCGTTGGCCAACAACGTCGACCAGCTCAACGGCTTCCACGCCAACACGCAGATCCCCAAGGCGCTGGCGGCGATCCGCGGCTTCCACGCCACCGGCACCACGCGCTATCGCGACATCGCGTCGAACTTCTGGAACTTCGTCGTCAACCAGCACTCGTACGCGATCGGCGGCAACTCGAACGGCGAGTATTTCCAGCCCCCGAACGCGATCGCCAGCGAGCTGTCGGACTCGACCTGTGAGTGCTGCAACTCGTACAACATGCTCAAGCTGACCCGGCAGTTGTTCTTCACGTTCCCGAACCGGGCCGCCGAGCTGATGGACTTCTACGAGAAGGCCCTCTACAACCACCTGCTGGGCGCGCAGAACCCGAGCTCCACGCACGGCTTCCACTGCTACTACGTGCCGTTGCGGGCCGGTGGCATCAAGACCTACAGCAACGACTACAACAACTTCACCTGTTGCCACGGCACGGGCATGGAGACCAACACGAAGTACGGCGACAGCATCTACTTCTACAACGGCAACACCCTGTGGGTGAACCTGTTCATCGCGTCCACGTTGACCTGGCCCGGGCGCAGCATCACGATCCGGCAGGACACCACCTATCCGGAAGCACCGACCAGCCGGCTCACCGTGACCGGCTCCGGCCCGATCGACCTGCGGGTGCGCATCCCGTCCTGGACCTCGGGCGCGCAGGTGCGGGTCAACGGGGTCGTGCAGGGCACGGCGACGCCGGGCAGCTACCTGGCCATCAACCGCACCTGGGCCAGCGGCGACACGGTCGACATCAGCCTGCCGATGTCGCTGGCCATCGAGCCCACGCCCGACAACTCCGCCGTGCGCGCGGTCAAGCACGGGCCGATCGTGCTCGCCGGGCAGTACGGCTCGACGAACCTCAGCGGGCTGCCGACGCTCAACGCGAGCACGCTGGCGGCCTCCAGCACGCCGTTGCAGTACACCGCGACAGCTTCGACGGGCGCGGTGACGCTGCTGCCGTTCTACAAGACGCACGGCGTCCGCTACACCGTCTACTGGAACGTCACCTCGACACCGAACCTGCCGGCGTTCGTCGCGCACTATCCGTTCGACGAGACGTCGGGCACCACCGCGGCCGACGCGACCGGCAACGGCCGCACCGCCACGCTGGCCGGCGGCGCCGGGCGGACCACCGGGCGCAGCGGCAACGCGGTCAACCTCAACGGATCCAGCCAGTACGTGAGCCTGCCGTCCGGCATCCTGGCCGGCGCGACCGCGTTCACGGTCGCCACCTGGGTGCGCGTCACCACCCTTGCCAACTGGGCCCGGCTGTTCGACTTCGGCAGCGGCACGGGCACCAACATGTTCCTGGTCCCGCGCAGTGGCAGCGGCACCGCCCGCTACGCCATCACCGCAGGCGGGGCCGGCGGCGAGCAGCGCATCGACGCGCCGGCGGCCCTGCCCGCCGGCGTGTGGACCCACGTCGCCGTCACGCACACCGGCAACGTCGGCATCCTCTACGTCAACGGCGCGGAGGTCGCCCGCAACTCCGCGCTCACCACCCGGCCTTCGAGCCTCGGCACGACCACGCAGAACTGGATCGGGCGCTCGCAGTACAGCGGTGACCCGTATCTGAACGCCGCGGTGGATGGCTTCCGCGTCTACAGCCGTGCGCTGTCCGCCAGCGAGATCGCTGCCCTCAACTCCTCCGGCCAGTAAGGGAGCCCTCGATGAGGAAACGTCTCGCGGTGATCGCCGGGGTGGTGACCCTGGCGGCCGCCGTGCTGTTCGGTGCCGCCGCACAGGCCGCCAACCCCGTCATCACCAGCATCTACACCGCCGACCCGGCGCCGCTGGTCGTCGGCAACACCATGTACGTCTACACCGGCCGCGACGAGGCCTCGACCAGCCAGCAGAACTTCGTCATGCGGGAGTGGCACGTGCTGTCGTCGACGGACGCGGCCACCTGGACCGACCGCGGCGTGCGCGCCAACATCGCCACGTTCCCGTGGGCGGGTGCCGACGCCTGGGCCAGCGAGGTCGAGCCCCGCAACGGGCGCTACTACTGGTACACGTCGATCAACGGCAACGGCCCGGGCTGGATGAACATCGGCGTGGCGGTCGGCGACAGCCCGCTCGGCCCGTTCACCGACGCCAAGGGCGGCCCGCTGATCAGCGACAGCACGGCCAACTCGTCGGGGCTCAACATCGACCCGACGGTGTTCGTCGACGACGACGGCCAGGCCTACATGTACTGGGGCGGCTACTGGGCACCACGGGCCGTCCGGCTGGCCTCGAACATGATCGACACGGTCGGCTCGGTCGTCACGCCGCAGGGGCTCACCAACTACTGGGAGGCCCCGTTCATGTTCAAGCGCAACGGGCTCTACTACATGATCTACGCCGCGAACGACACCAACGGGTGCGTGACCAGTTCCAGTTACGCCTGCCAGCGGTACGCGACGGCGACGAACCCGATGGGGCCGTGG
This sequence comes from Asanoa iriomotensis, assembly GCF_016862515.1. Lineage (GTDB taxonomy): Bacteria > Actinomycetota > Actinomycetes > Mycobacteriales > Micromonosporaceae > Asanoa > Asanoa iriomotensis. The sequence goes on from NZ_BONC01000059.1 coordinate 16,768, forward strand.
ACCCACCGCGGCATCGTGCTCGGCCAGGTCTCGTCGACCACCAACCACGCCGGGGTGGTCGAGTTCAACGGGCAGTGGTACATGGTCTACCACAACGCGAACGCGCCCGGCGGTGGCAACTTCCGCCGCTCGGTGGCGGTCGACCAGATGTTCTTCAACTCCGACGGGACGATCCAGCGGGTGGTGCAGACCACCACCGGGCCGCCGGCGAACCCGGGCGGCCCGACCAACCCGCCGACCTCGGGCACCAACCTCGGGCCCAGCGCGACCGCGTCGACGTCGTACGTGTCGTCGTGGGAGTCGCTGGCCGCGATCAACAACGGCGGCACGCCGGCCACCTCGCAGGACCGCTCCAACCTCGCGTACGGCAACTGGCCGCAGCAGGGCACCCAGTGGATCGAGTACCAGTGGCCGTCGGCCCGGTCGATCAACCGGGTGGCCACCTACTGGTTCGACGACAACCAGGGCATCGACCTGCCGGCCTCGTGCCAGGTGCAGCACTGGAACGGCAGCGCCTACGTCGCCGTGCCCGGTCAGTCGGCCTGTGGTGTCGCCGGCAACACGTTCAACTCGACGACGTTCACCGCGGTCAGCACGACCCGGTTGCGGCTGTCGATCACCTCTCGGTCCGGTTTCTCGACCGGCGTCCTCGAGTGGCAGGCATTTCAGTCTTAGGAGGTGAGCCCCATGTCCCTACGTACACGACGCCCCAAGCTGGCCGCCGGTCTCGTCGCCGTCCTCGCCGGCAGCCTGTTGAGCGTCATCGCGGCAACCCCCGCCGCTGCGGCACAGACGATCGGCTACCCGACCTTCGGCAACAGCGGCTCGATACCGCAGCCGCCGGTCGGCTACAACGCCAACAGCACCATGCAGGCCATCTACGACGCCGAGAGCGGCGGCACCGACTTCTGGATGGACCGCCTGCTCGGCCGCTCGGGCAACGACCCGGCCGGCTCCTGGCTGATGACTCGCGGCCGGGGCGCGTACATGTACACCCACACGCCATCGGTGATCGGCTTCGGCGGCAACGCCGCCTACTGGGACAACATCAGCAGCCAGGGCGCCTACACCATCACGCCGTCGCCCGGCACGTTCACCGAGCAGTCGGCGCAGCGGTTCCAGGCACCGAGCTTCTGGCGCAGCGTGCACACCAGTGGCTCGATCCGGATCACGGTCACGAAGTTCATCACGCACAACAACGTGCTGGTGACCAACATGGACGTCGCCAACACGGGCACGGCGTCGGCGACGATCTCCTTGCGGGCGACCTCGCCGTACGCGGCGACCGGCAGCGGCTCCGAGCTGACCGGCACCCGGGCCGTGAAGAACAACCTCACCACGCTGTTCCCGCGCTTCTCCGGTGACGGGTTCACCGTCAGCAGCGGCGGGCTCAGCCGCTCGGTGACGGTCGGGGCCGGCCAGACCGTGAGCACGAAGGTGCAGTTGGGCTTCGTGGCCAACGAGATCCCGGCTTCCCTGACCGAGTACAATAGCTACCGCGGCTTCACGCCGGCGACCGCCTATGCCACCCACGTGCGGGCGTACAACCTGTGGTGGGCGCAGAACCTGCCGTACATCGACGTGCCGGACGCGGCGATCAAGAAGAACATCTACTACCGCTGGTGGCTGATGCGCTTCAACTACCTCGACGTCGACATCCCGGGCCAGGACTACCAGTTCCCGCAGTCGATCGAGGGCGTCACGGGCTACAACAACGCGATCGTGCTGACCCAGCCGATGCACATCGACGACCTGAAGTATCTGCGGTCGCCGGAGTACTCGTACGGGCCGTGGCTGTCGATCGGGCAGTACTCCGCCAACGGACGGTTCGTCGACAACCCGGGTGACCCGGAGAACTGGTCGAACTCCTACACGCAGTACGTGTCGGAGGCGGCGTGGAAGGCTTACCAGATCCATGGTGGACAGCCGGGGCTGCTGCAGAACTTCGCGAAGTATGCGGAGGGGGACGCCAAGGGTCAGCTCGCCACCTACGACACCAACAACAACGGTGTCATCGAGTACGACTGGGGCGCGATGACCGGCAACGACGCCGACGCGGTGTCGTTCCACTGGCGCTCCGGCAACCTCGACCGGGCCGAGACGGCGTACGTGTGGGCCGGCGCGGTCGCGTCGCAGCAGGCGTACGCATTGCTGGGCAACACCGCCAAGGCCAGCGAGCTGCAGACGCTGGCCGACCGGATCCGCAACGGCGTCATCAACACGCTGTGGAACCCGTCGCGGCAGCTCCTGGAGCACAAGCACGTCAGCACGAACGCGTTCGTGCCGTGGAAGGAGATCAACAACTACTACCCGTACTCCGTGGGCCTGATGCCCAACACCGCGCAGTACCGCGAGGCGTTGCGGCTGTTCGCGGACCCGGCCGAGTATCCGATCTTCCCGTTCTACACCGCCAACCAGCGCGACAAGGCGGCGGCAGCGGCGGCCGGGCAGCCGGGCAGCAACAACTTCTCGACCATCAACTCGACCGTGCAGTTCCGGCTCTACTCGTCGGCGCTGCGCAACTACCCGAACTCGTGGATGACCACCGAGGACTACAAGAAGCTGCTCTACTGGAACGCCTGGGCGCAGTACATCGGCGGCGACACCCGGTATCCGGACGCCAACGAGTTCTGGGCCGACTGGAACGGCAGCAGCATCACCTACCGGTCCTGGATCCACCACAACATCCTGGGCAGCAGCAACTGGACCGTCATCGAGGACGTCGCCGGGCTGCGGCCGCGGGTGGACACGCAGATCGAGCTGTCGCCGATCAACATCGGGTGGACCCACTTCGCGGTCAACAACCTGCGCTACCGCAACGCCAACCTGTCGATCGTCTGGGACGACCCGGCCGACGGCGTGACCCGCTACAGCGGGGTGCCGCAGGGCTACTCCATCTTCCTCAACGGCACGCGGGTGGCCACCGTCGACCGGCTCACCCGGGTCCTCTACAACCCGGCCAACGGCTCGGTCACCTTCCCGTCCGGGTCGGGCGTGGTCAACTTCAGCGCCGCGTTCTCGGGCCTCCAGGCGCCGCAGAACGTCAACCAGAACAGCGCGCGGATGGTCGACATCGCCGCGAAGGCGGGCGTCGACCTCACCTCCACGCTGCCGAACCTGGCGTCGGGGGCGTCGGTGTCGGCGTCCTACACGGCGTCGGGCACCTCGACCGCCGGTGCGGTCGACGGCTTCCCGACCAACGCCCCGATCTGGGGCAGCTACGGCAGCCCCAACACCACCGACTGGTACGAGGTGAACTTCGGCACCAGCCGGGCCGTGGACGAGGCGCGGATCTACTTCCGCAACGACCGGGCGACCAACCGCTACCGGCCACCCGCGTCGTACACCGTGCAGTACTGGAACGGCAGTGCGTTCGTAGCGGCGGGCAACCAGGTCAAGACGCCGGGGTCGCCGCAGTCCAACTACAACAACGTGCGCTTCACGCCGGTCTCGACGACGCGGCTGCGGATCCAGTTCACCCACGCGTCCGGGTCGGCGAAGACCGGGTTGACCGAGCTGAAGCTCTACAACCGGGGCGGCACGAACCCGGACCCGGACCCGGATCCGGACCCGGGCGGCAACCTCGCCCTGTCGGCGACGCCGTCCGCGTCGTACACCTCGTCGTGGGAAAGCGTCGCGGCGATCAATGACGGCATCGACCCGCCGTCGTCCAACGACACGGTCAACCCGCGCTGGGGAACCTGGCCCAACACGGGTGCGCAGTGGGCGGAGCTGACCTGGCCGTCGGCGCAGACGCTGCGGTCGGCGCAGGTCTACTTCTTCGACGACAACGGCGGCGTACGCGTCCCGGCGTCCTGGACCCTGCAGTACTGGAACGGCAGCGCGTACGTGAACGTGCCGTCGGCGAGCGGGTATCCGTTGGCGCTCAACGCGTACAACACCGTGACCTTCGGCCAGGTGAGCACCACCCGGCTGCGGGTCGCGCTGCAGAGCGGCACGGGCTCGGTCGGCCTGCTCGAAGTGAAGGCCTTCGGCTAGCCGGTCGGTGCGGGCTCCGGGGTGTTGCCCGGAGCCCGCATCCCGGCCTGTTTGTCAGCTTGCCCGGCGGCGTCGGCCGAGCCTGATGGCGCCGACGACGAAGGCGATCATGGCCGCGAGGACGATGCCGAACATCGTGTAGGTCACCGGGTCCCGGAGGACGTCGTCGTCCGGGTTGGCCGGGTCGGCGGAGAAGATCGCGATGCCGCACAGGCACGACAGCACGCCCATGATCGAGGCGAGCACGATCAGCGTGATGAAGCCGGCGGTCGCGACCGGTCCGCGTTTTGGCGTGGTGGTGGACGACGGGGCCGGTTTCGGTTGTGGGATCGCGGACGGTTCGCGCGGCGGCTGCCAGACCAGGCGGCCCGGCGGCACCCCGGCGTCGACGCGGGCGATCACGTCGGGGCCGATCGGGTAGAGGGTGGGCTCGATCCGCACCGAGATGCTGTCGAGGCCGATGAGCTGGCGGGCGCCGTCCGGCCAGGCCATCGCGACCGCGCACTCCGCGTAGCGGACCGTCACGGCGTGGGTGCCGTCGACGAGGCTGACGCCTTCGTGCCCGACGACCAGCGTGAGGTCGCTGCCCTGTTTGGACCCATAGCGCAGACCGTCGACCGCCGTGGTCGAGAAGGTCGGCGCCGGCACGTAGCCGGCCCACTCCGCGTTCAGGCCGGCCGGCACGAGCAGCAGACCCGTGCCGGTGGCTTCGGTCGCCACCGCCTGGACGTCGTCGACCGTGACCGCGCGTACCTCTGCCAGGAGCTCCTCGGCCGGCTGGTTCGGATAACCCGTGAGAAGGTTCATCGCCGCACCGGGCAGGCGGGCCGCGTCGCGGTCGTCGTGTCGCAGGGCCTCCTCCGCCTGCGTGCGCACGCTGGCGACGTCGGCCGGGTCGACCCGGCCGACGCGGAGCTTGGCCAGCACGTCGAGGAAGCCGCCGAGCACCGCGTCCTGCTTGTCCGGCAGCGCGTCGGCGAACGCGGTCACGGTGGCGAACGCGTCGCCGCGCGGGTCGTACGAGGTGCTGGCCTGGTACGAATAGCCGCCCTCCTGGCGCAGGTTGCGGTACATCTCCCGCTCCAGCACCGCCGAGAACACCGACGCAGGCGCGCTCCGGCGGACCACCGCGTCGAAGACGACGCCGTTGACGCGGTCGCTGAAGTACGCGGGGGTGGTCGGCAGCGCGGACGACGGTCGCGGCACGGGCCGGAGCGTTCCCTCTGGCAGGCGTAGCCGAAGGCCGGCGGGCACCTGGTCCGAGGTGATCCACAGCACCGCGTTCTGCCGCGTGAACCAGGTCGCCGCCCAGTGCCGCAGGTCGTCGGGCGTCAGCCGCGGCAGGCCGAGCTCGTCGTAGCTGAGCAGGCCATAACCCTGTGCTCCGTAGCGCCACAGCGGCATCGCGTCGCCGACGCCGACCTTGCGGCCGGCGGCCTCCGTGCGCAGGATGCCCTTCTCCGTCTCCAGCCTGTCCAGCGGCAGGTTGGCCAGCGCGTCGCACACCCCGATCAGGTGCTTGACCACGTCGTCCTCGGAGCCCGTCAGGTGGAAATGTGTGACGATCGAACCGGTCGCGCCGTTGTAGTGATAGTCGCTCAACCCGCTGTGGTGCAGCGCGAGGTGCTCCAGCAGGTGCGTGATGCCGGCCGTGGCCAGGGTCTCGTCCGCGCGGCCCACCCGGAAGGTGAGCCCGGCGACGAGCGGGCCGCTCTTGCGAGCCAACAGCGTCCGCACGCCGTCGACCTCTGTCTCCCGGATCACCGGCCGAATCCCTTCTGGAACGCGCGTTCGCGATGCGCGGCGAACTCCTTCGCCGCGTCGCCCAGGTATTGCCATCCCGACTCGCTCGCGAGATTGCCGCCGTGGAGCAAGGCGTTGAAGTGCGCCGCCGCGGCCTGATAGTTCTCGGCCAGGCTGAACGCCATCGCGAACAGCGAGTGTGCGTCGACCCAGTCGGGCCCCGGCCGGAACGCGGGGTGGAACACGGACTGCTCGGCCGCCCAGCGCAGCTCCTGCTGGACCTCGGGCCGCTTGAGGTAGGCCGCTCCGGCGCGGTCGTCCTCGTCGCGGGTCAACAGCAGCCAGTGCTCGATGTGCGCCGCCGGCACCATCCCGCCGTTGACCGAGCCCGGCGGTGCCGACCGCACGCACTCGACGGCGAAGCCATGCATCGCCTCGTACGAGCCGCCCCACTTCGGGCAGAGTTGCTGCACCATCGCGTCCTGCGCCGCGTAGAACCCCGGTGCTCCCGCGCTGAGCCGCTCGTAGCGCCGGCGTGCCTCGGCCTGGCCCAGGCTGAGCCCCCGCGCGGTGTGGAGCCGCTCGGTCCACGCGCTGGTGTAGCCCGGATGCCGGGCGGTCACCTCGATGAGGATCTGCTCCGCACGGTGCAGGTGGGTGTGGAACGCCTTCCACTGCTCCTGGCTGACGTTGTTGCCCCAGGCTCCCGTGCGGATGTTCCAGCCGTCGTGCACCAGCCGCCACGCCAGCAGCGTCTGCGACAGCGGGTCGATCGGGTTGGCAGCCGCGACCGACTCGACGAGACCGCGGTCGAGCGCGTCACCGACCTGGCTCACGGCGAGCCGGTGCACGGCGGGGTCCACGAGCCGGCCGAAACCGGCCTCGACCGCCTGCCAGTTCCGTGCTTTGGCGGCATCGCGCAGCGCGCGAACGTCGGGAAAGGCGGCGGCGGGGTCGATGTCAGGCGCTGCTAGGGCGGGCACAGCGGGCAGCCTACGACGGCTCGAACACCGCCGTTGGCCCCGTCGATCAGCCGATCGGATGATCTTGAACGCTGCGTTTGCGCGCCCAGCACAGGATGACCGACGCGTAGCCGTGTGCCGCGTCCTGGCCCGTCGGGCACACCTCGATCGATCCCCGCGCCGGGTCGAAATCCGTGCGCAGGGCCGCGCGCAGGTCGTCGGCGCCGACGTTCGCGCTGGGAAAGCGCCGGCCGCCAACGGTGTAGCCGCGGGAACGGTGCAGGGCGGCGGTGACGAACAGGCCACCGGGGCGGACCAGCCCGGTGATGTTCCGCATCAGCCGGCGCCACGTGGCGATGTCGTCGGTCGCGGAATCGGCGCAGTACGGGCTGACCACGGTCGCGTAGGACTCGTCGAGCGGGTGCGCCTGCCGCGCGTCGACGCGTACCAGTTGGGTGATCTTCTTCTTGGTGAGCTCCTCGCGGGCCGACACCTCGGCGTCCGTCGGGTCGACGATTCCCTCGCAGCGCAGGGTGTGCCGCACGAACGGCCGCCAGTCGTGCGCGCCCGGTGCGCCGTCGATCCAGCGCTGGAGCTCGGCGAGGTTCGCCGGCAGGTAGTCGCCCAGGTGGAGCTCGGAGGCCAGCTCCGCGGCCGCGAAGACGTGGTGGAGCGTGGGGCCCACGCCGAAGAACAGGACCGGTCGGTCGCGCTCGGCGTGCCGCAACGCGTCGACGATGAACGCGATGGTGGCGACCTCGTCGGGCTCGACCGCGCTGTAGTAGTCGGTGAGGTAGCGCGCCGGAACCCAGTCGTCTTCGAAGGACGCGTACCGGCGACTCAAGAAGACGCGGGTGACGCGGGCGAGCCCGTACTCGTACGCGGCCGCGGCCACGTTGGCGCCCGCGAGGAACACCAGCGCGTCCGCCGAGGTGATCGCCTCGACGGAGACCGCGGCGCCGAACGCGACACCGTAGTAGGGCAGCTCCTTGACGACCTCGGTGCCGGCGTACGTGACGGCCGCGGCCACCCGCGGCGCCCGGTCGCCTTTCGCGCGCCGCACGAGCAGGTCGTACGCCGCCTTGGACAGCACGTTGGTGCTAGTGCCCGTCGCGACGAGCAGAGCGCCGTTCGCCCGCAGGTTGGCCCGCAGCCCCCACGCCCAGATCGCATAGCTGGCGACGAGAACGGCCACCACCCACTGCTGGCGCAGCCCGTCGAGCAGCCCAGCGGCCACCAGACCGGCGCCGGCCGCCGCCGCGACCACGTCCAGCGCGTACGCCGACATCGCGGTGGCGACGAGACTGAGGCCCCACCTCCGGATTTCCATGCCGCACACGATCGGTCCGGCGGCCGTTCACCCACCACGTCAGATTGTGGCCAACCGCTGTTCAAAGGACGCCCCGCGGCGGACAGTGAGGCCGTGACCCTGAGCCTTGGCGAGCTGCTGGACGCGGCGCGGCGCGACCGCTTCGTCGGGCGCCGCCGCGAGGTGGCCAGCTTCGACGACTGCCTCGCCGGGCGCACGGCGCGGCGGGTGCTCTTCGTGCACGGCCAGGGTGGCATCGGCAAGACAACGCTGCTGGCCGAGTTGCGCGCCCGGGCCCGGGCCGCCGGCCGCGCGGTGGTGGAGGTCGACGGTCGTGAGGTCGACCCGTCACCGGAGGGGCTGACGGCGGCGATCGGCCCCCGGGACCTCGCGGGCGCCGTGCTGCTGGTCGACGGCTACGAGGAGCTCGCGCCCATCGACGACTGGATCCGCGGCGCGTTCGTGCCGGGCCTGCGCGCCGACACCGTCGTCGTGCTTGCCGGTCGCGAGCCGCCGGCACCGCCCTGGCGGGCCGACGCCGGCTGGCGGCAGCTCGTCGGCGTGCACGCGCTCGACCATTTCGACGCGGCGGAGAGCGACGAAGTCCTGGCCCACTCCGGCGTCGCCCCGGCCGTGCGGTCGCATCTCGTCCGGCTCGGCCGCGGGCATCCGCTGACCATCGCGTTGCTGGCCGACCTCGCGGCCGCCGGCAAGGTGCCCGACGCCCTCGCCGACGCGCCCGACCTCGTCTCGGTGCTGTTGGAGTCGTTCCTGGCCGACGTGCCCAGCGACGCCCACCTGACCGGCCTCGCGACCTGCGCGATCGCCTGGCTGACCACCGAGGACCTGCTGGCACACATGATCGGCGCCGACGCACCCGAGGTGTGGCGGTGGCTGGCCGGACGGCCGTTCGTCACCCGCGGCCCGCGCGGGCTGTTCGCCCACGACCTGGCGCGCGACGTGCTCGACGCGGAGTTCGAGCGCCGGATGCCGCAGCGCTACCACACGCACCACCGCACGATCCACGCCTACACCGTGGCCGGCCTGCGCGGCACCACCGGGCCCGACCAGCAACAGCACGGCCAGCAGCTGCTCTTCCTGATGCGCAACAGCCCTTATGCCAGCGCGTTCGCGGCGTTGCGGGCGGTGGGTTCGGCCGCGGTCGTTCCGGCCCGGGCCGACGACCACGACCAGGTGCTGGGGATCGTCGAGCGGTTCGAAGGACCCGCGAGCGCCGAGCTCGCCGGTGCCTGGCTCGAGGATCAGCCCGAACACCTCTACGTGGTACGCGGCCGCGCCGGCGTGGCCGGGTTCGCCCTGCACCTGTTCCTGCCCAGCGGTTCCGGGCTGGAGGAGCGGGACCCGGTGGTCCGGGCCGTCCGGGAGCACGTCGCCCGGCACGGTCCCACCCGGCCGGGCGAGCTGGTCAACGTCGTCCGGCTCGTCGGCGGCGCCGACGACTACCAACGCGACCCGTACGCCGTGCTCGTCGCGCCGGTGTCGAGCGTGCTGGAGTGGCTGACCCGCCCGCTCGCCTGGACGTTCGCCGTCACCGTCGACCCCGAGTTCTGGGGGCCGCGATTCGACCACTCGGCACTCGCACCCCTGGTCGAGGTGGACGTCGAGGGCCGGCGGCACGTCGCCTTCGGCATCGACTGGCGACGCCTGCCGGTCGACGTCTGGCTCGAGCTGATGCGGGAGCGCGGGCACTCAGGTGAGACCGGACCACCGCCGGCCGCGCTGCTGCGCCCGCCGCCGTTGGACCGCGACCGGTTCGCCGCGGCCGTCAAATCGGCGCTGCCGGTGCTGCACCGTCCGGACCAACTCGCCGCCAGCCCGCTGCTCGGCTCGATGCTGGCTTCGACCGCCACCGGGCCGACGGCGGCCCGACTGCGCGCCACGATCGAGACCGCCGTCGCCCGCCTCGGCGACGAGCCCAAGGGCGACCGGCTCCAGGCGGTCCTGCATCGCACGTACCTGCGACCGGCGCCCACGCAGGAAGCCGCCGCACAGGTCCTCGACCTGCCGTTGAGCACCTACCGGCGCTATCTGGCCCGGGCGCTGGAGCACCTCACGGACCTGCTCTGGAGCGTCGAGATCGGCGACATCCGCCTCTAGGACCTGGCCGGTCCGGTGCTCGCGCGGGCGACCAGGGCCGGCGCGACGCGGGGATAGGCCTCGCCCAGCAGGTCGGGCGGGGCGTCGAGGAGGTCGAGCAGCATGCCCAGGCAGCGGCGGCCGACCTCGTCGAAGTCCTGCCGGATCGTGGTCAGCGGCGGTGACATGAACTCGGCCTCGGGGATGTCGTCGAAACCGACCACGCTCACGTCGTCGGGCACGCGCACCCCGCGCTCGTGGAACGCCCGCAGCAGACCCAACGCCTGCTGGTCGTTGGCGCAGAACACCGCCGTCACGCGAGGGTCGCCGGCGAGCCGCAGGCCGGCTTCGTAGCCTGACCGCGCGCTCCAGTCGCCGTCGATCGCCGGTGGCACGGTCGCACCGGCCTCTTCTAGTGTGGACCGCCAGGCCGACTCGCGATCGCGGGCCTCGCGCCAGTTCTGCGGGCCGCGCACGTGCCACACCGTCGCGTGGCCGAGCGTGAGCAGGTGTTGCACCGCCAGGCGGGCGCCCGCGACCTGGTCGACCGAGATGGCCGGCAGCGCGCCGCTGGTGCCGGCCTCGACGACCACCGCGGGAATGCCGGTCGGCAGTGAGCGCAGGGCGGCGGCCGTGTTGGTGAACGGCGCGATGATGACGACGCCGGCCACCGACTGCTCGGCCAGCGCGCTCAGCGCGTCGCCGACGCCGTCGTGGTCGAGTTGCTCGAGCGTCACGATGCTCACGCCGTAGCCCGCGGCCCGGGCCGCCCGCTCGACGCCGAGCAGGGTGGCGGCCGGTCCATAGAGGATGGTGTCGAAGCTGACGACGCCCAGCACCCGCGATCGGCGCCCGGCCAGACCGCGGGCGAGCGCGTTGGGGCGGTAGTTGAGCTGACGGACGGCGGTCAGCACGCGTTCCCGGGTCTCGCTGCGAACGCTCGGGTGGCCGTTGAGCACGCGCGAGACGGTCTGGTGCGAGACGCCGGCCAGTCGGGCGACGTCGATCATCACCGCCGGTCGTGGCGGAGACGGCTGATCCATGGCAACTCCTCGGCCGACACTCTACCCGCCTTGTCGATCATAACGCGGCTGTGAACGCTAACAATCGTTCTTTCGGAGCTATTGACGTCGATTATGAGAGCGCTAACATTCTCGCAACACGCGAGCCATCGACGTACGTGAGGAGGAAAGCCGTGCTCAGAAAGGTGTCCGCGGTTGTGCTCGGTGGCGTGCTCGTCGCTGCCGCGCTGGCCGCTTGTGGTGGCCAGGAACGGGGTGGCGGCAGCGGGACGGGGTCCGGGGCCGGCAAAGACGACGGCCAGATCGTCATGGGCTTCTCCCAGGTCGGTGCCGAGAGCGGCTGGCGCACGGCCAACACCAAGTCCATCCAGGAGTCCGCCGAGGCGGCCGGGATCAAGCTCCAGTTCTCCGACGCGCAGCAGAAGCAGGAAAACCAGATCAAGGCCATCCGCAGCTTCATCTCGCAGAAGGTCGACATCATCGCCTTCTCGCCGGTGGTCGAGTCCGGCTGGGACACCGTTCTCAAGGAGGCCAAGGACGCCGGCATCCCGGTGATCCTGACCGACCGGGCCGTCGACTCACCCGACAAGACGCTCTACAAGACGTTTATCGGCTCCGACTTCGTGGTGGAGGGCCAAAAGGCCGGCGAGTGGGTCAAGCAGGAGTTCGCCAGTGCGAGCGGCCCGGTCAACATGGTCGAACTGCAGGGCAACACCGGTGCGGCGCCGGCCATCGACCGCAAGGAGGGCTTCGCGTCGGTGATCGGCTCGGACCCGAAGTTCAAGATGCTCGCCTCGCAGCCCGGCGACTTCACGCGGGTCAAGGGCAAGGAGGTCATGGAGGCCTTCCTGCGGGCCAACCCCGACATCGACCTGCTCTACGCGCACAACGACGACATGGGTCTCGGCGCCATCGAGGCGATCGAGGCGGCCGGCAAGAAGCCCGGCACCGACATCAAGATCGTGACCGTCGACGCGGTGAAGGACGGCATGCAGGCGCTCGCCGACGGCAAGATCAACTTCATCGTGGAGTGCAGCCCGCTGCTCGGCCCACAGCTGATGGACCTGGCCAAGAAGGTGGTCGCCGGCGAGACGGTGCCCGAGCGGGTGCTGACCGAGGAGACCACGTTCACCCAGGAGCAGGCCAAGTCGGCGCTGCCCGACCGCAAGTACTGAGCTCGACGGTGGCCCCTTCGGGGGCCACCCCCTTCCCAAAACAGGAGAGGGCCATGTCGGAGAGGGAGCCGGTGCTCGTCATGCGGGGCATCGGCAAGCGGTTCCCGGGCGTCGTCGCGCTCGACGGCGTCGATCTGCGGTTGTTCCCGGGCGAGGTGCACGCCCTGATGGGCGAGAACGGCGCGGGCAAGTCGACCCTGATCAAAGTGCTCACCGGCGCCTACCACCACGACCAGGGCGACATCACGCTCGGCGGTGAGCCGGTCGCCTTCGCCGGGCCGCACCAGGCTCAGCAGGCCGGCATCAGCACCGTCTACCAGGAGATCAACCTCTGCCCCAACCTGTCCGTGGCGGAGAACGTGCTGATCGGCCGGGCGCCCACCCGGTTCGGCCGGATCCGCTGGTCGGCGATGCGGCGCCGGGCCGAGGAGCTGCTCGCCCGCCTGCAGCTGTCCATCGACGTCGGCTCGGACCTGGGTGCGCATTCGATCGCCGTACAACAGCTGGTCGCCATCGCCCGTGCCCTTGACGTCGATGCCAAGGTGCTGGTCCTCGACGAGCCGACGTCGAGCCTCGATGCGTCCGAAGTGGACCAGCTCTTCCGGGTGATGCGCGGGCTCAAGGACGACGGCATCGCGATCCTGTTCGTGACGCACTTCCTCGACCAGGTCTACGAGATCGCGGACCGGATGACCGTGCTGCGCAACGGCCGCCGGGTCGGCGAATATCGCACCGCCGAGCTGAGCCAGCTCGACCTGGTCGCCGCGATGATCGGCAAGGAGCTGGCGGCGCTGGAGGACATCGAGGAGGCGCCGCGTCGCGAGGTCGCCGCGCTCGAGCGGGGCACACCGGTCGTCAGCGCCGACGGCGTCGGCCGCGCCGGGGCCATCGCGCCGTTCTCCCTCGGCATACACAAGGGCGAGGTGGTCGGCCTCGCCGGGCTGCTCGGCTCCGGCCGCACCGAGATCGCCCGGCTGCTGTTCGGCGCGGACCGTTCCGACCAGGGCCAGATCGCGGTCGACGGCACGCCCGTCACGTTCCGGGGGCCGCAGTCGGCGATGCGGCACGGGATTGCCTACTGCCCCGAGAACAGGCGCACCGACGGCCTGGTCGAGGAGCTGACCGTCCGCGAGAACATCGTGCTCGCCCTGCAGGCGGCTCGTGGCTGGGCTCGCCCGGTGCCCCGCGGCCGGCAGGACGAGCTGGTCGGCCGCTTTGTCAAGGCGCTCGACATCCGGCCGGCCGATCCGGAGCTGCCGGTGCGCAACCTCAGCGGCGGCAACCAGCAGAAGGTGCTGCTGGCCCGCTGGCTGATCACCGAGCCGCGGCTGATGATCCTCGACGAGCCCACCCGCGGCATCGACGTCGGGGCCAAGGCCGAGATCCAGCGCCTGGTGGTCGAGCTGTCCGACGGTGGCATGGCGGTGCTGTTCATCTCGGCCGAGCTGGAGGAGGTGCTGCGGCTCAGCCACAAGGTCGCGGTGCTGCGCGACCGCCGGCTGGTCACCGAGCTCGAGAACACCGACGGCCTCGACCTCGACCGGGTGATGGCCGCGATCGCGAGCGGAGGGGCGACATGAGCGGGCGGGCGGCCCGATGGCCGTTGCTCTGGCCCGCCGGCAGATGGAGAGGTGGCGCGGGTCCCGCGAGCCGAGGGGAAGTGACGGCATGAGCAACCTGGTCCGGCACCGCCTGTTCTGGCCGGTTGCGATGTTGTTGTTGCTCCTCGTCGGGAACCTCGCCTTCACGCCGGGCTTCTTCGCCATCGAGCTGCGCGACGGGCACCTCTTCGGCGCCCTGATCGATATCCTCCGCCAGGGCGCGCCGCTGATGCTGGTCGCGCTCGGCATGACGCTGGTGATCGCGACCGGCGGCATCGACCTGTCGGTCGGTGCGGTCGTGGCGATCTCCGGTGCGCTGGCCTGCCAACAGATCAGCCAGCTCGGCGACCAGGGCGCGGTCGGCGGCGTCCTGGTCGCCGTGGCGTTGGCGCTGCTGCTCTGTGCCGGCCTCGGGCTGTGGAACGGCTTCCTGGTCGGCGTGGTCGGCATCCAGCCGATCATCGCGACGCTGATCCTGATGATCGCCGGCCGCGGCGTCGCGCAGCTCATCACGGGCGGCCAGATCATCAACGTCAACTCGCCGCCGTACAAGGCGATCGCGACGGGTTTTCTCCTGGCCGTCCCGGTGCCGGTGATCATCGCGGCCGCGCTGGTCGCGGTCGTCGCGCTGGTCACCCGGCGCAGCGCGTTCGGCATGCTGCTCGAGTCGGTGGGCGGCAACGCGGGCGCGAGCCGCCTGGCCGGCATCCGTTCGCGACAGTTGATCATCATCGCGTACGTGGCCTGCGCGGTCTGTGCCGGCGTGGCCGGGCTGATGGTCAGCTCGACGGTGTCCAGCGCCGACGGCAACAACGCCGGCCTGCTGATCGAGCTCGACGCGATCCTGGCGGTCGTGATCGGCGGCACTTCGCTGCTCGGCGGCCGGTTCTCGATCGCCGGCACCGTGGTGGGCGCGCTGCTGATCAAGACGCTCGACACGACGATCTACACGATCGGCATCCCGCCCGAGGTCACCCTGCTGTTCAAGGCGGTGGTCGTGGTGGTCCTCTGCCTCGTGCAGGCGCCCGCCTTCCGCGCCCGGTTCGCTCGTCGTCGCCCGACCGCGGAGGTGTCGGCATGACCAAGGTCGAGACGCGGTTGCCGGCCCCGACCGTGCCGCGCCGGTTCCCGCTGCGCCAGAAGTACCTGCCGGTCACCGCCACCGCGGTGTTGATCTCCCTGATGTACGGCCTCGGCGTGATCAACTACCCGGGCTTCAGCGACACCCAGATCGTGCTCAACATCTTCATCGACAACGCGTTCCTGCTCGTGGTCGCGGTCGGCATGACGTTCGTGATCCTGACCGGCGGCATCGACCTGTCGGTCGGCGCAGTGGTCGCCCTGACCACGATGGTGGTCGCGCTGCTGCTGGAGAACGGCTGGCCGGCCGCGGTCGTGCTGCCGGTCGCGCTGCTGATGGGCGCGACGATCGGGCTCGGGATGGGTCTGATGATCCATTACTTCGAGGTGCAGCCGTTCATCGCGACGCTGGCCGGCATGTTCCTCGCCCGCGGGCTCTGTTATGCCATCAGCACCACCTCGATCGGGATCGACGACCCGTTCTGGGTGCGGGTGGCCAACGCGCAGCTCTGGGTCGGCGGCTGGTTCATCACGATCAGCGTGCTGGTCGCGCTCGTCGTCGTGCTGATCGCCGCCTACGTGCTGGCCTACACGACGTTCGGCCGCGACGTCTACGCGGTCGGCGGCAACCCGCAGTCGGCGATGCTGATGGGCCTGCGCGTCGGCCGCACCCGGATCGCCGTCTACACGATCAGCGGGCTGTGCTCGGGCCTGGGCGGCGTGCTGCTCAGCTTCTACATGCTCTCCGGGTACGGGCTGCACGCCTCCGGCATGGAGCTCGACGCGATCGCCGCGGTGGTGATCGGCGGCACGCTGCTCACCGGCGGCTCCGGCTACCTGCTCGGCACCGTGCTCGGCGTGCTGGTGCTCGGCCTGATCCAGACGATCATCACGTTCCAGGGTGATCTGAGCTCCTGGTGGACGAAGATCTTCATCGGACTGTTCCTGTTCGTCTTCATCGTCCTGCAGCGCGCCGTGACCCGGCGCCGCCGCTGAGGGGTGGGCCCATGGCCGCGCACGTGATCGGCATCGACTTCGGCACGCTCTCGGGCCGGGCCGTGGTGGTCCGGGTCTCCGACGGTGCCGAGGTCGGCTCCGCGGTGCACGAGTACGCGCACGGCGCCGTCGAGCGCACCCTGCCCGCCAGCGGCCGGTCGCTGCCGCCGAACTGGGCGCTGCAGGTGCCGCAGGACTGGCGCGACGTGCTGCGCGAGGCGGTGCCGAAGGCGCTCGCGGTCGCCGCAGTCCCGGCCTCGGACGTGGTGGGCATCGGGACCGACTTCACCGCCTGCACGGTGCTGCCGACCCTCGCCGACGGCACGCCGCTCTGCGAGGTCGACGGGTTGGCGGACCGGCCGCACGCGTACCCGAAGCTCTGGAAACACCACGCCGCACAGGGCCAGGCCGACCGGATCAACGCGGTCGCCGCCGCCCGCGGCGAGCCGTGGCTGCGCCGCTACGGCGGCCGGATCTCGTCGGAATGGCAGTTCGCCAAGGGCCTGCAGCTGCTCGACGAGGACCCGGAGCTGTACGACCGTGCCGAACGCTGGATCGAGGCGGCCGACTGGATCGTCTGGGAGCTGTGCGGTGCGGAGACCCGCAACGTCTGCACCGCCGGCTACAAAGGGATCCACCAGGACGGCTCGTACCCGTCGCGCGATTATCTGGCGGCGCTCGACCCGCGCTTCGCCGGCTTCGTCGACAAGCTGCGCCACCCACTGTCGGCGTTGGGTGGTCGCGCGGGCTCGCTGACCGCACGTGCGGCGGCCCTGACCGGCCTGCCGGAGGGGATCGCGGTCGCGGTCGGCAACGTGGACGCGCACGTCACCGCACCCGCCGCCCGCGCTGTCGAGCCCGGCCAGCTCGTCGCGATCATGGGCACCTCGACGTGTCACGTGCTCTCCAGCGACGGGCTCGCGGAGGTGCCAGGCATGTGCGGCGTGGTGGCCGACGGGATCGTGTCGGGGCTGTGGGGCTACGAGGCCGGCCAGAGCGGGGTCGGCGACATCTTCGCGTGGTTCGCGGAGACCTCGGTGCCGGCCTCCTACGTGGCCGCGGCCGGCGGGCGCGACCTGCACGAATATCTCAGCGAGCTGGCGGCGGCACAGCCCGTCGGCGCGCACGGCCTGGTCGCGCTCGACTGGCACAGCGGCAACCGGTCGGTGCTGGTCGACCACGCGCTCTCCGGCGTGATCCTGGGCCAGACGCTGGCCACCCGGCCCGAGGACCAGTACCGGGCGCTGGTCGAGGCGACCGCGTTCGGCACCCGGATGATCGTCGAGACGTTCGAGTCGGCCGGTGTGCCGGTCACCGAGGTGGTCGCCGCGGGCGGGCTCCTCAAGAACGACTTCGTCATGCAGGTGTACGCCGACGTGCTGCGCCGGCCGATCGCGGTGATCGGGTCGGCGCAGGGGCCGGCGCTGGGCTCGGCGATCCACGCGGCGGTGGCAGCCGGGCACTACCCGGACGTCCGGGCCGCCGCGGCGGTGATGGGCAGCCGGGGACCAGACGTCTACCGGCCGGATCCCGAGCGTGCCGACGCGTACGACCCGATCTACGCCGACTACCGCGAGTTGCACGACCACTTCGGGCGCGGTGCCTCGAACGTGTTGCACCGTCTGCACGCCCGCCGCTCGACGCAGGGAGGACGGACTTGAGCCGCTTGTGGTTCCTCACCGGCAGCCAGGAGCTCTACGGCGCGGACACCCTGCGCCAGGTCGCCGCACAGTCACAGCAGATCGCCGCCGCGCTGGACGCGGCCGCCGACGTGCCGGCCACGGTCGAGTGGCAGCCGGTGCTCACCTCGTCGGAGGCCATCCTGCGGTGCTGCCGGGCCGCGGCCAGCACCGAGGGCGTGGTCGGCGTGATCGCCTGGATGCACACGTTCTCACCCGCCAAGATGTGGATCGCCGGGCTGGACGCGCTCGACCTGCCGCTGCTGCACCTGCACACACAGTCCAATGTGGCCCTGCCCTGGGCCGACATCGACATGGACTTCATGAACCTCAACCAGGCGGCACACGGCGACCGCGAGTTCGGCTACGTGCAGACCCGCCTCGGTGTGGCGCGCAAGACGGTGGCCGGGCACGTCAGCGACCCACGGGTGACGGCCCGGATCGGCGGCTGGACGCGGGCGGCGCTGGGCCGGGCCGAGCTGCGGTCGCTGCGGCTCGCCCGGTTCGGCGACAACATGCGCGACGTGGCCGTCACCGAGGGCGACAAGGTCGAGGCGCAGCGGCACTTCGGGGTTTCGGTCAACACCTACGGCGTGACGGAGCTGGCGTCCGCGGTCGACGCCGCTTCGGATTCCGATGTGGACAAGCTGGTCGCCGAGTACGACCAGGTCTACCGGTTGGCGCCGGCGCTGCGGCCCGGCGGTGCCCGGCACGAGTCGCTGCGCTACGCAGGCCGCATCGAGCTGGGCCTGCGCGCGTTCCTGACGGCGGGCGGCTTCCGGGCCTTCACGACGAACTTCGAGGACCTGGGCCGGTTGCGGCAACTTCCCGGGCTCGCCGTGCAGCGGCTGATGGCCGACGGCTACGGCTTCGGCGGCGAGGGCGACTGGAAGACCGCGGTGCTGGTGCGCACGTTCAAGGCCATGTCGGCCGGCCTGCCCGGCGGCACCTCGTTCATGGAGGACTACACGTACGAC
This sequence comes from Asanoa iriomotensis, assembly GCF_016862515.1. Taxonomy (GTDB): domain Bacteria; phylum Actinomycetota; class Actinomycetes; order Mycobacteriales; family Micromonosporaceae; genus Asanoa; species Asanoa iriomotensis. Next base: position 35,408 of record NZ_BONC01000059.1, read on the forward strand.
CTGACGCCCGGCCAGGAACGTACGCTGGGCGCGCACATGCTGGAGATCTGCCCGTCGATCGCAGGGGAAACCCCGCGCGCCGAGATCCACCCGCTGTCGATCGGCGGCCGCGAGGATCCGGTCCGCCTGGTCTTCGACGCCGCGCCCGGCCCCGCGGTCGTGGTCGGCCTGGCCGACCTGGGTGAGCGCTTCCGCCTGGTGGCCAACGAGGTCGACGTGGTGCCCGCGGACCACCCCCTGCCCAAGCTGCCGGTGGCGCGCGCGATCTGGACGCCGCGCCCGGACCTGCTGACCGCCGCCGAGGCGTGGCTGACCGCCGGCGGCCCGCACCACACGGCCCTGACCCAGGCGCTCGGCGCCGCGGAGTTGCACGACCTGGCCGAGATGACGGGGACTGAGCTGGCCATGGTGGACGGTCAGACGACCGTGCGCCGGTTCGTCCAGGAACTGCGGTGGACGGCCGCGTACCACCGCTTGGCCCGTGGCCTCTGACGCACGAGAAGTCAAGGTGCGAACACGTTCTGTGAATGAATCCGAAAGCTGACTAATTTTATGTCCGTGAATATCCGCACCTCATCGCTCTGCGCGGCGATCGGCCAGAAAATACCTGGCCTGAAAGTTCTTACGCAGAGTTGCGTCGCCGGAGTTATATGCGGAGCGACGGTGGCGGAGGGGCGGAAATGATCTTCAGCGATGTGTGCCGACCGGGGGTGGCGGCATGAGCGTGGCCTTGGCGCTGCCGCCGGGGGACGACGGTGCACGGCGGCGCACGACCGACCGGTCGTTCGAGCAGTTCCTGAGCGAGAACTACACCGCGCTCGAGCGGTTCCTCCAGCGGCAGTGCTTCGACCCGCACCTCGCCGAGGACGCGCTGCACGAGGCGCTGATCGTGGCCCTGGACAAGTGGGAGACCGTGTCCCGGCACGAGAAGCCGCTCTACTGGGTCCGCAAGGTGGCCTGGTACAAGCTGCAGACCCTGCACGACCGCCAGAAGTGGAAGGACACGGTGCCGCTGGAGAACGTGGCGGACGACGTGGTCGAGCCGCGGACCGCGCACGAGGTCGAGCGGTTGGTGCTGCACACCGCGCGGCTGCTGCCCGCCCAGCACCGGGCCGTGTTCGCGCTGATGCTGGAGGGCGACACGGACCAGCAGATCGCCCTGCAGCTCGGGTTGGGCGAGAAGACCGTGGCGACCTACAAGGCCACGGTGCGGCGGATGTTCCGCGAGCAGCTCAGCGAAGGGGCGCCGGATGGACCTCGATGAACTGGTCGCGCTCGCCCGGACCGCAGTGCCCAACCCGTTGGAACGGGCGCGCGCCCGGCGCGCGATGCGGCGGATCGCCGACGACCGGCGCCGGCGGCTCGACGAGGGCAGGGAGATCCTCACCGACGTCGACCTGCACGACCCGCTCCTGGCCGACCTCGACGAGGCACAGCGCATCCGGCGGGCGGCGGATCTGCGCCGGCGCGGGACGATCACCTGGGCCACCGGCGCGCGGTGGGTGACCTGGACCGACGAGATGGCGCGGATCTTCGATCGGGCGCCGACCGACTCCCGCGCGTCGCTGGCGGGGCTGTTCCGGCTCGTCCACGCCACGGACCGGGGCCGGGTGCGGCGGGCCGTTCACGACGTCTGGCGCCGGCAGTCCGCGGCCGACGTCGTCTGCCGGATCATCCGCGGCGACGGCTCGACCGGCTACGTGGAGTTCCTGGTCGAGGTCACCACCGACGGGCGCGGTCGCACCACGGGGATCATCGCCACCGGCCACGACGTCACCGCGGCGCACAAGGACCGCGAGGAGACCGGGCGGCGCGCCCTGCGCGCGGCGAGCGTCCAGCAGAGCGTGGTCGAGGTGGACCAGGTGACCGGGCTGTTGACGCGCAAGGCCTTCGCCGACGAGGTTGGTCGCGCGCTGCGCACCGGCACCGGCACGCTGCTGGTGATTTCCGCGTCTCCGTACATCAGTCGCTCGTCCGATGTGGAGTCCGGGCGGGACCATCGACTCAGCGCCGCCACCGCGCGGCTGCTCCGCGAGGCGTTCGACGCGCTGCCGTGCGGTGCACTCGGCCGGCACGAGTTCGGCGTGCTGCTGCCCTACACGACGTTCGAGACGGCGACGCGGCGGGCCGAAGAGGTGATCAGCAGCCTGCGGCAAGCCCGCTACATGGCCGACTGCCCGCGGATCGACGCGTTCGGCGGTCTGGTGCGCTACGACTACCGGCTGCCGGTCGACAGCATGGACCTCCTGGTCGACGCCGACGGGGCGTGGCGGCGGGCCAAGCACGAGGACCGGCCGCTGCACGTGCTCCGCCAGCCGCCGTCCGCCGACGAGCGGCGGGAGATGTGCCGGAACGGCATCCGCAGCGCGGTCGACCAGCGCCGGTTCATCCTGTACGCGCAGCCGTTGCGCGACCTGGAGCTCAACCGGACGACCCGGCACGAGATCCTCCTGCGGGTGCTCGACGAGGCCGGCCGGCCGACGCTGCCCACCACGTTCCTGGAGCTCGCAGAGCACGTCGACGAGATCCTGGCGGTCGACAAGTGGGTGCTCGACCGCGCGCTGCGCTTGATCGGCGAGCGCCGGCAGACCTCGCACTTCCAGATCAACGTCTCTGGCCGTTCGCTCGGTGACGCACTGCTCGGCGCCCTCACGGACGCGATCGAGCGGTACGGCGTGGACCCGACCAGGCTCACCATCGAGATCACCGAGACCGCCGCCATCGGAAACCTGACGGTCGCCCGCCGGTTCGCCGACGGCGTCCGGGAGCTGGGCTGCCAGGTCGCGCTCGACGACTTCGGCACCGGGAACACGCCACTCGGGTTCCTGACGAAACTGCCGGTCGACCTGGTCAAGATCGACGGGAGCTTCATCGCCGGCATCGCGCACTCCGCGGCCAAGCAGGCGGTCGTGCAGGGGCTCGTGCAGATGTGCGCCAGCCTGGGCATCCTGACGGCAGCCGAGTGTGTGCAGGACGACGCCACGATCGACCTGCTCCGCGTCTACGGCGTCGACTTCGCGCAGGGCTTCCACGTCGGCGAGCCTTCGCCGTTGCTCGCCGAGTCGCGCCCGGCCAAACAGCTCGAACTCGAGGTGTATCCGGTGGCCAGCGCGTCCCTCGCGATCTGAAAACCACTGGCGGGCCCCTGCTACCACGGGGTCGTGAACAACCATCACCAGAACGCGCCGGCCTGGGGTCGGCGTGTGGCGGCCGCCGTCGGCGTGGCCGTGTTGTTGCTGGTCGCCGCGTGTGACGGTGGCCAGCAGGGTGGCAGCGAGGAACAGCGCTACGTGGACGACGCGAAGTCGCTCTCGTTCGTGGCCGGCTCCGAGCAGGAAAAGATCATCGACGCCGTGGTGAAACCCTGGTGTACGGCGCGTGAACTCCACTGCACCTTCGCCCTCAAGGGCTCCGTCGACCAGGCCCGTCTGCTCGCCTCCGGCAGCCGCGACTACGACGCCTACTGGTTCGCCAGCAGCGTCTTCCTCCAGGTCGGCGACGCGGGCAACGTGCTGCAGGACGTCGAGCCGATGTTCCTGACACCGATCGTGTTCGCCGGCTGGAAGTCCGAGATGGAGCGCCTGGGCTTCGCGGGCAAGGCGAGCGTGCCGATCCAGCAGATCCTGGACACCGTCGAGTCCGGCCGCACGAAGGTCTGGGTCACCAACCCGACCCAGTCCAACTCCGGCGCGACCGTGCTCTTCGGCTTCCTCAACCACTTCGCCGGCAACGGCCCGGGGCAGGCGCTGACACAGGCACAGCTCGACTCGAAGCCGGTCGACGCCGGGATCACCCGGTTCATCCGGGCCATGGACGCCACGCCGCCGTCCAGCGGCACGCTGATGAACGAGTGCGTGGCCCGGCCGGACGCCTGCAAGACCATGTTCACGTACGAGGACCTGGTCATCGAGAAGAACCAGGAGTTGGTGGCGCAGGGCAAGGAGCCGCTGGTGGCCACCTATCCCGAGGGCGCCCTGGCGATCAGCGACGCGCCGCTCGGGTTCTTCCCGCACGGCGCGGGCAGCGACGCCGGCAAGCGGCAGGCGCTCGGTGAGCTGCAGGACTACCTGCTCAAGGACCCGGACGCGCAGGCCAAGCTGCGCGGGTTCGGTCGCCGCCCGGTGACCGGGGTCGGCCTCGCGCTGGCGAACGCCGATCCGGCCGTCTTCAACCCGGCCTGGGGCATCCAGGCCACGCTGAAGGAGCAGCCGATCTCGTACCCAGCGGCGCCGGTGATCAAGGCCGCGCTGGACCGCTACCAGACCCACTACCGGCGGCCGGTCGACGTCTACTACTGCCTCGACGGCAGCGGGTCGATGGGCGAGAACAACGGCTGGAACGGCGTCGAGGAGGCCGGGCGGCAGATCTTCCTGCAGGACCAGGCGGCGCTCAACTTCCTGCAGACCCACCCCGAGGACCGCACCACCGTGACGATCTTCAACGACGCCCTCGCGGACGGCCCCTGGACGGTCGACGGCAACGACCCGGCCGAGATGCGCGGGCTGAGTGACGACGTGATCGCGTACGACCCGGGTGGCGGCACCAACATGTACGGCTGCCTCGCGCGGGCCGGTGCCGAGTTGAACGCGCGGCCGGCGGACGGGCGCAAGCGGCTCGTGGTGCTGATGACCGACGGGATCTCCGACCGGGTCGACACCTCGTCCGCGCTTGCCGCGGTGCGCGGTGCCGGCGCGCCCGTGATCGCGATCGCGTTCGGCAGCGAGACCGACCCGACGCAGTTGCGGGAGGTCGCCGACGCCACCGGCGGTTCCTTCGTCCAGCAGGACGACCTGGTGACCGCGCTGCGCCAAGCGGCGGGTTACAAGTGAGGCACCGGTTCGCCGCCCCGGTCGGGCTGCTGGCCGCCGTCGCGGTGTTCGTGGTCGCGTTCCTGCTGACCCGCAGCCTGTTGTGGCCACCGTTGCTGGCCTTCGTCGCCGCGGTGGGCACCTATCTGATGCTCGACGACCGGTCGCGGCGCCAGGTGGACAACGACGACTACGCCGCGGAGGCGCGGTCCCGGGTGACCGAGGCGCTGGGCCGGGTGAAGCGGATCCGTGCGTCGGCGCGCTCGGTGTCGAACCCGGCGGCTCGGGCGTCCCTCGACCAGGCCGCCGATCACGTGACCGAGCTGTTCGACCGGGTCCGGCGCACGGCACCCAACAGCCTCTATTCCACGGCCAGCCAGCTCAACGGTCATCTGTCGAGTCTGGAGGGTGTGCTGATCCAGTACCTGGACATCCAGGCGAAACCCGGCCTGTACCGCGATCCGGTGGCGCTGGCCCGCAGCGGAGAGCAGGCGTTCCAACGCTTCGCGGAGTTCACCTTGGACAGTGTGCGCCTGGTCAACCAGGGTGACATCGCGCAGTACCAGGCAAACCTCGAAACCGTCGCACCGCCGGAGCTTCCGGAGCTGACTGGGGGACAACCGTGAGACTGCCGAGCCCTCGCTTCCTGGTCGGGCTGGTCGCCGTCCTGGCCGTGCTGGTCGGTGGCGCGTTCGTGGTGAACCGGCTGACCCGGCCCGCGGCGGCCGGCAGCGAGTCGTTGACGCTCAACTGTGTCGGCGGCTCGGAGAAGTCGGAGCTGATGGCCGACGCGCAGGTGCGGGCGATCCTCGCTGACCGGTACGGGTTGACCGTGCGGTTCACGCCGCTGGGGTCGTACGACCAGGTGCGGCTCTCGACCGACGAGCTGCGTCAGCGGGCGGTCGACTGCCTGTGGCCGTCGAGCGCCAGCGCGCAGAACGTCTTCGAGACCACGCACGCGTCCCAGTTCCCGGACTACCGGGCCGAGAACGTGCTGCAGTCGCCGGAGGTCATCTACGCCGGGCCGCGCGGCACCGACGCGTTGGTGAAGGCCAAGCTGGTCGAGAAGCGGGCGGACCGCTACTACCTGGTCGACGTCAAGTCGCTGCTGGTCGACCACGTGCTGGGCAAGAGCACCTGGCAGTCGCTGGGCGCTGCCGACCTGCGCGGGCCGGTGACGATCGGCAGCACTGACCCGGCGAAGTCCAACAGCGGCTTGACGATGGCGCAGCTCCAGCTCACTATTCTGTCCACTTCGGACGCGTTTGCCGCGCCGTCACTGGCACAGGCCCGCAGGGCGTTGCCGGCTATGCGGGCGCTCTACGACGCGCAGGGGCTGCAGGCGCGCACGTCCGACAACGGGTTCCGCGAATGGCTGACCCAGGGTGGCGAGTTCAAGGCGCCGTTGTACGCGGGATACGAGAACCAGCTGATCCAGCAGGCCGCGCTGGCCGGCGACGACCGGTCGGCGTTGCTGCGGGACATCCGGATCCTCTATCCGGAGCCGACCATCTACAGTGACCACCCGATCCTGGCTCTCGACGCCGGCGCGGGCCGGTTCATCGACGCGATGAAAGATCCCGAGATCCAGGCGCTGGCGTGGCAGACCTACGGGTTCCGGTCGGCTGTCCAGGTCGGACTCGCCGACGTGGGTGACTTCCCGGACCTGCCGCTGGCCGACCAGGTGCGGGTCACCCCACCCCCGAACGCCGACGTCACCCTCGCCCTGCTCGCTTGTCTCCAGGACGCCACGAAATGCGCCTGAGTCATTGCGTACGCCATCGAAAGGTTTTTGATCATGTCTGACGGACTGCAGATCGACTTCGGCAGCATCGTCGGCGGGCCGGCCGCGTTGCCGTCCGGCCCGGCGGACGCGGCGGTCTCGAACGCACTGGTGAGCGGCCAGCCGCGGCAGCTCGTCTGCGTCGAGCTGCTCACGCCGGCGCAGCGCGAGCAGGCCACCGCGGCGGCCCGGCAGCTCTTCCCGGCGATGCTCGCCAACACCGATCAGCTCGCGACGTTCGGCAACACCGCGATCGACCAGGTCAACACCCAGGTCAACCGGATCTTCCGGGAGGTCGGGCGGGTCAACATCCCGGAGCTGACGTCGATCATGCACGAGCTCAACGACCGGATGCGCAACTTCCGGCGCAAGTACGACCCGAGCGACCCGCGGGTGCGCGAGACGTTCGACAAGTTCATGGACGCGGTGCGCGGCCTGTTCCGCAAGGGGCGCGACCTGCTGGAGATGCTCTTCGAAGAGGCGCGGACGGTGGAGCAGCAGCTCGACCGGGTGGCCGGGCAGCTTTCCGACAAGCAGCTCCAGCTCAAGCGCAACGTGGTGCTCTGCGACGAGCTCTACAAGGCCAACGAGGCGGCGATCGCCCAGTTGATCGGCGCGATCGCGGTGATGGAGCTGGTGCGGGACGAGGCTGTTGTTGCCGCGAATGCCGTCGTCGTCGTGCCGGGCGCGCCGGACGCGCGGGACAAGGAGGAGGAGCTCTCGCGGATCACGGAGTTCATCCAGGCCATCGAGGTGCGGATCAACGAGTTCCAGCAGCGGCTGTTCGTCGCGTGGTCGACGTCGCCGCAGGTGCGCAACATCCGGACGCTCAACTATGGCCTCGGGCAGCGGCTGGCGCTGCTGATGAACCTGACCATTCCGACGATGAAGCTGACCATCGCCCAGTGGGCGCTGCTGTTGCAGGCCAACCAGGCGGCGGACATGCAGCAGGCGGTGGCGGACGGGGCCAACGACGTGCTTTCGGCGTACGCCCGGGCGTCGAAGACCGCGGTGCCGCAGATCGCGCGGACCATCCAGACGCCGACGATCCGCCCGGAGACCATCCTCGAGGTGGCCGAGTCGATCGACGCGCAGGCCCGTGGGATCGAGGAGGCCGTCCGATATGGACAGGCGAAGCGGGCCGAGGTCGTGACCGCGATCGTGACCGCCAACGAGTCGATGTCGCAGTCGGCGCAGCAGCTCAGCCGGACGGTGGTGGAGCTGGTCGCGCGGGCCAAGGAGCCGGTGGCGCTCCCGGCCGGTCCACAGCTGCCGGCCGCGATCCTGCAGCAGGCACCGGCCCGGGAGCGCGCCGTTTAAAGCTTCACGGGCATGATCAGGGAGTACGTGCGGTCGTCCGTTGGGCGGCGGATGGCCAGCGGGCGGATCGGGCCGTCCAGCTCGAGCACCAGCTGGCCGTCGCCGCCCGCCGTGAGGGCCTGGAGCAGGAACTCGCGGTTGACCGCCACGTGCTCGTCGGCGCCGTTCTGCCATTCGGCCTCGCCGACCAGGTCGATCTTCTGGCCGTCGGCGATGGCCAGGACGGCCAGCTCGTGGTCGATGCCGTCGTGCTGGCGGATCACCCGGGGGGACTCGTTGACGGCCTGCCGCAGTGTCGCGGCGTCGATCGGGGTGCGGTGGGGGCTGCCGCCGGCGGTGCCTTCGGCGACGACTCGGCGGTAGTCGGGGAAGTCGTACGCCAGCGGCTCGTCCTTGATCGCCCAATCGGTGCCTTTTGCCTCGACCGTGGTCGCGGTGAGGTGGATCGTGATGGTTTCGGTTTGTCGCGCGGCGTGTTCGCGGACCTGGTCGATCCAGGGCAATGGGGCGATGTGCCGGGTGGCCGGGCCGTCGACGGTGGCGGGCTCGCGGTGGATCGCCATGCGGTAGCGGTCGGTGGCCACGAGGGTGATCGCGCCGGGTTCGACGTCGAGCAGGACGCCGGCGAGCATGGGCAGGTCCGGGTTGGTGCTGGCGGCGAACCGGACGCTGTCGAACGCGGCGGCCAGCACTGCGCTGGTCAGGGTGACGGTGGTCATCGGGATCTCCTGCGTGTCGAGAAGGGCGTGTACGCGGGAGAGCTCGCGGCGGGCGTCGGTGAGGCCGGCCTCGAGGCGGTGCAGATGCTGGTCGAGCAGCCGGTGCGCGGCTGCCGTCTCCGACTTGAGCACCGCGGCGATCTCGGCGACCGGCATGCCGACCCGGCGCAGGCCGGCGACCAGGCGGGCCTGACGGACCTGACGGTCGTCGTACCAGCGGTAGCCGTTCTCCGGGTCGACCAGCGCGGGCACGAGCACGCCGGCGCGGTCGTAGAACCGCAGCGCGCTCACGCTCAGGCCGCTGGCCCGGGCCGTGTCGCCGATGCTCCGCATGTCGCTCTCCACATCCGTCACCCTGGGGCCTCGACTTTGTCGAGGGTCAAGCCGGCTCGCCCTGCTTGCCTTTCGCCGCACGGATTTTTGTCGGAGGTCCCTGGTACTCATGTCCCTATGGAACACGGGGTGATTGTGCCGGGCAGTGGGTTCAGGGGTGCGGGAGGCGGGCCTCGCGGGGGCGGCGGTCTGGGCGCAGGCCGCGCCACGACGGGTGGCGCAGTCTTCCCTCCGGGGTCACTGACCGGAAGACGACCTCGCCCACCACCTTAGGGCGCACCCAGCGCACCCCGCGCCGGTCCGCCGTGGGGATCTCATATGCCAGCGGTGAGCGGTCGGTCTCCAGCGGGCCCAACAGGGCGAGCAGCTCGCCGAGCATGTCGTCCGTGAATCCGGTGCCGACTCCACCGCAATAGGCGAGCTTGTCCTGGTCGTCATAGGCGCCCAGCACGAGCGAGCCGATCGTGCCCGCGCGCCGCCCGGCGCCGGGTTTCCAGCCGACGACGACCACCTCGGTGGTCTGGATGAAGGGAGTCTTGAGCCAGACGGGCGAACGCCGTCCGGGGTGATAGGTGCCGTCGACACGCTTGGAGACCACGCCTTCCATGCCGCGCTCGCGCGCGGTGGCCATCACGGCGTCGGGGTCGGTCTCGAAGTAGGGCGCGACCAGCACGGGCTGCTCGTCGATGCCAAGCCCGTCGAGCACGGCGCGGCGCTCGTGCCACGGGCGCGCGGTCAGCGGCTCGTCGAGGAAGAGCACGTCGAAGACGCCGTATACGACCGGGGTGGCGGCGATCAGCGCCGGGCTGGGGCTGACCACGTGCATGCGGCGCTGCAGCGACGAGAACGACGAGACGCCGCGCTTGTCGAAGGTGACGATCTCACCGTCGAGCACGACTCTCCGGCGGCCGACCAGGTCGGCGACCACGCCTAGTTCGGGGTAGCTCGCGGTGACGTCGAGGTCGTTGCGGGACCGCAGCCGGATACCGCCGCGCCCGTCGGTGTAGGCGACGGTGCGAACGCCGTCCCACTTGAACTCGTAGGCCCAGCCGGGGTTGGTGGGGATCTCACCCGGCACGGCCAGCATGGGCTCGATCACCGGCGGCCAACCGAGCCCAGGCGGCTTACGCCGCGCCGCGGGGCTCACCGCGGTCCCGCCGGGCTGATCACGCCGGCGTGTGGCTTCGTCGCGGTGCGGCCACGGGCCGGTGCGGTGCCGCGTGGCTTTGTGGCGGTGTGGCCAGGGGCCGGCGCCGTGCCGCATGGCCTTGTCGCGGTGTGGCCACGGGTCGGTGCGGTGCCGCGTGGCTTTGTGGCGGTGTGGCCAGGGGCCGGTGCGGTGCCGCGTGGCTTTGTGGCGGTGTGGCCACGGGTCGGTGCGGTGCCGCGTGGCTTTGTGGCGGTGTGGCCACGGGTCGGTGCGGTAGCGCAGGGCTTTGTTCCGGTGTGGCTCGGGCTGGTGGGGATCTCGCCCCTCGGCGCCGGTATGGGCTCGATCACCGGCGGCCAGCCGGGCCCCGGCGGCTCACGCCGCGCCACAGGGCCTCCTGCGGTGCCGCCAAGCGCGCCGTGCCGGCGCCTCGCGGCGCTGACGGGTCTCAACGCGGTGTTGGGATTTAGCGTGGCGCCATGCAGTTTTGCCGCGGTGCGGCCTGCCAGCGTCCTGCTGGTAGCAGGTGGCGTTGCGACGGCGGGCTTGGTCGGGTTGGCATGCGGCCTTGTCATGGCGTGGCTCGGCTCAACCGCGGCGCGGTTTCGAGCGATGGCGGTGCCGCGCTCTATCGTTGCGGCGCGCGGCGTTGTCGCGACCTCGGGTGGCGCAATGCCGCCGGGTGGCCGCGCGTCTGTGCGCGATGTCGTCGCGGTTGGGCCCGGTCGTCTTGCGGACCCGCCGGGTGTCATCGCCGTGCTCCCTCGAGTTGGGGTTTCGGCGGTGGGGCGCCCTCGATGTCGAGGCGGGGGAGGAGGCGGTCGAGCCAGCGCGGGATCCACCAGGAGCGGTCATCGAGGATCGAGAGGATTGCCGGCACCAGGATCATCCGGACGATGCTGGCGTCCAGCAGCACCGATGCCGCCATGCCGACCGCGAGCATTTTGATCGTCGGGTCCGGGTCGGCGACGAAGCTGATGAATACCACGATCATGATCAGTGCGGCCGTGGTGATCACCCGGGCGGTGCCGCCGATGCCGAGTGCGACGCTGCGGCGGGTGTCGTGGGTGTGCAGGTAGGCCTCGTGTACGCGTGACATCAGGAAGACCTCGTAGTCCATCGACAGCCCGAAGACGACGGCGAACATGATCATTGGGACGTACGCCGGGATGGACAGGCCCATGTCCACCCCGATCAGCGACGCGCCCCAGCCCCACTGGAAGACGGCGACGATCACGCCGTAGGCGGCGCCTACCGAGAGGAGGTTGAACACGGCGGCCTGGATGCCGATCGCCAGCGAGCGGAAAGCGGTCGTCAACAGCAGCAGCGACAGGACCACCACAGCGAGGATCAGCCACGGCAGCCGCTCGACGGTGCGTGCGGTGAAGTCGTCGTAGCCGGCCGTCGTTCCGGTGACGAAGGTGGTCGCCGGCACGGTCGGCAGCACGTCGTCGCGGAGCCGGTGCAGCAGGTCGGTGGTCGCCTGGTCCGAGGGCCCGGTGGTCGGGATGACGTTGAGGATCGCGGCGGTGCCCCCCGGGTTGACCAGCGGCTGCGTCACCGAGGCCACGCCGGGCTGCTGTTCGAGGGTGAGCTGGGTGCTGGTGAGCAGGGTCTCGGCGTTGGTGCCGGGTGGAACCTCGACGACCACGGTCAACGGCCCGTTGGTGCCGGGACCGAAACCTTGTGCGATCAGGTCGTACGCCCGGCGGTCGCTGTAACTCGTCGGATCGGTGCCGGGCCCGAGCTGCCCGAAGCTGATCCAGATCAACGGGATGGTGATCACCAGCAGCGCGGCGACGGCACCGATCGCCCAGGGCCAGGGTTGCCGGCTGACATACCGGCCCCACCGCGCGAACGCCCCACGCTCGTGCGCGGGATGAACAACGGAATCGGTCCGCGCCCCACCAGGGGTTCCAGACTCACCCGGGCGGCCACCCGCGCCCCCGGGCGCCCGCGAGGCGGCGTTTGCTCCTGAGCCGCCGAGTCCCGGCCCCGTTCCGGGGCCGCTCGAGCTCAGGCCCGGGGTTGTTCCCGAGTCGCTGCGTCCCCGGCCTGTTCCTGACCCGCTCGAACTCGGTCCCGCTCCCGAGCCGCGCAGACCCGGCTCGGTCATTCCTGGGCCGCCGGGAGCCGGGCTCGCCCCTGGGCCGCTCGCACCTCCACCGCCAGGCGCCGCCTGCCGCCGTGGTTGCGGCGGCGCCGGCGGAACGGTCGTGCCGTCGGCACCACTGCCCGCGCGCCGGCGGCGGAAGCGCATCGCGCGGATGGTCCGCCCCGACAGGCCCAGGAACGCCGGGATCAGCGTCAACGCCGCGATCATCGTCGTCGCCACGCCTAGCGCCGCCGAAACCCCGAGCGCGCTGATGAAGGGCAACCCCGCGATGTAGAGGCCGAGCATCGCGATGATCACCGTCGTACCGGCGACCAGGACGGCCATGCCCGAGTGCGTGTTGGCGCTGGACGCCGCGCCGACGTAGTCGTCCGTGTCCGCCAGGTGCTCGCGGTGCCGGGCCACCTGGAACAGGCCGTAGTCGATCGCCACGCCCAGGCCCAACAGCGTCGCCAGCGTCGGGCCCGTGGTCGGGAACGTGACCACTGCGGCCAGGAGGCCGATGATCGAGAGGGCGCTGAGGACCGAGAAGACCGCGGACACGAGCGGGATCAGGGCCGCGACCACCGAGAAGAACATCAGGAAGAGCAGCACGAACGCGACCACGATGCCGACGATCTCCGAGCCCAGGTCGTTGGTGCTGCGGTCGATCTGGCCGGCGGCGGCGCCGTACTCGACCGTCAGGCCGGCCGCCCGGGCCGATGCCACGGCCTGGTTGAGCTGGGCCAGGTAGTCCGCGCCAAGCGTGTCCGTGGAGATGTCGAAGTTGACGTTGGCGTACGCGATCGTGCCGTCCGGCGACACCGTCTGCGGGTTCGTGGCGAACGGGCTCGTCGCGCTGATGACGTGCGTCAGCTTCGTGGTGTTGGCGACCGCCTGGTTGACCGCGCCTTCCTGCTGCAGCACCGTCGTGCCCGGCGGTGAGTGGAAGACGAGTTGACCCACGAACGTGCTCTGGCCCGGGAACTCGGACGCGATGATCTGCGTGCCCTTGTCGGACTGACTACCCGGCACCGTGTAGTTGTTGTTGTAGGTGCCACCCCACCGGTTGTTGCCCACCACCAGCCCGACCACCAGCACCAGCCAGGCGGCGATGACGATCCAATGGTGGCGGGCGCAGGTGCGCCCGAGGCGGGCCAGGAACGCGTGCATGCGAGGTCCCCTTCGGGCGGCCCAGGCCTTCGGGCGGTCCAGGGACCGGGCATTTAGCTTAAAACGGTCAAGTCGTCCGGGTGTCCTCCTCGCGGAACTCCGTCGCCGGGCGGCCGCCGGCCGCGTACGCGTCATGGTCGTTGGTCCGCAGTTCGACCCGGCGGATCTTGCCCGACAGCGTCTTGGGCAGCGCGGCGAACTCGAGGCGCCGCACGCGCTTGAACGGCGCCAAATGTTCCCGGCAGTGCGCGAAGATGGCGGCCGCCGTCGTGGCGTCGGGCTCCCAGCCGGACGCGAGCACCACGAACGCCTTCGGCACGGCGAGGCGCACCGGGTCCGGCGAGGGCACCACCGCCGCCTCGGCCACCGCCGGATGCTCGATCAGGACACTCTCGAGCTCGAACGGCGAGATCCGGTAGTCCGACGCCTTGAACACGTCGTCTATCCGCCCGACATAGGTGATGTATCCGTCGGAGTCGCGCGAGCCGACGTCTCCCGTGTGGTAGTAGCCTCCGGCCATCGCCTCGGCATTGCGCTCCGGGTCGCCCTGATAGCCGACCATCAGCCCCAGCGGCCGGTCGCCAAGGTCCAGACAGATCTCACCGTCGTCGCCGGGCCGGCCGGTGGACGGGTCGACGAGCGCCACCGCGTACCCGGGCAATGGCCGACCCATCGAACCCGGCTTCACCTTCTGCCCGGGCGTGTTGGCGATCTGCACCGTCGTCTCGGTCTGTCCGAAGCCGTCGCGAATGGTCAGTCCCCACGCCCGGCGTACCTGCTCGATGATCTCCGGGTTGAGGGGTTCGCCCGCGGCCACCGCCTCCCGCGGCGGGGTGCGCAGCGTGCGCAGGTCGGCCTGCACGAGCATGCGCCAGACGGTCGGCGGCGCGCAGAAGGTCGTGACGCCGCAGCGGGACATCTGCGCCATCAGCGCGCCCGCGTCGAACCGGCTGTAGTTGTAGAGGAACACGCACGCCTGCGCGTTCCACGGTGCGAACACGTTGCTCCACGCGTGCTTGGCCCACCCCGGGGACGAGATGTTGAGGTGGACGTCGCCGGGCCGCAGGCCGATCCAGTACATGGTCGAAAGATGACCCACGGGGTACGACGCGTGCGTGTGCTCCACCAACTTCGGCAGCGCGGTCGTGCCGGAGGTGAAGTAAAGGAGCAGAGGATCGGTCGCGCGGGTAGGCCCGGACGGGGTGAACAACACGCCGGCGTCGGCACTCGCCGCGTAATCGAGCCAACCATCGACGGAAGTGCCCACCGCGATCCGGCTGTAATCACCCGCGACCTCCGCCAGCTTGCCCGTCGACGCGGCGGTCGTGATGACGTGCCGGGCGTCGCCCCGGTCCAGCCGGTCCCGCAGATCAGCCGGCCCCAACAGCGGCGTCGCCGGGATGATCACCGCGCCGAGCTTGGCGCAGGCCAAGATCGTCTCCCAGAGCTCGACCTGGTTGCCGAGCATGACGATGACCCGGTCGCCGCGGCCGACACCGACCTCGTCGCGCAGCCAGTTGGCCACCTGGTTGGAGCGCTCGGCCAGCTCGCGGAACGACCGCTTGGCCTCGGACCCGTCCTCCTCGACGATCCACAAGGCCGGCGCGTCGTTGCCCTGTGCCATCGGGTCGAACCAGTCCAGCGCCCAGTTGAACGCGGCCAGGTCGGGCCACCGAAACTCCGCGAACGCCCGGTCGTAGTCGTCTGCGACGTCGAGGAGATAGTCCCGCGCCGCCCGAAACGCTTCTCCGCTCACCGCCCCAGTCTGCTCCCGATCATGGTGAAGCGCGCGACACTGAGGGGCATGAAATATCTGATCATGGTGTACGGAAACCCGCAGTCACGCGCCATCTGGGCGGGCTTCACGGACGAGCAGCGGGCGGCCGGCATGACCGAACACCTGGCCCTCCGCGAGGCTATGGCCGCCGCCGGGGAGTTGCTGCTCTCGGAACGCCTGGCCGACCCGTCGACCGGCACCCGCCTGCCGGCACAGCCCGCCGCGCTGGCGTCACTGGGCCTGCCGAGCGACGGCCCGTTCGCGGAGTCGAAGGAGCACCTGGCGGGCTTCTACCTGGTCGACTGCGACTCGGAGGAGCGTGCCCTGGAATGGGCGGCGCGCATCCCGGAAGCATCCCTCGGCCTGGTCGAGGTCCGCCCGGTCTGGTCGGGCGACATCACCAAAAAGTAGCGTTCGGACTCGTTGTCCGACATGCCCGGTGCGACGGCCTTACGGTTTGGCCCCACCCGTCGCACGACCGAGGACTGCAACACGATGGTCGACATTGGAAGCCCTGGCCGGCTACGCGCCCTCGCGAACACCGCGTTGACGCACAAGTGGTGGCTCGGGATATCCGGCATCGCCGCCGTTGCCGCCGTCGTGGTCGCTGTCTCGCTGCCCCCGGGGTCGCCGTCGGTAAAGGCCGGCGACTGCAATGCCCAGGGTTCCG
>NZ_BONC01000060.1 GCF_016862515.1 Asanoa iriomotensis
TCCGCCGCAGCCCGGCCAGGACTTCGACACAGATCCTAGGGTGGGGGTGAGGGGGTGTTTACATGCCGAAGACCTGGCTTGTCACCGGGAGTTCGCGCGGGATCGGGCGGGCGATCTGCCGAGCCGCGCTCGACAACGGCGACAACGTGGTGGCCACCGCCCGCCGACCGGCAGGTCTGCGCGATCTGGTCATGGAGGATCCCGATCGGGTACGCGCGGTCGCGCTGGACGTCACCGACCCGGTCGCGGCCGAGAATGCCGTAGGTGCGGCGGTCGAGGCGTTCGGCCGCATCGACGTAGTGGTCAACAACGCCGGCAACGCGAACACCGCACCGATCGAGCACACCTCGCTCGACGAGTTCCGCAGCCAGATCGACGCCAACCTGTTCGGCGTCATCCACGTCTCCAAGGCCGCCCTGCCCTATTTCAAGGCCCAGCGTTCCGGCCATTACCTCCAGTTCTCGTCGATCGGCGGCCGGGTGGGCGGCACACCGGGCATCGCGCCGTACCAGGCGGCGAAGTTCGGTGTCGAAGGTTTCTCCCTGGTGCTGGGCGCGGAACTGGGGCCGTTCGGCGTCAGGGTGACGATCGTCGAACCGGGCAGCTTCCGCACCGACTGGGCGGGTTCGTCGATGCGGATGGACGACGGCGGGCCGGACTACGCGGAGACCGTGGGTTTCATGGTGCGGTACCGCGACGAGAACGCGGGCCGCGCGGCCGGTGACCCGGCCAGGGCCGCACAGGTGCTCGTCGACGTCGTCGGCCTCGATGAGCCGCCTCAGCGGTTGCTGCTCGGCTCCGACGCCCTCGGGATCGCTGAGCGACACAACACCGCGCTCGCCGAGGAGACCGCGACCTGGGCCGAGGTGTCCCGCTCCACCGACTTCTGAAACAGTCGTTTCGCAAGAGCTGTTGCGCAACATCTCTTGCCGTGCCACGCTGTCCGCATGACAGAACGTCAGGTCCGCCAGGTCACGGACTCCCGCGTGCTCGCCGCGATGTCGCACCCGCTGCGCCGGCGGCTGCTCGACGTCCTCGCCGTCTACGGCCCGCAGCCGGTCGGCGCGCTCGCCGAGCGGACCGGCCAGGCGCCGGCCAACATCAGCCACCACATGAAGGTCCTCCGCGACTGCGGCCTGGTCGAGGAGGCACCCGAGCGGGCCCGCGACAAGCGCGAGCGGTGGTGGCGGCCGGTCTCGGCCGGGTTGCGCTGGTCCGGCCGGGACTTCGCCGACGACCCCGCCGAGTCCGCCGTCCTGCAGGCCGCCGAGTCGCTCAACCTCGACCGCCAGGTCGCGCTGGTCCGGGAGTGGTACGCCGCCGGCGACGACGAACAGGCCGTCTGGGGTGAGTCCGCGTTCGCCGCCGACCGCTGGCTGCACCTGACCCCGGAGGAACTGGCGGAGCTCAACCGCGAGATCCTCGCCGTCTTCGACCGCTGGTCGGCACGGGACGCACCGGACGGGCCCGAGCGCCGCCCGGTCTTCGTGTTCGCACACGGCGTGCCGGCCCAGCCATGACCGTCACGCGGGCGAGAAGCGCACCGGCCGCCACCGGCGGTCGCGACTTCCGCCTCTTCTGGCTCGGCCAGACCACTTCCAAGGTTGGCAGCAGCGTGACCGCGGTGGCCCTGCCGCTGGTCGCGGTGGCCACATTGGACGCCAGCACGTTCCAGGTAGCCGCGCTGGCCGCGTGCTCCTGGCTGCCCTGGCTGCTGATCGGCCTCCCGGCCGGCGCGTGGGTGGACCGGCTACCCCGCCGCCCGTTGATGATCGTCTGCGACCTGCTCTGCCTCGCGGTCTTCACCAGCGTCCCGCTGGCCTGGTGGCTCGGCACGCTGACGCTCACCCACCTGTTCGCCGCCGCCCTGCTGACCGGCACCGCGGGCGTCTTCCTGCAGACCGCCTACCAGGTATACCTGCCGACGCTGCTGCCGCCGGCCGAGCTGCCCGCCGGCAACGCGCGGCTGCAGAGCACCGAGGCCGCGGCCAACGTGGCCGGGCCGGGCGTGGCCGGCCTGGTCACCCAGCTGGCCGGCGCGGTCATGGGCCTGCTGGTCGACGCGGCCAGCTTCCTGGTCTCGGCGCTCTGCCTGCTCCGCATCCGCACCCCGGAACGACTCCATCGTGGACCCCGCCGGCCGCTGGGCACCGAGGTGGCCGAGGGCCTGCGGTTCGTCGCCCGGGACCCGTACCTGCGGATAATGACGGTTTGGGGCGCGACCAGCAATCTGGCCCTGACCGGCTACCAGGCGGTGCTCGTCGTCTTCCTGGTTCGCGAGGTGGGTGTGGTGCCCGGTGTCGTGGGTGGACTGCTCGCGGCGACCAGCCTCGGTGGCGTGCTCGGCGCCGCCACCGCTGGCGCGCTCGCGCGGTCGCTCGGCAGCGCCCGCGCCCTGCTCGTCTGCGCCGCCCTGACGCCGCCGTTCGGTCTGCTGCTGCCACTGGCCGAGCGCGGGCCGCGGCTCGCGCTCGGCGTCGCCGGGCTCGCCGTTGTGTCCGCCGGCGTCAGCGCCGGCAACGTGATCAAGGGCAGCTTCCGCCAGGCGTACGCGCCGCATCAGCTCCTCGGCCGCGTGACCGTGAGCATGCAACTGCTCAACTACGGCACGATCCCGCTGGGCGCGCTCGTCGCGGGCGCGCTCGGTGCCGCCATCGGCGCGCGCCAGACGATCTGGCTGACCATGACGGCCGTGGTCGCCGCGGGTCTGATCCTCCTCGCGGGCCCGATCCGCCGCACCCGAGACCTGCCGACTCACCCCGGATAGGCGCTCGACACCGTGGCCGTTGACCGCCGGGCCACACCGACCCCGAGCGGACCCTGCCGACTCAGGCCGGATAGGCGTTCGTCTCGGTGGCCTTGACCGCTGCCCAGACCCGTTGGCCGGCCGTCAGGCCGAGCTCCGCCGCCGCTGGCGGGGTGATGTCGGCGGCGGCTTCGATCGGGCCTTGCAAGCCCACCCGCAGGTTGTCGCCGTGCCGTTGGACCCCGGCCACCGTCGCCTGCCACACGTTGCGCGGGCTGCCCTCCGGCCGTTCGCTGAAGATCGCGACAGCGGACGGCCGGAACGCCACGAAGGCCTCGCCGCTGACCCGGTCCGTCACCGCCAGGGTGAGCCCGTCCGCGACCCGGACGCCGCCGTCGGCCGCGTGACCTCGGTAGAGGTTGAGCCCGACGAGGCGGGCCACGTAGTCGGTGCGCGGCCGGGCGGTCACCGCCGCCGCGTCGCCCTCCTGCACCACCGCGCCGTGCTCGATGACGACCAGCCGGTCCGCGAGCACCAGGGCGTCGAGCGGGTCGTGGGTCACGAGCAGGGTCGCACCGGGGTGCTCGGCCAGGTGGCGTTGCAGCTCGACGCGGGTGTCGAGGCGGGTACGCGCGTCCAGCGCCGCCAGCGGCTCGTCAAGCAACAGCAACTCCGGGTGGGTGGCCAGCGCCCGGGCCAGCGCCACCCGCTGGGCCTGGCCCCCGGAGAGCTGGCGCGGCTTGCGCTTGGCGAACTCGGCGAGGCCCACCCGGGCCAGCCAGTCGGCCGCCTCGGCCCGGGCCTTGCGCTTGTCGACGCCGTGCCGGCGCGGCCCGAAGGCCACGTTGTCGAGGGCCGACAGGTGCGGGAAGAGCAGGTAGTCCTGGAACACCACGCCGATCGGGCGGCGTTCCGTCGGCGTCCACACCCGAGCGTCGGGGCGGTCCAGCTCGCGCTCGCCGAGCCGGACGTGCCCGGCGGTCAGCGGCTCCAGGCCGGCCAGCGCGCGCATCGCCGTGGTCTTGCCGGCGCCGTTGGGCCCGAGCAGCGCGAGCACCTCGCCGGCCGCGATGCGCAGGTGCACGTCGAGCCGGAAGGTGCCTCGGTCGACGACGAGCCGGGCGTCGAGCAGGTCGGTCATGCGCTCGAGATCCATTTGTCGCGCAGGCTGGCCAGGATCACGACGGAGACGAAGAGCAGCAGCAGGCTCAGCACGATCGCCGCCTGGAGATCGGTCTCGAGCGCCAGGTAGACGGCGAGCGGCATCGTCTGCGTCTTGCCCGGGAAGTTGCCGGCGAACGTGATCGTCGCGCCGAACTCACCGAGCGCCCGCGCCCAGCAGAGCACGGCTCCGGCCGCCACGCCCGGTGCCACCAGCGGCAGCGTCACGCGGGTGAACGTGGTCCACCGCCCCGCGCCCAGCGTCGCGGCCGCCTCCTCGTAGCGGGCGTCCGCGCCGCGCAGCGCGCCCTCGACCGCGATGATCAGGAACGGCATCGCGACGAACGCCTCGGCGACGATCACCCCGGCCGTGGTGAACGGCAGCGTGATGCCGAAGGTGCTGTCGAGCCACTCACCGATCAAACCGCGCCGCCCGAACACGAGCAGCAGCGCGACACCGCCGACCACCGGCGGCAGCACGAGCGGCACCGTCACCAGCGCCCGCACCAGCCGCCGGCCCGGGAAGGAGACCCGGGCCAGCAGCCAGGCCAGCGGCACGCCCAGCACCAGGCAGCCCAGCGTCGCGACGGTCGCGGTGAGCAGCGACAGGCGCAGCGCGGTCAGGATGCCCGGCTCGGTGAGCCGGCTGGGCAGCGTGGTCCACGGTGTGCGGTAGAGCAGGCCCACCAGCGGAAGGATCAGGAAGAGCAGCCCCAGCAGGGCGGGCACGATCAGCGCCAGGGGAGCCCGGCGGCGTCTCACGGTTTCTGGAAGCCGGCGTTCGTCAGCACCTGCTCTGCCGCGGGAGACAGCACGTAGTTGACGAACGCCTGCGCGCCCGCCTGGTTGGGTGCGTTCTTGAGGACCACGATCGGGTACTCGTTGACGGCGCTGGCCGACTCGGGGAACTCCACCGCGTCGACGTCGTTGGCCGCGGCCTTCGCGTCGGTGCGGTAGACCAGCGCCGCGTCGACCTCGCCGAGGGTCACCTTGGACAGGGCGGCCTTCACGTCCTGCTCCTGGGTGACCGGAGTGACCTGGACGTTGGCGGCCTGCAGCGCCTTCTGCGCGGCGGCGCCGCAGGGCACCTGCGGCGCGCAGAGCGCGACCTTCACGCCGGGCTGGGCGAGCCCGGAGAGCGAGGTGATGTTCTTCGGGTTGCCCTTCGGCACCGCGATCACGAGCTGGTTCTTGGCGAAGTTCTGGGGGGTGCCGTCGGCGTTGCCGGCGTCGGTGACCGTCTTCATGTTGGCCGGCGCCGCCGAGGCGAACACGTCGGCCGGCGCGCCCTGGTTGATCTGCGTCGCCAGGGCCGAGCTGCCGGCGAAGCTGAACGTCACGGTCGTGCCGGGGTTGGCCGCTTCGAAGTCCTTGCCGATCTGGGTGAAGGACTCGGTGAGCGACGCGGCGGCGAACACCGTGATCGGGCCGCTGACCCCGCTGCCGCTGGTGCTGCCCGCGGTCGGGGCGGTGTTGGCGGTGTTGGCGCTGTCGCTGCCGCAGGCGGTGAGACTCGCGGCCGTGACGGCGGCCAGGACGATGCTGATCCAACGTGCTCTCACGGGCGCACCCTTTATCTCAGGCCCTCGCAGCTGCGATGGCGATCCAGGCATCAGGATGGCATTTTCCCCAGCCACTGGTCAGGATAGGCCAGCAATTGCAGGATAGAGTAGTGACCAGGTGGGACGAGATGATCGACAACCTCGTCGATCTGCTCCCGGCGGCGGCGACCGTGGTCGTCGATGGGGCCGGCGAGCGCAACGGGCTGGTGGCCGACCGACTGGCGGCGCAGCGGGTCTCGGTGACCTCAGGCCCCTGCTGGCGCGAGTCCCGCCCCGACGTGCTGGTCTGGTTGCGCGTCCCGCCCGCCTCCGTCGACAGCCCCGAGCACCAGGCCGACGTCGTGATCGACCTGCACGATCCGCAGTGGCCGGTCATCCGGCACGTGGACCCTCGGCTGGCCGACCGCACCCGGTGGTACCTGCCGGAGAGCCGCGCCTTCTTCGCGACAAGGGCGGCGACCTGGGACGCCAAGTTCGGCGACGACCTGCCCGCCTACGCGGCGGCGGTCGCCGAGGCCGCACTGGCGGCCGGCGGCGTCGCGGTCGACGTCGGCTGCGGCACCGGCCGGGCGCTGCCCGCGCTGCGCGCCGCGGTCGGGCCGACCGGTCGGGTGCTGGGCATCGACATCACGCCCGAGATGCTGGCGGTGGCCGCCGAGCGCGCCGGCTCGCTGCGGGCGTTGCTGCTGCTGGCGGACGCCCGCCGGCTGCCGCTGCCCGACGGCGCGGTCGACGGGATCTTCGCCGCCGGTCTGGTCGCCCACCTGCCTGACCCGACCGCCGGCCTGCGCGAACTGGCCCGCGTCACCCGGCCCGGCGGTCGGCTGGTGATCTTCCACCCGTCCGGTCGCGCGGCCCTCGCTGCCCGGCACGGCCGCCCGTTGCGCGCTGACGAGCCACTTTCACCAGGCCCGCTGGCGGCGTCGACCCACGCCAGCGGCTGGCGCCTCGACACCTACTGCGACGACGAGCACCGGTTCCTGGCGCTGGCCACCCGGGACTGACTCAGCGGCCGGGGGTGCCCGCCAGGGTGGTCAGCAACGCGTCGAGCGGCTGCGGCCGGCCGACGTAGAACCCTTGTGCATAGTGGACACCGAGGTCGAGCAGGGCGGCGACCTGGGTCGCGGACTCGACCCCCTCGGCCGTCACGCTGATGCCCAGGCCCGCCGCGAGGTCGGCGAGCAGCTTGACCACCGTGTGGTCACCGGCGTTGTGCGGCAGACCGACGACGAACGCCCGGTCGATCTTGAGCCCCTGCAGCGGGAGCTGGGACAGGTAGCGCAGGCTCGTCGAGCCGGTGCCCATGTCGTCGAGGACCAGACCGACGCCGGCCCGCCGCAGCGCGTCCAGCCGGGGCATCGCCTGCGACAACGTGCCCAGGTCGGCGTCCTCGGAGATCTCCACCGCCAGCCGCTCGCCGGGCAGGCCCGCCGCGGCCAGCGCGGCGGTCACGGAGTCGTCGACCGACAGCGCGAGCGTCGCGGCGGAGACGTTGACGTAGACGCGCCGCGGCGCGGTGTCACCGTGCCTGCCCAGCAGCGTGGCCATGTCGGCACAGGCATGATCGAGGACCCAACGATCGAGATCGGGTACGTGGCCCGCACGGTTGGCGTCCGCGAGGAACCGCCCGGGCTGCAGCAGGCCGAACCGCGGATGCAGCCAGCGCACCAACGCCTCGACGCCGACCACGCGGCGGTCCCGCAGGTCGACGATCGGCTGGTAGAACAGCCGCAGCTCGTCGTCGCGGATGGCGTCGAGCACCGAACGATCGCTCTTGGCGGGGCGCATGGCCAGCTCGGCGCCGACCCCGGTGACCACGGCCGTGCGCCCGCCACCGGTCTGCTTCGCCTGGTACATCGCCATGTCGGCCTCGCTGAGCAGGCTGTGCGAGTCGGCCGTCGGGCCCGACGCCGCCACGCCCACGCTCGCCGACACGGTGGTGCCCCGGGGCAGGTGACCGTCGCGGGCCGTCACCGCGAGCACGAAGCGGTGGCCGAGGGCGTACGCGGCGGACTCCGCGGGTTCGTTGCCCGACAGCCGCGACAGCACGGCGAACTCGTCGCCACCGAGCCGGGCGACCAGCTCGCCGGGCAGCGCGGCCCGGGCCATCCGCTGCGCGGTCACCACCAGCACGGCGTCGCCGAGCTCGTGGCCGTGCGTGTCGTTGATGCGCTTCAGGCCGTCGAGATCGACGTACGCGAGCAGCACACGCTCACCGCCCCGACCGGCCTCGGTGCACGCCGCGGCCAGCCGGTCGAGCAGGTGGGAACGGTTCGCCAGGCCGGTGAGCTCGTCGTGGGTGGCCCGGTGCGAATACAGGCGGGCGAGGCCGTCGAAGATCTCGGCGGCCGACACGCGCCCGGCGACCTCGCCGTCCTCGTCGACCAGCACGTCGTCGTAGGTCTGGTGCGCGGACCGGGCGCGGGCCATGAAAGCGGCCGTCTCCACCGGAGTGTCAGCCGGAAGCCGGAGCGGTCGCCAGTCGGCGGCCTCGACGATCGGCTGGCGGGACCGCAGTGCCCGGCCGAACCCGAACGGGCCGGCCATCATCGTGCCGAACGGCTCCCGCATGATCAGACCGCGGTGCGGGCCGTCGACCACCACCACGCAACGCAGAAGCGGGTCGGCCCGGAACAGGTCGTCGACCTGGCCGCAGGTGTGGTCAGCCGACACTGTCGAGACCGCTCGCGCGAGGCCCCGCAGCGTAGCCGATGGTGGGGGAGCGCCCCCGAAGCCGTCCACCGAGGCAATTTGTAACACCTCGCGGGTGCGACACGCTAGCGACTCTCACCTCAACCAGCGGCGCGATTTGCGGCGGCGGGCCTTGGCCTGCGCGGCGGGCAGCTTGGCGACCAAAGAACGGCCATGCGCGGCCTGCTCGGCATAGAGGACCCCGTAGGTGAACGCGTTCGCCCGACGCGCATAGGCCCGCTCGCCCAGGTCCCGCAGCACCTGCCGGGTGATCACCGAGTCCTGGTGGTCGCCGAGCAGATCCTGCAGGCCTTTGAGACCGCGGACCAGCCGCTTCGCGCCCTTGTCGCCTGAGCGCTGGCGCACCTCGACCGCGTACCGGCCACGCTTGTAGGCCTTGCGCGCTTCGTGCAATGCCGGGTCGTCGTCACCGACGCCCCCGTCCGACTGGCGCTCGAGCGCGGTGTCGAGCAGACCGTCGGCACGCCGCACGGCCCGGTGGATGCGCTTGTTGACCCAGCGCGGGCCGACCTCGGTCGCCGGCGGCGCCTCGACCACATCGTCCAATGTCGACAGCAGCTCGACGTAACGCGGTGAGCTCAGCGCCCGGCGCAGGCGGGTCAACGCGGCGGACTCGTCGGCGGCGAAGTGCTCGGCGAGGTCCGCGGCGACCGGCCCGAGCACCAGGTCGTCCGGTTCCAGGCGCACCGCCCTGGCCAGTCGCGGCCCCATCACCTGTGCGTCCCGCACGCCGCCGAGCTGCTCGCCGAGCCACTTGAGCTCCGCCCGTACACCCTCGATCCGGTCCTGGTCCCAGAGAGCGCGGAACGAGCGGAACGTGCTGCGCAGCCGGCGCACCGCGACGCGCATGTCGTGCACGCCGTCGACGTCGCCCGCCCGCGCGGCCGGCTCGTGCGCGACCAGGCTGTCCCGGGTCGCGGCGGCGTAGGCGAACACCGGTGTCGCCGCCCCCGCGTCGATCGCCGTGAGGTCGCGGAGCCGGTCGTCCAGCACCCGGCGAATCTTCGCCGGTGAGCCGGGCACGGCGCCGGCCGCGCGCAACCGCCGCTCGACCTCGTCCAGCACCTCCTCGTCACCGTCGACCAGCTCGACCTCGATCTCGTGCCAGGCCGTCCGGCCGCCGTCGACCAGGTCGTGCCCGACCACCGCGTCGTCGGCGAGCGAGGCCAGCACCACACCGTCGGCGTCGCGCAGTTGCCACTCGCGGCGGCGGGTCTCGACCCGGGCCACCGGCTCGACCGGCTCGCCGCGGGACGCGCCGCGGACCAACCGCATCAGGTCGGCCGGCGGCTGGCGGCCCCGGGTCAGCGCGCGCTGGTGCTCGGTGCGGGCACCACCGGCGGCGCCCACCTTGAGGTGCCAACCCTGGTCGGCTCCGCCGGTGCGCCGGCGCAGCGCCAGGGCACCGCGGGTCAGCCGCAACCGCGGGGTGTCGTAGTAGGTGGCGTCGAGCTTGATCACGACCGGGTCGCCGAGTGCGGCGATGCCGTCTCCCAGCAGGTCCGGCACCTGGAAGTCCGCGGGGCACTCGAACTTGCGCTCACGCTCCACCACCGTCCGCATACCCCACTCGTACCCCATCGTGGGGCCGGTATGCGGGTCAGACGCGGGCGGCGGTGCTGACCTGGGCGCGGGGCAGTCCGGCCACCAGGAGCTCCTCGGCCACCAGCGGTGCCGCGTCACGCACCGTCATCGATACGCCGCTGTCGCTGGCCACGTCGGCGCCGGCGACCACGGCGCCGATGCCTTCGGACTCGATGTGGCCCGCGCCGCGCAGGTCGACGACGACCCGGGTGGGGTCGAGGTGACGGATCGCACGGACCAAGGCCGATCGCAGCGCGGCTGCGTCGGTGGGATCGACGTCGCCGCGCACCTCGATGACGACGACGCCTAGCTTGTCGCGCTCCGTGACGAGCACGGTACCCACGGGGATACCTCCGGGTCGGCCCGCTGTTTCGGCGCCTTTACGGTATCCGTGCCGGCAAGCTCGCACCACCCACCGGTTCGCCGTCCGTTCAGCTACGAAAGCATGGCTCTAGCGTCCACCGCTTCGGGCAAGCCAACGTTCGGCCTCGGCGCGCCGGCGGGCCATGATCCGCAGCGCCACGCCGCCCCCGGTGACCGCCGCGCCGATCAGCGCGATCGTGCCCACCGCGGCGCCCGTCCGGGGCAGGTCTCCCCCGCCGCCCGGATCGTCGTCGTCGGGGGTCGGCCGCGTCGTGGTGGGGCTGGGGGTGGGTGTCGGACTCGACGGCCCGCCCGGTCCCGGCTCGATCCGCACGGTGAGGTCGACCGACACGGGTCCCGGTGACGGGTCCGCCGCGGCCGCGACCGCCGGCAGGATGACCGCGGCGGCGACCCCGATGCCGAGCGCGGCTGCCAGCGCCCGCCGGTTCACGGCGCCGGGACCGGTGTGGGACCGGCCTCGTCGAGGAACGTCGGCGCGGGCCGGCGACGCGCGCGGAGCAGGAGGATCCGGTACACGACCAGACCGAGGATCACGACCAGCAGAGCGAGGATCAGCCAGGGTACGGCGGTCGTCCCGGCCGCACCCGACACCGACGGCAGCGTCTCCCGGTTGGTCGCGGGGTTGAAGTCGACGCGGGTGTTCAGCCGCCCGGCCGGGAAGACGGAGGAGAACTCCTGCTTCAGCCGCAACTCCGAGCCGGGCAGCAACTCGTCGACGGTGATCGCGTCACCACCGGCGAGGCGCATGCCCAGCGGGCCGTCGACGCCCACCCGCACGGTGCCGGAGAGCCGCACGTTGCCCTGGTTGGCGACGCGGTAGGTGACCGCCATCCTGCCGCCGGGCACCGGGATGATCGGGTTCTCGTAGTCGACCTCGACCGCGGTGATCGCCGCGACCGGATGCAGCGGCCCGGCGACCCGCAGGTAGATCCGCGCGGCCACCCGGCGCTCGACGTCGACGCGCTGGCCCTTCTCGTTGACCTGCTGCTCGGTGATCGAGGCGATGATGCCGCCGATGTGGTCGCCCGGCGCCGCGTCGGCCGGCACCGTCACCGTGAACGGCATGTCGGAACGCTTGCCCACGGGCAGTGTGGTCCGCGCCTTGGGCAGCTTGACCCACGCGCCGACACCGTCGGGCTTGGCGCTGCGCGGCAGCAGGGCGAAACCGCCGTCGGCGGCCGTGAACGCGTCGGTCGCGTACAGGTCGACGGAGATGGGCTTGTCGCCGAGGTTGCTCACCGAGATCCAGTCGGTGATGGCCTCTTTGGTGTTCAGCTCGTAGTCGAACTGCTTGCGCCCCTTGGGTCCGGTCGGGCTCGACGGCACGATCGTCCACGTAGGACTCTCGTCGGCGCGCGCCACGGCGGCCGCCGGTGCGACGCCGGTCGAGAGCAGCATCGCCGCCACAGCGACGAACGCCCCGGCACGCCAGGCGCGACGGGGAAGTCTGACAGTTATGGGTTTCATGTGGCGGCTCCGGGTTCGACGTGGAACGTGGGGCGGCGGAGGTGCCGCGATCGCGGCACCTCCGCCAGACGACTCCAGCCGGATCAGGCCAGCGTCAGGGTCAGGGTCGCCGCGTACTCACCCGGGGCGACGTTGTCAGGGATGGTGAGCTCCAGGCCGGCGTCGCAGGTGAACGTGCCGGCGCTGGCGCCCGAGGCGGCCGAGCAGAGGGTGCGGGCGTCGCCGAGGTCGGCACCGGCGCCAGCGGTCACCGCACCGGAACCCGAGACCTTGGCGGCCGACGGGGTCCAGGAGAGGTTGCTGTTGGCGATGGTGTTGGTGCCCTGGGCGAAGTCCTCCAGCTGGCCGGTCAGGGCCCAGCCGGTGTTGGTGCCGCGGAGGTCGACCACGGTCGCCTTCGGCAGCGCGCCGTTGGCCTTGCCACCGACGACACCGCCGGTCAGCGAGGCGGTCGGCGCCGCGACGGCCAGGCTGAACGCGCCCGGGTCGATCGGAGCCAGGATCTCGACGTCCGCCGTCGGGCCGGCAGCCGTGCCCGGCGTGATGGTGAACGACGACGCGGTCGACACGGACGGCTTGAACGCGGTGGCGTCCGTCGGCGTGAAGGCCGCGGTGAACTGGTAGGTGCCCACCGGCAGCGCGGTGGTGGCGAAGGTGGCGACGCCGCCGGTCACCGGCGCCGAGCCGATCACCGTCGAGCCGCGCTTGAACTCCACCGTGCCGGCGGCGGTGTTGGGGGTCACGTTCGCGGTGAAGGTGGCCTCCTGGCCGCGCTCGATGCCGCCAGCCGGGGCGACGGTCAGCGCGGTGGTGGTGTCCTCCGCGACCGGGACCCGCCACTGGTCGCCGGTGACGACGATCGCGGTCTGGAACTCGTCGACGTGGCGACCCTCGGTCAGCGAGTAGCACTCGACGATGACCCACCACTCACCGGCGGCCGGCGCGGTGCCGCCCAGCGCGGTGGTGAAGGACCGGTTGGGTGCGATCGTGACCGGCGCCTCGTCGTACCCACCGCCACCCAGCGGGACAGCCAGGTTGCTGTAGGGGCCGCCGGGACGACCGACCCGCAGACCCGCGTTCTCGCCGAAGCCGGCGGGGCACGCGGCGCTGGAGCCGCTCGCGAACATCGGGGTGTCGTTCACGCTGCCGCTCTGCTGCGACAACGTGACGCCGCCCAGCGAGGCCGCCTGCGCGGGGCTGGCGATACCCGCCAGCACGCCGGCCGACAGCGTCACCGCGCCCAGCAGCGCGGCCGCGCGAGCGAACACACGCTTGCTCATGGATCACTTCCTCTCAGAAGTTCAAGCCGGGTCCGGTGATCCGGCCCGATCAGGCTTTACAGCGGCTATGACCCGGTAATCAGGCCGATCTCTCCGCCGGACGTGCGATAGGGAAACAATTGGTGTTACGGCCTCGTCCGTTTCGCTCATCCGAACCGACCATTGACGTAGTCGTTGGTCCGTTCGTCGCGCGGCGCGTCGAACATGACGTCGGTCGGCCCGTGTTCGACAATCACGCCCGGCGTGCCGTGCGCGGCGAGGAAAAACGCGCACAGATCCGAGACGCGCGCCGCTTGTTGCATGTTGTGCGTGACGATGACGATGGTCACTTCGCCCGCCAACTCCGCGATGGTCTCCTCGATCCGCCGCGTCGACGTGGGGTCGAGCGCCGAGCAGGGTTCGTCCATCAGCAAAACCCGCGGGCGCACGGCCAACGAACGCGCGATGCAGAGCCGTTGCTGCTGGCCGCCGGAGAGCGCGCCGCCCGGCGAACGGAGCCGGTCGCGCACCTCTTTCCAGAGACCCGCACGGGTCAGCGTCTCCTCGACGATGCCGTCCCTGGCCGAACGGGAGGCGCGGGTGCCGGTCAGTTTGAGGCCCGCCAGAACGTTGTCGTAAATGGACATCGCCGGAAACGGGTTGGGCTTCTGGAAAACCATGCCGACCTGGCGCCGCACGTCGGTGACCCGGCGCTCGGCCGAGTAGAGGTCGCGGTCGTCGAGGAGCACCTCGCCGGCCAGCGACGCGGTCGGCACCAACTCGTGCATCCGGTTGAGAATGCGCAGGAACGTCGACTTGCCACAGCCCGACGGTCCGATGAGGGCGGTCACCTTGCCCGCGGGCATGGCCAGCGACACGCGGTCGAGCACCTTGTGGTCGCCGAACCAGGCCGAGATCGCCCGGGCGTCGAGGGTTCCGCCCAAGGGTGGGGCGATCTGCGTTTCGGTGAGCGTCATGGTTCTTTCCTTCAGAGCAGGTTGGGCAACAGGCGCGCGGCCTGGTCGGCGGTCGCGAGACCGAGGAACGCGAGGACGGGCACGCCGATGATCCAGGCGTGCCAACCGCTCAACCGGGTACGCAGCCAGGTGACGGCGACCGCGCCGATCAGCAACGCCTGGCCCCACAACATCGTCCAGACCCAGCCGATCGGGTCGGTGCCACCCAGCCGCTCCTCCGCGGGCAGGGCGGACTCGCCAAACCGGCGGGCCGGCGTCGCCTTGGCCGGCGAGGTCAGGTCCGCGTCGACGTAGAGCACGCCGGTGGGGTCGAACTGCCGCCCCTGCGCGGTGATCAGCGTCAGCCGGCCGGAGCCGCTCGCGGGAGGCGCGGGCTCCGGGTCGCCCGGGCGGCGCAGGCCTGTGACGCGGTACTCGGACTCGCCCTGGCCCGTCGTCGCCAGCACCTTGTCGCCGGGGATCAGCGTCTCGAGGTCGCGGAACGGGGCGCCGTACGCCGCCTGCCGTCCCATCAGGACACTGGTCCCCTGCTGTCCAGGCAGGACGGTGTCCCGCCGGTGACCGGGCCCGGCGCGCAGGACGTCGCCGCTGGTGCCCTCGACCACGACGGAGTCGAGCCCGATCGCCGGGATCCGCAGGATGGCGACCGCGCTGCCGGGCGCGACCAGTTGCTCCGGAAGCGGGTTGCCCTGGGAGTCGAACGACACCCGGTACTGCCCGACCGGCGCTACGCCGAGGACGAGCTCCGCCCGGAAGTCCGCGAACAGGGTCTGCTGGTCACGCTGGTACTGCAGCCAGGAGACCGCGGTCAGGTGCGCGACGAGGCCGATGGCCAGCACCGCCACGAGCGTCAGCGCGGTGCCGGTGATCTGCAGCGATCCGTTGGGCCGGCGCGGCGGCGCCGCCGGCCCGTCCGGGGCCGACGGCGCCGGAGGCGCCGGTAGCTCAGTCGTCGTCATCGGAACGGTCCAGCCAGGGCACGGCCGGGAACAGCCGGCGCCGCCGGCCCGCGGTCATCGCCAGCACGCCGATCCCGATCAGGCCGGCACCGACCATGGACACACCGACGATCGGCGCGCCCGTGAGCGCGAGGCCGCCACCGCCGGAGCCGTCGTCGTCCCCGCCCGGATCGTCGCCGCCCGAGTCGTCCGCCACCTCGACGACCCGGACCGTCTTGACGGGCGAGGTCGACCCCTCGAACTGTGCCGTGTCGGTCGGGACGAACTCCGCCGTGAGCTGGTGGCTGCCCAGCGCCAGGTTGTTGACCGAGATGGCCGCCTGGGCCTGGGCGACCTCCGTCGGCACGCCGAGCACCGTGCTGCCGTCGCGGAAGGTGACCCTGCCGCCGGCACCGGTCGGCGTGATCTTGCCGGTCAGGATCAGCGTCGTGCCGACCGCCACGTCGCCCTGAGTGCTCAGCGTCAGCTCGACCGAGGTCTTCGTCTTGTTCGGATCTTCCCCGCCACCGCCGGTGACCTCGTAGTCGGTGACCGTGACAGTGGACAGCCCGAACCCGGTATCCGACGCGAATGCGGCCTGGATGTCCAGCTTCCCGCCCGGCAGCGTCGTGGTCTTGGTGCTCGCCGCGTGGTCGGCCACCGGCACCGCGGCGCCGATCGGGGTGGGCGCGTCGGCCGACCCGCGCCGGTAGGAGAACGTGACCGTGCCCGCCGCGTCCGCGGGTTCGAGCGTCGCCGTGAGGGTGACCTCGGTGCCGTGCGCGACCGGGCTCGCCGGTGTGATCGAGAGCTTGATCTCGGTCGGCACCGGATCGGTTGCCTGGCGCACGTTGAGCTTGACCGGCGTCGCGCTCGACGGGAAGAACTTCCCCGGTGGGCCGTACAGGGCGGTAAGCAGGTGCGACTGGCCGCTGAGGTTGGGTGGGATCTCGCTGGTCCGCAGCTCGGCCCGGCCGTCCGCCACGGTCGCCGTGCCCAGCGACCTGTCCTCTGTTTCGCCGGGCGCCGTGTAGACGAACTCGACGACGCCGCCCGCGGTGGCCGGCGTGACCGTCGCGGTCAGCGTCACCTCTTCACCTGCCACTGCCGACCAGGCAGGCGAGGTGGTCAGCGCCACCGAGCTGGCGGTGAACCCGTCCGGGCAGTCGGGGCCCACGGCCCACTTGTCGCCGCAGACGGTGATCCGCGTCTGGAACTCGTCGTTGTTGCGTCCCTCGGTGAGGCTGTAGCACTCCATGATCACCAACCAGTCGCCGTCGCCAGGAGGCGTACCGCCGAGGGCGGTGGTGAATGACCGGTTGGGCCGGACGGTGATCGGCGCTTCGTCGAAGCCACCGCCGCCCAGGGGAACCGCGATGTTGCTGTAGGGGCCGCCCGGCTTGCCGACCCGCAACCCGGCGTTCTCGCCGTAGCCGGCCGGACACTTCGGCGTCGTCGCCCGGCGGAACATCGGTGTGTCGTTGACGGTGCCGGTGCTCTGCGACAGCGTGACGTCGCCGAGGGAGGCGGCGCTGGCGGCGCTGGAGGCGATCACCACGGTGCCGCCCGCGATGCTCGTGATCGCGGCCGCGAGCACGCAGGCACGCGCGATCAGTCGGGACGTACGACGCCTGGACATCGCTGGCAACTCCTTGACATTCGAGGGTCCGGGCGGCCTTGTGGGCCGCCCGGACCGGGTTGTGCTCGGTTACGCGTTGGCCTTCAGGTCGGTCGCGCCGCAGGCGGCGTTGAGCAGGTCGATCCCGACGGTGCGCTTGCCGAAGCCGAACAGCTCGATGACGCTGCGGGGGGTGCCGCCGACGTTGACGCTGGCGGTGCAGACCGCCGAGTTGGGGCCGACGAACGTGTTGGCAACCGCCTGGACAGCCAGGTCGGCGGTCGGCACCACGTTGTAGACGTCCCGCCGGAGCGGGAAGTTGTTGTTCAGCACGCCGCCCACGACGGGCTGCTGGATGGCGCCGGTGCCCTGCCGCATGCCGGTCAGCACGGCCTGGCCGCGCCGGTCGGTCACGGTCACACCGGTCGCGGCCTGGATCGCGGCGACGTTGCTCTGGGCGATGTACTGGCCGGCCGAGAACGGCACGATCTGGTTCAGGTTGCCGTTCAGGACGGTGCCGTCGTGCTCCTGGACGCGCTCGAAGTTCGGCGCGGCCGGGGTGGCCGGGTTGCTGTCGGTGTCCCGGGCCAGGCAGGGGTAGTCACCGAGGTTGATCTCGGCCTCGGTGATCTGCATCTTGCCGGTCCAGAACTGCCAGGTGCCGGAAGCGGCCTGGATCAACCGCGGGGTGACCGGCGAGCCGGCGACCGCGGTGTCGAAGCACTTGTAGACCCGCTGCACCTGCGCGAACGACAGGTTCGCGGGCACGTCGCCGCCGACGTTACGAGCCAGCGCCACGGCGTCCACACCGAACGGGATGTAGGTGTAGTTGCCCGCGGTCGTCGGCGGCGTCGGGCCGCCGTAGGACGACGAACGGGCGAAGTCGACGCAGTTGCGCACGTCGACGCCGTTGAAGAAGCCCGGCCCGCCGTGGGTGCCACCGAGGTTCTCACCCTCGGAGGCGCGCAGCGCCTGCCGGCCCGCACCCGAACCGTCGGGACGGCTGAACGTGCAGTTGGTGGCCTTCGTCTTGATCGGCGAGGTGCCACGGGCGTCCCACGATGCGATGACCTCGTTGCCGCCCGACACGATCACGGTGCCGAAGCCGTTCATCACGTCCTGGGTGGTGTCCGAGCCGACACCGGCCAGGGTCCGGAAGTCGGTCGCCGGGTTCGGGTCCGCCATGGCCGGCGCGGCCACGACGGTTGCTCCAAGCGCGGCGGCCAGGAGGACGGCGCCCACCCGGCCGACGTTCTTGACCTTCATGTGTGCTCCCTTTCTGCGGGGCATGTGACTCGTAGCCGCCCTGCTGACGGACGAGGCACGGTCATCGTCGCCAGCACCGGACCTGCCTCGATACCGCGTGCGGGCGAACGTTTCGCGCGGGTGCGTTCCGCCAACACGTAGGCCGGATGAACGCCGACCTACGGCCGCGTTCACTCCACTGTGGTGGCTCATGAACGCCCCGCTCCGATCCGCTTGAGGATGGGGCCGACGATGCCGCCGGCCAGGCCGACGATCAGGATGATCAGCATCAGGTTGCCGAACATCCCGAGTGGACCGCCCGGGGTGATGTCGGCGGCCCGCACGACCGGTGCGGTGGGCGAGGGTGCCACCGGCGCGATCGACGGCAGCGCGCCGGCGGTCGGCACGGCGGCCGGCGGCGGGGGTGGCGTCGCCGGAGGCGAGGTGGGCGGCGCGCCGCGCTCGAGGAGGTCCGCCGCCCGCATGGTCTGCGCGCGCATCGCCTGCGGCAGGGGCACGTAGCCCTCCGGCAGCTGGCCCCTCGCGAGGCCCGGCTGCTGGCCGTCGCCGGCGATCTGCCGGAGCAGGGTGGCGTAGTCCTTGCGCGCGTCCGGCGCCTCCAGGAGGTTGCCGACCGCGTAGTTGATCATTGCCAGCGGGTACGCCGTCTTGCTCTTCGTCCAGGCGGTCGCCGCGTCGATCACCTTCACGCCGGACACGTCGGAGTTCTTCGCGAGAGCGGCGGCGGCGAGTAGGCCGTCGTCGTCCGGCGTCCGGCACTCCACGGTGCCGACGAGCACCTTGTTCTCCCGCTTCGGCTTGCACAGCTGCGCCGAGTAGAGCCCGTAGCGCGCCGCCGACGCCGAGTCCGTGATGGACATCGCCATCCTGGCGCCCGGCGGCTTCCGCGGGATCGGATCGTAGTTCGGCGGCAGCAGGTTGAAGTTGAACGTCGGCTGGCGGCCCTTGGGGTCGGCCCGCAGCGTCTGCAGCGCGGCCTCGGAAAGGCTGCCCATGTAGGGCCGCATGTTCTGCGTGCAGTGCGGGTAGATCACGTTGTCCCAGATCGCCTCGGTGCACTTGCCGTCGGCCTTGGGGAACGTGTCCAGCGCGGCGTTCGCCACGTTGCGGTAGTTCGGGTTGACCGTCATGCCGTGCTCGTCGGGCGTGCCCGCGAGAAACGCCTTGGCCTCGGCGTCGGACAGCAGCCACTGCCAGACCTGCCGCGAACCGGCGGAGTTGCCGAGCGAGACCACTAGGCCGTCGAGGGTGGCCGACCGCGTGCGGTCCCACCATTCGAAGATCGGGTTGATGGTCAGGAACTCCGGGTCCTCGCGGATGTTGTCGAAGTTCGCCGTCGCGAGCTTCTCCGTGTCCTTCGCGTCCCGGCGGTAGCTCTGGGTCAGCAGCTTGGCGATCAACCGCGGCGTGAGCTTGATGTCGTTCAACGCGGTGCCCGTGCGCGCCAGCACGTCGGGCGGCACCTGGCCGGAAGCCTGGCTGGGATCGACGATGTTGGCGTCGATGTTGATCGCGATCTCCATGCCGCTCAACGTCGCCGGCGCGTGGACGACCGGTGGTTGCCCGGGACCCGGGCGCACCGGGTCGGCGGTGAACACCATCCCGGGCGCGCCCACGCCGGTCAGGAGCACCTGCCGGGACGCCTCGGCGTCGCCGATCGCGGAGTAGCCGATCACCGGGCCCTGGTTGGCGCAGACGCCGGGCTGCCAGGCGGTGACCGCCTCGGCCACCATCTCGGTGCCCGCGGTGCGCCGCTCGGCCTGGTTGAGCGGGCAGAGACCGGTCACCGGGCGGAACTCCAGCGGTACGACGATGCGGTTGACCCAGTTGGCCGGCAGGAACGGGCTGCCGTGCACCGCCTCCAGCGCCGGATCCACGGGCGTTCCGTCGTACGGGTTCAGGTGCCCGCGCGGCACGATCACGAGCGAGCACTTCGGGCCGTCCACCAACTGGCCCGCCCGCTCGACCTTCGGCGCGCCGCAACCGAGGTCCGGCGCCCGGCCCGCGTCCTGCAGCTCGAAGATCGCCCGCCCGGTGCCGTCGGCGGAGGTGAGCGCCCAGGGGATCTCGTTGGTCGAGGCTTCCGCGAACGACTCGCGAAGCACGTCGACGTCGGTCTCCTGGATGAACTGGCCCTCGACCGCGGGGTTCTCGATCATCCTGAACGGCCTGACCGCGCTGCCGTCCCGGAACCGGACGCCCTGGACGGTGCGGAACGGGATCATCTTGGCGTCCGGCTGCAGGGTGCCCGGCTTGTCGGGCTCGTTTGCCGGCGGCAGCACCTCGGCCCCGTCGCGCAGCGGGTAGTCCGCGAGCCCGGCGGTGAGCGAGCGCGAATTCGCCGCCTGCGACGTCGTTCCGGAGCGGCCGGTGAACGGCGAACCGATGTTCATGCCGAACTGGCAGGTCTCCCGGAAAGCCAGCGCGTCGGCAGGATCGCCCCAGCACTGCATGATCTGCAGGTAGTCGATGCCCAGCGCGCGGGTGCGCGGGCTGGGTACGCCGCCGGTCCAGGTGACCTCGATCGCCTGGTTGGTCAGGTCGCGGGTCTGCGAGACGGTGACCGCGAGGCTGGTGAAGTCTTCTTCGCCGTCGAAGCGACCGTGCACGGTCACGGCGGAGCCGCCGCTGCCTCCGGCCGAGATGGTGTCCTGCGCGGCCAGGGTCGGCGCCGGCCCGGGCAGCACCACCAGCGCGATCCCGGCGGCCAGGAGCAGTGCCAGGCCGCCCGCGCGCAGCCGCCTCACGGCCGGTGCTCCCGGTCCGAGCGGGACCGCCAGCGCTGCGCGAGCAGCGGCGGGATCAGCACCAGACCGAGCGCCAACAGGCCGGCCAGCAGCATCGTGGTCTGCTGCAGGCCCCAGCCCGGCCGCCCGGCCAGGTTGACCGGCTCGGCACCGACTAGCTCGGAGTCACCGCCGGCCAACCCTTCCTGTGGACCCGCGCTGGCCGAGGCTGACGGCCCGGCCGTGGGCCCGCCCGCACCCGCGTTGTTGGTGTTGCCGCCGGCGGCCTGTCCCGAGGAGGTGCACTGTGCGGCGGCGAGCACCGGCGTCTTGGCCTGCGCGCCGGCCGTACCGTCGCCGCTCTGCTTGGATCCGCGCTTGTCGCACGGCGACGGCTGTTTCGCTGTCCTGGCCAGCGTGTTGGACCCGTCCCGCGAGAACGTGGGGTTGTTGCACTGTGCCAGCGGCGCGGCGTGCTTGACCGCGCCGGGGATGCGCGCGACCTGTGCGAACCCGGCCTGCACCAGGTTCACCGGCAGCGGCGAGTAGCCGAGCACGTCGGCCTGCTGCTGCCCTTCGCAGAGGAAGTAGTTGGCGAACTCGCCGAGCGTGAAGCCCTTGTCCTCGTTGATGCCGCGACCGGTCTCGGTCGGAATGATCATGTAGGAGTACGACGACAGCGGGTACACCCGCGGGTCGGTGAAGCGGTAGACGTCGTCGAGGATCTGCGTCAGGTAGTCCTGCGAGCGCGTGTTGGTGTTGATCCGCGCCTTCGTCAACGCCACGGCCACGTTCGACGCGGTCGGCTCGACGTAGTAGTCGGCGGCGTTGCGCAGCTTCACCACCGGGAACCGGGCGCCGATCGCGTACGAGTACTCGACGTAGGTGATCGCGCCTTCCGCGTTGGCCTGCGCGACGTAGCCCGTGACACCGGTCGAGCCCTGCTGACCGACGAAGCCGTCTGACGAGCGGTACGGGTACGCCGAGGTGATCCCGCACGGCGCCGGCTTGCCGAACCTGCGGCAGTAGGCGTTCCAGATGCTCGGGTACTGCTTGCTCATCCAGAGCGTGAACTGCGCGCTCGTGCCCGAGCCGTCCTGCCGCACCACCGGCACGATCCGCCGGTTCGGCAGTGCCAGCCCCGGGTTGTCGGCCTTGATCCGCGGGTCGTTCCACTGCTTGATGACTCCGGTGAAGATGCCCGCCACCACGTCGCCGGAGAGCCGCAGGTTGGTCACCTGCCGGCCGCCGATCTTCAGGTTGTACATGAACGCGGTGCCGCCGGCCACGATCGGCATGTACGCGAACTTCCGCGGTGGCAGGGTGTCCACACCGCCGAACGCGTCCCGCAGGCCGTACGGGATCTCGGAGACGCCGAAGTCCACAGTGGCGTTCCGGAACTGGTTGCGGCCGTCGGTGGAGCCGGTCGGGTTGTAGTTGACGTAGAGCTGGCGCTGCAGGACGTTCCGCCGCCAGTTGTCGATGGCGTTGGAGCTCCACGTCGAACCCGCCCCGTTGATCGGTACGCGCCGGGGTGCGGCGGCAGCGGGTGCGGGCACCAGGGCCGCGATGGCGACCGCGGTGGCGGCGGCGATCAGGGCTCGGACTTTCATGTGCTGACCTCGGTGTCGTCGCTGGTGTCACGGATCGGCTCCGGCGGCGCCGAAGCCAGTCGGGCTCGTTCGCGGCGGGAGAAGCGCACCGCGTCGCGGTAGGACCGGCCGGCCCGGCGGCGGCGCTGGCCCCGGCCGAGCTGCCCGGCCGGCTTGCCGCCGATCACCCGGGCGATCGCGAACAGGATCAGCACGAGGAACATCAGCACGGCGGCCGCGCCGAAGCCGCGCGCGATCATCCCCGCGTCGGGCCGGGTGACGGAGGTGAAGACGTACAGCGGAAGGGAGATCTGCGGTTCGTGCAGCGGGTTGGCGTTCGTGTACGCGGTGACGCCCGAGGTGAGCAGCACGGGCGAGGTCTCGCCGATGCCGCGCGCCGTACCCAGGATGATCGCGGTCATCAGGCCGGACCGCGCGGTCGGCAGCACCACGTGCCAGACCGTCCGCCACTGCGAACCGCCCAGCGCCAGCGACGCCTCCCGCAACGTGCCCGGCACCAGTCGGATGACCACGTCCGCGGCCCGGATCACGATCGGCAGCATCATCACGCTGATCGCCAGCGACGCGGCGAAGCCGGACTTGCCGACCGCGAGCCAGTGCAGGCTCTCCGGCAGCCGCCCGCTCTCCCGCCACTGGTTCAGCAGCAGGATCACGGAGGAGTAGATGAACAGGCCGGCCACCACCGACGGCAGCGCGGTCATCGCCTCGACGATCGTGCGGACGAACCGGCTGAACCGGCCCGGCAGCTCGGCGAGGAAGACCGCGGCGACGACACCCATCGGCACGGTGAAGGCGAGCGCGATCCCGATCTGCTCGAGCGTGCCGATCACCGCGTGCCGGATGCCGCCCACCGACAGGGGTTGCAGCGGACCGGCGTCGCGCATGTCCTGCGTGTAGAAGTTGCGGTGGCCCAGCGCGTCCAGGCCGCGGTAGAAGGTGAACACCACCACGACCACGAGCGCGATCAGCATGAGTACGGCCAGCCCGTGCACGAGGACGGCGGCGATCCGGTCGCGCACGGTCGGTCCGCGCTCGTCCAGGCCGGTCAGCAGTCCGTAGATCGCGACGAACAGCACGAACGTCACCACGACGAAGCCCAGAGCACCGTCGAACGGGGTGAGCCGGGTGAACAGCAGCGCGGTCAGCGACAGGGCGGCCCAGGCGGCGCCGAGCGCGACGAACACGTCGGTGCGGCGCATGGACCCGGTCGTCCGGCGCACCTCGACGCCCGGGTCCGCGGCGCGCTCGGGCAGCGTCGTCGTCGTGGTCGGTGCTTCCATGGTTGTCGTCATCGCTATGCCTCGCTCGACGCGCCCGACCGGCTGCGGCTGATGATCACGCCGGCGAGCATGTTGACCACCAACGTCATGCCGAACAGCACGAGGCCGGCACCCATCAGCGCGGCCACGCCGAGCTCGGTGGACTCCTGGTAGCGCGATGCGATCAACGACGAGATCGACCCGCCGCCGTTCTGCAGGATGTGCGGCTGTATGACGAAGCCGATCGAGATGATCAGGACGACGCCGATCGTCTCGCCGAGTGCCCGGCCCAGGCCGAGCATGGTGGCGCCGATCATGCCACCCCGGCCGAACGGGAAGACGACCGAGCGGATCATGCCCCACTTCGTGGCGCCCAGCGCGTACGCGCCCTCCCGCTCGCCGGGCGGCGCCTGCGCGAACACCTCGCGCATCACCGACGCGATGATCGGGGTGACCATCATCGCCACGACGATCCCGGCGATGAACGTCGAGGACGTCAGCCGGCTGGCGCTGGCCTCCGGGTCGCGCGGCTGGTACTCGTCGACCGCGAACAGCGGGATCCAGCCGAAGTACGTGGTGAGCCAGCGCGGCAGGCCCTCACCCTGGTTGCCGACGACCAGCAGGTGCGGCTGCAGGAGGAAGAAGCCCCAGATGCCGTAGACCACGCTCGGCACGGCGGCCATGAGGTCGACCAGGTTCACCAGGACCGGTGCGATCCGGCGCGGCGCGTACTCGGAGATGTAGAGCGCGGCCCCGATCGCCAGCGGCAGCGCGATCGTGATCGCCACGAGCGCGATCAGGATCGTGCCGACCAGCACGCCGGCCACGCCGAAGTGGTTGCCCTCGGTGTCCCAGTCCTGTGTGGTCAGAAAGCCCCAGCCGGCGCGGCGCACCGCGGGCCAGGCCTGGACGCTCAGGAAGATGCCGACCAGCAGCATGATGACCAGCACCATCGAGCCGGCCACCCGAGCCACGGTGCGGAACACGTGGTCGCTGGCCAGCAGCCTGGTGCGCACCGCGCGCGGTCGGTCCGCCGGCCCGTCCGGAGTGGACGGTGTGACGGTCGCGCGCGGTTCGTCGACGAGCACCATCAGCCGGCCAGCCCGCCACGTAGTCGCTCGCCCCGGCGCCAGCCGACCGACGGCTCGACCCGCGCGCGCCCGCGCCGAGCACTGCGCGTGCCGGCCACGATGTCGGCCGTCGGCAGCGCCTCCAGGAACTTGGTCAGGTTGTAGGCGCATTCCCGGGTACGCAGGTACGAGCGGCTGGAGGCCGCCACGGGCGCGCCGTCGAGCTCGATCCGCCAGGTCCACTGCCCGGTGCGCTCGACGGTGGTCTCGACCGGCACGACCCGGTGCGCGTTCGCCTTGATGTGCTCCACCGAACTCCGGCATTCGGCATAGGCCTCGTGATACGTCGTGCCGCGGCCCAACGGTCGGTTGTTCGGCGAAACAAGCATCCACAGGATCCCTTCGACCGGCGCCCGATCGGCGTCGGTCGCATTGCCCTCCGGCATAGGCAGGGCCAGAAAGACGAATCGGGAACGCTGCACTGTCGGTCCCTCCTGTGTTCCGCGTGCGTCGTCGCACGCCAGCCGCGTCTCCCCGCTCGGCGAGCTGGTGGCTCGCGACGCGACCGGCATCAGATTCCGCAGGGACCATGACTCCGCGCGACGACTCGTGCGCACGCCAGACATGCGGGAGATGAACAGCACG
Organism: Asanoa iriomotensis; assembly: GCF_016862515.1. Taxonomy (GTDB): domain Bacteria; phylum Actinomycetota; class Actinomycetes; order Mycobacteriales; family Micromonosporaceae; genus Asanoa; species Asanoa iriomotensis. The sequence goes on from NZ_BONC01000060.1 coordinate 24,988, forward strand.
TATTGACGTATCCACCGTTCAGCTATCGACCTGCGCCAGTGGGATGAACGTGCCCGGATTCAGCGGGATTTGCCGGGGCTACGGCGGGTCAACAGGAAAACCAGTCCGAATACGCAAAGAACACCGACGAGTCCGGCGATCCACCACGCGTTGCCGAAGGAGGCTTTGCCGGTGCGGTTGTTCGCGGCGAGCCGGGCGTCGAGCTCGGCCTGGTCGGCGCCGCTGACGTCGGGCGGGCCGGAGCTCGCGCCGGCCGACGGCGGCTGCCCGGAGGCGCTCGGCGAGGCCCCGCCGGCGGACGGGTCCGCGGGGGCGCCGGCGGGGCGGCCGGTGCGCCAGCGGGCGCCGGAGACCGTGATCGGGGTGACGAACCGCTCCGGGTGCATCCCCTGGGCCACGCTGTAGCACTCGACCACGACCTGCCACTCGCCGTCGGTCGGCCGCACGTTGCCCAGCGCCATGGCGAACGACCGGTTCGGCTTGGCGGTCACGGCCTTCGTGTCGTAGCCGCCGTCCCGCAGCGGCGTGGCCACGTTGGCGTACGGGCCGCCGACCGGGCCGATCCGGACCGCCGCGTCGGAGCCGTACCCGGCCGGGCAGGGCGCGCTCGCGGCGGCGGAGGCGAAGATCGGGTTCGTGTCGACCGAGCCGGAGGTCTGCGACAGCCGCACCTGGCCGAGCGGCGCCGCCAAGGCCGGCGCGGGCAGGGCGAGGGCGGTGACGGCAAGTGTGCCGGCGGCCGCCACGGCGGCCGCGATGCGGCGAAGGTGTCGGTTCACACCGCCGGTCTAGTCAGCGCCGACGACCGCCGGCGATCGGGCCGGCGCGCGCCAGACGGCGCGGAGGTGAACAGGACGGAGCGCCTGCCAGCAAGAGGCGGGCGCTCCAGGTGACGGTCAGGGCTGGAGCCACCACGGGCTCGAGTAGGCCACGCCGAAGTCGTTGCACGGGTGGCCGGCCGGGCCGGGCGACGGGTTGGGCCGGCTCGGGTCGGAGACCCGCAGCACGACCCAGTTGCCGTCGGCCACGTTCAGCGGCACGGTGAACGTGGCGACGGAGCCGGCGGTCGTCTCGATCACGTCGACCACCCGCGGCGCCCGGGTGTCGGGGCGCAGCACCTGGATGTGCAGCGGCTTGCCGACCCACTCCGGGCCACGGTCGAGGTCGACCTGGAACTGCACGGCGCCCGAGGTGATGCCGAGGACTCCGCCCATCCGGATACCGCCGGCGGTGGCGTCGAGGCGGAAGCCGCTCTCCCGGGTGGCGAAGAAGCGCCGGGCCCGCATGGCGGCCAGCACCTCGTTGCGGGTGTTGCCGGTGACCCACAGGCCGGCCCGGCCCAGGCCCTCCTGGAAGCCCCAGTTGGTGCCGTGCTCGTCGGTGACGCCGATCAGCCCGGTGCGCCAACCCGCGTTGAGACAGGCGACCAGCGGCGAGGAGCCGGTGCTGGACCAGCCGTCGAACAGGTAGTCGTCGCCGCGGTTGAAGATCTCCATGCTGACCATCTGCTCGCGGGCGCCGCTGTTGAAGCTGAAGTTGTCGAAGCGCAGGATCTCGCGGCCCGGGTGGTTGAAGCCGGCGACGCCGCCGCGCCCGGCCAGCCAACCGAAGAACCGGCTCATGCTGCTCGCGCCGGCCAGGTCGACGAAGTCGTTGGTGAACCAGACGTTGGCGTGGCCGAGCAGCGGGTGGGTCCACTCGAAGCCGCGCAGCGCGGTGTAGCTGCCCGGCACGTTGGCGGCGTCGGCCAGCGCGCCGGCCCGGTTCCACTCGGACCGACTCAGCCCCTCGATCGCGAAGAGCGTGGCGTGGTCGGTGAGGGCGGCGACGTCGAGGCCGGCGTCGCGCATCGAGCCGAAGACGAGGTCGGGGTTGCCGTCGCCGTCGGACATCAGGCTGTGGTTGTGCAGGTCGCCGTGCACCAGCGTGGTGCCCTGGGTGATCCGGGAGGCCCGGTCCGCGCCGGCGGCGAGGCCGGGCGCGACCTGGACCCGTGCGGCCTGTGCGGCGCCGGGCGCGGCACCGAGCAGGATCAGGCCGCCCGCGCCGGCCAGCAGGCCGCGCCGGCTCAGGTTGCCGTGGTCGTCGTGTCCGTGGGTGTGGTGGTGTCCGTGGTGTCCGCTCACGGATCCCAGTCGACCCGACCATCCACAACGCGTCGATACATGTAGATGTCTTGGTGGCGAACTCCGGCTACATCGCAGCGCGGGCGAGGAGCACGTCGCGCTCCTTGGCGTTGCGGGCCAGCGTGGCGGCGCGGGCGAACTCGGCCCGGGCCTCCGCGTCGCGGCCGAGGCGCCGCAGCAGGTCACCGCGGACGGCCGGGAGCAGGTGGTAGTCGCGCAGCTCGCCGTCGAGCCCGTCGACGATCGCCAGCCCGCGCTCGGGGCCGAACGCCATCGCCACGGCGACCGCGCGGTTGAGCTCGACCACGGGCGTCGGGGTCTGGCGGACCAGGAGCTCGTAGAGGCCGGCGATCTGCACCCAGTCGGTGTCGTCGGGGTCGCCCGCCCGCGCGTGGGTGGCGGCGATCGCGGCCTGCAGCACGTAGGGCCCGGGCGCTTCGGTGGAGCGCTGTGCGTTGAGCAGGGCGGCGAAACCGCTGCGGATCAGCTCCCGGTCCCACCGGTCGCGGTCCTGCTCGAGCAGCGGCACCGGCTCGCCGCCGGGACCGAGCCGCGCGGCCATCCGCGAGGCGTGCAGCTCCATCAGGGCGACCAGACCGTGCACCTCGGGCTCGTCGGGGGCCAGCCCGGCCAGCATCCGGCCGAGCCGGACGGCCTCCATGGCCAGGGCAGGCCGCATCCAGTCGTCGCCCGCCGTCGCGGCGTACCCCTCATTGAAGATCAGATAAATGGTTTCGAGGACGGCGGCCAGCCGCGCCGTGCGTTCCTCGGGCGGCGGCACCTCGAACGGGATCTTGCGGTCGCCGAGGGTGCGCTTGGCGCGGGAGATCCGCTGCCCGATCGTCGGCTCGGGCACGAGGAACGCGCGGGCGATCTCGGCGGTGGTCAGGCCACCGATCATCCGGAGTGTGAGCGCGACGCTGGCCTCGCGGGACAGCGCGGGATGACAGGCGATGAAGATCAGCCGGAGTACGTCGTCGCCGATGTCGGTCTCGTCGGGGATGTCGTCGACGTGGTGCTGCTGCTGCTCGGCGGCGCGGCCCAGCTCGGCCAGGTTGGCACGCAGCCGGTCGTCGCGGCGCAGCCGGTCGATCGCCCGGTGCTTGGCGGTGAGCATCAGCCAACCGCCGGGGTTGGCCGGCACGCCTTTGCCGGGCCACTCCTCGAGCGCGGCGAGCAGGGCATCCTGGGCCAGGTCTTCGGCGAGCCCGACGTCGCGGACGAGCCGGGTCAGGGCGGCGACGATCCGCGCGGACTCGTCCTTCCAGACCGCCGCGACGGTGGCCCGCGGGTCCATCGGGCTACTCCGGGCCGTAGACCTGGCGCAGGTCGCCCTCGCCGTCGCCCTGGATGGCGAAGAACCGCCGGCTGAGCGCGATGGCCTCGTCCTTGGACCCGACGTCGACCAGCGCGAAGCTGATGATCGTCTCCTTGGTCTCGGGAAAGGGCCCGTCGACCACGGTCACCTTGCCGTTCCGGGCGCTGACATGGGTGCCGTCCATGGCGAGCCCGCCGGTGGCGATCAGGATGCCGGCCTTGGACATCTCTTCGACGAACTTGCCCATCTCGGCGTAAAGCTCCTGGTCGGGCGGCCGGACGGGAGCGTTGAGCGTCATCAGGTAGCGCACCTGAGAAATCTAGCCGAGGGGTGTGTCGAAATCCGCCCGGCCCGTTCGCGGCACAGGTGTGGAGGCGGACAGGCCGCCGCCCGGTGGTGTCGAGGAGGCACGGAAATGCGCACGATCACGGTGGGTCAGTTCATCTCCCTGGACGGCGTGGTGGAGTCGCCGGAGAAGTGGCACATGCCGTACGTGGACCAGGAGATGATGTCCGCCATCTTTTCCGACCCGGCGGACACGCTCCTGCTGGGCCGGGTGACCTACGAGAGCTTCGCGGGCGCGTTCGCCAACCTGGCGGACGACGACCCGATCGGCGGCCCGATGAACCGGCCGGAGAAGGTCGTGGTCTCCCGCAGCCTGTCGTCGTTGGCCTGGCGCAACTCCCGCCTGCTGCCGGACGGCGACGTGGCGACGCGGGTGGCGGACCTCAAGGCGGGCCCGGGCGGCCCGATCTCGGTGACCGGCAGCACCACCCTGGTCCGCACGCTGTTGCGCGCGGGCCTGATCGACCGCCTGAGCCTCCTGATCCACCCGATCGTCGTGGGCGCGGGCACCCGCCTCTTCGAGGACGACGGTCCCCAGGTCCGCCTGACGCTCGAGAAGTGCGACGTGTTCGCCTCGGGGGTGACGCACCAGACCTACAAAGTGGGCTGAGGCCGGCAGCGGTGTCCGCTAAGGTCCGTGGCCGATGCGTGCATTGCTTGCTGATCGACCGTTCGCACTGTTGTTCACCGCCCGCACGATCTCCGTGCTGGGCACCGGCTTCGGCCGGGTCGCCCTCGCCTTCGCGGTGTTGGCGCTGCCCGGCGCGTCGCCGACGAAGCTCTCCGTCGTACTCGCCTGCCAGGCCCTCCCCCAGCTCGTGCTGATCCTGGCCGGCGGCGTGATCGGCGACCGGTTCCCGCGCCGCCGCGTGCTGCTGGCCGCCGAACTCTTCGCCGGCGTCGCCTGGACGGGCCTGGCCCTGATGTTCCTCACCGGCCAGGCGCCGCTCACGGCGGTCTGCGTGTTCGCGGCACTGGCCGGGGTCGCCAGTGCCGCGTTCCTGCCGGCGTACGACGGCGTCGTGCCCGACCTGGTGCCGCCCGAGCGCCGCCAGGACGCCAACGGGCTGCTCCGGATCGGCTTCAACCTCGGGCTGATCCTCGGCCTGTCGCTGGCCGGCACGACGGTGGCGCTGTTCGGCGCGGGCTGGGCGGTCACGCTCAACGCCGCGTCGTTCTTCGTGTCCGCGGCGTTGATCGCCGGCATCCGCCGCACCGGGTCCGCCGCGCCGCGCCCGCCGGCCTCCGTCTGGTCGGAACTGCGCCGCGGCTGGCGCGAGTTCTCCTCGCGCCAATGGCTGTGGGCGGTCGTGGCGCAGTACGCGTTCGTGGTGGCGGCGATCAACGCCTACGTCGGTGTGTTCGGCCCGCTGCTCACGGTCGAGGGCCTCGGCGGCGCCCAGGCCTGGTCGGCGATCACGGCGGCCCAGGCGGCGGGCACGTTCCTGGGCGTCGGCATCGCGGTCCGCATCCACCCGCGCCGCCCGGTGCTGGTCGCGGCCCTGGTGACGGCGGTGGCCGCGCTGCCGATGGCCCTGCTGGCGGCCGCGACCCCGCTCCCGGTGGTGGTGGCCGCCGCGTTCCTAGCCGGCGTCGCCGGCGACATCTTCGGCGTCCTGTGGTCGACCACCATGCAGCGCGAGGTGCCGGCCGAGGCCCTGTCCCGGGTCAGCTCCTGGGACCTGTTGGGTTCGCTCTCCTTCGCGCCGCTCGGCCTGCTGGTCGCCGGGCCGATCGCGGGCCTGACCGGCACACCGGCGGCCCTGTGGGGCTGCGCCGCCCTGGTCGTGCTGGCAACCGCGGGCGCGGCACTCGCCCCGGGCGTCCGCGGCCTGCGCGCTCCAGCCCACCAACCGGTGCAACGCGAAACGGCCCGAGAACAGGCCGAAATCTCCTGACGACCCTCAGCGATCCCGGATGTTGGCGCGCCGCGTTACCGGCGCGAACCATCCGCGGCGGCCGGCGTCAGCCCCGTGGGCGTGCCGGCGCAGTCCGCGGGTTGGCAATCCGAGTGGCGGCCGGCGGTGAGGTGGGGCATTCTGCTCGCCATGGTGGATCTTCGCGTGTTGGCCGAGGACGATTGGAAGCTCTGGCGCGAGTTGCGGCTGGCCGCGCTCGCGGAGGCGCCCTACGCGTTCGGGTCCACGCTCGCCGGCTGGCAGGACGCCGTGGAGGAGCAGTGGCGTCAGCGGTTGCGCATCCCGGGGGCGCGCGACCTGGTCGCCTTTCTCGGCGACCAACCCGTCGGCATGGCCAGCGGCGTGCCCACCGGCGACGGTGCGGTCGAGGTCATCTCCGTCTGGGTGAGCCCGGCCGGGCGCGGTCGCGGTGTCGGTGACGCCCTGCTCGACGGCATCGTGCGCTGGGCCGCCGAGTCCGGGGCGTCCGCGGTGCGGCTCTCGGTCAAGGCCGACAACGCCGCCGCGACGAAGCTCTACGAGCGCGCCGGGTTCGTCCATGTCGGACCGAACCCGGCGGATCCCGACGAGGTGCTGATGGAGCGCGCCTGATCAGCGGTGCCGCGGTCGGTAGCGGGTGCCGTCGACGTCCCGCGCCGACATCCGGCGGCGGCGCACCAGCACCAGGAGAGCCAGAGCCGCGACCAGCACCGCCCCGATGATCGGGCCGACCCAGGTCCACCAGTTCTCGACCACCTTGGCGACCATGCTCAGGCCCGGCGCCGCGATGACCACCGCGAAGTCGCGCTGGTGCTTGACCGTGCCGCTGGCCAGCGACAGGTCCAGCCGCCACTCGCCGTCCGGCAGCTTCGCGTCCAGGGCCGCCACCACGATCCCGCTCGCGCCCGGTGCGAGGGTCGCCGCGGTGGCCAACCGGTAGGGGCCCGCCCGCATGTTGCCCGGCCCGGACGAGAGGTTGAGCGTGCCGCTGATGTCCAGGGCCCGCTCGCCCGTGTTGCGCACCAGCGCCGAGATCCGCGGCACCCCGTCCGCCCCCCGGGCAGCGGTGACCTCGCCGATGTCGAAGCTGGAGACCGGCTCGCCACCGGGACCGACGCTGAGATAGACCCGGATCCCGGCCCGCCGGACCGCACCGATGTTGCCGTGCTTGTCGGGCGCGGCCCGCGTCTCGGCCCAGAGCACCGCGTACCGCTCGCCCCGCGACGCCTGCTTCGGCACCGTGATCGTCGCCTCGACCTCCAGGCTCTCGCCCGGGCCCAGGGTGCCCTTGGACGTGGACAGCGTCGTCCACGACGTCAGTTCGTTGCCCTCGCGTTCGCTGCCGAACGCGAACTCGTTGTCCCGGATGTCGGCCGCACCGGGATAGATCTCGAACTCCCGGGTCTCGTCCGTGCGGTTGACCACCTCGAAGTGCCGGCTGATCCGCGTGCCGGGCGACAGGTGGTCCACGATGTACATGTGCGCCCGCGGGTCGTCGCGGCGTGCCACGGGCGCTTCGAGCAGCCGGATGCCCACCTGGTTGTCGTCCGCGGCGGCCGAGGACGACGGAACGACGACCGCGGCCACGAGGGCCGCGATCGCCACTGCCAGGTGCAACCGGTCACGCCACCGAATGGGTCACCGTTCCCGAGTACGTGCCGGCCACCGCGGCCGCGGGCACGGCAATCGAGAGGGTCGGGTTCCAGGTGGCCGAGTTGGAGCCGACCGCCGTGGCGGTGTAGGCGGTGCGCGGTGCGCCGAGGGTGCCGGGAACGCCCGTCACCGGCACCGGCACGCCCGTGGTCGCGGTCGGCGTGCCAGCGGTGTACGTCGCGTCGACAGCCGGGATCGTCTCGGCCGCGGTCCCACCGCCGGTCGTGTAGGCGGTCGACGAGACGGTGGCGGTCCACGTGGCCGCGAGCAGACCGCGCTGGTCGGTGACCGTCACGGGGCCGATCGACCCGCTGACCGTGCCGCCGGAGACGCCGGTGCCGAGGTTGACGGTGACCGGCGCGGTGATGCCCAGGCCGGCGGCGGTGATCTGGAAGGTGATGCCGGTCGTGGCGGTCGGGCTCGGTGCGACCGCCACAGCGGGCGCGGCGCCGATCGCCATCACGGCAGCGACCGCCGCGATGGATGCCATGGTGACGCGTTTGCGCATGGAGCTACTCCTCACGAATCACGCCCGGCACGGGCGTCACGATGGAAGCTGCTCAATCACCATAAGAAACGCGCATATCACTAAACCGATGATTCACCAAAAAACCCCAGGTCACAGGCCACCGACCAGCAAGATCAAGATCACGCGGGCTTGGCGAACACACCGTCGGGGTCGTAGCGCCAACGGACCTCGCCCAGCCGGGTGTTGGCGCCCTCGCTCCACATGGTCGCCAACCGCTCGGCCGTCACCGGCAGCCCCATCAGGTTGGGGTTGCAGTCGGTGCGCACCCAGCGGGCCACCGCCTCGCGCGCGTCCCACGCCGTGTCGGGCAGGACCTTGTCGAACAGGTCGGGCCGCAAGCCGATCATCCCGAACGAGAAGCTGCCCGCCCGGCCCGCGACCGCCGAGCCACCCTCGACGTCGCGCGCCACCGCGCCGCCCAGGTGTCGCAGCTCCGCCACGACGAACGGCGACTCGACAGCGGGACCGAAGAAAGACAGGAACGTGGTGGCGAAGTCCTGGTCGATCGGGTCGAGCAACATGCCGTAGAGCTGGCTCGCGGCCGGCTCGGTCGGGTCGTTGTGGATCTTCGCGATCTGGCCCGCCGGCAGCTCGCCGAGCAGGTCGAGGTAGACCGGCGCGGCCGCGCGCAACGGTGCGGCCAGCCGCGCACCCTCGTCGACCGGGCCCGGGTAGGCGAACCGCACCGTCAGCAGCGTGCGCCCGCGCAGCGCCTCGGGAATCGCTTCGAACGGCGGCATCCGGATGATCGCAGCGCTGGTGGTGACCTGGTCGTCGGCGCCGGCCGTGTAGTCGACCCACGCCCGCAGCGCCGGCTCGATGTCGGCCCCGTCGAAGAACAGCGCACCGCCGTAGAGCTGCCGCAGCGGGACCAGGCGGATCACCATCTCGGTGACGATGCCGAGGCCCCACTTGCCGCCGCGCAGCGCCCAGAACAGGTCAGGGTGGTCGGTGCGGCTGGCCGAGACGATCTCGCCGGCCCCGGTGACCACCGTGAAGCTCTCGACGTAGTCGGACGCGGCGCCGTGGCTGCGCGCCAGCGGGCCCACGCCGCCGCCGGTCACCAGGCCGACGACGCCCACGGTGGACGCGGCGCCGGCGATCGGCAGCAGCCCGTGCTCGGCCGCGGCGGCCACCACGGCACCCCAGCGCTGGCCGGCGCCGACGGTGGCGGTGCGGGTCGCCGGATCGACGGTCAGCCGGTCGAGCCGCTTGGTGCTGATCATGAGCCCCGAGGTGATCGAGGACTCGGCACCGTGGCCGGTGCTCTGGACGGTGACGTGCAGGCCGTGGTCGCCGGCGTAGCGGACGGCGGCGGCGACGTCGGCCGCGGACGTCGCGCCGACCACGAGCTGTGGCGTGTGCGTGGCGGCCAGGTTGAAGGCGGAGACCTCGTCGGCGTAGCCCTCGTCGTAAGGGGCCAGCACCGGGCCCGATACCTGAGCCGACAGGGTGGAAGTCATGGCGCTCCTCCGTTGGCGGGTGTGTGTCCTGTCCGTTCTATCCGCCGGGTGCGACATTCCCACTACCATCGTGACCGGCGGCGGGGGGAGAGTCATGAGGTTTACAGAGCCCGAGCCGGGGCTGCCCACCGACTCCGACATCGACCTCGAAATCCCCAGCCAGCGCACCGAAACACACTGGCCGGTGATAGGAGCGATCTCCGCGGGCGGAGTGCTCGGCGCCCTGGCGCGCTACGGCATCAGCCAGGCCTGGCCCACGCCGACCGGCGGTTTCCCCTGGGCCACGTTCGTGATCAACGTCACCGGCAGCCTGCTGATCGGCGCGCTGATGGTGGTCGTCACCGACATCTTCACCCGGCAGCGCCTGCTCCGCCCGTTCCTCGGCGTCGGCGTCCTCGGCGGTTACACCACCTTCAGCACGTACGCGGTGGAGATCCGGAACCTGATCGCGGCCGGCGCGCCCGGCATGGCCGCGTTCTACCTGGTGACCACGTTGGCCGCCGCGTGCGTGGCGGTGTTCGTCGGCATGACCGCCGCCCGCGCCGTGACCTGGCTGGTCACCGCGTGACCCTGCTGTTCGTCGCCATCGGCGCCGCGCTCGGCGCGCCGGCCCGCTACCTCACCGACCGCGCGATCCAGCGCCTGCACAGCGGCCACTTCCCGTTCGGCACGCTCACCGTCAACGTCGCGGGCAGCCTCGTCCTGGGCCTCGTGGCCGGGGGCACGACCACCACCACGGGGGTGTACGCCCTGGTCGGCACCGGTTTCTGCGGCGCGCTGACCACCTACTCGACGTTCGGCTACGAGACCGTGCGCCTGCTCGAACAGGATGCGCCGCGGCGCGCCCTAGCCAACGCGGTCGTGAGCATCGCCGCTGGTCTCGGCGCGGCCGCGGCCGGTGTCGCCATCGGCGCCGCGCTCTGGCAGTGACCGGGCGGCCGCCACCCCGAACACGAGCGTCACGAGACCGAGCAGGACCAGCGCGAGGTACGGCAACCGGAAGCCGCCGGTCACGTCGTGCAGGAATCCCACGCCGACCGGGCCGGCCGAGGCCAGCAGGTACCCGACGAAGAACGCCATCCCGGACGCCTTCGGCGTGTCCGCCGGTGTCGGCGCGATCTGGCCCACGACGGTCAACGCGAGCGAGAAGTTCGCGCCGACCCCGATGCCGAGCAGCCCCACCCACAGCTCCGGCGCGCTGCGCGGCGCGACCGCGATCAGCCCGAGACATCCGACGGCGATCACCAGGGCGGCCACGATCGCGGGCAGCGGATCCCGGCGGGCCAGTGCCGGCGCGACGAGCGCGGACACTACCTGCGTGGCGCTGAACAGCGCGAGCAGGCCGCCGGCCCGCGCGGGCGACCAGCCCAACTCGGTGTAGCGCGCGGCCAACCAGGCCAGCGGCGCGTAGTACAGCAGCGACTGCCCGCCCATGTAGAGCGTGACCAGCCACGCGGTCCGGTCCCGCCACGGCGACCACCCGCTCGGGGCGGTCATGGCCGCACCCGGAGCGCGACCCGCCGGCCGCGCGGACAACCACACCACCAGCGCCAAAGCGGCCGGCACGGCCCAGACCGCCAACGCCGCCTGCCAGGAGCCGAGCAGCGCGCGCAGCGGCTCCGTGCCGCCGGCGCTGATCAGCGCGCCCGAGATCAGCGCCGTCGTGTAGAGCCCGGTGACCGGACCGACCCGCTCGGGAAACCGGGCCCGGACCAGCGCCGGCATCAGCGCCCCACCGACCGCGATCGCCACACCGGCCAGCACGGTCGCGCCGTAGAGCAGGCTCACCCCACCGAACGGCCGCACCGCCGTCGCGACGGTCAGCAGGGCCAGCGCGAGCGCCATCGTCCGCCCGGTGCCCCACCGCGCCGCCGCCCATGCCGCGGCCGGCGCGAAGAGCCCCATGCAGACCACGGGCACCGACGTGAGCACCCCGGCGGCCGAGGCGGACAGCCCGAGCGACCCGCGCACCGCGTCGACGATCGGCGGCACGGACGCGATGGCCGGGCGGAGGTTGACGGCGGCGAGCAGCACGGCCACGAGCCAGGCGGCCGTGGACCAGCGGAACCTCACGGGAACGGGAAGCCGACGTAGTTCTCGGCCAGCGACGTCGCCGCCGCCCGCGACGAGGTGACGTAGCGCAGTTGCGCGAGCTGCAGCGCCAGGTCGAACGGGTCGTCCCCGGTCGGGTGCAGCATCGACGTCATCCACCAGGAGAAGTGCTGAACCCGCCAGACCCGTTGCAAACACGTCGACGAGTACGCGTCGAGCCCGGCCGAATCCCCTGTCGCGTAGAAGGACGACAGCGCGTCGGCGAGCACCTTCACGTCGGCCACGGCCAGGTTGAGCCCCTTGGCACCGGTCGGCGGCACGATGTGCGCCGCGTCCCCGGCCAGGAACAGCCGCCCGTACCGCATCGGCGACACGACGAAGCTACGCATCGCCGCGACCGAGCGTTCCAGGATGGGGCCGTCGGCCAACGACCACGTTGATTCGGACCGGTCGAGACGTGCCCGCAGCTCGCTCCAGATGCGCTCGTCGGGCCAGAGCGACAGGTCCTCGTCGGGCCGCACCTGGAGATACATCCGGGTCACGGTCGGGGAGCGCATGCTGTGCAGCGCGAAACCCCGGGAGCTGTGCGCGTAGATCAGCTCCTCGGACGACGGCGGCGCCTGCGCGAGGATCCCCAGCCAGGCGTGCGGGTAGTCACGCTGGTAGACGCGAAGCACCGACGGCGGGATCGACGCCCGCGAAACGCCGTGGAACCCGTCGCATCCCGCGATCACGTCGCACCGCAGCACCTGAGGCACACCCGAGGAATCCACATAGGATACGACCGGCGCGGAGTCGAGAGACGAGAGCGCGACCGACGACACCGAGAAGTGCAACGGCCCGTCCCAGGCCGCGATCAGGTCCTTCACCACCTCGTGCTGCCCGTAGATGGAGATCTCGTGCCCGGCCAGCTCGGTCAGCGGGATCCGATGCGCTGACCGCTCGAACAGCAGCTCGATGCCGTGGTGCACCATCCGCTCGCGGTGCAGCCGGTCGGCCAGCCCCAGCGAGGTCAGCAGGTCGACCGTGCCGTGCTCAAGGACACCGGCCCGGATCCGTGCTTCCACATAGGACCGGGACTGCCGCTCCAGCACCACACAGTCGATCCCGCGTTGCCGGAGCAGGTGGGCGAGCACCAGGCCGGCCGGCCCGGCCCCGATGATGCCCACCTGCGTCCGCGTCTCCACGGTCAGCCCCACACCTCGTCGGCGGTCTCGACGATCAGGCGCAGCTTGGCCACCTCGTCGTCGTAGCTGAGTACGTTGCCCTCGACCGTCGACGAGAAACCGCACTGCGGCGAGAGGCAGAGCTGCTCGAGCGGCACATATTTCGCCGCCTCGTCGATGCGCCGCTTCAGCGCGTCCTTGGACTCCAGCTCGCCCCGCTTGGTGGTGACCAGACCAAGAACGACCATCTTCCCCGGGGGTACGAACCGCAGGGGCGCGAAGCCGCCGGAGCGCTCGTCGTCGAACTCCAGGAAGAACCCGTCGACCGCGAGCTCGGAGAAGAGCGCCTCGGCGACGAAGTCGTAGCCGCCCTCGGCCGCCCACGACGACCGGAAGTTGCCCCGGCACATGTGTGTCGTCACCGAAAGCCCCGCCGGCCGGTCCTGGATCGCCGCGTTGATCTGCTTGATGTAGCGCAGGTGCTGGTGCTCGGCGTCGTCACCCCGCTCGTCGAGCTGCCGCCGCTGTTCGGGGTCGTTCAGGTAGGCCAGACTGGTGTCGTCGAGCTGGAGATAACGACAGCCGAGCGACGCGACCGCCGCGACCTGTGCCGCGTACGCCGCCGACAGGTCGGCCCAGAACTGCTCCTCGTCGGGATAGACGGCCGGATCGATGGACGCCTTGCCACCCCGGTAATGCACCATGCTCGGCGACGGGATCGTCAGCTTCGCGGTCACATCAGAGTCCACGGTGGACGAGAGGAAGGCGAAGTCCGGGCCGAAGATGGTCTTCTCCAGCCGGACCGGCCCGTCCACGGCCAGCGCCGCCGACGTGAAGTCGAGGTCGCCCTCCTTGTTGTGGAAGTGCACCCGGATCTTCTCGTCGGTGCTGTGTATGCCGCCGAGCTGGTAGATGAAGTCCATGTGCCACGACGTGCGCCGGAACTCGCCGTCGGTGGCCGACCGCAGCCCGACGTCGCGCTGCATCCGCACCACCTCGCGGATCGCGTCGTCCTCCACGGCTCGCAGCTCGTCGGCCGAGATCGTGCCCGCGGCCCGGTCGGCACGCGCCTTCAGCAGCCGTTCCGGGCGCAGCAGGCTGCCCACATGGTCGGCCCGGAACGGCGGCGTGTCGCGCAACGTCATCTCTCGCACCTCACTCGGAGAAAGGATCAGAACGGGTAAGCCGGGATGTCACCGCGCAGCGTGATCCATCGCTGCTCGGTGAACGCGTCGAGGTTGCCGGCGCCGCCGAACCGCGCGCCGGTGCCGGAGTCGAGGACCCCGCCGAACGGGGCCACCGCCTCGTCGTTGACGGTCTGGTCGTTGATGTGCACGATGCCGCTCGGGATCCGCTCGGCGAGGGCGAGGCCGCGCATGGCGTCGCCGGTCAGGATGCTCAGCGACAGGCCATAGCTGGAGTCGGCGGCCAACGCCACGGCCTCGTCGTCCGAGGAGAACCGCACCACGGGAGCGACCGGGCCGAACACCTCCTCCGCGTACGCCGGCATGTCCGTGCGCACCTCGTCGAGCACCGTCGGCCGGTAGAACAGCCCCTCGTGCTTGCCGCCCGCCGCGAGCCGCGCGCCCGCGTCGACGGTCGCGGTGACGAGCGCGTGCACCTTGTCGCGCTGCCCCTCGTCGACCAGCGGCCCGAGCGCCACCTGACCGGTGAACGGGTCGCCGACCGGCAGGTGGTCGGCGTGCTCGGCGAGCGCCGCGACGTAGTCGTCGGCGATCCGCTCGTGCACCAGGTGCCGCCCGGCGGTCATGCAGATCTGCCCCTGGTGCAGGAACGAACCCCAGGCGCCGGCGGAGACCGCCCGCTCCAGGTCGGCGTCGTCGAGCACGACCAGCGCCGAGTTGCCGCCCAGCTCCAGGTGCACCCGCTTGAGGTGGCGGGCGGCCAGCTCGGCGACCCGCCGGCCGGTCGCGCTGGAGCCGGTGAACGAGACCGCCCGGATCGCGGGTTCGGTGACCAGCGCGGAGCCGGCTTCGGCACCGCCGGGCAGCACGTGCAGCAGCCCCGCTGGCAGGCCGGCCTCGGCGAACACCCGGGCGATCGCGAAACCACCGCTGACCGGGGTACGCAGGTCGGGCTTGAGCACGACGGCGTTGCCCAGCGCCAGCGCGGGTGCCACCGAGCGGATCGACAGGATCAGCGGCACGTTGAACGGCGAGATCACCCCGACCACGCCGACCGGGACCCGCTTGAGCAGGCTCAGCCGCGGCTGGTTGCTCTGCAGGATCTCGCCGGCCGGCCGGTGTGCCAGCCCCGCCGCCTCGTAACACTCCTGTGTGGCCACACCGACCGCGAAGTCGCCGAGCCCCGGCACCGCGCCGGTCTCGCGGACGACCCAGTCCCGCAGCTCCGCCGCGTTGGCCTCGATCAGCGCGCCGGCCCGCCGCAGCACCGCCGCGCGCTCCTCGAACGAGGTCGCCGCCCAGGCCCGCTGTGCCGCGCCGGCGGCAGCCGCCGAAGCCGCCACGTCGCCGGGGGAAGCCACGCCGGTGCGGCCCAGCGCCGCGCCGGTCGCCTTCTCGACGATCTCCGTGGCCCCGCCTGCCGGCGTGACCCAGTCCCCCGTGAACACCTTGCCGTCCCACACCTGTGGGTCGAAGAACGTCATGCCGATGCTCCTTCCGCAGCCGGTGCGCGCTTTACCTGCTGAATGCGGGCGTAGACCTGACCGCGCAGCTCCGTGAACCGCGGGTCGGACCGGGTGGCGAGCTGGTCCCGCTCGGCGGGCAGGTCGATGGCCAGGTCCTCGGCCACCGTCGTGGGCGACGCGGACAGCACGATCACCCGCTGGCCGAGGTAGACGGCCTCGTCGATGTCGTGCGTGACGAACAGCAGCGTCACGCCCAGCCGCTGCCAGACCGACCGCACCAGGTCTTCGAGGTCCGCGCGGGTCTGCGCGTCGACGGCCGCGAACGGCTCGTCCATCAGCAGCACCTTGGGTTGGTAGGCGATGGCCCGCGCGATCGCGACCCGCTGCTGCATGCCGCCGGAGAGCTGCCAGGGGTACGCGTTGTCGACATCGGACAGTCCGACCGCCTCGAGCGCCTCGGAGGCGAGCTCGCGGCGTTGCGCCCGGCCCATCCCCTGCGCCTTCAACGGCAGCTCGACGTTGGCGCGCACCCGCAGCCACGGGAACAGGCTCCGGCCGTACTCCTGGAACACCACCGCGAGGTCCGGCGGCGGCGCCGTGACCGGCGTGCCGCGCACCGTGACCTCCCCGGAGGTGGCCGGCAGCAGGCCGGCGAGCACCCGCAGGAGGGTGGTCTTGCCACAGCCGGACGGTCCGACCACGCAGGCGAACTGTCCTTCAGGGACGGTGAACGTGAGGTCCCCGACCGCGGTCACCCGCCGCCCGTGCCCGTCGTACACCTTGTGCAGGTTCTTGACCTCAAGCATCAGAACTCCCGTTGTCCCGCGCGCTGGCCGTGGTACCAGCCGAGCAGCGAGCGCTCGGCGACTCTGAACAGCAGGGAGAGCACGATGCCGATCAGCCCGAGCAGGAGCACGCCGCTCCACATCTCGGGGATCTGGAATCCCCGCTGGAACTGGAGGACCGTGAAACCGAGGCCCTCGTTGGCGGCCATGATCTCGCTGATCACCATCAGGATGATGGCCAGCGGCAGGGCCTGCCGGGCGCCGGTGACGATCTGCGGGCTGGCGGCGCGCAGCACCAGGTGGCGCAGGCGGAGCAGCCCCGTGACGCGGTAGGTGCGGCAGGTGTCGCTGAGCACCTCGTCGCGGCCGCGGACACCTTCGATGGTGTTGAGCAGCACCGGCCAGACGCAGCCGAAGACGATCACGAGGATCTTGGTGCGGTCGCCGATGCCGGAGAGCAGGATCGCCGCCGGCACCAGCACGGGCGGCGGGAACGCGCGCAGGAACTCGAGCACGGGCTCCAGGAGCGCGCGCACCGAGCCGTAGGTGCCGATCAGCACGCCCAGCGCGACACCGACCACGACCGCGATGAGGTAGCCGGCGAGCAGGCGCCAGAGCGACGGGAACACCTGCTCCTGGAACATCTCCCAGGTCCAGGTGCGGCCGAAGGCGTCCACGATGGTCGACAGCGACGGCCAGTAGAAGTCCTGGCTGCCGGCCGACCCGAACCACCAGGCCGCGACCAGCACGACCGGCAGGCCGAGCGCGAGCAGCACGCGCCGGAGGAACCTCATCGCACGCCCACCCCCTCGACCGTCTCGGCCCGCGTGGCCGGGTGCCAGGCCAGCACCCGGCGCTCGACCTGCCGGATGAGGACGTTGATCAGGACGCCGAGGATGCCGGTGACGACGATCAGCGCGTACACGATGCGCACCGCGTTGCTCTGCTGTGCGTTGTCGATCTCCTTGCCCAGGCCGGGCGAGCCGATCACCAGCTCGCCGGTGATGGTCAGGATCAGCGCGACGGCGGCAGCCAGGCGCAGACCGGTCATCACGTACGGCAGCGCGCTCGGCCAGATCACGTAGCGCACGGTCCCCCAGGGCCCGAGCCGGAACGAGCGGGCCGTGTCGCGGGCGACCGGGTCGACGTCGACGACGCCGTGCACGACCTGGATCAGCATCTGCCAGAAGGCCGCGTAGACGACCAGCACCAGGGTCGACCGGACGGTCGGCCCGTAGAGCACGATCACGAGCGGGATCAGCGCGACCGACGGGATCGGCCGCAGGAACTCGACGGTCGTCGCGGTCGCGGCGCGCAGGACGGGCAACGATCCCAGCAGCACGCCGACGACGGTGCCGGCGACCACGGCGATCAACAGCCCGTTGGCCCAGGTGAGCAGGGTCCGCAGCAGCGCCGTCCAGAACGACGGCTGGCCGAGCTGCTCGCCGAGGGTGACCAGGATCTGGCTGGTGGGCGGCGCGAAGTCGATCGGCACGATGCCGACCCGCGGCGCCACCTCGAGCACCAGCGCGAATCCGAGAAGGCCGAGCACGCCCAGGGTGACCGACCGGAACCGCCGGCCGGTCACCCGGGACGTGCGCGCCGCGACGGCGACCATCAGGGAAGCAACCCCGCGACGTCCGGCTTCTCCTTGAGCAGGCCGTCGGCGACGGCGGCGTCGGCCAGGGCGTTCACCGCGTCAGTGTTGATCTCGGTCGGCCACTTGGGCAGCACCATCTTTTCCCGCACCGGCTCCTCGATCTTGGTGTAGGTGCCGATGATGTCGCGCACCTCGGCGCTGTTCGCGTCCGCGTACGCCAGCGACTCCTTCATCGCCTCGGTGAAGCGGGCGACCAGGTCGGGGTTCTCGCCGGCCAGCTTGGTCGAGGTGAAGTACATCGCGACGGTCAGGTTCGGCGCCGCGTCGACGTAGCTGGAAGCGATCTTGCGCATGCCGGCGGCCACCGCGGCCTGCTGGAACGGCTCGACCACGAAGATCGCGTCGACCCGGCCCGCCTGCAGCGCGCCCACCTGCTCCGGGAACGGCAACTCGGTGAACTTGACCTGGCTCGGGTCGCCGCCGTCCTTCTTCACCGAGGCGCGCACGCTGGTGTCCACGATGTTCTTCAGCGTGTTGGCCGCGACCGTCTTGCCCACGAGGTCCTTGGGCGACTGGATCGGGCTGTCCGGCTTGACGTAGAGGCCCGCGAAGTCGTCGGCGACACCGGTCGAGTTGTTGCCGTTGCACACCACCTTGAGCGGCGCGTTCTGCGACTTGGCCAGCAGCAGCGAGACCGCGTTGCTGAAACCGAACTGGTATTGACCCGAGAGCACGGCCGGCACGATCGCGGCGCCGCCCTGCGCGGTGGTCAGGGTCAGGTCGATGTTGCGCTTGCTGAAGAAGCCCTTTTCCTTGCCGAGGTAGATCGGCGCGACGTCGAGGATCGCGATGACCCCGGCGTTCACCTTGTCGGGCTGGGTGGCACCGCCGGACTGGCCGGCGCTGGGTTGTTCGGACGAGTCACCGCAGGCGGCCGTGGCCAACAGCGCCACCGCGGTGAAGAGGGCGAGCAGGGGGCGTCGCATCGGAACTCCATCCGCTGAGGGGTGACGGAGAAGAGACGGGTGTTCGGATAGCGCACAGATGTACACCGGGAAACCTAGAACCGGGCAACACCGGAAGTCAATGCTTGTCATTGTTGACGCGCAAAGCGCGCCAGTGTTGACGCGCGAAGCGTGCGGTTCCTAGGCTGGCCGTTGAACGATTGTTCGTATAGCGCACAGAGCGGGAGCCGCATGGCCGAACTCGTCAGCCTCGCCGAGGGTGTGGCGGAGCTGGTCCACGACGGGGACACGGTCGCGTTGGAGGGCTTCACCCACCTCATCCCGGTCGCCGCCGGGCAGGAGATCATCCGGCAGGGGCGGCGCGGGCTCACGCTCGTCCGGATGACGCCTGACATCGTCTACGACCAGCTCATCGGTGCGGGTTGCGCGGCAAGGCTGGTGTTCTCGTGGGGCGGCAACCCGGGCGTCGGTTCGCTGCACCGGTTCCGTGACGCGGTCGAGAACGCCTGGCCCGGGCCGATCGAGATCGAGGAGCACAGCCACGCCGGCATGGCCAACCGCTACGTGGCCGGCGCGTCGGGGCTGCCGTTCGCGGTGCTGCGCGGCTACGTCGGCACCGACATCGCCAAGCACACCACCACGGTCTCCACGGTCACCTGCCCGTTCACCGGCGAGGTGCTCACCGCGGTCGCCGCGCTCAACCCGGACGTCGCCGTGATCCACGCACAGCGCGCCGACCGCCGTGGCAACGTGCAGATGTGGGGGATCACCGGCGTGCAGAAGGAGGCGGTGCTGGCCGCCCGCCGCTCGCTGGTCACCGTCGAGGAGATCGTCGACGAGCTCGACCCCCGGCCCGACGCCGTGGTGCTGCCCGGCTGGGTGGTCAGCGCGGTCGCGCACGTGCCGCGCGGTGCGCACCCGTCCTACGCGCAGGGCTACTACGACCGCGACAACGACTACTACCAGGCCTGGGACCCGATCAGCCGCGACCGCGAAGCGTTCGCGAAGTGGCTCGACGAGGTGACGGCATGACCGAGCCTTGGCGAGGGCATCATCAGCTCAGACCGCCCGGGCAGGGCGGGTCACCACGGAGTGGGGACCCGTCATGACCTGGGACGCCGACGAGATCATGACGGTCACCGCGGCCCGGTCGCTGGCCGGCCGCACCTCGTGCTTCGTGGGCATCGGCCTGCCGAGCACCGCGGCCAACCTCGCCCGCCGCACCAGCAACCCCGACCTGGCGCTGATCTACGAGTCGGGCGCCATCGGCGCGAAGCCGACCGTGCTGCCACTGTCCATCGGCGACGGTGAGCTCGGCGAGACCGCCGACGCGGTGGTCAGCGTGCCGGAGATCTTCAACTACTGGTTGCAGCCCGGCCGGGTCGACGTCGGGTTCCTGGGCGCGGCACAGGTCGACCGGCTCGGCAACATCAACACCACGGTGATCGGCGACTACGCCGCGCCGGCGGTGCGGCTGCCGGGCGCCGGTGGCGCACCGGAGATCGCCGCCTCCTGCCGCGAGACGATCGTGATCGTCCGGCACCGGCCGCGGATCCTGGTCGACCGCCTCGCGTTCGTCACCTCGCTCGGCTTCGGCGACGGCCCCGGCCATCGGGCCGCGCTCGGCCTGCGCGGCCGCGGCCCGATCCGGCTGATCACCGACCTGGGCGTCCTCGAACCCGACCCCGAGACCTGCGAGCTGACCCTCGCGAGCATCCACCCCGGCGTGACCGTCGACGAGGTGCGCGCGGCCACCGGCTGGCCGCTGGCCGTGCGCGCCGATCTGGCGGTCACCGCACCACCCACCCCCGCGGAACTGACAGCGCTGCGGTCACTGACGAGAGGAGGCAGCGTTGCCTGACTGGAAGCCACCGGCGCCCTACCGGAGCCACGCGGAAGCCGACCAACCCCCACTGGCCGCGCCGGGCTACGGCTCGACCCGGCTGCGCAGCCCGCACCACCCGCTGCTGGTGCTGCCGCAGGGGCTGACCGAGCTGACCGGTCCGGCGCTCGGCGAGCGCGACTTCGGCGCCCTCGACAACGACCTGACCCGCCAGCACGACGGCGAGCCGCAGGGCGAGCGGATCGAGGTGTTCGGTCGCGTGCTCGACGGCGACGGCCGGCCGGTCCGGGACACGCTGGTGGAGATCTGGCAGACCAACGCGGCCGGACGCTACAACCACGTCGGCGACCAGCACCCGGCGCCGCTGGACCCGAACTTCACCGGTGCGGGCCGGACGATGACCGACAGCGACGGTCGCTACCGGTTCATGACCATCAAGCCGGGCGCGTACCCGTGGCGAAACCACCCCAACGCCTGGCGGCCCGCGCACATCCACTTCTCGCTGTTCGGCCGGGCGTTCACCCAGCGCCTGGTCACGCAGATGTATTTCCCGAACGACCCGCTCTTCGGCCAGGACCCGATCTTCAACTCGGTCCGCGACGACGCGGCCCGCCAGCGCATGGTCGCCGCGTTCGACCTCGACGCCACGACGCCCGAATGGTCGCTCGCCTACCGGTGGGACATCGTGCTGCGCGGCCGCGACGCGACCCCGATGGAGGACTCATGACTACTCCGTCGCAGACCGTCGGGCCGTTCTTCGCGCTCGGGTTGCCGTTCGCGGGTGGCCCGCTCGCCGTCGCCGACGGCACGCCCGGCGCGTTCTGGCTGCGCGGCGTCGTCCTCGACGGTGCCGGCGACCCGGTGCCGGACGCGCTGATCGAGACCTGGCAGGCCGACCCGGACGGTCGGTTCGACCACCCCGACGACCCGCGCGGCGCGGTCGCCACGCCCGGGTTCCGCGGCTTCGCCCGCTGCCCGACCGACCCGCAGGGCCGGTACGCGATCCGCACGGTGCGCCCCGGCCCGGTGCCCGGCCCCGACGGCGTGCTCCAGGCGCCGCACATCGACGTCTCGGTGCTCGCCCGCGGGCTGCTCGACCGGGTCGTCACCCGGATCTACTTCCCCGACGCGGCGGCCAACGCCGGCGACCCCGTGCTGGCCACGGTCGACCCGATCCGCCGGCAGACGCTGATCGCGAAGGAGACCGACGACGGGTACGCGTTCGACATCACCTTGCAGGGCGACCATGAGACCGTCTTCTTCACCTTCTGACGGTCTGTTCGCGGGCATCCTCGCCCGCGGCCCGGTGCCGGCCGCGGTGGCCGACGACGCCTGGCTGCGGGCGATGCTCGACACCGAGGCGGCACTGGCCGCCGCCTCGGCCGAGGCCGGCGTGATCCCGGCCGACGCCGGCGCGGCGATCGTCGCCGCCTGCGCCGCACTGGCACCCGACCCGGCCGCGCTGGGCCGCGCGGCCGCCGCGCACGCCACCCCGGTCGTCCCCCTCGTGGCGGCGATCCGGGACGCCGTCCCCGAGGCCGCCCGGGCACACGTGCACACCGGCGCCACCAGCCAGGACGTGCTCGACACGGCAACCATGCTGGTGACCCGGCGGGCACTGGCCGCCCTGCTGTCCGATGTGGAGGGAGCAGCCGCCGCCGCCGCCGATCTGGCCAAGGCACACCGGGACACCCCGATGGCCGGCCGGACCCTGCTGCAGCAGGCCGTGCCGACCACCTTCGGGCTGACGGCGGCGGGCTGGCTGGCAGGGCTCGACGCGGCGGCGACCGACCTGCACTCGTTTGCGCCCACCGCACAGCTCGGCGGCGCCGCCGGCACGCTGGCCGGGCTCGGGCCGGCCGGTCCCGCGGTGCTAGCCGGGTTCGCCGCCCGGCTCGGCCTGGCCGCGCCCGAGCTGCCGTGGCACACCGAACGCAGCCGGATCGGCCGGCTCGCGGGCGCGCTCGGCGTCACGGCCGGCGCGCTCGGCAAGCCGGCACGCGACGTGACGCTGCTTGCTCAGAGCGAGGTCGGCGAGGTCGAGGAGGGCGCGCCGGGCGGCTCCAGCGCGATGCCGCACAAGCACAACCCGGTGGCCGCCGTCAGCACGCTGGCCGCCACCGCACAGGCGCCCGGCCTGGTGGCCACCCTGCTGGCCAGCGCGGTGCAGGAGCACCAGCGGGGCGCGGGCAGTTGGCAGGCCGAGTGGCAGCCCCTGCGGTCGCTGCTGGTCGCGGTGGGCTCTGCGGCGGCCTGGTCGCGGGCCTGCCTGGGAGGCTTGGTCGTGCACGCCGATGTGATGCGCGCCAACCTCGATCGGGCCGGCTTGCGCTCCGAGCGCGGCGCCACCGACCCTGTGGGCAGCGCCGGCCACTTCGTCGACCGCGCCCTGGCCTACCATTCCGCCCGGAGGGACGATGGCTGACGACGGTGTCCACGCGCGCCGCGGTGCCGACGTGCGCCGCGCCGTGCTCGGTGACGCCCACGTCGACCGCGCCGCCGCGGCCGCGACCGCGTTCAGCGCGCCCTGGCAGGAGCACGTGACGGAGCACGCCTGGGGTGCGGTCTGGACCCGGCCGGAGCTCGACCGGCGCACCCGCTGCCTGGTCACGATCGCCCTGCTGGCCAGCCAGCACGCCGCGACCGAGCTGGCGATGCACGTCCGGGCCGCGATCGGCCAGGGCGTCACGCCGACGGAGATCCGCGAGGTGCTGCTGCACACGGCGGTCTACGCCGGCGCACCGGCCGCGAACACCGCGTTCGCGACCGCACAGCGGGTGCTTTCCGAGCTCGGCATCGAGGAGGCGTCGTGACGACCGTGCGCTCGGCGGACTTCGTCCAGTCGCTGGAACGCGGGCTCGCGGTGATTCGCGCGTTCGACCGCTCGCACCCCGAGCTGACGCTCAGCGAGGTCGCCGCGGCCACCGGCGTCACCCGGGCCGCCGCGCGCCGGTTCCTGCTGACCCTGATGGACCTCGGCTACGTGCGCAGCGACGGCCGGTTCTTCTCGCTGAGCCCGCGGGTGCTGGAGCTCGGCTACGCGTACCTGTCGAGCCTGTCCCTGCCCGAGGTCGCCGAGGTGCATCTCGAGGCGCTGGTCGCCGAGGTCAACGAGTCGTCGTCGGTGTCGGTCCTGGACGGCCCGGACGTCGTCTACGTGGCCCGCGTGCCCACCTCGCGGATCATGCGGGTGGCGATCAACGTCGGGACCCGCTTCCCCGCGTACGCGACGTCGATGGGCCGGGTCCTGCTGGCCGGCCTGCCCGACGACGAGCTGGCCGCCTACCTCGACAGCGTGTCCATCGACCGGCTGACCGGCCGCACGATCGGCGGCGTCGCCGCGCTGCGCACCGAGCTGCAACGGGTACGCGCACAGGGCTGGTCGCTGGTCGACCAGGAGCTGGAGGAGGGCCTGCGCGCGGTGGCGGCCCCGATCCGCGACCGCGCGGGCCGCACGGTGGCGGCGGTCAACGTCTCAACCGCCGCCAGCCGCACGACCCTGGAAGCGATCCGCCGCGACCTCGTGCCGCCACTGCTCGCCACCGCCGCCCGCATCTCGGCGGACCTGCCCGCCGCCGCCCGGCGCGTCTCCTAGTCGACCACGCCGCCGACCGTCAGGTTGAGCTTCGTGGCCGTCAGCGCCCGGGCCCAGTCGGACGCGGCGAACACCGCGGCGTTGGCGACGTCGTCCAACGTGGCCGCGCGGCCGAGCATGGTCGGCTCGACCAGCCCGCGCGCGATCTCTGCGCGCGTCTCCTCGGGCATGTCCTCGGGCAGCGACTCCGGCACCCCGCCGGTCTGCAGCGTGAGCACCCGGATGCCGTGCCCGCCCAGCTCGCGGGCCAGCACCCGGCGCAGCACCTCGACCGCGCCGAGGGAGACCTGCAGGCCGCCGAGCGCGGCCTGCGGCGGCCCGTCGCCGCCGAAGGTCAGCACCACGCCGGAGCCCTGCCGGACCATGTGCGGCGCGGCAGCCTTCGTGGACAGCCAGAACGCCCGCAGCCGGCTGGTCACGTCGCGCTCCAGGTCGGCGTAGTCCATCTCGACCACGGGCGTGCCGAACGCGTGCGGGTGGCCGATCGCGTTGAACGAGACGTCGAGGCTGCCGAACCGCTCGGCGACCGCGGCCGCGTGCGCGTCGACCGCCGCCTCGTCGAACGCGTCGAACGCGGCGACCTCGGCCGCACCGCCGGCCGACCGGATGTCCCCGGCGACCTTGTCCAAGGCCGCCGGCGTGCGGCCGACCAGGTGCACGGTTGCTCCCGCGCGACCGAAGCCGCGGGCCACCGCGCCGCCGATGGCGCCGGCGGCGCCGTACACGATGGTGTTCTTCCCTTGCAGCATCATTCAGGTCTCCTCCGTGTCCGACAGTTCGGCCAGCACCTCGCCCAGCCGGTCGTAGCGCTGCTCCCAGTGCTCCCGGTAGAACTCCAGCCAGCTCGTCGCGGCCCGCAGCGGCGCGGCTTCGAGGTGGCTCAGGCGCATCGTCGCTTTGCGGCTCCGCGAGATCAGGCCGGCCTGTTCCAGCACCTTGAGGTGCC
>NZ_BONC01000061.1 GCF_016862515.1 Asanoa iriomotensis
CCAACCTACAATCGTATCTAGGCAGCGATCGTCATTCTCCGCCGTCGAGCAACCTGACGAGGTCCATACGGTTGATCGCGACCACGGCGTCGCGCAGGTCGCCAAGCCGAAGGCGAACTTCCAGCCATTCCCAGACCTGCCTGCCCTCTGGCTGGGCGAACCCAGCCTGTGCCGCCGGAGGGATTTCGAGATGATCTGCCAACGCTCCCCAATCGCCGGCGAGCCGCTGGTAGAACTCCCACTTCACTCGGCCTGAGTAGCGCGTGGTCGCGCGGCTCTGCATCGATGTTGTCGATGCCTGGGCGCTGGCCCGTTCCCCGGTCGCACGCGCCTCCGACGCCGCTGCCACGTTTACGGTGGCGTCGGCTGCAGCATTGAGGATGACGTCTGCGGCCATGGCCCACGTGCGCTTTCGTGCCATCGCTTCGCGGAGTCGTTCGGCGCGATCGAATGCGGCAGCAGGATCTCTGAGTACGCCCGCGATGGCGGCACCCCAGACTCGCGTGGTGTTGGACTGGTCGTCATCGACCGTGAGCACTACGTGTCGGGCCAGATCAGGAACAAGGTCACGGAGCAGCATGCCTAGGCCGCTGCGCGCACTCACCAGAAGCGGCGTTCCAGCTACGATCGCTTCTACTCCGACCAGGCCGAACCCTTCGGCCCGCGACGGAGCGATGACGAGTGATGCACGGTGTTGATCCTGCCGCAGCTCGGCGATGTCGATCGAGAACGGTCGGGTCGAGACGCGAAGGTCTCGGCGCGCGGCGTGGTGACGAAAGGCATCGCGAAGCTGTGCACCGGCGCCCGGCGGGACTCCCCTGAGGACAACTTCGAGCTCGGACTCGTTGGTATCGAGCTCGTCCACGGCGTATGCGATCGCTCTGGCAGCCACATCTAGGCCTTTGACGTGGGAGTCCTCGAGCCGACCGAGCAGCATGATTTGGCTTGACCTGCCTAGGTTGGTCCGTGAGACCGGACCATCGAGATCGAAGCCGGGGTCGATCTGCAACGGTGTCGGCACACCCGGAAACGGCGACAACTCCCGAAGATAAAGGTCATGCAGGCGCGGGCCGACCGCGAACGTCCGCGTCGCATCACGAGCGAGGAACCGCTCCTTCCGAAGGCGCTCCGTGGCGACTTCGCCGGCGTCGTCGGCACGATCGGGTCTGTTCCACTCGATCTCGTCCGGTGAGGTGTGGACGATGTGGAAGCGGGCAGCGCTCGGAAAGTGGTCTTTGGCCAACGCACGCGCCGCCGGACCGGTGACCCGACCGTGACCGATCACAATGTCCGGTGCCATCCCTGCTGGGAGTGGCGGGCGTCGCATCAATGCTTCTCGCTCCGACTCGCCGTACGTTGTCGGAGCGATGATCAGACGCACGCCGACGCGCCGAGCGTCGTCTTCCTCCTCGCGTGTGGCGTCGAGGACCTCGTACCAGACCTCGGCGCCGCTCCGTGCCAGAGCGATCGCGAGATTGCGGTCGAAGGTGGTGATTCCGCCCTTTGCCGAAAACCATTGAGTATCCAGCGAAAGCACCCTGACGGGGTGTCTCAAGTTTGCAAACTGACCTCCGCCCGTCATGCATTACATCGTCCCACGACGATCGTGGCTCCGGGCAGACCGCGGTTTGCGTCAACCGAGGTTGTGATGGTTGCGTTCGGACCCCACGATGGTGCCATGGATTGGGTGCCCCTGTTGAGCGCTATTGCCGGCGCTGCGATCGCTCTGTCAGGCAGTCTGCTGGCCGAGGTCCGGCGAGATCGCGGCCAGCGACGGCGCGACCGCGACCAGGAGGAATGGCAGACGTGCGTTGACTTCGGACTCGCGCTCGACTCCGCACACAGCGCGCTGCGTGACGTCGCGGCCAGCGGCGACGCGGCCGCGGCGAACAGGAGCGCGGCGAACTCGGCTGTCCACGATGCGGGCGTCTTCGCGATCCGGGAGCGGATGCTGATGTCCGCTGGCACCGATCTCGCAACTGCTGGTGAGCGTGCCTTCCTGCGAGTCGTGCAAGTGCGAAACGTCGTCCGTGAAGGCGCGACGCTCCAGTCGGCCGAGTACCACGGTGCCTACCATGCGTTCGCCGAAGCACTGTGGAGCTACCGAGTCGCCGTACGGACCGCGTTCGGTCGATCACCATTGACGCCGGCCGTGGTCGACCGAGCCTCCTGGTCGGAGGTCGAAAGCTGCGACCGGTGTTCGCTGGCCACGTCGTGACTTTCGCTACTTTCGGCGTCCCTCCGCCAGCAGCCTGGTCAGATCCGGCCGGTCGATCGCTTCGAGGGCAGCGGGAAGTTGCTCGAACATGTCTCGGCTCTCCAATGCATCCCAGAGCTGTCTGGAACCGGCAGGCCCGTCCGGGATTCCCTGGGTGGGGATGTCCAAATAGTCTGCGAGTTCGTGACAACTTGAATCCAGGCGTCGGATGAAGGCCCATTTGGTCGGACCGCTGTAGGGCGAGCGACCCCCGTCGGCGTCCGCAGCGCCCGCTTCGGTTCGACCCTCCGGCTCAGCCGTCGACTGTCCACCGTGGGTGACGGAACTGTTGTCGCCTACGACTCCGGAGATCGAGATACTTCCGCCGCCGCTG
The DNA here is from genome assembly GCF_016862515.1 of Asanoa iriomotensis. Classification (GTDB taxonomy): domain Bacteria; phylum Actinomycetota; class Actinomycetes; order Mycobacteriales; family Micromonosporaceae; genus Asanoa; species Asanoa iriomotensis. The sequence goes on from NZ_BONC01000061.1 coordinate 2,592, forward strand.
TTGTAGATGTTGTTCTCGGCCATCACCACTCCCCAGCACGGTTAGCTACGCGGACTGGGTTCCAGTCTGCACGCTACTGTGATCGCCTACCACGCCACTGACGTCGACCGTTCCCGATCCTGTGTTGATGATGCCCCGGTTGAGCACCTCGATCGAGCGCTGGCGGTACTCGGTCACGTCAACTCCGCGATCCTGCAGGAAATCCAGCACGCTGGCGAGCAACCGACGCTCAATGATCTTCCAATGCTTCCGCGAGTCGCGGAATTGGAACCAATCGTGAGTGTGTATGTCCGCGCCAAGCTCCCGGACACTGAGCTTTGCCCCGACGTCGAGGCCACGCCGTACCGCGCGAGACCGCCCAGGAAGCCCAATGAGTACAGCCGTGCTGTATCTGGCGAGGCGCCAGAGATCGAAGGGACTGCGAACGAGATAGGACGGAAAATGCCAGGCCGAGCGAGCAGCGCTGACGATTGCGTGCTTCAGCCCGATCTTGCCGGACTCGTCGAACACGTGATACTGGGCTCTGGTCGGGGGGAGAACGCACGTCGAGAACTCGATGTAGAGACTCTTGCCCTGCAGCGAGATGTGGATGAAGACGATCGTGTAGATCTCTCCGCCCCAGGATGAGACTTCGCAGGCCAGGTGGTGGCGCAGCGGCAGGCTGGGGTTGGCGATAGATCGACCCACGATGAACTTGTCGTCTAGATCAGGAATCCATTCGCTCTCGATCCCGGGCACGAAGACGCGATGACGCACGCGGAGTCCGGGTAGGCGAAGTTCCTCGTCCTTCTCGTCGCGAAGTGCCAGCAGCCGCTCCTCCAGGTATCCGATCAGCTGACCGGTCTTGAAGGGCGGCTCGTCGAACTCCCGTTCTCGCTCGGAGCGTTGGGTCTCCGCCGTCAGGTCGTCCAGGTTGTCGTCCAACGATGGACGTGGTGCCTTCTTGCCGCTCAGCCTGTCCGCAACTGAGCCGAACGCCGTCGCGAGGTCGTCGGGCGCCACGACCAGGCGTTGTGCAAACGACCAGGTGGCCAGTTGATATCCACTGCCGATGAAGGGATACGGCCCGGAGTAGACCGTTACCGTGTGATGCTGCTCCATGTCGAGATGCCGGAGCCGCCCTGATGGAATGGGGCCATGGCCCACGTGTCGCAATCGCGATAGGAAGGTCGCCTGCAGTAGGGCGGTCCCGACCACGATACCGACGATCGCAGTCAGTAGCAGCAAGCACGGCACCAACTGTGCACGCAACTCCGCCGCGCCTACTTCGCCCCCCCGCCGCGACAACCGAATGCCGTATGCAACCGCGGCAGCGAGGACGACCGCGACCAAACTGTTCGTCGCCCACTTGCGGCGATACTCGAGCTGTTGGTAAAACTCCGGTGGATTCGGCTTGAACAATGACTGCACGAACTGCCCGGTGATACGCAGTCGTATCCCAATGAGCCACCAGATGAGCATCGCCACGGAGGCGAGCGATGCGGCGAACGGAGTCACGGCCGCCGCCACGATGATCGCTCCCAGCAGGAGCGTGCCGCGAGCCGTGCTCAGCCACCATGCCGTCCGGACATTTCGCAGCACCGTTATGAGATCGAACCCGTACGAAGGCGCGGCCCAGCGACGACGCTGCGCAAAGATGTCCGCCATAACGCGGTCACGGTAGTTGTCGTCAAGGTAGGCCGCTGCGCAAAGGTGCCGGGTGGCATTGTGCCGGCGTAGGTCCCAAGGTCGGCGACGTGGTCATTGGTGCCACCGGTCGAGCGGCCGCGAAACGCGTGCGCGACGCGGGCCCGTATCGATTCCCTCAGCACGGCAGCCATTCGGCGACGGTATCGGAGCGCGTACGTTGTGTCATTCATCTATCCGGACAGTTGGCTGAGGTCCCGTCAGCGGGACAGGCGTACGCCAACGCGGAGGCCGTCGAGACCGCCGGGGATGCGCCCGGCCAGATACCGGAGTCCCTGGACCACCGGGGTGTAGCCGTGCTCGAGGGCGCCCGTCTTGAGCAATTGCTCGCCGGTCGCCCATCGGACAGAGGGCGACAGCGAGAGGCGGGTGCGCGTCGATTGGAACTCCCAGAAGTGGATTTCGTGAGCGGTCACCACGCCTCGGTCGGCCGGAACCGCTGTCACGACTGTCCGCTCGAGCTTGAAGAGCTTGTCGGTGTCTGGGTCGAAACGGAACGCCGGAAGGTGAGCTTCGAGTTCTCGTATGGCGGCGGCCTTCATGCTGTTGTCGATGCGAAGTCGTTGCCCGCCGAGCGGTCGGTACTCGCGTTCTTCAGCGTCGAAATGCATGAGGTACCGGACATGCTTGCGGCCCAACTGGGCCTTGGCGATGATCAACGAGATGGGAACGCGCCGGATCGCCGGGGCCTCGTCAAGTGCTTCGTGTCGCTCGTTCTCCGCGAGCCACAGGAACTGGGCTGCCCGCGTCGCCATGGTGCCCGTGAGGGGCGGTTCTGTAATCGACCGGTCGCGCCAGCTCTTGAGCATCGGCAGTCCCGCGTCGATGTGTTCGGCCATGCTGGCGAGAAATAGGGCGCCGGTCTCCGTGCCGGTGCGAAAGGAATGCTCGCCGTCCTCCTCGCGGGGCGGCTCGATCGCACCCATCGCCTCAAGAACCGCCAGTACCCCCCACGCCAGCGACTCGCCATGCAGCTGGTCGATACCCGCCTCCCGCGCTAGCCGAGCAGCCGTTGACCGATCCTCGTCAAGCCCCGGGACCGCGCGAACCAGCGCCGCAACGAGCGCGCGTATCGCCTGCCAAGGAACCGCGCGAGCCCGGCCAGTCGGGGATGGTTCGTCCAAGTCTCCGTCAGCCATGCGCGAACCTCCAGGTACTGGCGTTCTGGTTCGAGGCTACGGTGAGTGTCGCTGGGAGTCTATGTAGGACGATGAACGAGATCGTCAGGCGACGGCGCCGCTCGGGCGGGTGCGGATGGTGGCCAGAGCCGTGTAGACCGAGGACAGCTGCGCGGCCACGCGCTTCCACGAATAGACCTGGCGGGCGCGGTCGATGGCCGCTGTGGCGTAGGCCAGGTGGCGGACCGGGTCTCCGAGCAGTCGCCGGATCGCCGTCCCAAGGGCCCGCGCGTCGCGCGGTGCCACCAGGTCGCCCGTCAAGCCCTCCACCACCGTCTCCGCGATGCCACCCACCGCCGTGCCGACCACCGGCACGCCGCAGGCCATCGCCTCCAGCGGGCTCAGGCCCAGTGGCTCGTACCAAGGTGCGGCGACCAGCAAATCCGCCGACCGGTACCACGCGGGCATCTCGTCGCGGGGCACCCGGCCCACCAGGTGGAGCCGGTCGGCCACGTCGAAGCGGTCCGCCAGTTCCCGCAGCGAGCGCGCCCCGGGGTCGTCGGCGAGCGACGCCGCCTCCGGTCCGCCGACCACGACGCACTCCGCGTCGGGGACGAGGCGCAGCGCGGAGATCAGCTCCTGGTGGCCCTTGCGCGGGGTCAGCGCGCCCACCGACAGCAGCCGCCGCCGTGGGCCGCGTTCGACCGCCGGGCCGTCCGGGTTGAAGAGCTCGTCGTCGACGCCGCCGGGGATCAGCACCAGGCGCGACCGTGGCACGCCCATCCGGACCAGTTCCCGCAGCTCGTCCTGGCTCTGCGCGACCACCTGGTCGACCGCCCGGCCGAGCACCCGCTCGTAACCCGTCCGCTGCGGCGGCCCGCTGAACACGTCGTTGCGCCGGGCCGCGATGGCCAGCTCGTGGTAGGACTGCACGACCGGCACCCCGGTCTGCCGCCCCGCCGTCACCGCGGCCAGCCCGCTGGTCCAGAAGTGGGCGTGCGCCACCGCGGGCGTCCAGTCGTCGCCGCGCCAGCGGTCGACGAGCCACCGCGAGAAATCCTTCGTGTACGGGAGCAGCTCGCCGTCCGAGAGCGGCCGGGCTGGGCCGGCGGGCACCCGGAGCACGGAAACGCCGCCGAAGGTCGACGGGCCGGCGGACTCGCTCACCTGACGCGTGTAGACCCGGACGTCATGGCCGGCGGCCGCGAGCGCGGTCGACAGGTCGCCGACGTACGCACCGCGACCGCCGCTCGCCGCCCCGTCGGACGGGTCCGCGTGCTCGGAGATCATCGCGATGCGCATGCGTTCATCCTCCCGCGCCGAACCGGCGTACCCGTGCAAGTCTGGTCCTTCCCGGCGATTCCGCCCGGTGACATCAACCTCACCAGGGCTCAGTGGTTTCCGGTCGCCGACGCGCTAAACATCACCAGCACCGCATGCACCATGCTTCACCGGTACGTTTGCCGCACGACAACAGTGGGTACGAACGCCGCGCTGACGGTGAAGGGCGGACGCATGGCTACCACGGCCGGTCTCGACTTCGACCCCGCTGCTCTGCCCAAGCGGGTCCGGCAGCTCAACTGGCGCACCTGGCGCGGCGTGCTGGTCCGCGCCGGCAAGGGCTTCGTCAAGGACAACTGCTCCGACTGGGCGGCCAGCCTGACCTACTACTCGGTGCTCGCGCTGTTCCCGTCGGCGATCGTGGTGGTCGCGCTGGTCAACATCGTGTCGAAGGGCGACCAGACGGTCGACACCGTGGTCGGGCTGCTGCGCGACATGGGCGCCGCGTCGCTGGTCGACAACGACGGCGTGGTCGAGGCGATCAAAGAGGTGGTCGGCCAGAAGAGCTCGGCGGGCGTGCTGCTCAGCTTCGGTCTGCTGACCGCGATCTGGTCGGCCTCCGGCTACGTCGGCGGCTTCACCCGGGCGTCCAACGCGATCTACGGGGTCGAGGAGGGCCGGCCGTTCTGGAAGCTGGGCCCGCTGCAGATCCTGCTCACCATCGCGTCGCTCGTGCTGCTGGCCCTGGTGGCCCTCGGGCTCATCGTCAGCGGGCCGGTGACCACCGTGCTCGGCGAGCGGCTCGGCCTGGGTGAGGCCCCCCGGCTGGCCTGGACGGTCGCGAAATGGCCGGTGCTCGTGCTGATCGCGATGCTGCTGCTCGCGATGCTGTTCTGGATCGCGCCCAACGTCCGCCAGCCGCGGTTCCGCTGGCTGACCGTCGGCGGCTTCGTCGCGCTGCTGGCGACCGGGCTGGCCTCGTTCGGCTTCGGTGTCTACGTGGCCAACTTCGGCTCGTACAACAAGACGTACGGCAGTCTCGGCGCGGTCATCGCGTTCCTGGTCTGGATCTACCTGGTCAACTCCGCGGTGCTGTTCGGCGTCGAGGTCAACGCGGAGGTCCAGCGCGGCCGGGAGTTGCAGGCCGGCGCCGAGAAGGTCGACGACCCGGTGCTGCCGCCACGGTCACCGGCCGACTGAGCCCGGTGGGGCGGTTGGTGCCACTGCTCCGGTTTAGCCGCCGGAGCCCGGGGTAGGCCAAAACGCATGGAACGGGGCAACGCGAAGCACAGTCCTCGTGTCGACGACGAGCTCGCGCACGAGGTCGACGGGATCGTGAAGGGCACCGCCGGCGGGCGGGCCGAGGAGTTCCGCGAGGCCGAACCGGCCGGCGAGGACCAACCCTCGGCCAGCATCTCGCCCGAGGGCGACGACCGCGGCGGCGTGCCGCAGGGCATGACGCCCGAAGAGGTCGAGCTGCGCAGCCGGTTCGGCCGGTACATCAACCGGTCGGCGCTGCCGGGTGACCGGGACCGCCTGAAGGCGGACGCGCAGCGCAACGAGGCGCCCGACGACGTGCTCGCCGAGATCGACCGGCTCCCGACCGGGGTCCGGTTCCAGACGGTGTCCGAGGCCTGGGCCGCGCTCGGACACCACAACGAGACACGACGCTGGTGACCGCCGGGCCCGGGCACGGTCATCGGCCGACGAGGAGGTATCAAGCCACATGGGTGGCGTGACCAAGTCCGTCGACGTCGCGGTGCCGGTGCGCACCGCGTACAACCAATGGACCCAGTTCGAGGAGTTCCCCCGCTTCATGGAGGGGGTCCAGGAGGTCCGGCAGCTCGACGACCGCACCACGCACTGGCTGACCGAGATCGCCGGTGTGAAGCGGGAGTTCGACGCCCGGATCACCGAACAGCTGCCGGACGAGCGGGTCGCCTGGACCTCCGTGGGCGGCACGAAGCAGTCCGGAGTGGTGACGTTCCACCGGCTCGACGCCGAACACACGCGGGTGACCGCGCAGATGGAGTACGAGCCGGACGGCATGCTCGAGAAGGCCGGCGAGAAGCTGCACGTGGTCGACCGCCGGATCGAGGGTGACCTCAAGAGGTTCAAGCAGTTCATCGAGAGCCGCGGCACCGAGACCGGCGCCTGGCGCGGTGAAGTGAACCGGCCGATCCCGTGACGCACGGAAACGGCGAGGAGCCCGCCTTTCGGGGCGGGCTCCTCCTCATGTTCGCAGTTGTCCGGCCGCGAACGCCGGGTCGAAGCCGAACGGCAGCTCGAGCCGGTGGCCGCGCATCAGCTCAGGATCGGAGAGCAGGTCCACCGTCTTACCGTCGGCGGCGATCCGGCCCTGGTCGAGGATGACCGAGCGGGGGCACAGCTCCAGCGCGTACGGCAGGTCGTGGGTGACCATCAGCACCGTGACCGGCAGCGACCGCAGGATCTCCGCCAGCTCCCGCCGGCTCGCCGGGTCCAGGTTGGACGACGGTTCGTCCAGCACCAGGATCTCCGGCCGCATCGCGAGCACGGTCGCCACCGCGACCCGGCGCCGCTGACCGAACGACAGGTGGTGCGGCACCTGGTCGCGGTGCGCGGCCATGTCGACGGCGGCCAGGGCCTCGTCGACCCGTTCCTGGAGCTCGGCGCCGCGCAGCCCGAGGTTGGCCGGGCCGAACGCGACGTCCTCGGCCACGGTCGGCATGAAGAGCTGGTCGTCGGGGTCCTGGAAGACGATCCCGACCCGGCGGCGGATCTCGGCGATGGCGGCCCGGTCGCCCGGGTCGACGGTCAGCCCGGCCACGTCGACGGTCCCGGAGCCCGAGCCCGACCCCGGGTGCAGGATCCCGTTGAGGTGCAGCACGAGGGTGGTCTTGCCGGCGCCGTTGGGGCCGAGCAGCGCGACCCGCTCGCCGGCGCCGACGGTCAGGTCGACACCGTGCAGCACCTCGCGCCCGTCGGGATAGGCGAAGTGGAGATCTGAGACGGTCAGCGAGGCGGTCATAGGATCACCGCCGCCAGCGCGATGATGCCGGCCGCGACCGGCAGGGCGGCCGAGCGGGCCCAGTCGGCCGTCGTCGCGCCCGGGCCGTCAGGGCGGGGGAGCCGGCCGCCGTAACCGCGGGCCACCATCGCGAGGTAGACGCGCTCGCCGCGTTCGTACGACCGGATGAACAGCGCGCCGACGCCCACGGCGAATGCCTTGACCTGCCAGAGGAAGCGCGGGTCGTAGCCGCGCGAGAGTCGCGCCACGCGCATGCGACGGGCGTCGTCGAAGAGGATGTCGAGGTATCGAAGCATGAAGGTCGCGATCTGGGTGAAGACCTGCGGGCAGCGTAGCCGGTCCAGGCCGAGGATCAGGTCACGGGTCGTGGTGGTGGCGGCCAGCAGCAGCGAGGCGAGCACGCCCAGCGTGCCCTTGGCGAAGATGTTCCACGCGCCGTGCAGGCCGTCGATCGACAGCGACATGCCGAGCCACTCGGTCCGCTCGCCGTGCCCCGCGAAGGGCAGGGCGACGGCGAGCAGGACGAACGGCAGCTCGATCGTCGCCCGCTTGGCCAGCCACAGCGGCGGGACCTTGGCGAGGACCAGCACCCCGACGAGCAGCAGGAGGTAGCCGGCGAAGGCCACGAACTTCTCGCGGGGGGTGATCACGACGACGATGGTGAACAGCAGTGTTGCCACGATCTTCACCTCGGCCGGCAGCCGGTGGATCCGGCTGTCGTGGTCGAGGTGGAGCGGGTGGGCGTGTCCCGCGCCCATCAGGCGCTCGCGCTCCCCGCGGCCGAGTCGGACTTCTGCTCGTGGTGGCCACGCCGCCTCACCAGCCAGAACACGCCGCCACCGATCGCGAAGGTGACCGCGACGCCCAGCACGCCGGACAGGCCCGTCGACAGGAACTCGTTGTCGATGCCCTTGATGCCGTAGTCCGCCAGGGGGCTGTCCTTGAGCTGGTGGTCCTGCTCCTGCTGGAGCATGCAGGTGCCGCCGGTGATGTTGTCGTCGGCGTCGAACGTGCAACCCTGGCGCGCGGTGGCGTCGAGGCCGTCCGGGCTCGACGAGGCGAAGCTCGACACCACGCCCGCGAGCAGGGCGGCGACCAGCAGGCCGCCCGCGATGAACCAGCCGAGCCGCTTCTTCATGCCTGCACTCCAACCGTCTTCGTGGCGGGCGTGACCGCGGGCCGGGCGTTGCGGAACCGGCGCAGCGCGTACACCAGATCGGGCCGGACACGGGCGACCGTCGCGACCGTGACCGCCGCGATCAGGCCTTCGCCGATGCCGATCAGGATGTGCGCCCCGGCCATCGAGCCGGCGATCGTGGCCAGCGAGAGCTGGGTCGTGCCGCCCAGCGCGTACTCGAGGACGAACGCCTGCGACGCGACGACCACGCTGACGATCGAGGCGATGAACGTGGTGACCGCGACCCCGCGCGGGGTCTTCGGCAGGAGCCGCAGCAGCCCGGCGACCAGCAAATAACCGGCCGCGGTGCCGATCACCGCCATGTTGGTGATGTTGAGACCGAGCGCGGTCAGGCCGCCGTCGGCGAAGAGCAGGCACTGGATGATCAGCACGGTCGAGACGCAGAGCGCGCCGACCCACGGGCCGACCAGCACCACCGCGAGCGTGCCGCCGAGCAGGTGGCCGGAGACGCCGGGCAGCACCTGGAAGTTGAGCATCTGTACCGCGAAGATGAACGCCGCGACGAGGCCGGCCATCGGGGCCAGCCGGTCGTCGAGATCGGCGCGTCCGCGCCACACGCAGATCGCCAGCGCCGCCGCCGCGACGGCGGCGGCGACCGCCGACACCTGGGCGTTGACGATGCCGTTGGCGATGTGCATCGCCACACCGTTCATTGGACCCCTCCCCGAAAGGCGACCGAGCCGCCGTGCCGCCGGTAGCATATTGCGCCGATCCGGTTATTGCATAGTGTTGGCAACAAGAGTTGATCACCGGAAATCCACAGTTCACACGCCGGACGAACGCGCGTACCACCTCGTATCTATCGCCATCCATGGATATGTGGTAGAAATCTTCAAGCTCTACCACCTGTTCGCAGAAAACCTTCGAGGAGTACGCCCATGCGCAGGACCCTGGCTCGGGTGGTGGGGTTGGTCGTCGCGGCCGCGGCGTCCGTCGTCGTGCCGGCGCCGGGTGTCGCGTCGGCGGCCGTGGCGCCACAGCCCGGGACGTTTGTGGGGCGCGGGTTCGACACCTGCGCGGCGCCCTCGCAGGCCGCGATGAACGCGTGGCGGGCCAGTTCGCCCTACCGGGCCGTCGGCATCTACATCAGCGGTGCCAGCCGGTCGTGCGCGCAGCCCAACCTGACCGCGACCTGGGTCGCCAACCAGGTGGCCAACGGCTGGCGGCTCATCCCGATCGAGCTGGGCTACCAGGCGCCGTGCGGCACGCGTACGCCGAAGATGTCCGCGAACCCGGCCACCGCGCGGACGCAGGGCGGCACGGCCGCGGACTCCGCCGTCAGCGCGGCTCAGGCCCTGGGCATCGGTGCCGGGAGCACGCTCTACAACGACGTGGAGCACTATCCGACCACCGCGTCCTGCAAGGCTGCGGTGCTGTCGTTCCTGTCGGGCTGGACGCAGCGGCTGCACGCGCGCGGCTATCTCGCCGGGGTCTACTCGAGCGGGTCCTCCGGCATCCGCGACGTCTGCGACGCCTACGACGACCCGGCGTACACGCGGCTCGACCAGATCTGGATCGCCTGGTGGAACGGTGTCGCGGACACCGACGCCGGCAGCTACTGCCCGGACGACCACTACGCCGACCACCAGCGGCTGCACCAGTACGCGGGTGAGGTCACCGAGACCTGGGGCGGCGTGACGATCCGGATCGACCGCAACTACCTCGACGTGAGCAACGCCGCCGGTCCGCCGCCGGGCGAGGAGTGGAGCGTCACGCTCGACAACGCGTCGGCGGGCTTCACGGCCAGTGCCAACTGGGGCACGTCAGCCTTCTCGGCGCAGCGGTTCGGCGCCGACTACCGGTTCGCCGGCCCGGTCTCGGCGAGCGACGTCGCCTGGTACGCGGCGACCACACCGGCGACCGACACGTACGCGGTCGACGTCTGGTATCCGGCGGACGCGGGCTACAACAACCAGACCCCGTACGTCGTGGCGACGACGACCGGCAACCAGTCGGTGACCGTCAACCAGCGCACCGGCGGCGGGCAGTGGGTGTCGCTCGGCGTGTTCACCCTGGCCGGCGGCGCGGGCAACAAGGTCGGCGTGAGTCGCTGGACCAGCGGCACGGGCTATGTCATCGCGGACGCGGTGCGGCTCACCCGCCTCTAGGCGAAGTGGTCCTGGAGCAGGCCGGTGACGTGGTCGGGCCGCTCGACGTTGGCCAGGTGGGCGGCGCCGGGGATCACCACCATGGCGGCGCCGACTCCGTCCACAATGGTCTGGGCGTGCGCCGGCGGCGTCGCCGGGTCCGCGTCGCCGGCGATCACCAGGGTCGGCGCGGTGATCCAGCCCAGCACCGGACGCAGATCCATCGCCGCGATCGCCTCGCAGCATGACGCGTAGCCGTCCGGGTCGATCGCGACCAGCGCCTTGCTGAACGCCGCCGCATCGTCCGCCGGGAACACCGGCGTGAACCACCGGGCCACCACGGCGTCGGCGATCGCGGCCATCCCGGCCGATCGCACGGTCGCCGCGCGGTCGTGCCAGCCGGACGCCGGTGGCAGATGGGCCGACGTGCACAGCAGGGCCAGCCGGTCGATCCGGTCCGGTGCGTGTGCGGCCAGCCACATGCCGACCATGCCGCCGAGCGACAGCCCCGCGTAGTGCACCCGGTCGAGCCCGAGGTGGTCGAGCAGCCCGAGCACGTCCCGGCCCAGATCCTCGATGGCATAAGGGCCGGGCGGCACCGGCGACGCGCCGTGTCCACGATGGTCGTACGCGACGACGCGGAAGTCCGCACTCAACGAAGCGACCTGCGGTGCCCACATCGCACGCGTGGTGCCGAGCGAGCTGCCCAGCACCACGACCGGCGCCGAGGCCGGCCCGACCGCCTCGTAGGCGAGCATGTCAGTCGTTGAGCACCGCGGCGAGCCGGTCACGGAACGCGCGCTCCGTGTCGGTGACCACGTCGCCGCCCACGCCCAGGATGCCGCCCGACGGTGCCGCCGTGACGACCTGCTCCGCGATCGTCACCAGCCAGTGCTTGTAGGCGCCGGCCTCACCTTCGCTGGCCTTGGCGGTCAGCAGCTGGGCGGCCTCGCCGGCCCGGGTCAGGACGTCGGAGGCGTACGCGGCCGGGTCAGCCGGCTCGATGGCCGGCAGCTCCTCGCCCGCCTCCGGGTCGCCGACGCGGTTGACCAGCTCACCGGCCACGGCCGTGACCAGCGGGCTCGGCGACTCGCGGCCCTCGGCGATCGCCTCCAGGCCGGCGTGGTTCTCGGCCAGCGTGCGGCGGGTGCCGTCGTGCTCGGCCGCGCTCGCGGCGGTCAGCACCGACTGCGGCAGGCCAACCAGCAGGCCCCACTCGGCGTCGGAGAACCCGAACTCGGTGAACACGGGAGAGTCAGTCACGATTGTGCAACCTTCCAGTCGAAAACCAACGACAGCGTAGTCAACGCGGCTCGGCCACCAGCAGGCCCTGTTCCGAGACCACCGGCACCGACAGGGTTTTGTAGCCCACCTCGTCGAAGAGCACCGTCATCCGGTCGTCCTCGTAGCCCATCACCATGCCGGGGCCCCACTCGGCGTGCCGGACCGTGGTGTGGACCGGGAACGGACCCACGGCGCCGTTGTCCGGCGTGCCGCGACCCGCCACGCAGTTGTCGCAGTGGCCGCAGACGTGGTTCATCTTCTCGCCGAAGTACGCCAGCAGCGCCTGGCCGCGGCAGCCGCGCGCCTCCGCGTACCCGCGCATCATGTCGGTCCGCGACCGCTGCAGGCTCTGCTGCCGCTCGGCCTCGGCCACGGCGAGCGCGGCGACCTCCGCCGGCTGCGGCGCGTACCGCGGGCTCGCGACCTTGCCGCCCGATCGGGTGACCGCGCCGCCGACCTGCTCCAGCAGGGCGACGAGCTGGCCGAGCTTGCGGGCGCCGAGCCCGGTGCGGTCCCGCAGCGCCGCCTTGGTCAGCGGCCCGTCGGCGCGCAGCACCGCGGCCAGGTCGCGCAGCTCGTCGCTGCCCGGGGCCGCGCCCGTGAAGAAGCGCTGCAGCCCTTCGTCCTCGGCCCGCCAGAGCAGCAGGGTGCGGGCGGGCAGGCCGTCGCGCCCGGCGCGGCCGATCTCCTGCAGGTAGCTGTCCGGCGAGTCGGGCAGCGCGACGTGCGCCACCCAGCGGATGTTCGGCTTGTCGATGCCCATGCCGAACGCGGACGTGGCCACCATGATCGGCACCTTGTCGGCGAGGAACTCCTCGTGCAGCTTCTCGCGGGCGCCGGCCGCCATGCCGCCGTGGTAGTGCGCCGCCTCGTGGCCCGCCGCGCGCAGCCGCCCGGCCAATTCCTCCGCACCCCGCCGCGTGGGCACGTAGACGATCCCCGGGGTCTCACCTTCGGCCAGCAGCGCCTGCAGCCGCCGCCACCGGTAGTCCTCGGTCGGGCAGTTGTTGGCCTCCAGGAACAGGTTGGGCCGGTCGAGCCCGGTCACCATCACCTTGGGCCGCTCGAGACCGAGCCGGGCGACGATGTCGTCGCGGACGGGCGGTGAGGCGGTCGCGGTCAGCGCCACCACCGGCGGCCGGCCGAGCGCCCGCACCACGTGCCCGAGCGCCAGGTAGTCGGGCCGGAAGTCGTGTCCCCAGGCCGAGATGCAGTGCGCCTCGTCGACGGCGACCAGCGACGGCTTGAGCTTCTTGACCTCGGCGAGCCGATCGGGGTCGGCGAGCTGCTCCGGCGTGATGAACAGGAACTCGGCGTGCCCGTCGCGCAGGGCGGCGAGGGCGGCCTGCTGCTGCTTGGGTGTCTCGGCCGAGGAGATCCGCACCGCCTTGAGGTTGGCGGAGCCGCGCCGTTCCAGGCCGCCGATCTGGTCCTGCTGCAGCGCGAGCAGCGGGGAGATCACCACGGTCGGGCCGGCGAGCTGGGTCGCCGGCACCTGGTAGAGCGCCGACTTGCCGGCGCCGGTGGGCATGACGGCGAGCACGTCATGGCCGCGCAGGATCGCGCGCATCGCGTCGAGCTGGCCGGGGCGCAGGGTCTTCCAACCGAAGAGCGTGCGGGCGGCCCGGCGCAGCCGCAGGGAGGTTATGGGTGACTTCATCGCCGAGCCGCGTTACCCGGGGCGGGGTGCACCGAAACGGCTATTTGAAGATCCGGCGGATCGCGTAGACGAGCACGAGCGTGCCGATGACGGCACCGAAGATCTGGACTCCGGGTACGTCGTACCAACTCACGTTCTCCGCCGCCATGCCGGCACTGTAGCGCCGCCGACAACTGGAAGGTTTGTTGACTATTTCCGGGACGGGTGTGACCATTTCGAGGACCGAGGCCTTGATTAACGGGGGGATGCGCTGATGACCGAGCCTGGCGGCGAACTGCTGCGGCTGGCCGCGACCGTTCTGCAGCCCGGGTTCGTGGGCACCGCGCCGCCCGACTGGGTGCGCCGGTGGTTGGGGGAGGGCCTCGGCGGCGTGGCGCTGTTCGCCCGCAACGTCCGCGACCCCCGGCAGGTGGCGGAGCTGACCGCGGCGCTGCGCGCGGAGCGGACCGACGTCCTCGTCGCGATCGACGAGGAGGCCGGCGACGTCACCCGGTTCGAGTCCCGCACCGGCAGCTCGCGGCCGGGCAACCTGGCCCTGGGCGCGGTCGACGACGTGGCGCTGACCGAGGAGGTCGCCCACGACCTGGGCCGTGAGCTGGCCGCGGCGGGCGTCAACCTCGACTACGCGCCGGACGCCGACGTCAACAACAACCCCGACAACCCGGTCATCGGCGTACGCAGCTTCGGCGCCGACCCGGCCCTCGTCGCCCGCCACACGGGTGCGTGGGTCACGGGCCTGCAGGCGGCCGGCGTGGCGGCCTGTGCCAAGCACTTCCCCGGCCACGGCGACACGGCCGTCGACTCGCACCACGACCTGCCGCGGATCCCGCGCGACCGGGCCGGCCTGGACGCGCTGGAGCTCCTGCCGTTCCGGGCCGCGATCGCCGCCGGCGTGCACGCGGTGATGACCGGCCACCTGCTGGTCCCGGCCATCGACCCGACGCTGCCCGCCACGGTGAGCCGCTCGGTCCTCACCGGACTTCTCCGCGACGAGCTGGGCTTCGAGGGCGCGGTGATCACCGACGCCATGGAGATGCGCGCGGTGGTCGACCGCTTCGGTTTCGAGGACGGCGTCGTCGCCGCGCTGGCGGCCGGCGCCGACGCGATCTGCGTGGGCGGCGAGCACGCCGACGAGGGCACGGCGTCACGCCTGCGGACGGCGATCGCCGGCGCGGTGGTCGCGGGGCAGCTGGCGGAGGAGCGCCTGGTGGAGGCGGCGAAGCGGGTGGAACACCTGGCGGCCTGGGCGGCCACGGCCCGCGCGGCGTCGGCACCGGGCTCGTGGCACGGGCCCGACGGTTCCCCGGTCGGCCTGGCCGCGGCCCGCCGCGCGGTGAAGGTCGCCGGCACGGCGCCGGCCCTGCCGCTGGCGGCACCGCCCCACGTCGTCGAGCTGTCCCCACCGGCCAACATCGCGGCGGGCACGGACACCCCGTGGGGCCTGGCCGCACCGCTGGCCGCGCTCCTGCCGGGCACCACCGCGGTCCGCCTGACGGAGGCGGACGCCGCCGACGCGTCCACAGTGGTCGCACCGGCGGCCGGCCGCCCCCTCGTCCTGGTGGTCCGCGACCTGCACCGTCATGCTTGGATGTCGGCGCTGGTCCAAGCGGCCCTGACCGCCCGCCCCGACGCGGTGGTGGTCGAGCTGGGCGTCCCCGTCACCGTCACCGGCGCGACCCACATCGCCACCCACGGCGCCACCCGCTCGAGCGGCCTGGCCGCCGCGGAACTCCTCGCCGGGCGATAGAGCGCGCTCAGCCCCGACGGAAGCGCCGGACCTCCTGCGGCCAGCCGCAGGCGACCGCGATCTTCGCCGCCCACAACCGGGCCGCGGCCTCGTCGGGTACGTCCACCACGGCGAAGCCGCCGAGGTGCTCCTTGGACTCGACGAACGGTCCGTCGGTGAACAGGGGCGTGCCGCTGGACGCGTCGACGCTGAACACCGGGGCGGCGTCGTCCAGGCCGCCGGTGAAGACGAAGACCTCCGCGGCCTTCATCTCCGCGACCAGCGCTCTGACCGCCACGGACTTCGCCCGCAGCTCCTCGTCTGTGTGGTCGGGCACCCACTCGTCGTTGAAAGCGATGAGGTACTCCGTCATGTCTCCTCCTTACGCGGGTGGGCACCGTGCGTCCACCCGTCACCGTCTCCACGAACGCCCCGCCCCGGATCCGACAGGCCCGGCCGGAAATTCTGAAGACCTGGCGGAGTGAGCACTCACTCCGTTAGGGTGGGTGCATGACCGAGACCGAGACCCGGCGGCGGGCGCCGGGGATGAGCCCCGAGCAGCGCCGCGAGGCTGTGGTGCGGGCCGCGCTGCCGTTGGTGGCCGAGCACGGTGCCGCGGTGACCACCGCGCAGATCGCCCGGGCCGCCGGCATCGGCGAGGCGACGATCTTCCGCGTCTTCGACGACAAGCAGGCGGTCCTCGAAGCGGTCGTGGCCGCCGCCCTCGATCCTTCCGTCGTGCTCCAGGAGTTGCGGTCGATCTCGCTGGACCAGCCGCTGGCGGTCCGCCTGGTCGACGCCGCCGACGCGCTGGAGGCCCACTTCGCCCGCGTCGGATCCGTGCTGGGCGCACTGCACGCGACCGGGCACACCGGCCACCGCCGCCCGGCCCCCGCGGCCGCGGCCGCTGATCGGGAGCGGTC
Source organism: Asanoa iriomotensis (assembly GCF_016862515.1). Lineage (GTDB taxonomy): Bacteria > Actinomycetota > Actinomycetes > Mycobacteriales > Micromonosporaceae > Asanoa > Asanoa iriomotensis. Next base: position 18,565 of record NZ_BONC01000061.1, read on the forward strand.
GGTCAGCGCCACCTTCGAGGCGGTCACCGAGATCATCGAGCCCGACAAGGACCGCCTGCGCCTGCCGGTCGAGACGCTGACCAACGCGTTCCTGGGCCTGCTCTTCCCGGCCCGCGTCGGCGGCCAGAGCGGCCCGCGCACGGTCGCGATCGAAGACCTGGTCGACGTCTTCCTCTACGGCGCCGTCAAGCCCGAGAGCTAGACGACCTATTCCAGGGGATCCGTGCTATTGCGAGCCCGTGCGGGATGTGCCTGAGCTTGGGCGGCGGGTTCTAGGAGTTCGAGCCGCGATCCACCAGGTCCGCCGACCCGGTGCTGCGGGCTTCTGGGGTGGACGAGGACGACCTTGACGCCGGACCTGGGCGGTGGGCCACCGTTCGCGGGCTGTGATCCCAGACCATGATCATGTGTGGCTCATCTGGAAGGTCGGAGGCCGCACCGCTGATCGTGTGCACCGGGTCTGGTCGACACGCCGTGTGGGCACACGACCGGCCGCACATGATCACGGCCTGGGCGTCCAGCCGTGCCGACCAGCCGCACACGATCACGCGGGCGTCTCGTCGTCCCGGTCGGCCGCATCCGATCACGAACCGGCCGTGCCCCGCCGCCGCACCGCACGTGAGGATCCATCACGAGTCGAAGACCCCGCCAAAGCTCAACCTACGGCGACCACCGACCGCTCGGCATCGATCGTCTAGCGCACCCGGACGCCCGACCGGAAGACCGCTTGGACCTCGCGGAGCGCGGTGATGTCCGTGGTGGGGTCGCCGGTGACGACCAGCAGGTCCGCGTCGTAACCCGCCGCCACCCGGCCCTTCGTCGCGCCCACGCCGCAGGCCGCGGCCGCGTCGGCGGTCACCGCGCGCAGCGCCGCTTCCGGCCCGTCGCCGAAGAGCAGGAACATCTCGGCGGCGTACGGGAGCACGTCGTGCGGTTTCGACGGGTCGATGCCGGCGTCGCTGGTGACGATCATCCGCACCCCGGCGGCGCGCTGCCGCGTGAAGATCGCCGTCAGCGTCGCCGAGATGGCCGCCGTGCGCGGGGCCACCGGCCGGCCCGGCAGGTAGCCCAGCGTGGCCGAGACCACCGACCGGCTCGCCGCCAGCTTGGCGATCACCGCGTCGTCCGCAGCCGCGCCGTCCTCGGTGAGGAACGAGCCGTGTTCGATCGTGTCGAAACCCGCGTCCACCGCCGCCGCGATCGCGCCCGCGCTGTGTGCGTGCGCGGCCACCGGCAGGCCGTGCCGGTGTGCCTCGTCCGCCGCGGCGGCCAACTCCGCCGGCGTGAACTGCGGCAGGTAGGGCTTGGTGCCGAGGGTGATCTCGCCGCCCGTGGCCAGCACCTTGATCACGTCGACGCCGTGTGCCGCGTGGTCGGCCACCGCGGCCCGGATCGCCGCCTCGCCCGAGACCTCGCCGCCGAGCCACCAGCAGTGGCCACGCGGGCTGGTCAGGGGCGGGCCGGCGGAGAGCACCAGCGGCCCGGACTCCGGCGACCGGTCCAGCTCCGCCCGCAGGCGGCGGGCCACGTAGCCGCGGTCGCCGAGATCCCGCACCGTCGTGATGCCGGCGCGCAGCGCCCGGCCGGCGGCGACCCGGGCGCCGGCGAGCAGGTCGTCGTCGGACACCGACCGCAACCGGCCGACCGCGTCGTCGCTCGCGTCGAAGACCAGGTGGGTGTGCGCGTCGACCAGGCCCGGCAGCAGGGTGGCGTCACCCAGGTCGAGGACCTCGGTGTCGGCAGGCGACGCACCGTGCGCCACACCGACCACGGTGCCGGACTCGACGTACACGATGGGGTTCTTGGTGGTTCGGGTCCCGTCGAAGAGGCGGGCGGCACGGATCGCGAGCATCGTCAGTCGCTGGCCAGGAGGTCCTGGTATTCCGGGTGCTTGTCGATGTAGCCGGCAATGAACGGGCACTGCGCGTAGACCCGCAGCCCCCGCGACCGCGCCTCGTCGAGCACCGTGCGGGCCAGCTTGCTGCCCAGGCCCTTGCCCTCGAAGCGGGGGTCGATCTCGGTGTGGGTGAAGGTGATCGCGCCGTCGCGCAGACGGTACGCGGAGAAGCCCGCCACCTCGCCGTCGGCGGAGATCTCGAAGCGGTGTTTGCCGGGATTGTCGTTGACCACTGATTCCACGCCTACAGTTCTACCTCGTGATCAGTCCACTGCGATCCCTGCTCGCTCCCGCCGACGTCGCCGCGTTGGTCGCCGACGCCTACGGCCTCCGGGTGGACGCCGTCGCGCTGCTGCGCACCCTCGTCAACGACGTCTACCGGGTCGAAACCGGCCATGGCCCGCTGGTGTTCAAGCTCTACCGGCACGGCCGCGACGTGAGCGAGGTCGCATGGGAGGCACGCCTCGCTGCTGACCTGCACGACCGCGGGGTGCCGATCGTCCGCGCCGTGCCCCGCGAGCACGGCGAGCCGGCGGGCACCCTCGCCGCGCCCGAGGGGGAGCGGGCCTACCTGCTCTGGGAATGGGCACCGGGGGCGCTGCCGGGCGCGGCGTTCGACGACCGGCTCGCTGCCGGGTTCGGCCGGACCGTCGCCGCCTTCCACGCCGCCGCCGACGCGGGCGGCCCACAGCCGGCGCCCGTCCGCCGCGGTGTGCTCGGCCCGGTCCTCGACGACCTGCGTGCGGTGGTCGAGCCCGCCGACCGCGAACTGCTCGACGTGCTCGCGGCCGCGTTCCCCGAGAAGATCGTCGCCGAGGACCTCGACCGCGGGATCTGCCACGGCGACGTCTCGCTCGACAACGTGCATCTCGACGGCGGCCGGCTGGTGCTCTACGACCTCGACCGTGCGGCCGACGACTACCGCGCCGCCGACCTGACCGGCGTCGCGACCACGCCCTGGTGGCCGGCGTTCCTCGCGGGCTACCGCACCGTGCGCCCGTTCGGCGACGCGGACCTCGCGGCCCTGCCCTGGCTCACGGTGCGCGACCTGATCGCCAACCTGCATTTCCACCTGGTCGACAAACCCACGTTCCGGGGCACGGACTCGATCGGCGAAGGCTGGGCCGACCGCGAGCTGTCCGCCCTGCGTGCAGCCGCCGGACGCCTCCTCGCTTAGTCCGGGGTGGACCGCGTTCCGTACCCTTGGCCGGGTGAATATGCGACGAACGACCGTGAGCCTTCTCGCGGCGCTCGCCCTCGGCGGCGCCCTCCTCGCCGGCTGCAGCTCCGAAGGAGCCTCCACCAACTGCGGCCTCGACCAGTGCACCGTCACCTTTGACCGGGGTGTCCAGGGCAACGCCAGCATCCTCGGTGTGGAGGCCAAGTTCGTGCAGGCCGACGCCAACACCGTCACCCTCGAGGTGGCCGGTGAGCAGATCTCGTTGACCACCGGCGGCCAGGCCGTCGACGTCGGCGGCCTGCAGGTCTCGCTGTCGTCCATCACCGACAACGAGGTGTCCGTCCAGATCGCGCGCAACCCCGGCTGACGTTTGAAAAGCTGACGTGGCGGTCACATTGACCGCCATGTCAGCAGTCAGTCGCGCGGAGGCCACCGCCTCCAAGGCCGCCAACAACCCGGCCCTCGAAGCTCTCACCCGGGCCGGTTTCATCGGCTACGGGATCGTCCACCTGCTGTTCGCCTGGCTGGCGCTGCAGATCGCGTTCGGCAAGCCGGCCGCCGAGGGCGACCAGTCCGGCGCGCTGATGACGCTCGCGCAGCAGCCGATGGGCAAGGTCCTCGTCGTCGCCATCGCGGTCGGGCTGCTCGCCATGGCGATCTGGCAGCTCTCCGAGGCGCTGATCGGTCACCACGACGAGCAGGGCAAGCGGCGGGTCCTCGAACGGATCGCGTCGGCGTTCCGCACGATCGTCTACGCCTACTTCGCGTACACCGCCTGGAAGGTCTTCAAGGGGTCGCCGGCCTCGTCCGCCGACACCCAGCAGCAGAAGACGCAGGACCTGCTGGGCAGCGGCGGCGGGCGGGCCGTCGTGATCATCGCGGGTCTGGCACTGGCCGGGCTCGGCATCGGGCTCGTGGTCTACGGGTTCAAGAAGGCGTTCAAGCGCCACCTCAAGACCGGGCAGATGGCGCCGAAGACCCGCCAGGTCGCGCTCCGGCTCGGGACGGCCGGCTACGCCGCCAAGGGCGTCGCGTACGGCATCGCCGGCGTGTTGTTCGTCGTCGCGGCGGCCACCTACGACCCGTCGAAGGCGCGCGGCCTCGACGCCGCCCTCGAAACCCTGCGCGGCCAGGCGTACGGCGCTATCCTCCTCACTCTGATCGCTGTCGGAATTGCCGCTTTTGCGCTGTTCTGCTTCCTGCAGTCGAAGTACCGCAAGGTCTGACAGACTGATCATCGGATATGTCCGTTCCGCGGTGTATCCACCACGCACCTGTGACTCGCACCGGACACGAGGATTGACCGGCGCGGGCGCGGGGCATACGAAAGCCTCGTGAGAGGAGGCCGCGATGGTCGACGCACGCAACGCCGCCGCACCGCCCCGTGCCGACGCCGACCCGTCGACGGGGGAGCTGGTGCAGCGCGCCACCGAACAGATGTCCCGGCTCGTCCGTGACGAGCTGGCGCTGGCCAAGGCCGAGCTGACGCAGAAGGCCAAGCACGCCGGCATCGGCGCCGGGCTCTTCGGGGGCGCCGCCGGCCTCGCCTACTTCGGCATCGCGGTGCTGATCGCCACCGCCGTGATCGCCATCGACATCGTGCTGCCGCTCTGGCTGGCGGCGCTGGCCGTCGGTGGCTTCCTGCTGATCCTCGCCGGCCTCTTCGCGGTGGTCGGCCGCGGCCAGGTCAAGCGGGCCACGCCGCCCGTGCCGGCCGACGTCACCGAGGGTCTCAAGGCCGACCTCCAGACCGTCAAGGACGGTTTCCGGAACAATGGGAACGGCCACCGCAGCGGCGGAGGTGCTTCGCGATGACGGCATCGGGCAACGGTCACGGCCACAGCAACGGCAGCACGTCGTCCGACCCGGCCGAGCTCCGGGCGGAGATCCGGCGCACGCGCGCCGAGCTGGGCGAGACCGTCCAGCTGCTGGCCGCCAAGGCCGACGTCAAGGCGCGGATGAGGAGCTCGGCGTCGCAGGCCCGCGACCGGTTCCGGGCCCGGGCCAGCACCACGGCGGCGCGGATGCGGGACACCAACGGCGGCCGGTCGGGGGGCCAGGCCGGCCTGCGCCCCAATCCGGTGCCGGTAGCCACGCTGATCGGCGTCGCGGCGAGTGCCGTGGCTGTCATCCTGTTGGTGATGCGTAGGCGTCGCCGCTGAGTCAGGGCGCGCCACAGGTTCTACGGGGGGAACCAAAGTGTCCAAGCAGATCAGCAAGGCCAACTACAAACCCGCGTCGATCGTGCTCGGGCTCGCGGCGGGCACGCTGTCCGGCATGGTGTTCCAGCGGGTCTGGTCCATGACCATGCACAGCTCCGCGCCGCACGCGATCGACGAGGACCGCGGCTGGGGCGAGATCCTGCTGGCGGCCGCGCTGCAGGGCGCGATCGTGGCGATGATCCGGGCGTCGATCGACCGGGCGGGCGCGACCGGCGTCCGTAAGTTCACCGGCCACTGGCCACACGACTAACGCGGCAGGAGGGCTCGGGATGAGTAGCATCCCGGTATGCGCCCTCCCCGCACATTCATCATTGCCGTCCTCTTGGCGGCGCTGGCCTCGGTCAGCGCCTGTGGCGACGACGGCGACGGCAACGCCGCCGCGGGCGACCCCAACCTGCCCGCGGCCTCGACGCTGCTGCCGGCCGCGGCCGCCAAGATGCGCACGATCACGTCGGCCGCGTTCGACATCACGACCGAAGGGGACACCGGCGCGCTGCCGATCAAGTCCGCCAAGGGCGCGATCGACAACACCGGCACGGCTCAGGGCACCGCGACGCTGGAGCAGGTCGGCATGCCGATCGAGCTGCAGTTCGTGGCCAAGGACGGCTTCATCTACGTCAACGGCCTGACCGGCGGCTGGCAGAAGATCCCGCTGGCCCAGGCCGCCGCGCTCTACGACCCGACCGCGATCCTCGATCCGGCCAAGGGCATCGGCGCGGTGCTCTCGTCCGCACAGGGCACCACGAAGGGCAAGGAGACCCTGGACGGTGCCGAGCACTACGTGGTCGACGCGACCTTCAACGGCGGCGCGATGGCCGGCCTGGTGCCGGGCGTGAGCGGCGACGTGCAGGGCACCGTCTGGATCGGCGTCGCGGACTCGCTGGTCCGCCAGCTCCGGTTCGTCGTGCCCGGCGACGGCAAGGGCACCGTGACCATCAAGTTCAGCGACTTCGACAAGCCCGTCGATGTCACCGTCCCCGCCGTCTAGGCGCAGCCGCCTCGCCCTGTCCGCGGGCGGGGTGGCGGTGCTGCTGGCGGCCCTCGACGCGTACGTGGTCGTGACGCTGCTCGTCGAGATCATGAAAGACCTGGCCGTGCCGGTGAACCGGCTGGAGCGGATCACCCCGGTGGTCACCTGCTACCTGCTCGGCTATGTCGCCGGCATGCCGCTGCTCGGCCGCCTCTCCGACCGCTACGGCCGGCGCCTGGTGATCCAGGTCTGCCTGGCCGGCTTCGCCGTGGGCTCGCTGGTCGCCGCGCTCGCACCCGGCCTGGTCACGCTGGCCATCGGGCGCGCGGTGCAGGGGCTGGCCGGCGGCGCGCTGCTGCCGGTCACGATGGCGTTGGCCGCGGACCTCGTGGTCCGCCAGCGCCCGCTGGCGCTCGGCCTGGTCGGCGCCGCGCAGGAGTTGGGCAGCGTGCTGGGCCCGCTCTACGGCGCCCTGATCGCCGCGGTCGCCGGCTGGCGCGGCGTCTTCTGGATCAACCTGCCGCTGGCCGCGCTCGTCGCCTTCGCGGTGCACCGCGGCCTGCCCGGCCGCCACGACGAACGGCGGGAACGCCAACCCGTCGACGTGGTCGGCGGCCTGCTGTTGGCCGTGGCGCTGGGGCTGCTCGTGGTGGCCCTCTACAACCCCGACCCGCAACGCGCCGTGCTGCCGAGTTGGGGCCTGCCGACGCTGGGCGCCGCGGCCGCGGTGGGCGTCGTGTTCGTCGTCTGGGAGGCCAAGGCCCGCACGCGGCTGCTCGACCCGGTCGGTGCCCTGCTGCGCCCGTTCTCGGCCGCGTTGGTGGCCAACCTGCTGGCCGGCGCCGCGCTCATGGTCACGCTCGTCGACGTGCAGCTGTTCGCGCAGACCGCGCTCGGCCGCGACGGCCTCGACGGCGCGCTGGTGCTGACCCGGTTCCTGGTCGCGCTGCCGGTCGGCGCCGTGCTCGGCGGGCTGCTCACGCGGCGGCTCGGCGAGCGCGTGGTGACCTTCGCCGGTCTGGCATTGGCCGCGGTCGCGTACCTGTTGATCGCGAACTGGCCCGCGGACCTCGCGGCGGCGCGGTTCGGGCCATTGCCCCGGATGGATACCGACCTCGTGCTCGCGGGTCTCGGACTCGGGCTGGTCATCGCGCCGCTATCGGCGGCGGTGCTGCGCGCGGTGCCCAGTGCGCAACATGGAATCGCTTCGGCCGCGGCGGTGGTCGCCCGAACGGTGGGGATGCTCGTCGGTTTGGCCGCGCTGACCGGCTGGGGTCTGCACCGTTTCCAGGAGCTGACCGCCGACCTCGTGCCACCGCTCGGGTTCGGTGTGGACGCCGCGACGCAGGCGCGCCGCATGGCCGACTACCAGGCCGCGGTCGCGGCGGCGCTGCGCCAGGAATACCGCGAGATCTTCCTGGCCACGGCCGTGCTCTGCGGGCTGGGAGCGCTCGTGGCGCTCGCGCTGGCAGGGCGACACGTCGATGCGCCTGAGCCGGTCGTGGCCATTCCGGTATCGAACTCCGACGCCGCAGATCACATGTCGGAGAAATTCGTCGGGTAGGCTATGCGGAGTTTTTCGGTACGTGGTTTGCTGGTCCCCGCTGTTGATGAGACATCGGGGTTGAGAGACCTCCTTCGTTGAGATGGAGGCCGACTCAGGCGCCGCTGCTCGAAAACGGCCAACCGGCCGCACGGCGTTCGGCCGCCAGTTTCGACAAGGAGATACACATGGCGCAGGGAACCGTGAAGTGGTTCAACGCAGACAAGGGCTTCGGCTTCATCACCGTCGACGGCGGGGGTGCTGACGTGTTCGTCCACTTCTCGGCCATCCAGACCAGCGGCTACCGCACGCTGGAGGAGAACCAGCGGGTGGAGTTCGAGATCGCGCAGGGCCAGAAGGGCCCGCAGGCCGAGCAGGTCCGCCCCATCTGACGTTTCAGGAACCAGACGTGACGGGCCGGCGCCAGCCGGCCCATGGAGTAGGTTGAGCCCCTCTCGCCGACCGGCGCGTGGGGCTCGACTTTTGGTGGTGCTCACCGCTGCTGTCGCCTCGCCTTGTTGCGGGCGCGCAGACCCACCACCAGCAGCACGAGGCCGATCCCGGCCACCACCGGCCCGATGATCGCCCAGACGTCGTCGCCGGACATCACGCTGCCCCGCAGGTGACCGAGGCCCTGCAGGGTCCACACCAAACCGACGACGACGGCCAGCAGGCCGAGCGTGAGCCGGAACCAGCCCCTCATGCGGTCACCACCGGTCGTGGACCGCCGGCCGGATGAGCGCGTCATACGTTTCGCGTACCCCGGCCAGCGCTTCCGGCGTCAGCGGCGGCAGTGCCGCCGTGGCCAGGTTGCCGCGGGCCTGTTCGGGGCCGCGCGCGCCCGGGATGACCACGGTGACGCCCGGCTGATCGATCACCCAGCGCAGCGCGAACTGGGCCATCGTCGTGCCGTCCGGCACGTACTGCCGCAGCCGCTCGACCGCGCGCAGGCCGGTCGCGAAGTCGACGCCCGAGAACGTCTCACCGACGTCGAACGACTCGCCGTGCCGGTTGTAGGTGCGGTGGTCGTCGGCCGCGAACGTCGTGCTGGCGTCGTAGCGGCCGGAGAGCAGCCCGCTGGCCAGCGGGACGCGGGCGATGATGCCGACGCCGGCGGCTGCCGCGGCGGGCAGCACCCGGTCGAGCGGCTTGAGCCGGAACGCGTTGAGGATGATCTGGACACTGGCCACGTGCGGCCGCGCGATCGCGGTCAGCGCCTGGTCCACCGTCTCCACGCTGACGCCGTACGCCGCGATCGCGCCGTCCTCGACCAGCGCGTCGAGCGCGTCGAAGACCTCGTCGTCGGCGAACACCGCGGTCGGCGGGCAGTGCAGCTGCACCAGATCGAGCCGCTCGACACCGAGGTTGACGCGGGAGCGGTCGGTCCACGCCTTGAAGTTGGCGGCCGTGTAGTTGGCCGGCTCCTGCGGCACGCGGCGGCCCATCTTGGTGGCCACCATGATCTGTTCCGGTCGGCGTCGCAGGAACTGCCCGATGAGCTGCTCGCTGCGGCCGTCGCCGTAGACGTCCGCGGTGTCGACGAAGGTGGTGCCCGCGTCGACCGCGGCGTCCAGGGTCGCGAACGCGTCGTCGGCGCTGACGTCGCCCCAATCGGCGCCGAGCTGCCAGGCACCGAGGCCCACTACGGAAGCGTCGCGGCCGATCCGGCCGAACTGGCGGTGTTCCACGAGGGGAACCCTATCTGGAACGTTTAAAGGCCCTTGCCGGCGGTACCGCCCAGTCCCTAGTCTGTAGCAAGACGTACGTACGGTTTGGAGGCATCATGTGGGACCCCGCGGTCTACGGCCGGTTCGGTGACGAGCGCTCCCGCCCCTTCCACGAGCTGGTCGCCCGGATCCCGGCCGAACGGCCGCGCCAGGTCGTCGACCTCGGCTGCGGCCCCGGCACGCTGACCGCGACGCTGGCCGCCCGCTGGCCGGACGCGCTGGTCCGCGGCATCGACTCGTCGGCCGAGATGATCTCGTCCGCCCGCGCGCTCGACGTGCCGGTCGACTTCGCGCTCGGCGACCTGCGTGACTTCGTGCCCTCGCCCGGCGTGGACGTCGTGGTCTCCAACGCGGCGCTGCAGTGGGTGCCGGGCCATCTCGCGCTGCTGCACCGCTGGGCGGGCGCGCTGGCGAACGGTTCGTGGCTCGCCTTCCAGGTGCCCGGCAACTTCTCCTCGCCGGCCCACGACGCGCTCTACGAGCTCGCCGACGCGCCGCGCTGGAAGGAGACGCTGGGCGGGGTCGTGCGGCGGATGCCGGTGCCCTCCGCGGCCGAGTACGCAGTGGAGCTGACCTCGGCGGGCTGCGCGGTGGACGCCTGGGAGACTGAGTACGTGCACCTGCTCCCCGGCAACGCCGCCGACCACCCCGTCCTCGCGTGGCTCGAGGGCACGGCGCTGCGCCCCGTCCGAGCCGCGTTCGGCGCCGACGAGGCCGGCTGGGCCGCCTACCGGGGCGAGCTGGGTGAGCGGCTGGCGGCGGCCTATCCGGTCAGCCACGACCGCGCGTTCTTCCCCTTCCGCCGCGTCTTCGTGGTGGCGCAGACCCAAGGAGCTTCCTGGTGACCGACCTCGCCGCATTCATCGCCTGCCTGCCCAAGGTGGAGTTGCACGTCCACCACGTCGGCTCCGCCTCGCCGCGGATCGTCTCCGAGCTGGCAGCGCGGCACGCCGGCAGCACGCCGGTGCCGACCGACATCGACGCGCTCGCGTCCTATTTCGAGTTCCGGGACTTCGCGCACTTCATCGAGATCTACCTGTCGGTGGTCGATCTGATCCGGGAGCCCGAGGACGTCCGGATCCTGACGTACGAGGTCGCCCGCGAGCTGGCCCGGCAGCAGGTCCGCTACGCGGAGCTGACCGTCACGCCGTACTCGTCGATCCGCCGTGGCATGCCGGCGCCGGAGTTCTGCGCCGCGATCGAGGACGCGCGGCTGGCCGCCGAGAAAGAGCTCGGCATCGTGCTGCGGTGGTGTTTCGACATCCCCGGCGAGGCGGGGCTGCCGGCGGCCGAGGAGACCCTGCGGGTCGCCCTCGACGAGCGCCCCGACGGTCTGGTCTCGTTCGGGCTCGGCGGCCCCGAGGTGGGCGTGCCGCGCGCGCAGTTCAAGCCCTACTTCGAGAAGGCGCGGGCGGCCGGCCTGCGCCTGGTGCCGCACGCCGGTGAGACCACGGGCCCGGAGACGATCTGGGACGCGGTGCGCGAGCTCGGCGCCGAACGCATCGGCCACGGCATCTCCGCGGCCCAGGACCCGTCGCTGATGGCGTATCTCGCCGGGGAGGGGATCACGCTGGAGGTCTGCCCGACCTCCAACGTCCGCACCCGCGCGGTGGCGAGCCTCGCCGAGCACCCGCTGCCGACCCTGGTCGCGGCCGGCGTGCCGGTGACGATCAACTCCGACGACCCGCCGATGTTCGGCACGACCCTCAACGACGAGTACGCGGTCGCGGCCCGCCTCCTCGACCTGGACGCGGCCGGCGTGGCCCGCCTCGCGGTCGCGGCGGTCGACGCCTCGTTCCTGCCGGCGGCCGAGAAGACGCGGATCACCGCGGAGATCGACGCGTACGCCGCCGCCTGAGTCACCTCTTGGCGGTTGCCTTGGGTGTCTTGCGGCGGGCGGCCGCGGCGGCCTCGGCGCGTTCGGCGTCGCGGCGGCGGCGCAGCAGCACGGCGATGATCAGGCAGACCAGGCCGCCGACGGCCGCCACCGCGATCAGCAGCCACGCGGTGGTGTTGCCGCCGCCGGCGCTCTCGTCCGCGGGGGCCGACGCGGCCAGGGGAGTGGGCGCGTCGCAGTTGGTCTGCTGCGTGTTGTTGCTGGTGCCGACCTGGAACTTCGCGTTGCAGGTGCGGGCGATCGGCGGCCCGAACTCGACGGTGACGTCCCACGCGCCGGCCCGCAGCGTGCTCATGTAGACGAGCGTGCCGGGCGCCGACGACTGCACCATCTTGGCCGGCTCCACCGCAGTGCCGTCGGCCTCCTTGGCGGTCAGCGTGGCGTCGACGAACCCCTCGTTCGTGTGCCCGTCCGCATAGGTCACGGTGACCCACACGGACCCGCGACCGTCGTGGTTGACGGTGATCTTCGCGCCACCGTGCGCGAACGCCGGCGCGGGCCAGAGCACCAGAGCGAGAACGGCGGCGAGCAGAGGACCGGCGGCGCGGCGGCTGAGCTTCACCGCGCCAGTATCGCCGCCGGTCGATCGTTGTGGAAGGGGAGGATTATTCGCCGCGCTTCTGGCGACGGCGGGCGGCGGGCTCGCGGGCCAGGCGGCCGACCAGGCCGAAGCGGCTGACCTGCTTCTCCGGTGCGTCCGGGTCGCGCAGCAGCATGACCACGCTGGCGCCGCCGAGCTGGGCCCGGTCGATGCTGACCGAGCCGTTGGCCTGCAGCGTGACCCGCTTGGCGATGTCGAGACCCAGGCCGGTCGAGCCGCGGTCGCTGGCACCGCGGCGCAGCGCGCGCTCCGGGTTGGCGATGCCGGAGCCCGCGTCGTCGACCCGGACCGCGACGTAACCGTCCCGGCGCGAGATCGCGACCTCGAACGCCGTGCTCTGCGGCGTGTAGCGGAACACGTTGCCGATGATCGCGTCGATCGCCGCGGCCAGCTCGGCCCGCGGCACCGGCACCTGGATGCGGGTGTGCGCGCCGACCACCCGGTGCGGGCGGTTCTGGTCGTCGGCGAGCTGCGACCAGAACACCATCCGCTCGCGGACGACCTCGCTGGCGTCGCAGCTGCCCGGGCCGACGTCCTGCGAGATGGTCTTGCGGGTGGTCTTGATCAGCACGTCGATCTCGCCCTCGAGCGTGACGATCGCCTGCCTGATCCGGCGGATCGTGCGCCGCCGGTCGAGCTCGGCCTCGCTGAACGAGCCGATGCTGGTGTCGTCGGAGTCGAGGGCGTCGGCGTCGAGGCGCAACACCGTCAGCGGCGTACGCAGCCGGTGCGACAGGTCGGCGACCAGCTCGAACTCGTCGGTGCGGGTGACGCTGAGCCGTTCGGCCATCCGGTTGAAGGCGAGCCCGGCCTCCGCCAGCTCGCGCGGGCCGCTGGGTCGCACGCGGGTCGTCAGGTCGCCGTCGCCGAGCCCGACCGCCGCGTTGGCCAGCGTGCGGGCCGCGCCGACCGCCCGGCCGGCGATCCGGTCGACCACGATCACGGTGACCACGACCAGGGCCAGCGCGATCCCGAACAGCAGCAGCCAGGTCTGCTCGGAGCCGCCGGCGAGGGCCTTGTCGGCGACGAACACCTCGATGACCGCGATCCGGTTGCCGACCTTGACCGGCTCGAGCCGCAGCGCGCCGCCGTCGACGTCGACCACGATCGGCTGGTCGCCCGCGGACGCGCGCTCGATGTCGACGCCTGCGGCCCGCGACTTGGCGCCGGCCTCGACCCCGTGCACGTGGATGTCGCCGCCGGCCGCCTGGATCGCGGTGTCGAGTCGCTCGGCCTCGGTGGTCACGGCGAGCGCACCGGCCACGATGCCGCTGCGCCGGGCAGCCTCGGACAGCGCGTCCTCGCGGTTGTCGCGCTGGATCGCGATGCCGAGCGGAATGAGGAACGCGAGGGCGACGACCGTGGTCATGCCGGCCGCGAGCGCGGCCAGCGCCGGCCTCAGTCGGGGGCCACCAGCCGGAACCCGACCCCCCGCACGGTGCGCAGGTAGCGGGGTTTCGCCGCGGACTCGCCCAGCTTGCGGCGGAGCCAGTACAGATGGACGTCGATCGTCTGATCCTCGCCGACGGACGGCTGGCGCCATACCTCCTCCAACAACTCCCGGCGGGAGACTACCCGGCCCGGGCGTGCCGCGAGGTAGGCCAACAGGTCGAACTCTTTGCGGGTCAGCGCGAGCGCCTCGCCGTCGAGCTGGGCGCTGCGCTCGCCGACGTCGACGCGCAGGCCGCCGACCTCGTGCACCGCCGGCGCGACGGTGCGGCTGGCCCGGCCCACCCGCCGCAGCACGGTGGTGATCCGGGCGTCGAGATGGGCGCCGGTGAACGGTTTGACCATGTAGTCGTCGGCACCGGCCCGCAGCAGCCGCACGATGCCCTGCTCGTCGTCGCGCGCCGTGGCGATGATGATGGGCACGTCGGTGATGCCGCGGAGCATGCGCAGCGCGTCGGCGCCGTCGAGGTCGGGCAGACCGAGGTCGAGCACGACGAGGTCGGGCGTCTCGGCGGCGACCCGGCGCAGGGCGTCGAGTGCGGTGCCGACCGCGTGGACCGCGTGCCCGCGGTCGGCGAGGGACCGCAGCATGGCGCCGCGTACGACATGGTCGTCTTCGACCAGGAGGACCGTGGCCACGTGAAGAACCTACTGCCCTTGGCAAGTCGGGGGGCGGGCACACTGTCCGTCATCCATACGGCTACGTCCGATTCGCCGGACTTAGACCGTCTTATTCGGACATAACAGTCTGGTCGCCTGGCGAGAACGGCCATTCCTCGAATTCCCGACATCGCCCGTCGGGGGCGAACCGGAGGACCCACAGGTCGCGGTACTCGTGCGGCACCGGCTCGGCGTAGCGCACCTCGAGCCGGACGACCGCCGTGTCGCCGTCGACCGCCAGCACCTCGGGGGCCATCGTGAACGGCTCGGCGGCACTGTCCCGCTCCGCCTCCCACATGACGGCGATCGCGGGCAGGCCGACGACCGGCTCCGCGTACGGGCCCTGCTTGTAGCGGGCGTCTCCCGTGAAGATCTCGGCCAGCCCCTCGGTGCCGGGCGTGCGCCACAGCCGCTCGTACGCCTCGACCCAGTCGGCAACCCGGCCGCGTGAACCATCCATGCGGGCATCTTTCCGCAAGCAACGGTCCGTTATTAACGCTTTTCGCATAGGAACGGTCCGTTCTTAACACCACTCTGGGCGAGGCGTTAAAAACGGACCGTTCCTTGCGCGGCTACGCCGGTTCGACGACCACGTGCGGCTCTGGCTGTGCGGCCGGTCGGCGGACCGAGCGGAAGCTCAGGGCCACCACGACCAGGCCGGCCGCGATCACCACGGAGGCCACGTTGGCCACGTTCATGCCGTGCACGAAGGTCGCCGCGTCCGTCGTACCCGCCGCGCCCGCCGGTCCGACCGCGGCACCGAACACCGCGATCAGCACCGCGAGCCCGAGGGTCGCGCCGACCTGCTGCATGGTCTGCAGCACGCCGCCGGCGACGCCCGCGTCGCGCGGCTCCACCGATCCCATGATCACCGGGGTCAGCGGCACGAAGATCAGGCCGCCGCCGAGGCCGAGCAGGAACATCGGGCCGAGCAGCGATCCCGCGTACGAGCTGGTGGTGTCGAGCTGCGTCAGCCAGGCCAGGCCCGCGATCATCAGCGGCGCGCCGGTCAGGGCGAGCGGGCGCGGGCCGATCCGGTGCAGCACCCGCGGCACGACCCGGCTGATCAGGAAGACGGAGCCGGCCATCGGCAGGAACGCGAGGCCGGTCGCCAGCGGCCCGAAGTGCAGCACGATCTGCACGTACTGGGTCAGGAAGTAGAACGCCGACATCATCGCCGCGGGCGCCAGCATGAAGCCGATGTAACCCACCGCCCGGTTGCGGTCCTTGAAGAGCCGCAGCGGTACGAGCGGCTGCGCGGACCGCATCTGGATGGCGAGGAACGTCACCAGCAGGACGGCGCCGAGCCCGAGCGCGGTCAGCGTCTGCCCGGCCGACCAGCCGTGGGTGGAGGCGTGGATGAAGCCGTAGGTCAGGGCGCCGATGCCGAGCGTCGCGGTGGCCGCGCCGGGCCACTCCAGGCGGCCCGGGTGGCGCTGCGGCTCCCGGACGTGCCGGGGCGCGAGCAGCACCGCGGCGATGCCGAACGGCACGTTGATGAACAGCACCCAGCGCCAGGACAGCACGTCGGTGAGGACGCCGCCGAGGATCAGGCCGATCGCGAAGCCCGCGCTGGCCATCGCCGAGAGCAGCGCGAGCGCCCGGATCCGCTGGCGCGGCTCGGTGAACGTGGTGGAGATCAGGGCGATCGTGTTGGGGCCGGCCATCGCCGCGCCGATGCCCTGGACGACCCGGGCGACCAGCAGCCAGGTCGCGGACGTGGCGAGACCGCCGGCCAGCGACGCGACCGTGAACAGCGCGATGCCGGCTATGAACAGCCGCCGCCGGCCGAGGATGTCGCCGGCCCGGCCGCCGAGCAGGAGCAGACCGCCGAAGGTCAGCGTGTACGCGTTGATCACCCAGGACAGCCCGGCGGTGGAGAAGCCGAGGCCCTCCTGGATGTGCGGCAGCGCGACGTTCATGACCGTGCCGTCGACGACCAGCATGAGCTGGCACGCCACGATGATCAACAGCGCGAGCCGGCCCGGTGCGCGGGCCTCGGTGCCGGCGCTGCTCACGATCGCCGGCGTTGACGTTTGCGTGGACAAGGTTCTCTTCCCCCGAGGAGAGGCATGGAAGCGGAGATCGTCTCCGCTTAGCTCGTGAGCTAGCATATGGAGGACGTCTCCGATTTCGCAACACTATCCGGAGACAGTCTCCGGAAATAGTGTGGTGCCACACAGTGACCAGGGGAGGAAGCGGTGACGACTGAGCGTCCCTTGCGCGCCGACGCGCGCCGCAACCGGGAACGGGTCATGGCGGCCGCCCGGGAGACCTTCGCCGAGCACGGCGAGAAGACGACGCTCGACGAGATCGCCCGGCGGGCCGGGGTCGGCCCGGGCACCCTCTACCGACACTTCCCCGACCGCGAGACACTGCTCGCGACGGTCTACCGCGCCGACATCGAGGTGCTGGCCGAGCGTGGCCGGGCCCTGGCCGAGGAATATCCGCCCGGCGAGGCGTTCGCCCGCTGGCTGCGGCTGCAGTTCGACCACATCAAGGCCAAGCGGGGCGTGGGCACGGCGGTCAAGCGGATGCTCGGCACCGGCTCACCCACGATGCTGGAATGCAAGGCGCTGATGCGCGACGCCGCCGGCGACCTGCTCGAGCGCGCGCAGGAGACCGGCGAGATCCGCAAGGACGTCGACCCGGACGACGTCCTGCGCCTGGTGCACGGCGTGGTGCTGGCGACCGAGACCGTCCCCGAGATGGCCGACCGACTGCTCGGCTTCGTCCTGGACGGTCTGCGGCCCCCGCAGCCCTAAGGCATCTTCAGCACCCAGCGGTACGCCTGGACCAGCCCGGTGTCGAAGCCGGCCGCCGAGCCCCAGAGGAACAGCCGGAACCGGCGGTAGAGCGGCTCGCCCCAGCGGGCCACGATTTCGTCGCGCCGCTCGTCGAGGCGCTTGGCCCACTCGCGGCAGGTCAGGTAGTAGTTGTGCCGGTCGTCGTCGATGCTGATCAGCTCGAACGGCGACCGCGCGACGTGGCGCAGGTATTGGTGCAGCAGCAGCGGCGCCGAGTTGCCCGGGTAGATGTAGCGCTTCATGAACGTCGAGATGCCGTGCTTGCGGCGCATCGCCAGCGCGTCCAGATAGACCTTGCCGCCGGGCTTGAGCAGCTCCGCGTACTTCGCCAGCGTGGTCTTGTAGTCGGGCAGGTGCTCGGTGACGCCCATGTTGACGATCGCGTCGAACTTCTGGTCGCTCTGGTAGCCGAAGATGTGCTGGCGCACCACGTTCACCGGCAGTTGTTCACGGGCGAACAGGTCCTTGAGATAGCGCTCCGACTCGACCGCCAGTGTGGTGGTCGTCACGTCGATGCCGCGCCGGGCGGCGTGCTCCGAGAACGCGCCCCAGCCGCCGCCGACCTCCAGCACCCGGTCGCCGGGCTTGACCTCGATCGCCTCGAGCGCGAGGTCCATCTTGCGGGTCATCGCGTCTTCCAGCGGCTCGTCGTCGCTGGCGAAGACGCCCTCGGTGTAGCAGCGGTGCCGGGTGTCGAGGAAGGTCAGGAAGAACTCGCTGTCCTCGTCGTAGTGCTGCGAGATGGCCTGCCGGTCGTTCTCCTTGCGCCCCTGGAACAGGGCGGCCGGGGTGAACCGGGACAGGTAGGCGATCGGGTGGAAGTCGTTGAAGAACTTGCGCATCTTCAGGGCCGCGGCCAGGTCGCCGTCGACGTCGAGCCAACCCTGCAGGTAGGCGATCGCGACGCCGAGCTGGTCGAGCGAGCCGAGCGCCTTGGCGGCGCGCGGGTCCTTGACGGTGAGGGTGAAGACGGGGTCGCCGGTGCCGAGCACCTGCGGGGATCCCCCGGCCGGCACGACGGCGAACGGCACGACCGGCTCGGTCGCGGAGAACGACTGGTAGCGGCGCTTGAGGGCCGAGATCATGTCCGACGGGCTCACGGGCTGAATGTAACCCCCTTCTCCGGCTGATCGCAGCGTCGCCAGGCGTGATGACTAGCATTTACCCAAACGTCCTTCGACCGAGGAGATCCGCCGTGTCCGCATCCCGCACCCTCGCCGTGGCCGACCCTGTCGTCGTCGCCGCGGGGACGACGGCGGCCGACGCGGTGGCCGCGGCCGGCCTGCCGATGAACGGGCCCAAGGCGATCGTCGTCGTGCGCGACGCCGAGAGCCGCCTGCGCGACCTCGACTGGGTGCCGGCGGTCGACACGACGGTGACCCCGGTGGCGATCGACGAGCCCGACGGCCTCAACGTGCTGCGGCACTCGACTGCGCACGTGCTCGCGCAGGCCGTGCAGGACGTCTTCCCCGAGGCCAAGCTCGGCATCGGACCGCCGATCGACAACGGCTTCTTCTACGACTTCGACGTGGCCAAGCCCTTCCAGCCCGACGACCTGGCCAAGCTCGAGAAGCGCATGCAGGAGATCGTCAAGTCCGGGCAGCGGTTCCGCCGCCGGGTGTTCGCCTCGCCTGCCGACGCGCGGGCGGAGCTCGCCGACGAGCCCTACAAGCTGCAGCTCGTCGACATCAAGGGCACCGGCGAGCTCGACTCCGAGGAGACGGTCGAGGTCGGCGGCGGCGAGCTGACGATCTACGACAACGTCGACGCGGACAGCGGCAAGACCTGCTGGTCCGACCTGTGCCGCGGCCCACACCTGCCGAGCACCCGGCTCATCGGCGCGTTCAAGCTGATGCGCTCGGCGGCGGCCTACTGGCGCGGATCCGAGAAGAACCCCCAACTGCAGCGGGTGTACGGGACGGCGTGGCCGACCCGCGACGCGCTGAAGGCGTACCTGAAGCTGCTCGAAGAGGCCGCCCGCCGCGACCACCGCAAGCTCGGCGCGGACCTGGACCTCTTCTCGTTCCCCGACGAGATCGGCTCGGGGCTCGCGGTGTTTCACCCCAAGGGCGGGATCATCCGGCGCGAGCTGGAGCACTACTCGCGGCTGCGGCACGAGGAGTCCGGCTACGAGTTCGTCAACAGCCCGCACATCACCAAGGGCCATCTGTTCGAGACGTCCGGGCACCTGCCGTACTACAAGGACACGATGTTCCCGCCGATGCAGCTCGAAGGCGCGGAATACTTCCTGAAGCCGATGAACTGCCCGATGCACAACCTGATCTTCAAGGCGCGCGGGCGGTCCTACCGGGAGCTGCCGCTGCGGCTGTTCGAGTTCGGCACGGTCTACCGCTACGAGAAGTCGGGCGTCGTGCACGGCCTGACCCGGGTGCGCGGCCTGACGATGGACGACTCGCACATCTACTGCACCCGGGAGCAGATGCCCGGCGAGCTGCGGTCGCTGCTCGCGTTCGTGCTCGACCTGCTGCGCGACTACGGCATTTCCGACTTCTACCTGGAACTGTCCACTCGCGACGATTCGCCGAAGTTCATCGGCGACGAGGCCGACTGGGCCGAGGCGACCGCGCACCTCGAGTCGGCGGCCCGCGACTCCGGCCTGGAGCTCGTGCCCGACCCGGGCGGCGCCGCGTTCTACGGTCCGAAGATCTCGGTGCAGGCCCGTGACGCGATCGGCCGCACCTGGCAGATGTCGACGATCCAGGTCGACTTCAACCAGCCCGCGCGGTTCGGGCTGGAGTACCAGGCGGCGGACGGCACCCGGCAGCAGCCGGTGATGATCCACCGGGCGCTGTTCGGCTCGATCGAGCGGTTCTTCGGCATCCTGACCGAGCACTACGCGGGCGCGTTCCCGGCGTGGCTGGCACCGGTCCAGGTGGTCGGCATCCCGATCCGCGACGACCACGCCGACTATCTGCAGGCTTTCGTCTCCGCTCTGCGGGCCGAGGGGATCCGGGCCGAGGTCGACACCTCCGACGACCGGATGCAGAAGAAGATCCGCACGGCGCAGCAGCAGAAGATCCCGTTCATGGCGATCGCCGGCGACGACGACGTGTCGGGTTCGACGGTCTCGTTCCGCTACCGCGACGGTTCGCAGCGCAACGGTGTGCCGCTGGCGGAGGCCGTCGCGCACGTCGTTTCGGTCGTGCGGTCGCGTACGAACGAGTCGCCGTCGGCGTCCTGATGGCCGGCCCCGGCACGCCGGACGGACTGGACCGGCTCTGGACGCCCCACCGCCTCGAATACATCACGGGCGGTGGGGACAAGTCCGGCGAGGGGTGCCCGTTCGACCGGGCGCCCCATTTGCCGGCTGACGAGAGCCTGGTGGTGGCCCGCGGCAAGGTGGTCTACGCGGTGCTCAACCTGTACCCGTACAACCCTGGTCATCTGTTGATCTGCCCCTACCGCCACGTCGCCGACTACACGGACCTCACCGACGACGAGGTGGCGGAGGTGGCGTCGTTCACCCAGGACGCGATGCGCACGATCCGCCGGGTGAGCGGCGCGCACGGCTTCAACATCGGCCTCAACCAGGGCTCGGTCGCCGGCGCCGGCATCGCGGGCCACCTGCACCAGCACGTGGTGCCGCGCTATGGCGGCGACGCCAACTTCATGCCGATCGTGGGGCAGACAAAAGTGCTGCCGCAGCTCTTGACGGACACCCGGGACCTGCTCTCGGACGCCTGGGGGACTGGAAACTGAGCGTTTCTCTCGTACCCTCTCGCCATGAGACGTGGGTGGGCGGCGGTCGTGCTGGTGGCGGCGTTGACCGCCGGGTGTGCCGGCGAGGCGGCCGGTGACCCTCGGTGGCGGGACTCCGTCGCCTCGTCTCCGTCAGCCGCTCCTTCCTCCGCTGCTTCGACTCCGGCGCCGCCGGCGGAGCTGACGCTCGCGTTCGCCGGGGACGTCCACTTCACGGGGCGGACGCTGGGTCTGCTCGACGACCCGGCCACGGCGTTCGGAAAGATCAGTTCGACGCTCTCGGACGCGGACCTGACGATCGTCAACCTGGAGACGGCGGTGACGGGCCGGGGCACACCGGAGCCGAAGCGGTTCCACTTCCGCGCGCCGGACAGCGCCTACGCGGCGTTGCGCGCCGCGGGCATCGACGCGGCGTCGGTGGCGAACAACCACGCGCTGGACTACGGCCGGTTGGGCCTGCTCGACACGCTGACGTCGGCCGCCGAGGCGGAGTACCCGATCTTCGGAGCGGGCCGAACCGCGGACGAGGCCTATGCCCCGTGGCTGACCGAGATCAAGGGTGTCCGCATCGCGGTCCTGGGCATGTCGCAGGTGGGCGAGCTGTCGGCGGAATGGAAGCCGACGGCGACCCGCCCAGGTGTGGCGATGGCCTTCGACGCCGCGCGCGCGACCGCGGCGGTGAAAGCGGCGCGGGCCAAAGCGGACCTGGTCATCGTCTTCATGCACTGGGGCGTGGAGGGCAGCTCGTGCCCGAGCGGCCAGATGAAGACGTTCGCGCAACGGATGTCCGGGGCAGGCGCGGACATCGTGCTGGGCACGCACGCCCACACGCTGTTGACGGACGGCTGGCTGGACTCGACGTATGTCCACTATGGTCTTGGCAACTTCCTGTGGTACGGCAACTCGCACAGCACCGACTCGGGCGTCCTGAAACTGACGGTCCGCGGCCGGTCGGTCGTCGACAAGACGTTCCTGCCGGCAACGGTCTCGGGCACAGGCCAACCGGTCCTGGTCTCCGGGGCGGCGAAGAAGAAGATCGAGGACAAGCTGCGCGTGGCGTCCAGGTGCACGGGCCTGTCCGACGCCCCGGCCTGACACGAGACGGCGCGGCCGCTCGCCTCGTCGACGGCCACATCGCGCGTGGGGGTCAGGCGCTGAAGTCCGCGACGTGGTCCGCGGCCCAGCGTCGGAAGGAAAGGGCCGGGCGGCCGAGGATGTCCTCGACGTCGCTCGTCACGGGCTCGGGGTGGTCGACCAGCGACGCCCAGTAGGCCAGGGCGTTGTCGGCCCACTCCGGCGTCGCCCAGGCGGTCATCGCGGCCCGTGCCTCGTCGTGCGGCTGCTCGGTGACCTCGATCCGGCGACCGATGGCGTCGCCGATCGCGGCGACCTGGTCGGCCTGGCTGACAGCCGCAGGCCCGGTGAGCACATAGGACCGTCCGACGTGCTTCTTGCCCTCTGTGAGCGCGGCGGCGGCGACAGCGGCAATGTCCGCCTCGTGGACCAACGACCGTCGCGCACCCGGGTAGGGGATGCGAACCGGCTCGCCGGCCCGCACCGCTGGTGCCCAACCGAGCGTGTTGGTGGCGAGCCCACTCGCGCGCAGGAACGTGTGACCGAGCCCGGCGTCGACCACGGCCTGCTCGACCTCGCCCCAGACCCCGATCGTGCGGCGGTTGTCGTCGGTGACCTGCAGGGCCGAGACGTACACCACATGCCTGACGCCGCCCTTGGCCAGCGCGTTGACCACGCCGTCAATCCCGTCAGCGTCGAGCGAGGGCCAGAGCAGGAAGACCCGGTCGACTCCGCCGAGCGCGGCCGCGAGCGAGCCCGGTTCGCCGAGATCACCACGGACGACGTCGGTGCCGGGCGGGAGCAACGCGGCGGCCCGGCGGGCGAACACCCGCAGCGGTTGGCCGTGAAGGAAATCGACAAGCCGCCGCCCGATGTTCCCGGTGCCGCCGATGACAAGGATGGTGCCGTTCAGGTCCGTCATGCCACCACCCTCAAACCTCAACATTTGTTCAAGTCAAGCTAGGCTGGCCGGGTGCCACCCGCGAAGGAGCTGACGATCGGGGACCTCTCGGCCCGCAGCGGAGTCCCACAGTCGGCGCTGCGCTTCTACGAGCGCCAGGGTCTGATCTCCAGCCGCCGCACGACGGGCAACCAACGCCGCTACGACCGCACCACGCTGCGCCGCATAGCCTTCATCCGCGCCTCACAACGGGCAGGCATCCCGCTGGCTCAGGTAGGCGAGGTCCTCGGCTTCCTACCGGAAGGCCAACCGCCAACCCGCGAGTTCTGGCTACGAGCCTCAGAATGCTGGCGCGAGGCCCTGGACGACCGAATCGCCCAACTCCAACGCATGCGCGACCGCTTCACCACCTGCATCGGCTGCGGCTGCCTCTCCTTCGACGAATGCGCCATGGTCAACCCGAACGACGAACTCAGCGCCCGCGGCCCCGGCGCCCACCTCCTCGAGGCCCGCCCAACCCGCTGACCACCCTGCGCCTCCCTAACCGCGGGCAACGCCGGCCAACGTGACACATACGCCGCGGCCCCGACGCGCGCGCCGTCGTGGCCCGCGTCGACCACCTGCGCGGCTCCCCAAAGCGCGGGCTGCGCCCACCAGCGTCCCGCGCCTAACGGCGACGCTTCCGCTGCGGCACGGCCCCCACCTCCTGCGCGGCACGCGTCGTGTGTTGGCTGCGGCAGGGCGGCCCAAAGTGCGGGCTTCGCCTGCCAGCGGGCCGTTCGTAGCGGCGAGAAGCCTCGCCCCGGCGCCTGCGGCGCTCGCCTCGTGGCCAGCGTGCCGCGTCGACCGCCGCGGCGGCCTCAAAGAGCTGCGTCCACCAGTGGCCCGCGCCTAACAGCGGCCTTCCGCTGCCGCATGGCATCTACGTCCTCGGCGGCCTGCGTCCCGCGCTGGTCACGGCGCGGCGGCCCCGAAGGTGGGCTTCGCCTGCCGGCAGGCCGTGCCCAAGGACGAGCTGCTTCCGCCTCGGCCCCGACTGCTCCCTCCTCGTAATCCTGCGTCCCGCGCTGGTCACCGCGCGGCGCCCCAAGGCGCGGGCTTCCCCTGCCAGCGGGCCGTGCCCAAGGACGAGCTGCTTCCGCGTCGGCCGCGTGAGACGCGGGGCCTCGGCGGCACGCCGCCGAAATGATCGGCGGGTCTTCGGCGGCAACCCGAAAACCGAGCTCCGTCGAAGCACCAATCATTGCCAGATCAAAGACGTCGTCTTACGGCCGGGAGCCGGATCGCGCACCCAGGCCATGGCCATTGGCGTTAGACGAAGGTCACTGTCACCGGTAAGCCGGCGAAAGCTTCATAGCGTTCCACCTCCTCCGTAAGGGCCTTGCGTTGTCGGGCCGTTGGCTCGACGAATAGGTCGATCTCCAGGGTGATCTGCTTCGGGGTCGGGGTGCGCCGCCAGAAGGCGCCGATCTGGCCGTCGAAGGTGATCGGGTGGAACATCATGTTTTCGTTGTAGCGGCCCGGTGTCGGCGCCCGACCCTCCACGTTGTAGACAAACTTCGTGTCCGTGTAAGCCACCACATATTCGTCATAACCCTGCAGCAAGGAAGCCGCCGGCGGTGGAGCGGGCTCCGGGCCGTCCGAAGCGAAAAACAGGGTCCGCCCGTCGACCACCGTGCTGGTCAGGGCGTCGCCGCAGCCCTCGATGCCGCGTTTGATCTGGGTCACCGTCAGGCTTGACCACCATGCGAAGTCCTTGATCGACGCTGGCCCGTGGCTCGTGAAATAGCGCCGCGTCAGCTCGACCAGGCCCGCCTCCGGGTCGAGCGTGATCGGCGCCGGCACCCGCTCCGCGACCAGCGCATAGGTGTGCTGCTTGCCCCGCCGCACCCCGTTGGCGATCAACCCCTCCAGCTCCGCGAACATCACCACGTAGGCCAGCTTGTTGCCCGTCGCCGGCAGGCCGGCCGAAGCCAAGACAGCGGCCAGCTCCGGCCGGGTCAGGTGGTTGCCGCCGCTCAGCGCCGAGGTGATGACCGACGTGGTGCGGGCGGCGACGTCGGGGGACAGCCCGTGCATGCGGTTGTAGTAGCCGTTGAACACGTGGACCCGCGGGCCCGTCACCGCCTGGATCCAGCCGAGCTCCTCGCCCAGCACGAAATGCCACGTCGGTCGCAGGATGTGCGTGCGCAGAATGGTGCCGTCGTCCACAAGAGACTGCACCGAAGCGTCGGTGACACCGGGCGCGCACCGCTGGCCCAGCGACCACTTGGCCACCGCGTATTCCTGCGACTGCACACACCCCAGCCGCCGCACCACCGAAACCGGATCGGCGGACGGCGGCCCGGCCAGATGTTGCTGTGCGAGCCGCCGCTGCGCGATCTCGTGCCCATCCATGACGCCGAGTGTATGGACGACCACCGACAAAAAAGCCCGGGCGCGACCAAAGCAGAAACTGGCCGCGCCCGGACAAAGACGTGAATCAGCTCAGTGGGACGCCGCATGCTCCTTCCGGACGGCCTCGGCCAGATGGCTGGGCATCGGCTCGTACCGCGCGAACGAACGCCCGAACGTCCCCGCACCCGACGTCATCGACCGCAGCTCGACCGCGTAGCGCACCAGCTCCGTGGCCGGCACCTCGGCCTTGACGAACGTCCGCTCACCGCCGGCCGGGTCAGGCTCCGTGCCCAACACCCGGCCACGACGGCCCGACATGTCGGACATGATGGCGCCTACGTAGGCGTCCGGCACCCGGATCGTGATCTCGTCGACCGGCTCCAGCAGCGTCAGCAGGCCCTTCTCCGCGGCATCGCGAAGCGCCAACTGCCCGGCCGTCTGGAAAGCGGCGTCCGACGAGTCGACACTGTGCGCCTTGCCGTCGAACAGCGTGATCCGCAGGTCGACGACCGGATAGCCGGCCATTATCCCGCGCTCCATCTGCGCGCGGACGCCCTTCTCCACCGACGGGATGTAGTTGTGCGGCACCGAGCCGCCCACCACCTTGTCGGCGAACTCGAAGCCGGCGCCGCGCTCCAGCGGCTCCACCTCGATGTCGCACACCGCGTATTGCCCGTGCCCGCCGGACTGCTTGACGTGCCGGCCGTGACCCTTGGCGCCGGCGACGAACGTCTCGCGCAGCGCGACGCGTACCGGCTCGGTGTCGATGTCGGCCCCGCCACCCCGCAACCGGTCGAGGACGACGTCGGCGTGCGCCTCGCCCATGCACCACAACACCATCTGGTGCGTCTCCGGGTTGCGCTCCAGGCGCATCGTCGGGTCGCCCGCGACCAGCCGGCCGAGGTTCTTGGCCAGCGTGTCCTCGTCGGACCGGGTCTTCGCGACCACCGCGACCGGCAACAACGGCTCGGGCATCTCCCACGGCGCAACCAGCAACGGGTCGTCCTTCGACGAGATCGTGTCACCGGTCTCCGCGCTGCCCGACTTGGTGATCGCGCAGATGTCGCCGGCGATGCACGACTGCACCTCGCGCAGCGACGCGCCCAACGGCGAGTAGATGTGCGCGATCCGCTCGTCGGAGTCGTGGTCGGGGTGGCCGCGCTGCTCCATGCCGTGCCCGGAGATGTGGACGGTCGCCTCCGGGCGCAGGGTCCCGGAGAACACCCGCACCAGCGACACCCGGCCGACGTGCCGGTCGATCGTGGTCTTCACGACCTCGGCGACCAGCGGCCCGTCGGGGTCGCAGGTCAGCGGCGGCCGCGGCGAGCCGTCGACGCCGGTGACCACCGGCAGGTCGTGCTCGAGCGGCGACGGGAACGCCGAGGTCAGCACCTCGAGCAGCGCGTCGATGCCGACCTTGCTCTCGGCGCAGGTCGGGATCACCGGGTAGAAGTGACCCCGGGCGACGGCGGTCTCGAGGTCGTTGATGAGCACCTCGGTGTCGATGTCCTCGCCGGCGAGGTAACGCTCCATGAGCGTCTCGTCCTCGCTCTCGGCGATGATGCCCTCGATCAGCTCGTTGCGCGCCTCGGCGATCGCCGGCAGGTGCTCGGGATCGGGGTCGCGCACCTCGGGCGGGAAGCCCTTGCTGTAGTCGAAGACCCGCTGCGTGATCAGGCCCATCAGGCCGACCGTGGACACGCCGTCGTCACCGAGCATGGGCAGATACAACGGGAGTACGTTGTCGCCGAACACCCGCTGGCACAGCGCGACCGTCTCGTCGAAGTCGGCGCGTTGATGGTCGAGCCGGGTGACCGCGACCGCGCGCGGCATGCCGACGCTGGCGCACTCCTCCCACAGCGTCGCGGTCGCCGCGTCCATGCCGTCGGCGGCCGGCACCACGAACAGCGCCGCGTCGGCGGCGCGCAGCCCGGCCCGGAGCTCACCGACGAAGTCGGCGTAGCCGGGGCTGTCGAGCAGGTTGACCTTGATGCCCTCGTGCAGGAACGGGGCGGCGGCGAGACTCACCGACCGCTGCTGCTTGACCGCGGCCGGGTCGTGATCACAGGTCGTGGTGCCCTCGGTCACCGAGCCGGCCCGGCTGATCGTGCCGGTCGCCGCCAACAGCGCCTCGACGAGGGTCGTCTTTCCTGACCCGGAATGTCCGACGAGCACCACGTTGCGTACCCTGCCGGGCTCATCCACCACCGGCGCGGGGCCGGTGACTCCCTTCTCCTGACCCTTCTGAGCCATGGGGACCTCCCTGGGTGAGCTAGCTCACGTCATCTCTCGATCCCACACCCGCAACCCGCCGTACACAAGCCCGACCACAAAGGTGAGCAAGTGACGGACGACCCGCCCGGGAACAGCGGGCACCGTATCGTCACGGGCGCCGCACCGTTATCGTGGGTGCGCCATGGCGAAGATCTTCCAGGTGTCAGCGCGGGCCGCGATGGCCCACGTCGTCGAACCCGTCGCCCGGCGACTCATCGCGTGGGGCGTGACGCCCAACCAGGTGACGGTCGCCGGGACCATCGGCGTGGTCGGCGCCGCCGTCGGTCTGGGCGCGACGGGCCATTTCGTCGCCGGTGCGTTGGTCGTCACGGTCTTCGCCCTCGTCGACCTGGTCGACGGCACGATGGCCCGGTTGTCCGGTGGGTCGACCCGGTTCGGCGCGCTGCTCGACTCGACGATGGACCGCATCGCCGACGGCGCGATCGTCGGCACGGTGATCTACATCCTGGCCGGCCGCGGCGACCGCTGGGGCGTGGTCGGCGGCATCGTCTGCCTCGTCCTCGGTGCGGTCGTGTCCTACGTGAAGGCCCGCGCCGAAGGTCTCGGCATGAAGGCCAACGTCGGCATCGCGGAGCGCGCCGAACGCCTGATCATCATCGGCGTCGGCGGCCTGCTCGCCGGCTTCGGCGTCGCGTGGGGGTTCGCCGCCGCCGTCTGGTTCCTGGCCGTCCTCTCCGTCATCACGATCATCCAGCGCATCGCGTACGTGTACCCGCAGGCGAAGGAACTCGACGCCGCCGATCGCGCCCGGGTCGCCGAGTGAACCCTGTCGACCTCGGCTACGCGGCCGGCTGGAAGCTCGTGCGTGGCATGCCCGAGCCCGTCGCGCGCGGGCTGTTCAACGCGGCCGCCGACTACGCCCATCGCAAGGACGGCAAGGGTACGCAGCGGCTGCGCGGCAACCTGCGGCGCGTCGTCGGCCCCGACATGCCCGATGAAGAGCTCGACGAGGTCGTACGCGCCGGCTTACGGTCGTACGCCCGATATTGGAAAGAGGCCTTCCGCCTTCCCTCCCGGACGCACCAGCAGCACCTCGACGACTTCCGGGTCGCCAACTGGCAGATGCTCGTCGAGCTCATGAACACCGACGGCGGCGGCGTGATCATGGCGCTCAGCCACTCGGGAAACTGGGACACCGCCGGCGCCTGGGTCACCGCGATGGGCTGGAAGCTGACCACGGTCATGGAGCGGCTCAAGCCCGAGTCGGTCTTCGAGCGGTTCGTCGAGTTCCGCCGCAGCATCGGCATGGAGATCCTCCCGCTGACGGGCGGCGAGCGGCCGCCCTTCGACATCCTGGTCGACCGGCTGCAGGCGGGCGCGGTCGTGCCGCTGCTGGCCGATCGGGACCTGTCCGCGCGGGGCGTCGAGGTCGACTTCTTCGGCGGGCGCACCCGGATGCCGTCGGGTCCCGCGTTGCTGGCGATCCGCACGGGCAAGCCGTTGCTGGTGATCGACCTGTGGTACGACGAGGAGTCGCTTCGCGGCTATGTGAACCATCGGGTGGAGATACCCGGCCCGGAAACGGGCACGTTGCGGGAACGGGTGTCGGCCGTGACCCAGGAGATGGCGAGCAAGTTCGAGGCGTCGATCGCCCGGCACCCGCAGGACTGGCACATGCTCCAGCGGCTCTGGCTGGACAAACCGCCGGCCCCGGAGGTCTGAGGAGGTGGGCAGCATGCGGATCGGCATCGTGTGCCCTTACTCCTTCGACGTGCCGGGCGGCGTGCAGAACCACGTCCTCGACCTGGCGCAGGCGCTGATCGCCCTCGGGCACGAGGTGAGCGTGCTGGCACCGGCCGACGAGGACGCCGCCGCCGAGCTGCCGTCGTTCGTGGTGCCGGCCGGCCGCGCGGTCCCGTTCCCGTACAACGGTTCGGTGGCCCGGATCGCCTTCGGCCCGATCTCCAGCGCCCGGGTGCGCCGCTGGCTGGCCCGCGGCGACTTCGACGTGCTGCACGTGCACGAGCCGCTGGCGCTGAGCCTGTCGATGCTCGCCGTGCTCAACAGCCGGGGCCCGGTGGTCGCCACGTTCCACACGGCGATGACCCGGTCGCGGGCGCTGTCCGCGGCACAGGGCGTGCTGCGGCTGGTCCTGGAGCGGATCACCGCACGGATCGCGGTGAGCGCGCTGGCCCGGAAGGTGCAGGTGGAGCACCTCGACGGCGGCGCGGTCGAGATCCCGAACGGTGTCGACGTCGCGCGTTACGCGGCGGCGTCGCCGTTGCCCGGTTGGCCGGGTTCCGGTGGTTCGCTGGGCTTCCTGGGCCGGTTCACGGAGCCGCGCAAGGGCTTCCCGGTGCTGCGGGACGCGTTCGTGGCGCTGGCGCCGTCGCGTCCCGACCTGCGCCTGCTGGTGGCCGGCCCGGGCGACCTCGACGAGCTGCGCTCCGGGCTGCCGGCGGCTCTGCACGACCGGGTGACCTATCTGGGCCTGGTGTCGGAGCCCGACAAGGCGCGGATGTTGCGCAGCGTGGACGTCTACGTCGCACCGAACACCGGCGGCGAGTCGTTCGGCATGATTTTGACCGAAGCGATGGCCGCAGGTACGCCGGTCGTGGCGAGCGACCTCGACGCGTTCCGCCGGGTGCTCGACGGTGGCCGGGCGGGGCGGCTGTTCACGACGGGCGACGCGGCCTCGTTGGGCTCGGCGCTGGACGCGCTGCTGGACGCGCCGGCCGAGCGCGCCGCCCTGGTCGACGCGGCACGGTCGGCGGTCGCGGGTTATGACTGGCCGGTGGTGGCGTTGCGGGTGCTGGAGGTGTACGCGGCCGCGATCGAGGCGACCGACGGGCGGGTCATCGACGTGGAGTGGTCCGCGGACCGCTGATCGTCAGCCGCTGGTCATGAACATCGTGGTGATCGCGATGATCGACACCTGGACCTCGTCGAGAATCTCCCGCACGGCGGCGACGGGCCAGGGCTCGGCCGGCTCGGAGACTTCGGCGAGGCGGCGCTCGACGGTGGCGCGGGCGACGCCCGGAAAGGCTGACGCGGTCAGGCCGGTGGCGAGGGCGAGGGTGGCCAGGGTGTGCGTGCGGGTGTCGGTGGGCTCGCCCTTGACGAGGAGATCGAGCTTGGCGCGGGTCGCGGTCTCGGCGTCGGGTTGGCCGCCGTTGGCCGAGGGATAGCGGGGGAGCGGGACCAGCAGGACCCGGTGCGGTTCGCGGCGGAGCACACCGCGGGCGACGAGACCGTCGAGGACGAGGTCGCGCAGGCCGCCCCGGATGCCGTCGAGCAGCTCACCGGGGGTGGCTTCCCGCCCGTACCCGGTGATGCGCCGCAGGCCGTGGTCGAGCACCGGGTCGCCGGTGGCCTTCGGGTCGGTGACGCTGACGCGCCCACCGGAGAGCGAGATCCGCCCGGCGGCCGCGAGCTCGACGAGCACCGCACCGGCGAGCCCGTAGTCGAGCGTCCCCGCGTCCTGCGTCGGTGTCCCGTCGTCCTGGTAGCCCAGCAGCAGCAGATCCTC
>NZ_BONC01000062.1 GCF_016862515.1 Asanoa iriomotensis
GGTGTCGTCGACGACTGCCTGTTCGACGATTCGAGTTGTAGCGACATGGGTGTGTGGGCGACGTCCTTCACGAATTGTCGCTTCGCCGGGGCGGACCTTTCGTCGTCGTCGTTCGGTGCCTGGTACGAGGGGAAGGGGAACCTCTTTCAGGGTGTGGACTTCAGCCGTGCCGATCTGCGGGGCCTGGCGACCAGCACCGCCAGGTACCTGGGTTGCGACTTCTCCCACGCGCGCTTGGACGGGGTCAACTTCTGGCAGTCGACGCTCGTGGACTGCACCTTCGCCGGCAGGCTGCGAGATGTCGTGTTCGACGGTCGCGTGCTCGGCGACGAGAAGCCGGACCCCAACCCGATGCTGAATGTGGACCTTTCAGCGGCACAGCTGGACGGGGTCAACTTCAGAAAGGTCCCGTTCGACAACGTGAAGTTGCCGGCGGACCCGGACGTGTTACCGGTGTCATCCGTGGGCAAGCTCGACAGCGCCCTTGCCCGTGTAGCCGGTCGGGACGACGTCGGTGCCAAAGTC
Organism: Asanoa iriomotensis; assembly: GCF_016862515.1. Classification (GTDB taxonomy): domain Bacteria; phylum Actinomycetota; class Actinomycetes; order Mycobacteriales; family Micromonosporaceae; genus Asanoa; species Asanoa iriomotensis. Next base: position 526 of record NZ_BONC01000062.1, read on the forward strand.
GTCCGCTCCCGCTTCGGACGCATGAAGCTGACTTTGGAGTCCGGCGAACCACAGGTGCTCATCAATGTACGCGACCTACGACGGACCTCCCCGCAAGCCGAGTCGCTAGCCCGCGAGCTGCTCGGCATCAGCACTCACTAGCTTCATAGCAGCGCGGCCGGTCGACCTCCGTCGACCGGCCGCGCCGCATATGTCCGGTGTCTGCAGGTGAGTTGGGACAGTCTGCCGCGGGGAACTGCAGGTCGTCGAGGCCTTTGCGGCAAGGCATTTGGCGACGGACAAGCAAGAGTCGCGCAGGTTCGAAGCGCGAAGGGCTGAGCCAGCCGCGCATTCGACTTTGCAAGCGCGATATTGACGGCGTGGCTAGTCGGGCAGCAGAATCTTACCAACCAGGCTATACCCCGGTTGGGTATCGGTTCGTGTCGCTCCAGCGACATCTACCCCCGCGGCGCGGTGCCCGTGAAGACGGCGACCGTGCGGGGTGGGACTGTGAAGATGCCTGTTGCCTGGTCGAAGGCCGACTGCAGCAGGTGATCGTCGCCGCTCGCGCGTTGGTGGGGGTGCAGGTCGAAACTGCCATAGCGCAGGTCCGGCAGCTTCTGTGCGACCGTTCTCGGCGCGGCGTTGAAGATGACCACGAAGTCGTCCACCCCCGTCAGGCGCATCGTGATCACGCCGGGGGTCTCGCCTCGGCCGCTCAGCGGGAACGACACCCGGTCCTGCACCTCGACCGCCGTGGCCAGGCCGAACAGCGGTGAGTCGCGGCGGATCCGCAGGAGTTCCAGGTACCGCTCGACAGTCCACTCGATGACCTCCGGCGGCGGGATCAGCGCCGGGTCCGCCAACAGCGGCGCCGCGAACGGCCACTTGTCCGCGTTGTCCCACGCCGGTGGCAGGCCTAGGCCGAAGCCGTTGCCCTCCGCCGGGTCCCAGCGGATCGCGTTGAACCAGTCGCCCGAGTCGAACGAGTTGCGGTCCAGGGACTTCGAGCGCAGGCGTTCCGAGCCCGCCGCGACGAAGCCCATGCCCTGGCCCAGGACCGTGAACGACAGGGCGAGCAGCTGCATCCGGGCCCGGTCCGCCGGCGGCAGCGACGCCGGCAGCTTGAAGGCCAGCGTGTCGAAGAGGATCTCGTTGTCGTGCGCGTCCACATAGGTCACGCACTCCCCCGGCGAGGCACAGTATCCCGCCCGCGCGCCGTTGTAGTAGAACTCCCCGCCGGTCACCACGGCGCCGCTGCTCGCCACGAAACGGTACGACGACAGGTTTCCCGTCAGGCCGATCTTGATCAGGTCCTGCTGGAACAGCAGCCGGGCCCGCTGGTGCTCCGCCGGCCCGTTGACGTCGTCGCCGTTGGGGTCCGTGAACAGCCCTGACGCGTACCCCTGCGATCGCGGGTTGGTCTCGAAGGCCTGACCACCGCGGACCGCGTCGCGCAACCGGTCGTTGAAGGTGCCGATGCCGGTGCCCGCGAGCTGGAGCTGGCTCGCCTGGACGAACCGCTGGTTGCCGCCGACCTCGCCGAAGTCCCAGCCCTCGCCGTAGATCAGGATCGACCGGCCGTCGACACCGTCGCGCTGCGGGGTGAGCCGGTCCAGCGCCGTGCGAACCGCGACCATGTTTTCCCGGGGGTGGTGGCCCATCAGGTCGAAGCGGAAACCGTCCACTTTGTAGTCGATCGCCCAGCGCAGCACCGAGTCGACCACCAGTTTGCCCATCATCGCGTGCTCGGGCGCGGTGTTGGCGCAGCAGGTCGAGTCGGCGACCCGGCCGTCGGCGAGCAGGCGGTGGTAGTAGCCCGGCACGATCCGGTCCAGCACCGCGTGCTCGTTGACCCCGCCGGCGACCGTGTGGTTGTAGACCACGTCCATCACGACGCGCAGCCCGGTGCCGTTGAGGGCGGCGACCATTTCCCGGAACTCCGTGATCCGTTCCGGTCCGTCGGGGTCGGTCGAATAACTGCCCTCGGGTACGGAGTAGTGCAGCGGGTCGTACCCCCAGTTGTAACCGTCGTTCGCGCGTACCGCGTCGATCCGTTCCTGTTGTTCTTTGGCATCGGGCGGCAGCGCGGCCAGGTCGCCCTCGGGGTGTTGCTGCTCGTCGCGGCGCTCGGGCACGGTCGCGAAGTCGAAGGCCGGCAGCAGGTGCAGGTGGGTGACGCCCGCGTCGGCCAGTCTGCGCAGGTGTCGCATGCCCGTGCTGTTCGGCGTCGCGAACGCCGCGAACGTGCCGCGCTTCTGTTCCGGAACACTCCGGTCGTAGATCGAGAAGTCGCGCACGGAGACCTCGTGCACCTGGGCCCGGGCGGGGCTGACCGCCGGCGGCTTGCGCAGCGTGCCCCAGTCGGCCGGGATCAACAGCGGGTCGAGCAGGTTGGCGACCACGCTGTGTGTCGAGTTGGCGGTCAGGGCGACGGAGTACGGGTCGGTGACGCTCATCGTCTCGATCCGCTGCGTCGCGGGGTGGTAGACCTCGACCCGGAAGCGGTAGCGGCGACCCGTCCAGCCCCAGTCGCCGTCGACGCGCCAGACGCCGGTGTGGTCGTCGCGCCACATGGCGATGATCTCTGGGTCTGTTTCCCCTGTGGCCCACCATTCGAGCGCCACCCACCGGGCCGTCGGTGCCCAGACCGAGATCGTCACGCCGCCGTCGTCGTGGAAACGGCAACCGAGATCCGCGTGTACGGCGTCGGCATAGACGTCGTCTAGGACGCCCGGGAGTTGTGCGCCGGTGGCGACGAGCAGCCAGCCGCCTTCGTCACGGGCCGTGACCGCCACCTGCGCGGTGAGCGCTCGCTTGATCGTTTCTTCGTCGGCCTCGACCGTGAAGGCGGCGTGGTCGGCGAGGTGCGGCCACTGGCGGCGCTGGGCGCTGGTCAGCCCGCCGGGCTTGACCCGCAGCGGCAGCGTCTCGTGCGGTCCGGAGAGCGCCCCGTCGATGATCTCCAGCGCGGCGTCGGCCGACCAGACGAGATCACAGCGGCGGTCACCGACCGGCCCCTCGAAGCGCCAGGCGACCGTGGACCGGTCGATCCAGTGTGCCCGCTGCCGGGTCAGATCCATCCGAAGATCCTCTCATCACCGGCGCCCGCCTGGCTCCTTTGTCAGGCGGCGTGGATCACCGTGCAGATCGCGGGCTCGTCGTTCGTGGTTCTTACCAGGTATACGTAGCGCTCCCCCGGCACCGAGCGCCCCTGACTGTCGAGAAACTCCCACTCGACGGTGACGAGCGCGAGGGCGGGGCTGAGCTTGTCGACGTTGTCGATCCGCGCGTGCGCGGCGATGAGCTGACGATCCTGGTAGTCGGGCGCGGCACCGATGAACGAGAGGGCGACGGAGGCGGGTGAGGAGAACGTGAACGTGTACGCGTCAGCGACCACGCTGCCGGGCAGCGCGTAACAGCCGGCGAGCGCTGGCACGTCGCCCGCGGTGAGGGCGGACCCGTACCGGTCGAAGAAGTCGGACAGGACGTCAAGGTCGGTCTTGGCGTTCACGGCTGTGTAAGTTGCCGTTCGGGCGTCTGCGCAAACGTGGCCGGGCTGGCAGAGTGGTGAGCATGACCACCGCGGTGGACCTGCGTGCGCCATTGGCCCGGTATGCGGGGTTGCTGCACGGCCCGGCCCTGCCGGCGCACCACGTGGCGTCGCCACTGGGAGCGTGGCTGCTGGCGGCCCTGTGCGCACCCGCCGCGGTCGGCGACGACCTCGCGACGGCCCTGGGCGTCGACCTGCGGACCGCGTCGGAGATCGCGCGCGCGCTGTTGGACGACCCGCACCCGGCAGTCCTGTCGGCAGCGGCGCTGTGGCAGTCGGGCAGCTCGACGCCGGCGCTCTCGGCGTGGCTGGCGGCGCTGCCGTCGTCGGTCTCGACGGGCCCACTGCCGTCGCAGGCGGAGGCGGACGCCTGGGCCTCGGAGCACACGCTCGGGTTGATCAAGGAGATGCCACTCAAGATCCGCCCGGACACGCTGCTCCTCCTGGCGACGGCGCTGGCCACCAAGGTGTCGTGGGTTGCGCCCTTCGACCTGGCACCGGCCGCGCGCCTCGGCGCGGGCTCGTGGCGAGACGCGGTCTCCCACGTGCTGTCGATGCCGTCGCACGGCCATGACGCGTTCATCGCCCGAGTGGGGGTGGGAGACGTCGCCGTGCACACGGGGTACGCGTCCGAGGGGTTGCGGGTGACCTCGGTGATCGCGCCTTCGGACGTGCCCCCGTCCGCGGTGCTGGCGGCGGCTTACGAGATCGCGGCCGCGTCTTTCACGCGCGGTGCGCTCGACCGGCGTTCGCTGTTCGACCTTCCGGTGGGCGACGGTCCGCTGTGGACGATCACCGAGGAGTCGGTGACGACGACGGCACCGTGGGGCCGGGAGGAGGTGCACCACGCGGTGCTGCCGGCCTGGTCGGCGGAGAGCAAGCACGACCTGGACCGCCCAGAGCTTGGCGTGCCGGCCGCGGCAGCCGCGGCTCAGGCGGCGCTGGGTGTCGAGGGCTGGTACGAGGCGTCGCAGGTGGCGATGGCCCGCTACACCCGCGTGGGCTTCGAGGCCGCTGCGGTGTCGGCGATGATGGCCGGGGTCAGCGCCCCGATCCCGCAGGACGGGTTGCGGCGGACGGCGGAGTTGCGCTTCGGACATCCGTACGCGGTGGTCGCGTTGGCCGACCGCCCCTGGCGCGACGGCTGGCAACCAGACACCGCTTCGGGCGCGGCGTGGCTTGGGCTACCGGTCTTCTCCGCGTGGGTCGCCGCACCCGACGAGGCGTCGTGATTCAATCTGGACGGTCTCGCAGGGGGCCCTAGATTGGCTCTCGTCGGTCTCCTCATCGCGTTGCTGCTGGCGGGATGCACGTTGATCCAGGGGATCCAACGCCACCTGGCCAAGGTCATGTCCTCGGCGGAGACGGTGAACGCCGCCGAGCACCCACCGGACGGCCGTGTACCTGTTCCTGTTCCTGTCCGTGATCTTCTCGGTCACGATCGCGCTCGCGCTGTGCGTCCGGACGGTGGCCCTGGACCAACCGATGCCGCAGTTCCAGACCCAGGTGGTCGTGGGAGCGCTGTGGGTCTCGTTGTCGGTGGCCGTCGTGCTGCCGGCCACGGTACTGGTCAAGGACGCGTGGCGGGCGCTCGCCGTCACGAGCCCGTAAATGCCGATCACGTTCAGAACGCTGCTGACAGTCGCCGGCGCGGTCGGCCTCCTCGCGCCGGCGGTGGCGCTGGTGTCGGCGACCTGGCAGCCACGGCGGGAGCGCGAACTGCGCCGCCCCCTCCGTGGTCCGCCTTCCGACCGCGTCGCCCGCTGAGCCGGACTCGCGCCAACCTGTTCTCCGACGCCGGAGCCATTTGACGGGCCGTTGATGACGATCGGCGCACCCCTGGGATGCTGCGGTCGTGGATGTCTCCGAGATCGAGGTGCGCGACGAGGTTGGCGCCGAGCACCTGCCGCACCTAATGGACCTGTTCGCGTCCGAGTGGTGGACGGCCGACCGGACGCCCAGCGACGTGGAACGGATGCTGGCGGCGTCCGACCTCGTGGTCGCCCTCGTCCACCGACCGTCGGGCCGGTTGACGGGCTTCGCCCGGGTCATCACGGACGGGATCTACCTGGCGATGGTCCTCGACGTGATCGTGGCGGCTGGCACGCGGGGATCGGGCCTGGGCGCGATCCTGATGGACACGGTTGTCGCGCATCCCAGCCTGGCCGGGGTCCGCAGCATCGAGCTGGTCTGCCAGCCGGAACTGGTCTCGTTCTATCAGCATTGGGGCTTCACAGAACAGATCGGCCGATCCCGGCTCATGCGAAGAACCGCCGACCCCCTGCTGACTGACGATTGACAGTCCCTGCGGCGCACGTCTTCGGCCAAGAAACGGATCGCCGGCCGAACGACGGCCGAGGCATGGACGCCGTCGGCGAGTATCCGGCGCAACTCTTTCGTCCAAGCTGCGGATCGTGCGGTCGCTGACAACGACACCACCGCGATCGCGGCCGAACGGCGGCCGCAGGCCGGCTTCCTCGGTCAGGCCTCGCGCAGCGACACCGCCGTCTCTCGACACAGCCATCCGCGTCTTCCGAACAAGACGAGAAACGTCCCAACTGACTCATGTCCCGTAGGGACGATCCATGCGCGGCAGGCGGCGGTCGGGCTCAGACGAGGACTGCGCCGCCGTCGACGAGGATGGACGTGCCGGTGGTCATTCGTTGTTCCATCGCGTAGATGTAGCTCAGGGCCACGTCCGACGGCTCGCCCACCCGGCCCACCGGCAGGCGGGACGCGAGGTCCGCGTACATGGCCTCCTCCTGGTCCGGTGACATGCCGGACCAGAGCGGACTCCGGGTGATGCCCGGCGCGACCGCGTTGACGCGGATCGGGGCCAGTTCCAACGCGAGTTGCCGCACCAGCGCCTCGATCGCGCCGCAGACGCTTGCGCCCAGGGCCCAACCAGGCGCTGAGCGCTGCGACGCGTTGCCGCCGGTCAGGACGACCGAGGCGCGGATCGCGCCGGCCATCGAGGCCGCGCGGATCACGCTGAGTGCGCCGACGAAGCGGGTCTCCCAGAAGCGGCGCACCGTGTCCGGCGTCAGGTCCGGCATCATCGTGATGCGCAGTGGCTCACCTGCTGTGTAGACCAGGTGGTCGATCGGTGCCGCGTACCCGATCAAGCGGTCGATCGAGTCGGGATCCGTGAGGTCGACCGTGGCACCTAGCGCGCCCGACGGCAGGGTCCCGAGCGCCCGGTCGACGCTTTCCTGCCGCCGCGAGGCCACGATCGGCGTCGCGCCTCGTTCCGCGGCCGCTGCGGCGACGCTCAGGCCCAGACCCGACGTGCCACCGACGACCAGCACGCGGGTTCCGTCGAGTGCCATGCGACCATCATCAGCCACACACCGACCCTGAGCAGGTGCGACGCGCGGCGGCGTGGACCGCCTCGGCCGCGGCCAGGGCCGCCCGGGCCGTGTCCAGGGTGGCGTGTCCCAGCTTGGTCAGCTCCACGTGGTGGTTGGTGCGGGCGAACAGCGGGTTGCCCAACTCGCGCTCGAGGGCCTGGACCGTCCGGGAGACCGCGGACTGCGCGGTCCGCAGGCGGGTCGCGGCGCGGGAGAAGCTGCGCTCCTCCGCCACCGCCACGAAGGTGCGCAGGTGCCGCAACTCCACGATCAGGCCACCTTTCGCCGGCTGCGGTAGGCGCGCATCGACGCCTGCGACGAGCACGCCGGGCTGCAGTGGAGCGCCGACATGTTGCGGGTCTTGTCGAAGAAGCCCCGGTGGCAACCGTCGTTCTTGCAGACCTTGACCCGCGGCCAGGCGCCCCGGTAGGCGAGGTCCGTGACCGCGCCGAGCACCCGGGCGAAATGGCCGAACGCGCCGCCCTGCGCCGGCTCGAGCGTGCATGCGTCCGCGCCTACCACCGGGACCAGCGGGTAGCGGACCGCCACCTGCCGCAGATGATCTTCCGCCTCGGTCACCGCGGTCGGCGGCAATGTGCAGCCGGAGTGTTGCCGCAACAGCACGACCAGGCTCTCCCGCAACTCCCCTGCCGCGGCGACGTCCGAGGCGGGGCCGAACCGGGCGTCGGGGGACTCCGCGTTGACGAACGAGAGCACCAGGTCGCTGGCCTCGCAGACGACCGGCGGACAGTTCTCCATGGTGAGGAGCGTAGCTCGATAGAACCTCACCGCTATGCCCAAAGAGCATCACGACGTGAGGGTCTACACCCGTAAGGTTGCAACGTCATGATGGCCTGAAAGGGAGCAGACGTACCATGTCATCAGTTCTGATCGTTTTGTCCGGTGCCCGCTTCTGGACCCAGCTCGACGGCACCCAGCGCCCCACCGGCTTCTGGGCCGAGGAGTTCGTCGCACCGCACCGGATCCTCACCGAGGCCGGCGTCAACGTCACGATCGCCACCCCGGGCGGCCGCGTCCCGGTCGCCGACGAGGTCAGCCTCGACGACGAAAACCTGAAGACCTATCTGGCGGGCGTACGCGACACGCTGGAGTCGCCGGCGCGGCTCGCGGACGTCGACCCGGCCGACTACGACGCGGTGCTGATCCCGGGCGGGCACGGCCCCATGCAGGACCTCGCCGTGGACCCGGACGTCGCCCGCATCCTCGAGGCGATGCTCCCCGACGAGACGAAGACCGTCGCGGCACTCTGCCACGGCGTGGCGGCGTTCCTGCCGGCCGGCGCGCCCGACGGCGGCTGGCTCTTCCGCGGCCGCCGGATGACCTCGTTCGCCGACGTCGAGGAAGACCAGGTGGGCCTGGCCGCCAACGCACCGTGGCTGCTGGAGTCCCGCCTGCGCGCGGCGGGCGCGGTGCACGAGACCGGCCCGGCCTTCACGTCCTATGTGGTCGTCGACGGCAACCTCATCACCGGCCAGAACCCCCAGTCGGCGCAGGCCGCCGGCGACGCCCTCCTGAAGGCGCTCCCGGCCTAGTCAGCTCGGCGTGGCGCCCGTCGCGACCACCAGCGGCGGGCGCCGGCGCTTGCTCAGATGCGGCCGGCGGCCATGTCCATCAAGCGGGCCAGGACGTTGCCTTTGGATACGGCGCCGCCGTCGTGTTCGTACTCGTTGGTTACCCACGTGCGGACGTTGCCGACCGCGCTCGCCGTCGACAACGAGAGGTCCGCGTCCACGTACATGTCGTCGAAGTAGACCGCCGCCGCCACCGGGACCTCGTTGGCGGCCAGCCGGGCCACGTCGTAGAGCGCCGGCCAGTCGTCAGCCTCGGCCAGCAGGTCGGCGGCGCCGGCGAACGGGCGCAGTGCGGCGATGTCGCGGAACATCCACGGGTACATCATCTCGCCGGTGAAGAGCAGCGGTGTCGCGTCCGGCGCGAACTCCGGCCGCGGGTGGATGGCGCGTTCCGCCGCCCAGCGGCTGGGCCGGCCGGGACCGCCGTAGCAGTATTCCTGCAGCGCGAACAGGGGCGAGTCGATGAACCCGGTCCGGGTCATCACCTCGTGCCGGAACAGGTCCGACAGCGAGTCGCCGTGCCAGGCGTCGTCCAGCAGCCAGTGCAGGCGCTCGTAGCCGTCGCCCATGCCGAAGGCGTTGCCCAGCACGCGGAAGCGGTCAACCGTCAGGCGGTCGCCGTCCGGGAGGCGCACGTCGTCGGCCGACAGGCGGTCCGCGATGCGCCGGACCGCGGCCACGTCGTCCGGGTAGCGCGCGTAGTAGGCCGCGTTCTTCGCCGCCACCCGCGGATACGTCCGGGCGTACACGTCGTCCGCCGTCGCCGTCAGACCCGGCAGACCGCCCGTGATGTAGCACGACCGCAACCCCGACGGAGCCAGGCTGAGGTACGTCAGCGTGATGAAGCCGCCGTAGCTCTGCCCCAGCGACTCCCACTGGCCGTCGCCCAACAGGTGCTTCCGGATCACCTCCGCGTCCCGGACGATGCTGTCCGCGCGGAAGAGCTTGAGGTAGTCGGCGAGCTGCTGGTCCGTCTGGCCCGCGACCGTGCGCGCGCTGATCGGCGTGCTCCGTCCGGTGCCGCGTTGGTCCAGCAGGAGCACGCGGTGCGTCTTCAGCGCACGGCCGAACCAGCTCTCCGCCGGCCCCGGCGGCCGCGGCGACTTCGCTCCCGGGCCGCCCTGGAAGAAGATCAACCACGGCAGGTCGTCGCCGGCGCGGTCCGTCGCGGCCACCGAGCGGGCGAAGACCGAGATCGTCGGGCCGTCGGGATCAGCGTGGTCCAGGGGCACCGTGAACGTGTGGTCGGTCAGGGCCAGGCCGGGGATGCGGATCACCGCGCCAACGCTACGGGATCTCCACCGCGATCTCGTCGCCGAGCTTCGCGCCGCCTTCCAGGCGCAGCTCGTCGCCGCTCCAGAACCGGCCGGGGTCGTACCAGTTGGGGCGCCGGCCCGCCGGCAGCAGGCCCATCGCCTCGTAGGTGACCGCGACCACCTCCGCGCAGTACGCCGTCTCCAGGCGCGCGTCCGGTGGCGCGCCCGCCGCCTGCGAGTCGCCCGCGAAGAAGCCGCTGCGCAGGTCGGGCACCCGGCCGCGGGCCCAGCGCCACGCCAGCCGGGTCGTCGACGGGAAGGGCGTGCCGTCCAGGCGCGCCACGGTGCGCAGGACCGCGTTCTCCATCTCCGGCGAGACCGGCGTCTGGAGTTGCCGCAACCACGCCCGTTGCCCGTAGCGGCGGGCCCACAGCAGCACCGCGTCCCGCAGGTCGTGCAGCTGCACGCCGCGCTGGAACGTGCCGGTCCAGTGGTCGCGCAACGATCGACCGAGCTCCGCGTGCCACATCAGCGCCGGCAGGTCTTCGATCACCACCGACATGCCGACGTGGTTGACCGGGCTGTTGGTGGCGAGGCGGATCGCGCGGTCCGGGACCGAGCTGCCGCGGAACAGCCACACGTCGCCCGTGCGCGTCTGCTCGACCGCCGCATCCAGGGTGATGGCCATGCCTACTACCCTAAGTGGAATGCGGCTGTGGAAGGTCCTGGGAATTGCCGGGCTTGTCGGCGTTGCGGCAACCGGCGTCGTCGTCGCGCGTGCGGAGCGTAAGCGGCGCGCCTACACTCCGGAAGAAATCAAGGCGAAACTTCGCGAAAGGGCGAAAGCGGTCAGCTGACCGCCGGCACCTCTTCGAGCTCCGTCGCGCCCTTGCGCTGCACGGCGATCGGGTCACAGACAACCGTGATCCGGTACGAGACCGCGACGTTCGACAGGATTTCCCCGCGGATCCACAGGCAGACCCCGACGCCCTCGGCGCCCTCGGGGTGCTCGTAGAACTCGACCTCCGGCGCCGTCAACGCGCCCAGCAGGCCCTGCGTGCCCCGATCGGTCTGGGCGACCTGGAGCACACCCGCGGTGACCTGCACCTCGACGCTCTCGAGCTGGTCGGCGTCGTACCAGTGGGTGTCGGGCAGGAACAGCCGCGAGTCGACCGAGCGCTTCGCGTACGCGCCGCCCATGAGACCCGTCTCGGGGTCGGGCTCGTCGCCGATGTAGGCGACGCCCGCGTAGTCGGTGCGCAGGCGACGCTCCTCGGTGTCGTAGTCCGTCACCAGGACGTCGATGCGCGGCTGCGGCTCAAGGTGCAGGTCGGTCACGCGCCGCACCCTAGCACCGTGCCGACACCCGCCGTTCACGCGGTGGGTTCGAGGAACTCCAGCCGGTTGCCGTGCGGGTCGTGGGTGTGGAAGCGCCGGAACCCCGGCAACTCGTCGTTGGCCCACACCACGTCATGCCCAACGGCCTCCAAACGCCCCGCCAACGCGGCCAGGCCAGACTCCCAGAGCAGCCCCGGATGCGCCTTCCGGGCAGGCCGGAAGTCGTCCTCGACGCCCAGGTGGAGCTCGATCCCATGACCCACGAACCAGCACCCGCCGCGCGACACCAACGCCGCCGGCTTCGGCTTCTCGGCGAGACCCAGCACACCCGCGTAGAAAGAACGGAGGACATCCTCGGTGCCCCTGGGGCAGGCGATCTGCACGTGATGAATCATGCGGACAGCATCACCCTGGGTTGACCAGAAAACAAGACGGACGTACGGTTTAAATGCTTGCGGTTAGCCGAACCTAAGCCCGGCCAGCCCAGCCTGCTGCGAAAGACTTGAGTGAAACAGGCGGAGAAGGAGTACGACGTGGCGAGCCTCGACACCTTCGGTGCGAAGAGCCAGCTACGCGTCAACGACGCGAGCTACGAGATTTTCAAGATCACGACGGTGGACGGGCACGAGCGGTTGCCCTACAGCCTCAAGATCCTGCTGGAGAACCTGCTCCGGACCGAAGACGGCGCCAACATCACCGCCGACCACATCCGGGCGCTGGCGGGGTGGGACCCCGACTCCGAGCCGAGCGTGGAGATCCAGTTCACCCCGGCCCGCGTGCTCATGCAGGACTTCACCGGCGTGCCCTGCGTGGTCGACCTGGCCACCATGCGCGAGGCGGTCAAGGAGCTGGGCGGCGACGCCACCAAGGTCAACCCGCTGGCGCCGGCCGAGCTGGTCATCGACCACTCGGTGATCGCCGACCTGTTCGGCCGCGAGGACGCGTTCGCCCGCAACGTCGAGCTCGAATACAAGCGCAACCGCGAGCGCTACCAGTTCCTGCGGTGGGGCCAGACCGCGTTCAACGAGTTCAAGGTCGTCCCGCCGGGCACGGGCATCGTGCACCAGGTCAACATCGAATACCTGGCTCGTACGATCATGGAGCGCAACGGCCAGGCCTACCCCGACACGGTCGTCGGCACCGACTCGCACACCACGATGGTCAACGGCCTGGGCGTCGTCGGCTGGGGCGTGGGTGGCATCGAGGCCGAGGCCGCAATGCTCGGCCAGCCGGTGTCGATGCTGATCCCGCGGGTCGTCGGCTTCAAGCTCTCCGGTGAGATGCCGGCCGGCACCACCGCGACCGACCTCGTGCTGACGATCACCGAGATGCTGCGCAAGCACGGCGTCGTCGGCAAGTTCGTCGAGTTCTACGGCCCGGGCGTGGCCGCGGTGCCGCTGGCGAACCGCGCCACGATCGGCAACATGAGCCCGGAGTACGGCTCGACCATCGCGATCTTCCCGATCGACGGCGAGACGATCAACTACCTCGAGCTGACCGGCCGCGACGCGCAGCAGGTCGCGCTCGTCGAGGCGTACGCCAAGGAGCAGGGTCTCTGGCACGACCCCGACCGCGAGCCGGTCTACTCCGAGCGCCTCGAGCTCGACCTGGCCACGATCGAGCCGTCGCTGGCCGGCCCCAAGCGCCCGCAGGACCGCGTGCCGCTGGGCAGCGCCAAGCCGATCTTCCGTTCGGTGCTCACCGACTACGTCCCGACGATCGGCGCGGCCGACGAGGCCTCCGAGGAGTCGTTCCCGGCCAGCGACCCGCCGGCGCTCGACCACGACGACCCGGCCGACCAGCCGCGCGACTACGAGTCGGCCGCCCGCGGCGCCAATGGCCGCACCACCAAGCCGGTCAAGGTGACCGGTGACGACGGCACCGAGTTCGAGCTCGACCACGGCGCGGTCGTGATCGCCGCGATCACCTCCTGCACCAACACCTCAAACCCGCAGGTGATGATCGGCGCGGCGCTGCTCGCCCGCAACGCCGTCGACAAGGGCCTCAACCGCAAGCCGTGGGTCAAGACCACGCTGGCACCGGGCTCCAAGGTCGTCATGGACTACTACGAGCGCGCGGGCTTGACGCCGTACCTGGAGAAGCTCGGTTTCCACCTCGTCGGCTACGGCTGCACGACGTGCATCGGCAACTCCGGCCCCCTGCCCGAGTCGATCTCGGCCGCCGTGTCCGAGCACGACCTGTCGGTGGTGTCGGTGCTGTCCGGCAACCGCAACTTCGAGGGTCGGATCAACCCCGACGTCAAGATGAACTACCTGGCGTCGCCGCCGCTGGTCGTCGCGTACGCGCTGGCCGGCTCGATGGACATCGACCTGGTCAACGAGCCGATCGGGGTCGGGTCCGACGGGCAGCAGGTGTTCCTGCGCGACATCTGGCCGTCGGCCGCCGAGATCGAGGAGGTCATCGGCCGGGCGATCGCCAGCGAGATGTTCACGCGCGACTACGCGGACGTGTTCGCCGGCGACGAGGCGTGGCAGAGCCTGCCGACGCCGAGCGGTGACACGTTCTCCTGGGACGCCGAGTCGACCTATGTGCGCAAGCCTCCCTACTTCGAGGGCATGGCCCGCGAGCCGCAGCCGGTCAACGACATCCACGGCGCGCGGGTGCTCGCCAAGCTCGGCGACTCCGTCACGACCGACCACATCTCGCCGGCCGGCTCGATTAAGCCGGACTCGCCCGCGGGCCACTACCTCGCGTCGCACGGCGTCGAGCGGCACGAGTTCAACTCGTACGGTTCGCGGCGCGGCAACCACGAGGTGATGATCCGCGGCACGTTCGCCAACATCCGGCTGCGCAACCAGCTCGTGCCGGGCGTCGAGGGCGGCGTGACGGTCAACCACCTGACCGGCGAGCAGACCACGATCTACGACGCTTCCGTCGCGTACGCGTCCGAGAACGTGCCGTTGGTCGTCCTGGCGGGCAAGGAGTACGGCTCGGGCTCCTCGCGCGACTGGGCGGCGAAGGGCACGATGCTGCTGGGCGTGCGGGCCGTGATCGCCGAGTCCTACGAGCGGATCCACCGCTCCAACCTGATCGGCATGGGCGTGCTGCCGCTGCAGTTCCCGGCGGGCCAGAACGCGGAGTCCCTGGGCCTGACCGGCACCGAGACCTTCGAGTTCACCGGTGTCGAGGCGCTCAACGACGGCTCGACACCGCGGACCGTGAAGGTGACCACCGACACGGGCGTCGAGTTCGACGCCGTTGTGCGGATCGACACGCCCGGCGAGGCCGACTACTACCGGCACGGTGGCATCCTGCAGTTCGTGTTGCGCAAGATGCTGGCGAGCTGAACGACGATGGGCCCCCTGGACCACAGGGGGCCCATCGCTGTGCAAGGCTCGTTGCATGGACGACAAGACCGTGTTGACCCGGATCAACGACCTGGTCCAGGAGGAGCACCAGCTCCGCACCCAGGTGCAGTCCGGCCAGATCTCCTCGGACGACGAGCGCACCCGGCTGCGCCAGCTCGAGGAAGCCCTCGACCAGTGCTGGGACCTGCTCCGCCGGCGGCGCGCCGCCCGGGCGGCCGGTGGCGACCCTGACTCGATCAACGCGGAGCCCGTCTCCGAGGTCGAGGGCTACCTGCAGTAGTCAGAACTCCCAGCGGGTGGCGCCGTGCGGCTCGGCGGTGGCAACGCCGACCGCGCGGCGCAGGTCCAGCCGGTAGAGGTGCCACGGCGCCGGGCCGGCGCTCGGCGCGCTGAACGGAGCCGTGAACGCGTCGCCCTCGACGGTGGCCGGCCAGCCGCCACTGCGGTAGACCTCGGCGAGCCGTTCCAGCGTCGGGCCGTCCGTGACCCGATCGGCGACGCCGTCGAGTGTGAGGTCGATGCCGGGCAGGCGCACCGAGACGCTGCAGGCCGGGTTCGTCGAGAGGTTGCGGGACTTGCGGCTGCCGGGCCCGCTGGTGAAGTAGAGGGCGTCGTCCACCCAGACCGCACCCACGCCCGCGCTGTGCGGGCGGCCGTCGGGCCGCACCGTGGCGACGAAGAACGTCAGGTCGGCGGTGGGCGTCTCCTGACGCAGGCCGTCGCGGGGGCGGCTCCAAGGCAGCGCGGCGTTGCCGTACCGGTCGAGGTTGTCGGTCGAGATCGGCGTGGTCATGCTGTCATTCATACCCACGCGTCGCGCGGGCACGCGGCAATTCGACCGGCCGCGCCGGCAGAGTTTCGTCGAGTGCCTCGGCGCCCAGCTCGGCCCGGGCCAGCGCGACCAGTTGCTCGTACACCTCGCGCATCCGCTCTTCGCCTTCGCCCGCGGCGTCGGCCCAGCGGGCGGTCGCCCGCCGGGCGGCCACGCTGCCGAACGTCTCGACGGCGATCTGCGCGTCGATCGACATGCGTACCCGCTCGCCTTTGGGAAAGCTCTTGTGCACCTCGGCGAGCTTCTCGTCGTCACCCTTGCGCTCGTAGCGCGCCCGCGCCAGATCGAGGCGACAAACCTTCAGGGCGGCGAGGTACGCGTCGCGGCGCTCCTGGATGGACCGCTCCCGGCGGGCGGCGTCCTCGGTGCGCTGGGTCAACCGCTCGACATGGCGGCGGCTCTGCGCCCCGGTCAACCAGGTGAAGAAGACGCCCGCCGCACCCGCGCTCGCCGTGGCGACAGGCGCCACCCACTCCCAAGCCATGCCCGATTGTCTCCCGGTTTTCTGTTATCGACGAGGTCCGTCGCATGTGGACTGATGCTGCCCCCACGTGATGTGAGTCGCTTGCTACATTCGCTGTCTTGCCTTGACCAAGGAGAGATGCAGATGACCGGCACGGGGGCCGAATCTGAATCCGGCGCGACACCCGAGGGCCCGACACCTGGAGGCCCGCCGGCACCCGCCGCGCACCTCCCGGTGGCGCCGTGGGACCCGACCGCCGGGCGGGACGGTCCGGGCGGCGGGCCCACGATCCTCGCGGCCACGCTGATCGCGGCACTCCTGGCGGTGTGCATCGGAGGCTCGGTGACGGGCTTTCTCGTGCTCCGCCGCTCCTCCGGGGAGACCGCCGCACCGGGGCCTGCGGCCCCGTTGAGCGGGCCGGCCACGAGCGGCTCGCCGGCCGTGGCCGCCTCGCCCGTCGAGGAAGGGCCGCTGCCCAGCACGTACGCGCCGGTCGACGGCAGAGACCTGGAGAAGGTCTGCGACCAGGAGGCCTACTTCCCGCTGTCGCCGAAGCGCGCCGGCAAGCCGCCGCATCCGGTGGCGCTGATGCGCGCCGGCGGACCGGGCGACACGCGCTTCCAGGACCAGACCTACTACTACGACCTCGGGCTGTCGAAAAGCGTCGAGCAGACGTGGGCGCCCGAGTCGCTCGAAAAGGTCCAACTGGTCGCCTGCCTAGACCGGGTCAGCGCGGGATCGACGATCCGCCGCTGCACGTTCGACGACCCGGCCCCGGACACGCTCCCGCTGGTGCGCGCGACCTGGCGCCTGCACGTCTACGAGATCGCGACGGGCCGCAAGCTGCTGGACAGGACGCTGGCGGGCGACGACCAGTCGTGCCCGTACGTGGTCCTCGTCGGAGCCGACCGGAAGCTCTACGCCAAGGTGAGCGACCGCGCCGTCATCGCGGCCCTCCGCGGCCTCGTGACCAGGTGAGGACCCGGATGTCGAACGAGGTGGCCCGTTCGTTGCTCGGGACGCTGCACGAGTGCCAGTTCGATGTGGACGAATACGGCATCCAGCAGTGGCTCGGCTACGACTTCGGCGGCGAGTCTCAGGCGCGGACCTATCTGGAGACCTGGCGGGTCGACGACGCATGGCGTGCGGAGATCCGCAGCGCATTGGAAGTGAACCTCGGACCGGAAGTCGGCAATGCCTTCCACATCCTGCTGCTGCTGACCTTCACGCCGGAGCACGCGGTGGTCGAGTCGGTGATCGAGGCGCACCTCGACGTGGCGATCGGCACGTACGGTACCGGCTCGCACGTGCTCTACCGGCACAAGACCGAGGACCTCGACTTCGAAGACGCTCTGCGCGCGGCGCGGGAGCACGTGCGTGCGCTCTACGACGTCGAGGACTATCCGAAGACGCTCGGCCTCAGGCCGCGATGAGGCGCGTCAGTGGCCCTTGAAGGCCTCCGCCAGCCACCACGAGCCGCCGTCGGAGGTGATTTTGGCGTCGACCACCAGCGGGCGGGTCGGGGACGACGCCAGCCAGGTCTCTATGCCGGCCAGGTCGGACGCACGTCGCACCGTCAGGCCCTCGGCACCGAAGCCCTTGGCCAGCGCGGCGATGTCCGTGTCCGGGAAGACGACCGTGGACAGGTCGGCGTACGGGCCGAAGTGGTGGACCTCCGCGCCGTAGGCCGCGTCGTTGTAGATCAGGCACAGCAGCGGGAGGCCAAGGCGGACAGCCGTTTCCAGCTCCGCGATCGACATCAGGAATCCGCCGTCGCCGGACGCCAGGACCGGGAGGCGGTCCGGGCGGGCCAGGGCCGCGCCGATCGCCGTCGACAAGCCCAGGCCGATCGACTGGAAGGCCTGCGTGAAGCAGAAGCCGTGCTCGTCGGGCACGCTCAGGTAGGCGCTCGGATAACCCATGAAGTTGCCCGAGTCGATCGACACGATGCGTTCCGCGGGAAGCAGCTTGTCCAGCTCGCGGCTCAGGATCCGGGGGTCGATGCGGTCCTGGGTGGACAGGTCCTCGACAGGCTCGGCGTTCCAGCGGCCGCGGGTGGCGATCGCATCGGCCACCTCGGGGGTGCGGTAGCCCGGTCCACCGGTGCCCAAGGCGGCGAGCACCGCTTCGGCGGTGGCCGCGCTGTCGCCCACCACGCCTAAGTCCACCGGGCGGTGCAGGCCCAGTGCGGCGCCGTCGACGTCGACCTGGGCCACCTTCGCGTCCGGGCCGATCAGGCGGCCGTGGCGCATCGTCCACATGTTCAGGGCGCAGCCGAAGCCGACGATCAGGTCCGCTTCCGAGATCAACCGAGCCGTCGTCGGCGAGGCGAACCCGCCTGAGATGCCCAGGGCGTAGGGATCCCCGTTGAACAGGCCGTTGGCCACCGCCGACGTGGCCAGCAACGCGCCCGTCGCCTCGCCCAGGCGGCGCAGCGCGTGGCCGGCATGGCGGGCGCCCCGGCCGGCCACGATCACCGGGCGCGACGCGGCCGAGAACAACGCCGCCAGCTCAGCCACCGAAGACGGCGCCGGTGCCCCGGGCGCGGGCGGAGAACCGGGCGCCGCAGCGGGATCGGCGTCCACCGCAACGCCCTGCACGTCCAACGGCAGGTTCAACACGACGGTTCGGCGCTCGTCGCGGGCCGTGTGCCAGGCCCGCACCGTGTCCGCCACCGCTGATGGACCACTGTGGACACGTTCCGCCACCGCACCGACGGCGACGGCGAAACCCGCCTGGTCCATCGCGAAGTTCGACGTCGCCCCCGTCGCCTCGGCGGCCAGCACGACCAACGGCGTCCGGCTCTTCGCCGCCTCGCAGATGCCGGTCGCCGCGTTGGTCAGGCCGCAACCCTGGTGCACCGACAGCACCGCGACCGTGCCCGACATCCGGGCATAGGCGTCGGCCATCGTGGCCGCGCCGGCCTCGTGCCGGGTCGTCGTGAACGGCACCCCGCCGGCGCGCAGCGCGTTGGTCACGCGGAAGTTGCCGCTGCCGACCACACCGAACGCGTGACCGACGCCGAGGGCGGCCAACGTCTGGCCGACCACGTCGGCCACGGTTGGCACTACTGGCCGTCCACGAGCGCCAGCACGCGGGTCGGGCTGCCGGTCCCACCGACGATCGGCAGCGGAGCGACGATCAACACGGCGCCGGTCGGCGGCAGGGACGCGAGGTTCTGCAACGACGTGAGGCCGTACTTGTCGTTGCCCAGCAGGTGGAAGTGCGCCGGGAACGGCGGGTCGAAGCCGCCCGCGTTGCCCGCGTCGATGCCGACGGTCTCGACGCCGAAGCCCGAGATCGGCGTGCTGGTCGCCAGCCACTCGGCACACGCCGCCGAGATGCCGGGCGTGTGCGAGCCGGTCTCGTCGGCGTTCAGGAACCGCTCCTGGTCGTCGGCGAACCGGTCCCACCCGGTCCGAAACAGCAGCCAGGTGCCCTCGGCCAGCTCACCGTGCTCGGCGATCCAGCCCTTGACGTGGTCGATCTCGAGCAGGAAGTCGGGATCAGCCGAAGCCTCCGCGCTGAAGTCCATCACGGCTGCCGGACCGACGAGCCGAGCGGGCGGGATCTGGGAGACGTCGTGCCCCTCCCGCCCGGTGACCCAGTGCACGGGCGCGTCGAGGTGCGTCCCGATGTGCTCCCCGGTCCGGATGTTGTGGTGCTTCCAGAACGGCCCGGGGGCGTCGTAGGCGCTGACCTGCTCCAGACTGAAATCGATCAGATTGGCAAACGGCTCCGGCAGCCGCAACGTCGGCGTCGACGCCGACAGCTTGTTGGTCAGGTCGACCACCCGGACAGCGCCGGACCCGAGAGCGGCGACCAGATCCGCGACAACCGTCATGGCATGCCTCCTGCGACGAACATCCGCGACCGAACGTGCTCTGCGCGACATCCTGCCACCACGCGGAACCAATTTCGATCTCCCGCGTACGTACGATCTTGCGATGCCCATCCGCTTCGGTGACCGCTCCACCTTCGCCATCGAGGTCGGCGCACACGAATCGCCTCGACTGCGGGTCGTCGACCTCTGGGCCGCGGACGTGCGGTTGACCGTGCACGACAACGTGGCCTACGTCCCGTCCTTCTGCCATTTGATGCGGCGCACGGCCGACGACGTCAACCGCGGCGAGATCGAGCGGTCCCCGTATCCGGGACGCTCGCCCGAGGAGACCTACCGGCTCCTCGGTGAGGGCGACGCGGAGTTTCGCGAACGATTCTGGTTCATGCGCTGGGGCGAAACGGTCGACAACCTGTCGCCGTTGGCCTACCTCGACGGCGACCTCGTGCTGATGTTCAGCTTCTTTCGCGACACGCATCCGAATCCGGAACAGCTCGGCAAGGTGTTCGTCGCGAGGATCGCGCCCGAGACGTTCGTGAAGACGATCGAGGATGCGGTCGACCTGCTCACGCGCGAGTCGGGCTGACCGGCGCGCGGGCCGCTCCCTCGGCAGGAGCGGCCCGACCCGGGCGTCAGCGGACGCCGGCTTCGTCGAGGAGGCGGCGGGTGATCTCGTCGGGGTCCTGGGTCAGGCCGCGGGCCGCGAACCAGGACGTCACGTTGCGGACGTCGCGGGCCAGCAGGCCCGGGCCGTTCGGGTTGGCGATCACGTCGACCACCTGCGGCAGGTCGATCACCACCAGGCGGTCGCCGTGGACCAGCAGGTTGTACGGCGACAGGTCGCCGTGTGCGAGCCCGGCGCGGGCCAGCACCATCAGCGCGTCCATCAGTTGGTCCCACAGCGACTTCAGCTCGCCCGGCTCCGGCCGCAGCTGCGCCAGCCGTGGCGCAGCCAGGCCTTCCTCGGCGTCGCCGACGAACTCCAGCATCAGTTCCGTGCCGATGAGCTGCACCGGGTACGGGACCGTGATCGTGCCGTACGACGAGGCGACCTCCCACAGCCGCGACAGCGCCGCGAACTCGGCCGCTGCCCACTGGCCCGCGATCAGCTCACGGCCGAAGGCCGTCCGGCTGGTCATCGCCCGCATCTCCCGGGACCGCCGGACGCGCCGACCCTCGAGATAGCCGGCGTCCCGGTGGAACATCCGGTGGTCCGGGTCGCGATATCGCTTCGCGGCCAGGAGACAGCTCCGGGAAGAGTCCGGGATACCTCGCCTGACCAGGAAGACGTCGGCTTCCTTGCCCGTCTTCAGGATGCCGAGCTCGGTGTCGACGGCGGCCAGTTCGGTGACCACCCACGACGGTCGCGGCAACGGTCCCTGCAACGCGGATTCCCACGATGACCAGGCGTCACCGGCGGGAGGGGCGTCGACGTCGGCGTTGGTGTCGAACGCGACCGGGGTGCGGTGTCGGGCGCGCTTCAGGAACTGCGGGTCGTCGTCGTCGAAACGACGCTTGCTCGAGCGGGCGCGTGGGGCCGGCTCGGAATCGTGCTCACGCAACGGAGGAACTCCAGAGTCGAGAAGGAGGAAGAGGGCAGCGAGAAGCGACCGACAACGACAGCCACAGGACTCACCCCTTCCGTCTCGACGACCGCGGGCGCGCGGGTCAGGCGCGGCCAGAGTCTGGTTCCAACTAGATCGCGAGCATCGCCCAACCGGCGACGCCGCGCAAGCGAATTATCCCGCCAGCACCGCGGCGATGCCGGGGATGATCCCCCCGGCCTGGGCGGTGGGCTCGAAGCGCGACTCCATCCACTGTCGGCCCCGGTGCAGCCAGACGCTGGGCAGGCCCATCTCGGCCGCGGCGCCGATGTCGGTCTCCGGGCTGTCGCCGATCACCCAGGCCCCGCGCATCCGCATGCGGACCCGTTCCGCGGCGAGCGCGAAGATCCGCGGGTTCGGCTTGCTGACGCCGACCTCCTCGGAGATCACCCAGTCGGCGACGTAGCGGTCGAGGCCCGTGCGCCGGATCGTGGTGTCTTCCTGACGCGTAGCGCCGTTCGTGACCAGCACCGGCACCCAGCCCGCGTCGTCGGCGATCCGCAGCGCGCAGGCGACCAGCGGGTCGAGCCTGCTGTTGGCGACGACGCCCTCGCGCATCTCGTCGACCAGGTCCACCGACGAGGTGCTCAAGCGGTAGCGGTCGCGGATCGCGTCGGCGACGTCCCACCGGTCGGTCAGGCCGTCGGCGTCGACGGACATCAGCCAGTCGAGGTCAGGTGACGGTGCCCCGATCCCGTCCAGGAATCCCTCGGCCCAGGATCGGAAGGCGCCCGTCCGGTCCAGAACGGTGTTGTCCAGGTCGAGGAACATGAGGGGCACTCGCGCACAGTACGGGACAGCACCGATTCGTCAAAACCCCCGCAATGTAAACAATCTTGGGCCACTGGTCGACCGCCGGTGACGGACGATCGCCGGCCCGCATCACGCGGACCGGCGATCCCCTGGTGGGGTCCGTTGATCAGGCGTTCGTCCGCCGGATCGCCGCCATTCCCCCGAGGGCGGCCACCGCGGCCACCAAGGCGGGCCAGCCCACCAGCAGGCTGATCTGGTGCTGTGTGCTCAACCAGTGCCAGATGTCGCCCCACCAGTTCTGCCAGCTGATCAGCGCCGCGAGCAGGCCGAAGATCAGGATCGTGGCGGCGACGGTGGCGAACAGGCCGTTGGTGCCGAAGCGCACGAACAGGATCGCCACGAACATCGTGACGAAGTTGATGAACAGCAGGGGCGCCGCGTACACGGCGATCTGCAGGAGTCCATTGGAGACATCCACGTACGGCACCCGGAAGAAGTGCAGCCCGATGCCGAAGCCGTCGGTGCCACCCTCGATCAGGTTGAGGATGTAGAGCAGCACACCGTAGAGGAGCGCCTGCGTCACGTTGACCAGCGCGGTGGCCAGATAGAACGTGCGCCGCGTGACGCCCATCCCCAATGCGAACGGGAAGATCTGGCTGATCGCGATGGCCGCCGCGATCGCCGAGACGATGTAGATGCTCGACAGGCCGCCGGTGCTGGTCTTGCCCGGCGCGGCCTCGTCGATCGAGAGGAAGATCAGGTAGTTGGCGGACAGCGAGATGAACAGGATCAACCACGGCCAGATGAACTGGTTCCACCAGACCACGGTGTGCAGCCGGGCGACGGCGAGGATGCGGTTCATCGGACGGCGTTCCTTTCCATCGTCAGGCGCACGACGGCCTGCTGGAGCGAGACCGGCTCCAGGTCGATCCCGAGCTTCTTGGCCTTCAGGCGCTCGGCGTTGTCGAAGGACCCGCGCAGGGTGACCCGCACGGTGCCGCCGAGTTGTTCGCGGTGCAGCACGAGCCGCGAGGCCGCGAACTCGTCGACCACGGCGGCGGGCCCGGTCGCGTCCATCACCTCGCCGCGCAGTTCCTCGCTGGGCGCGTCCAGGAGCAGCTTGCCCTTGTCGAGCAGCAGCACGTGCTCGATCAGGTCCGCGACCTCGTCGATCAGGTGGGTGGAGAGCACGACCGTGCGCGGGTGCGCGGCGTAGTCGGCCAGCAGCCGGTCGTAGAAGAGCTGCCGGGCAACGGCATCGAGGCCGAGGTACGGCTCGTCGAAGAACGTCAGCTCCGCCCGGGCCGCCAGACCGACCGTCACGCCGAGCGCGGACGTCATGCCACGCGACAGCTTGCGCACGTCCCGGTTGCGCGGCAGGTTGAAGTCGTCCACAAGGGACTGCGCGAACTCCTCGTCCCAGTTGGGAAACAGGCGGCCCGCCATCGTCAGCACGTGCTTCACCTTGTAGCCGCTGGGGTACTTCTGGCTCTCCTTGATGAAGACCACCCGCATGAGCGCCTGCTCGTTCTCGAACGGGTGCTCGCCGAACAGCCGCAGCTCCCCCGAGGTGACGGTGTTCTGCCCGGTGATGAGCTGCATCAGCGTGGTCTTGCCGGCGCCGTTGCGGCCGAGCAGACCGTAGATCGCGTTCTCCTCCAGCGAGAAGGAGACGTCGTCGAGAGCGGTCACGTCGCCGAACCGCTTCGTGAGGCCCGCGGCCGCCACGACGCTCATCGCTGTTCCTCCCAGGTCTCGATGAGTTTCTTGAGTTCTTCGGTGCCGATGCCCAACTTGCGCGCCTCTTCGATGAGCGGCCGCACGTACTGGGCGGAGAAGTCGAGCCGGCGACGCTCCCGAAGCGTCTCGCGGGCTCCCGTCGCCACGAACATCCCGATTCCCCTGCGCTTGTAGAGAGTTCCGTCATCGACCAGGCGGTTGATCCCCTTGGCCGCGGTCGCCGGGTTGATCCGGTGAAACGCCGCCAGTTCGTTGGTGGACGGCACCTGGGACTCCTCCGCGAGCGTCCCGTCGATGATCGAGTTTTCGATCAGCTCCGCGATCTGGACGAAGATCGGGCGGTCGTCATCCATCGTCTCGGCTCGTTGGTTCATTACTCATGTAACTAACCATGCAACCGACGAACCGCTGACGTCAAGGGGCAGCGGTCACAGAAGTTCTAAAAAGCCGTCAGGGTACGGCGGGCGCCCAGTTCGCGACGGTCGCGCAGCATCGTGTGGGCCGATCGCACCCGGGCCAGTTCGGCCGGGTCGAGGGTCGCGACCACGACCGCCTCCCCCTCGTCGGCCGCCCGGACCACGGGCCGGCCCTCGGGGTCGTAGACGGCCGCGCCGCCGTTGAACGACCAGTCGCGGTCGCCACCGACGGAGTTGGCGAACACCACGTACATCGTGTTGTCGAGGGCACGGGCGGCGTAGTAGACGTCGCGCCGGTGCGCCGAGCCGACCACGTAGCCGCTGGGCACCAGATAGCCGTGCGCCCCGTCGTCGGCCGCGGCCCGGCCGTGCTCCGGGAAGCAGCCGTCGTAACAGATGCCCAGACCCAACCGCCAGCCGTCGACCACCAGCGTCGCGCCGGTGGTGCCGGGCGTGAACAGCGCGTTCTCCTCAGGACCCCAGAGCAGTTGCTTGTCGTACGCGGAGGTGGTGTTGCCGGCCCGGTCCACCAGCACGGCCGAGCAGGTGCGCCGACCGTCCGCGTGCCGGACGGAAGCGCCGACCACGACCACGACGGAGCGCTCGCGCGCCGCGGACCGCAACGGGTCGAGGCGGCCGTCGCCGATCTCGCCCGCGGCGCTCGCCGGCAGATCGGCCGACGGGTCGGCGTGCAGGGTCGGCGGGTGGTAGGCGCAGAGGAACAGCTCGGGCAGGACGACCAGGCGGGCGCCGGCGTCCGCGGCCTCGCGGACCAGCCGGGCGGCGACGGCCGCGTTGTGCGCGACGTCACCCGGCACCGGGGTCGCCTGCACGGCGGCCACGGTCAACGGAGTCGCCGGCGGGGTGTCCACGGCGGCATCGTACGGCGAGAATCGATCGCGTGGAGGACGCCTTCTACCGGCCGACCGGCGACCCGACCCGGTTCGAGTCGACGCGGCACACCCAGGGGCCCTGGGGCGCTGGCCTCCAGCACGCCGGCCCGCCCTCGGCGCTGTTGGCCCGGGCCATCGAGGCGCTGCCCAGCACGCTGGCCGGCGAGCCGCACCTGGCCCGGCTGACCGTGGAGATCCTCGGTGCGGTGCCGGTCGACGAGCTGACCGTGACCGCGACGGTGCTGCGGCCCGGGCGGTCGGTCGAACTGGTCGAGGCGGCCGCCTCGGCGGGCGGGCGCACGGTGCTCAGCGCCCGCGGCTGGCGGATCCGGCGCACGGAGCTCGAGCTGCCCCGGCCGGCCCGCCCGCGGATCGAGCCGGCGCCGATGCGGCCGTCGGTGGCCACGGCCTTCACCGACCCGGCCTGGCGGGGCGGCTACCTCGGCGCGGTCGAGTGGCGCTTCATCTCCGGGCATTTCGAGAAGCCCGGCCCGGCGCTGGTCTGGGCCCGGCCGCGGGTGCCGTTGGTCGCCGGCGAGCCGATGTCGCCGCTGCAACGGCTGGTCGCGCTGGCCGACTCCGGCAACGGGCTGAGCCGGGTGCTCGACATGGCCGCCTGGTGGTTCATCAACACCGAGCTGAGCCTGCACCTGCTCCGGCCGCCGGCCGGCGAGTGGATGTGCGTGCGGGCGCGGACCACCCTGTCCGAGGGCGGTGCCGGGCTGGCCACGACGCTGCTCTACGACGACGGCGGTGCGGTGGGCCAGGGCGCGCAGGCGCTGCTGGTGGGGCCGCGGACGTGACACGCAAGCCGTACGTACGGATTGCATCACGGAAGGCCACCTGACACGATCGACACGTGCCCCGCGTGAGCCAGAACCAGCTCGACGCCCGCCGCCACGAGATCCTGGCGGCGGCGCGCGCCGCTTTCGCGCGCTACGGCTACGAGGGTGCCACGGTCCGCCGGCTCGAAGAGGAAACCGGGCTGTCCCGGGGCGCCATCTTCCACCATTTCCGTGACAAGGACTCGCTCTTCCTCGCCGTCGCCGAGGACGACGCCGCCGCGATGGTGGCCACGGTCGCCCGCAACGGCCTCGTCCAGGTGATGCGCGACCTGCTCGCCCAGGCCGCCTCGCCGGACACCACCGGCTGGCTCGGCAGCCAGCTCGAGGTCTCCCGGCGGCTGCGCACCGACCCGGAGTTCGCCAAGCGCTGGGCGGTGCACTCGGCCGCCATCGCCGAGGCCACCCGCGACCGGCTCGCTCGCCAGCGGGCCGCGGGCGTGCTCCGCGAGGACGTCGACCTCGACGTGCTGGCCCAGTTCCTGGAGCTGGCGTACGACGGCCTGGTGCTGCACCTGGCGATGGGCCGCCCGGCCGGCGACCTCGGCCGGGTGCTCGACCTGGTCGAAGAAGCGGTCCGGCAGGCCAGCCGCTGACGCTTCTGGCATCGAGGCAACACACTGGGCCGCAGTCGCGGGCTTCGGGCCGAGTCGCTGCACCCTGAGCACGTCGCCTACCTCAACGCCGGGCGGGCCGGCAAGTCGACCGAGCCGCTCAGCTTCCTGGTCGCGGTGGGTGTGATCTGGGTGGGGTTCAGCCTGTTCCGGAAGCTGGACCGCACGCGGGCGGCCGACCGGGCGGTCGCTCACCTGAAGCGGCGGCGCTGTCCGGCGCGCTGTTCGGGCTGGGCTCGCTGGTGCTGCTCGACCCGGCGTTCGCCACGGAGGTCGAGCTGACGGAGCTGGCCCGCAAACCCGACTCGAGCAGCTCGTGCGGCGGTTGCGGGGGCGGCGACTGCAGCGGGGGTGACTGCGGTGGCGGTTGCGGCGACTGACCGGGTGACGTTTACCTCGCCGTTACCTCTGCCGGGGTCGGGCGGTCTTACGCACGGTGGCCGGGCCGCTCCACAATGGGCCAAACGGCGTCGCGTCGGGAAGTTGACCGAGGTCAGTCGGCGTGGCAGGCGGCGTCCACAATGGGCTCAACGGCCCTGCGACCACGGGAGCACGCGATGACACTGGCCGCGTCCGGCGACACCTGGGGCATCTCCGGCCCCACGTTCCTCGGGATCTACGTGGCGTTGGCGATCGTCGCCATCGTCGCCACCGCGCTCGTCCGCTCGATGCTGTCCCGTGGCCCCGAGGACGGCTGGCCCAACCTGACGCCCGAGCAGGTCGCGTTCCTCAACGGCGGCGCGACGCTGGCCCGTTACACCTCGCTCGGCGGGTTGCGCCGCGGCGGTGCGATCGGCGCCAACCCCGACCGCACGCTGGTGCCGACCGGGCCCTTGCCGGTGGGCTCGACCCCGCTCGACACCGCGGTCTACAACGCCGCGGGCAAGCGGCTGCGGACCCGGGACCTCTCCCGCGACACGTGGGTGTCGAGCGCGCTCGACGACATCCGGACCGGCCTGGAGCGGGCCGGGCTGCTGATGTCGCGCGAACGGCGGCGGCTGTCCCGGCTGGCGGCGCTGCTGCTCCTGCCGGTGGTCGTGCTCGGCGGCGCGCGGATCTCCGACGGGCTCGCCAACGACAGGCCGGTCGGCTTCCTCATCCTGCTGGTCATCGTCACGGTCGTCTGGATGCTGGTCAGCCTGACCAGGGCCGCCTACCGGACCAAGGCCGGCACCCGGGCGATCACCGGTCTGCGCAAACAGCACGGCTACCTGGCGCCGGGTGAGGCGCCGAGCTACGCCACCTACGGCGCCGGTGCGACCGCGATGGGTGTCGCGCTGTTCGGCGCGAGCACGCTGTTCCTGCTCGACCCGGCGTTCGCCGCCGACGCGGAGATCAACCGGCAGGTCAGCGGCGGCTCGTCGAGTGACGGGGGCGCGGGCTACTCCGACAGCGGCAGTGGCGGCTCGTGCAGTGGTGGCAGCTCCTGCGGTGGTGGCGGCGGCTGCGGCGGTGGCGGGTGCGGCGGCTAGCGGCGCCGGTCATCGCGGCGGGCGGCGACTGGACGTTCTCCGGTCCCGAGTTCGTCGCCCTCTACGCCGTCCTGGGTGCCATCGCCGGCGGTGCCGTCGTGCTGCTGCGGCGGAAGGTACTGCACGGGACGGCCGAGGTGCGGCTCGAGAGCATCGGGCCGCTGGAGGCGGCGTACCTCAACGGTGGTGTCGCGCTGGTGATGTGCACGTCGCTGGCCTTCCTGCGCCGGGCGAACGCGATCCGGCCCAGGCGCGACGGCCGGCTGACGACCCTCGGCGCGGTGCCCGCAGGCGCGACGCCGTTGGACGAGGCGGTCTTCCGCGCGGCCCGCCACCGGCGGGCCGGCGACCTGGTCGACGACCCGGAGGTGCACGGCGCCCTCGTCGACCTCCTGGTCGAGCTCCGCCGCAACGGGCTGCTGTTGTCCCGCGGCCGCCGCCGTCTCGCGCGGTTCGCGGGCCTCCTACTGCTGCCCGTGCTCGTGCTCGGCGCAGTCCGGATGCGCTCGGGCATCGTCAACGAACGGCCGATCGGCTGGCTGGCGTTCATCAGCGCGCTGCTCCTCATCGGCCTGGTGGTGAGCGTGCGCCGGGTTCCGGAGTCGACCGGCGCGGCGCGCGAGGCGCTCGAGGGGCTCAAGCTCCGCCACTTCCACTTGGCGCCCGAGCACGAGCCGAGCTACGCGACCTACAGTGTGCGGGACACGGCGATGGCCGTCGCGCTGTTCGGGGCGCCGTCCCTTTACCTGTTGGACGCGCGGATCGCCGCGGACGCGGGGCTCGCGGGCATCGTGGCCGCCACGGCGATGGGGCCGACGGGCCCGGTCGGCTGGTGGGGCGGGTCGGATGGAGGCGCAGGCGGCGGCTGCGGTGGCGGCGGCGGCTGTGGTGGCGGCGGCTGTGGTGGCGGCGGCTGTGGTGGCGGCGGAGGTGGGCAATGACCGGCTACGGCGTCGGGATCGGCTGGCGGCCGGAGATCGCGGGGTTCGTGGCGGAGCTGCCGGGCCTGCGGTTCGTCGAGGTGGTCGCCGAGTCGGTGCACGATCACGCGCCCGTGCCCCAGGGTCTGGCCGAGCTGCGGGACAAGGGCGTCGCGGTGGTGCCGCACGGGGTCAAGCTCTCCCTGGGTGGAGCGGAGCCGGTCGACCCGGTGCGGGTCACCCACCTAGCCACGGTCGCGGAGCGGCTGGACGCGCCGCTGGTCAGTGAACACATCGCCTTCGTACGCGCGGGCGGGGTCGAGGCCGGGCACCTGCTGCCGCTCCCCCGCTCCCGGGAGGCGGTCGATGCCGTGGTGGCCAACGTCGCGCGTACGAAGGCCGAACTGTCCGTCCCGATCGCCCTCGAGCCGATCGCCGCGGTCTTCGACTGGCCCGACGACGAGCTGACCGAGGCGGAGTTCCTGACCGAGATCCTGGACCGGACCGAGGCGCTGCTGCTGCTCGACATCGCCAACGTGTACGCGAATGCCCGCAACCGCGGCACCGACCCGTTCGCGTTGCTGGACGCGCTGCCGCTGGAGCGGGTCGCGTACTGCCACGTGGCGGGTGGCGCCGAGGCGGCCGGGATCTACCACGACACGCACACGCACGCGGTCCCGGAGCCGGTGCTGGCGCTGGTGTCGGCGCTGTGTGCGCGGCAGCGACCGCCGGCGCTGCTGCTGGAGCGCGACGGGTCCTACCCGGCGGCGGAGACGCTGCGGGCCGAGCTCGACGCGATCGCCGCCGCCTCGGGCTATCCGGCGATCACGTGACCGGCGATCTCGCGGCGCGCCAGGCTGCCCTGGTTGCCACGCTCACGTCGGGCGCGCCCGTACCCCCTGGATTTGATCCACGGCTGGTGGGTGTGGCCCGGCAGGCGCTGCTCCGCAAGCGGGCCGGGGAGGTCGCGCGGACCTGGCCGATGCTCTCGGCGTCGTTCGGGGAGAGCTGGCGGGAGACGTTCGCGGCCTGGGCGGCGCAGCGGCCGACCAACGGCTCGCTGCGGGACGGCTGGGATCTGGCGCGGTCGTCTCCGCTGTCCGGCGCGGCCGCGGCGGAGCTGGCGGGACGGGAGGCGGCGTTCCGCTACGACGGCCACGGTGCCCCCGTCCCCCGCCGCCGGCCGCTGTCCGGGCGGGTCCGCCGGATCTCGCTCTGGGAGAGTGGACGGCTGTGGACGCGCTTTCGGTCGAAGGGCTGACCCGCCGGTTCGGCAACCTGGTGGTGCTCGACGGTGTCAGCTTCACGGTGGAGCCGGGCCAGGTCGGTGCCGTGCTGGGTGCCAACGGCTCCGGCAAGACGACCCTGCTGCGCTGCGTGGTCGGCGCCGAACGGCCGGACGAGGGCGTGGTCACGGTGGGCGGGCGCCGGATCTACGAGACGGATGCGTGGGCCCGCTCGATCATGGCGGCCGCGCTCGACGACATCGACTTCTTCCCCGACCTCTCGTGTCAAGCAGAGCTACACCTTTGTGATGCAGGCCACAACGTCTTGACCTCCAGTGGTGCACTCGGTAACCGCGTCCGCGTGGATAGGTAGCAGGCTGCCCGCCGTGCTGGCCGCTGCCAGCCTCGCAGAGCCCCAGGGTATCTGAGGTCAGGGTGGCGGGTGTGGCCCGTGAGCGTGGCCCCGACAGAGCGCTTCGCGGATGGGGCACCCTGGCAGCTCCCGTCACGGCTCGCGCACTGCGGGTGATCGCATGGGTATGCAGCCCGACGCATGCTCACGCCTGTCCATCGTGTCCGGTTCTGCCCCAGGGGGTGGGGGTATGACCTGCTCGGCGGCTAGGTAAGGAGACCGGGAGGTATATGCCCCCGGGGGTTGCGCAGGTTCTAGACTGGCGAAACGGGCGCAAATCGTTCGCATATTATGCAGTCTGACCCGGAATTCGCTGGCGGCCCCAGCCCATGTGCTGGGACTACACCCGAGACACGCACCGAGGCCGCCAGCACTAGCTGATCAGTAGCCCACGCGCTGGTCGAGCCCGAGGTAGGTCAAGCCGAAGATGACGATCAGCGGCTGACTCTCGGGAATGAAGTACGCGAGGGCAGTGACGCCAGCAGACGCGGCGCCAACGACGAGCCCGCGCACGGTCAGCGTGGGCTTCTGCGGGGTTTGGCTCACCGGGCCGGGGGCTCCAATGAACGGGCCAGTGACAAGCATAGGTATCCTTAAAGGACAATTGCAGAGTCACCCTGGCCAGGTCGGTCCACTGTAGCACGCCCGATATGACGAACGCGCGAGGCTAGGTCACCGGGCAGGAACGCGCTTGAATGCCTGTCGCGGGTAGGTTTCGCCGCAGGCACCGCCACACACCGAGGTTGCCACCGCGTCACCGGCAGTCGCAGCCACCGGCTCAAACTCGGTCGGCGGGCAATCCGGTTTCGGGCACTTCCAGAGCTGAGCCATGGTCGCAGACTACACATTGGATCGTGGGGCCAGCCGGATCGACGTTAACGCCGTTCATGACCAGCAACTCGGCGACCTCGATGCGGTCGCGGCAGGGCCAGAGCCGTATGCAGCCCATGCAGCGGTGCCGGTCCTCGGGATCGCGGCTGTGCTCGCGGTAGATCCGAGTCCATTCCTCGATCTGCTTGGGGCTGACCGTGCTCACCGATGCCTCCCGGCGATCCCCTTGGGTCGGCAGTCCGCCGTGCTTGAGTGCAGCTCGTGGGCGTCGGCGGAGTCCATCAACTGACCGACGATCCGAAGCGCAGCGGCGTTGTGCTCCACATTGGCAGCGCCGTTTCCCCGCTCCGCAGCCCTGCCGGCCTCGAACGAGTGGTAAGCGAGGTCCAGGAGGCTATGCAGGAGGGTCGTTGTGTCGGCCATCAGTGCAACCGGCCGTTGTCGAGGAGCGTCCGGATCGCCCAGCGGAGCCGTGAGCACACGAGGACTGCCGCGTCATCGAACGGCGGGCATGCTGTGCAGGGTCCGGGAACGCCCGGGCTCAGCGGCTCCATGTGCTGCCCGACGAACCGCCGAGCGGCCCAGATCATGACTCCGTCGTCCATCGACACGCCGAAACCCCCTCCGTCCGCGGCAAAGAGAGACGGAGGGGAGGAGCGATCCCCGGCTAATCGGCTATCAAGCATCCCCTGTTGGCGCGGCCGAAGGCCGCAGCTAGCCCGCTAACCGAAGGAAACCCCGTTGATCACCGTTCGCTCACTGGAGGACATCGCCGAAACCATGGAAGGTCAACCGCTGGCATTGGTCGACGGCTTGGTCGACTTCGCAGCCACCACCATCATCGGTCCCGCTAACGCTGGCAAGTCCATGTTGGTGTCCTCGCTAGCTTCAGCGCTAGCCAGCGGCGAACCGACCTGGCTTGACCGTCCCATCTTCAACCCCTCGCGCCGTCGCGTGGTCATCTTCACCACCGATCCCCGCGAGGATCGCCGGTATGCGGCTCGGCGAGGGGATGCAGGTCCCATCTTCGCTGCGCCGCTGTTCGGTGACTGGAGTTGGAGCGCCGTGCGTGACGTGGTGACTGAATACCGCTTCGACGTCGCCATCTTCGACAACGCGCTAGGGCTCGTCGGCAGCAGGGGCGGAGACATGAACAAGCCCGCTGACGTGCGGTCGCTGGCGACGGACCGCCTGGACGAGCTGGCGCACCTGGACGTCGTGCCGGTCCTGATGTCCCACACATCGAAGCCCGGCCCTGGCGGCATCGGAGCCAAGACGGCAACCGGATCGCTGGCCTGGACAGCATGGGCTCGTTCGACGCTGCGACTGGAGAAGCTCGGGAGCGGAACCCACCGGCTCAACATCGAATCCCGCGATTTCGGCGACTCCACCATCAACCTCTCGCTTGCCGTCGATAAGCGCGGCACGCCGAGCTGGACCGTTGACGGCGTGGTCGAGCGCAAGGCCAAGCAGCGCGCCCAAGAGACGCACGAGCGGCATCGCGAAGCCGCCAACTACCTGATTGCCGCCGGACTGGCCAAGGCGACCGCGAGCGAGCAGGCCAAGGCGCTGGCCACCAAGTTCGACGGCACGGCCGACTCGTGGCGAACCAACAAGCTCGGTCGCGGCAAGCCGGTTCGCCTCCTGCTGGACGCGGCGTAACCGCTTTTCGACCCTCCATCCCGAAAGGACAAGTCGTGATCACGCTTTACCACTCTGGCGGCCTCGAATACCTCGATGTCCACGCCGTTTCCCTCCTGACTGGCGTCACCGCCGAGTCGCTTCGCAACCGACGTGCCAGGCGATCGGAACAAGTCGTTGGCATGGTCTCCGAGGAAATCTTCGGCCGCGTCGTCTACCGGCTGAGCCGCGTGGCCCGTCACCTTGGCATCACGGAGGAGGAACTGCGCGAGCGCATCCGGACCGGAGCGACGACATGACAAAGCCCGTTCCGGTCGAGATAGACCAACGCTTCGGCGCTCTCGTGGTGCTAGCCCTACGGCCCGGCCCGAAGCAGCCGAACGGGAAGGCCAGCGGTCGGATAGCCCTGGTGCGCTGTGATGCCTGCGGTCAGGAGTCAACCGCGCCGGCCCGCAAATTGGTCAAGGGCGAGCACTCCACATGCGGGAAGTGCTCAGGCAGGGCCAACCGGCATCGCTCGGGCATCCCCGGCTACGTCGGCGCCCATCACGCGGTCGAGCGCGCCAAGGGCAAGGCAAGCGAACATCACTGCACCGTGTGCCTCGGCCAGGCCACCGAGTGGGCGCTGGATATCGCGACGCCGCACGAGCTGTACGCGGAGCCGTCAGGCCAGAACGCGGGCTTGGCCTACAGCACCAACCCCGATGCGTATGTGTCGATCTGTTCAGCCTGCCATCGACGCGTCGACCACTCGGTACCGCGCTCGGTGCGCGCCACCATCCGCGAGTTGCTCACAGAAGACAGCCGACACACGAGAGGACCGGCCTCGATGACCACTCCCGAGCCCCGTCCGGCCCTTCCGGACGTCGTCACCACGTTCGACGCCTACGAGTCCGAAGCCGAGGCGCGCTGGATCGCCGGCATCTGCGTGTGGTGCGGGCAGCCCGGCGTCGAAGGCAGCTACTCAGCTCGGTTCTGCGCCGTCGACTGCGGTCACGAAAGTCACCGCGGACTGCCCCAGCCGCCAGAGTCGTTCACCCGCTCGCGTTGCGCTTGGGCTGCTCAGCGCCTCCGCCAGCGGCTCCAGCGGGCGGCCCGAAGCAGCGCCGCCGACCACACCCTGACTGTCTGAGCGCCGAGACAGCCCCCCAGCCACCCGACCCGCCACGTGGCGGTCAGGGAATTACAACGAAGGAAGGAACCAGCTTGTCCGAAGTAGACGAGCACGAGTCCCCGAAAAGGCGGTTCGACCAAGGCCCAGCCGCCCGTGCCGAACGGCAGGAGCGCATGGAAGCGGTGAAGACCGCGCGCGTGGTCCTGGCGGGCTGGCAACGGCGCCAGTTCAAGGCCGTTGAACGGGTCCGCGAGGCTACGCGGGAAGCAGACCGTATCGACCGGCGCACCGCCGAGGCTGAGCGCGCTCTGGCCCTGCTGGAGCGGTCTGGCGGGCTGCCTGTCGCGGAAGCCGCATGACCATCCTCGCGCCAATCGTGGCCGACTCGCTCGGCCGCTGGCTCCGCATCCCGGCGTACGTCGTGCCGGGCAAGGCGATGCCGACCGACGGTCCGATGTCCATCTACGTCGCGTCGCTGTACCGGACCGACAAGGAGGGCACGACCAACGCGGGCAGGCCGTACGTGCAAGCCATGCTTTCCATCGGCTGGCTCGGGTTCGGCGTCGCGCCTGACTTCACCGGGGAGTGGACGGGTGCGGGCGAAGCGGTGCGCCGGCTGTACGCACCGGACGGCGTCTTGCTGTACCCGAACCCCATCGGCGGCCAGCCGAGGCGAAACGGCGACCTACTGACCGTCAAGGTGCTATTTCGCGCCGTCCAGGCGACGCAACGGGAGCGTGCGGCATGACCCGACGACAGGCCACCAACATTCGAGCCACCGAAACCCAGGAGAGCGACCGCATGACCACCCGCAGGCCGACCAACAAGACCACCGCCACCCCGACCGCCGAGGCGCCGACCGACACCATTGTCGTTGCCCATTTGCCAGACCAGGCCGCGAAGGAGGCGACCAAGGCAGCGCTGAACGCTGCCCGGGAAGCCGCCGCACGTGCCACGGAGGCGCTGGAGGCCGCGAGCGACGAGTCGGACGGATACGACGACGAGGGCGAGCCTCTGCCCCAGCCTCGCTTCGCCGAGGATGACGACCTGAACGAGTTCCTGCTCAACGGGCGCAACGAAATGAGGCTGGCCCGGCTGCGGTCCGCTGCCGTGGCCGCCAGCCGTGCTGTTGATCGGGCCGAGAAGGAGTATTTCGCAGCGTCGGGCTCGGTGAACCCCATCGGCCACCGCTTCGCGGAGCTTGTCGCGGGGGTGCTGAGCCCACGCGTCGAGCGGGCGGCCCGCCTTGCCGGGATCGTCCTCGGCCGCATCACTGTCGAGTCGATCCCGCTGGACCGTGGCCGGACACCGTCCCAGGATTCCCGGTACGGCGACACGTTCGGCCGGGCGCGGATCACCGTCGAGTCTCGCCACCTGCCGGCGCTGGTACCGCACGGCTTCATCCGTGAGGCCCTCGCAGACGTTGGCGCCAAGTCGCCGGACGGCGTTAGCACGTCGAAGTTTGACGGCGGCCCAACCGGCTACGAGTACGAGTTCGAAGGGACCATCGGAGATCCGGTCATCGTGGCCAAGGCCGAGGCCGAACGCCGGGAGCAGGAGCACGAAGCAGCCTTGGCGTCCTACGCCGTGATCAACTGGTCCAATCGGACTTCGGAGGTGTTCTGACCGTGGCCGACTTTGACCCCGTCAAGGCCGCGCGGCTACTCCGCGAGACTGGCACGCTGCACGCGACAGATTTCCAGTCCGCCGACATCCCGGAGCTTGGCCCGGAGGACGAGCTGCCCGTGCAGCCGGCCAGAATCAGGGGTGGCCTCGATCCGCACGAGCCGCTGCCTGACAGCCTCGATGTCGCCGAGCTAGCCCAACAGCTCCGCGATGGGCTGATCTATCGGTGAGCGACGGGGACGGGGCCGGCGTTCAGCCCGCCGGCCCTCGGTCCCGCCGAGGTAGACCACGGACGCAACCTCCGGAGTGCACCGAGGAAGGCTGCAAGCGGCCTCCGAGGTCGCATGGGCTATGCCGGGCACACGTCCACCGGCTGTACCGCTATGCAGACCCGTCGATCCGCAAGAGGGGCAGCGATACGCCGACCCGATGCCGATATTGCGGTCTACCCACGGAGCGCTCCCGCCAGGCATGGCCTGTCGCTCACGCGGAGTGCCATCGCGCCGGCAGGGCTCGGCGTGGGCCGCTCTGGCGCGCATATCAGCGGCTGTTGCGCCAGTCGCGAGCGCTGGACCGCTAGACAGACGGCCCGCACTCCCATTGCCGGGGTGCGGGCTCTGTCGTTACGAGGACTGCCAGGGTATCCAGGAGTACCCCTAGGGCCAGAAGGTCGCTCAGATTTGCTCTCAACGGGCCGGCGGGGCATCTCGCGTTGGCCACCGAATCGTACGTCTGCGGGTTCAGGCGTCCTCGTCGTACTCAACACCCGATCCCGTGAACGGAGCGCCAAGCGGTACCCGCCTGACGTGCATGAAGCGCGTCGCGGCATTGGGTCGCTCCCCCACGTAGAAACGGAGTCCTGAGGCGAGCAGGAAATCTCGGCGCGCCGTCGGATTCGCCGACGCCACGATGCTCGGCCACACCTGCCAGAAATGGTCACCGGTCGGCACCTCGCGCCACTCGTCGGCGCGCTGCGGCAGTGCCGCCAGCTCATCGCGCCTGGTGACCAGTGAGCCCATGCGGGTCCGGTATTCGGCCGCGTCCCGCTCGCCTCGGAACAGCCCGGCGTCGCGGTCGTCCCGTAGGTCCCTAATCGCTTGCTCAACGCGCTCCAGCTCAGCCGTGTGGTCCTCGCCTTTGACGAAATCACGTCGAACGATCGGAGTGTCGCCCAGTTCCTCCATCATGATTGTGTTGATCGCCTGGTCAATCACGACGGCTTGGGCTGATGGGTTCCCGCAGAAGTTTTTGCCTGCGCGGTTCACCGAGCTGCGGCAGCGGTACCGGGCCGACTTCGCATCCGTCGGGCGCACCGGGTACCACGGCGCCTCGCACACGTTGCAGAACAGCACGCCGCCCAGCGGAGAGACCTGCCGTGTTCGCCTAGGTGTCGCCTTCAGCGCGTCGAGCGCCGTCTGTAGTTCGGACCACTCCCCTTGGGTGTAGATGGCGGGCGCCCGCATCACCGGCAGCCCGTCGGCGCCCCGGATGACCGTGCCGTCCTTCTTCACGCTCTCGCCGAGCGTCGCCCGCGAGCGGAGCATCTTGTGCAGCGACTCGGAACGCCACCGGGCGCCCTTCGCCGCCTTGCCGGTCCGCACGTTGGCGTGATCCTGGGGACTCAGCGTGCCCGACTCGTTCAGCCCCTGGCATATCGAATTGACCGACTTTCCCGCGATGACGTCTCGCCTGATCTCGTGCAGCAGTTCGACTCGCTCGGCATCGTGGACCAGGCGCCAGCCGTCGACCACCTTCACGGGCATGTATCCGTCCGGCACCGTCCCCCCGTGGAATCTGCCCTCCCGGGTGGCCAGGCGCATTGAGTCCTGCACTCGGTCACGGATGATGTCGCGTTCCCACTCGGCCACTACGCCGAGCAACCCGGCCATCAGGCGCCCTGTGTGCGTGCTGGTGTCGATCCCGTCTTGGAAGGCAATCACGATCTTGTCGTGCTCGCGTGCCCAGTCGAGAAGGGCAACCAGGTTGCTGAGCGAGCGGCTCAGCCGATCGAGCTTTACGGCGGCAATCACGTCGTATTCGCCGGCCCGCTCGTCCGTCAGCCACGGCCCGAACTGCGGCCGGTCGAACGGGAGCACGGCGCCACTCACGTCTACGTCTGCGGCCACATGCACGAGGGTGGCGTCACGGCTCGCGGCGTACGCGTGCAGGTGCTCGGTCTGCCTGGTGATGCTGGTGCTCTCGTCGGTCTCGCGGGACAGCCGGGCCACGCCGAGAATCCGAAGCGTCTTCTTGCTGGTCATGATGGCTCGCCATCCTATCGGGGTCCCTCGGATACGGGTCGGTCCTGCAAGTCCGCGGTACGTCTGATTGACGGGCGAACGGGGCATGCGTGCCTGTCCAGGCCGCTTCTGCGTGCGGGCGCGAAGGAGGCGGAGCCCAACCCGGACCCCGCCCCGCGTCTCGTGGGTCTAGGACTGGTTGGTTCCGACCAGTTCCAACGGCACCGTCACCGTGAAGGCGTTCCACTCACCCGAGGTGCCGAGGTCGGCACCGGCCGGGATGGTCAGCTTCAGCGGTAGCACGCGCGTCACGTTGGCCCCGTCCAGAACGTCACCGGCCTTGACCGTGTTGTACTGCTCTCCACCGGTCACGCCGTTGAACAGGTTCGCCTTCGCTGGGGCCGATGGGTCGAGCGCCACCGAGACCACGCTTACGGCTCCCGCGTTGACCGTAGGCGTACCGACCTCCACCTTGGCGACGTTGGCCGGGTTCGTCTCGGACTGCAAGCCAACGTTGATCCGGCACTCACCCCCAGGCATGGCCCGGATGAGCTTGACTGCGAAGGAGCCCCGGTCCGCGATCCTGACTGCCGCTACGCACCCACCGTTATCGGGGATGCGGACCGGCTGACCCGAGTCGAGGTCGCCGGGGTCGATGTCCAGCTCAGCCGCCAACGCGTTGTTCTGCGTCGTGGTTCCGAGGTACGTGCCGTCAACGGCCCACCGCTGAGTCACCGGCACCCACCCCCAGCCGCCATCGGCCCCGACGCTGGCCCCTTTCACGCTGCCCGAGATCGTCTTGTTGAACGCGATCACAGCGGCGAACGCGATTGCTGGGATCAACACGAACAGGATGGGCAAGGCGAACGGGATGCCGAGGATCTTCCGACGCCACCACGGCTTGCGCTCACGCACCGGCTGATTCACCGAGTGCCGCGCCCGGTAGACGGTGCCCTTCCGTCGCTGCGGTTGCACTGGCTGGAACGTGGCCATCTGCGGCGGGAGAGGAATCATCGTGGTGACCTCGGCGTGGTCGTCATCTCCGTCCGCGTCGAGCCAGTCAGCGGCAGCGACGTTTGGGTACACCCCGGCGTCAGCATCGGCGGCAATCTGGACGGCCGAGACCGGGATGCCTAGGCGCGTGGCCACCTTTTCGCGGTCGGTCATCGTGTCCCGGTCGGGCCCGCCTCCCGTGGTGTAGCCGAACCTCTCGTTCGACGCCTGGTTAGTCTTGTGCACAACCCCTCCTTGAGGGTTCGAGGGACCACGGCACCGCCTTGTCAGGGGTCTCGGTGGTCGTGGTAGCGGGTCGGCCCGCTGGGCGCGTGCACGGCGTCTTGTCCGTGCACCACCCGGCCGGTCGGCTATGCGGCTGAGCGCGTCTCGTAGTTGGCCTGCGCTTCCGCGTCATTCGCTGCCAGCGTCAGCAGTCGGGCCGCTCCGATTACCGCCTGGTGCTGGCTCACGGTCACGTGCTGCGCGTCAACCCGCTGGGCGACGCGGATGAGGCGCTGTTCTGCCTCGGTCAGCCGGCAGTACGCGCACCACACCTGACGTGGTGGACATGGCTCGGTCGTGCGGGCGAGTTGTTCGACAGGGCGGCTGAGGGCTGGCGTCGCATGGAGATACCTCCGTGGATTGCTGGTTGGGTGTGCCTGGCCTGGCCACCTCGGCTACCGCCGGACCGGGATCCGGCGACAACCGGGGAAGTCAGCTCAGGCGGTCTTGCGGGTGCGGACCCTGCGAGCGACGCTCACCGCGTCCGCCTCGCTCGGCTTCAGGAGTCGACCCCCGCGCGCCTCGCGGATCGCGGTCACGGTCGCTTCGATTTGCTCGGCCAATGCGTCACGTCCGGGCGCGTCCTCGGGAAGCGCGTTCAGCAGCGCGACAAGCGCGGCCAGCGCGTTGTCGGCAAGCTGCACTGCCGTCGGAGGCTCCGAGGTGATCGGCTGTACGCTGGCACCCTCGCTACCCTCGGCCGTGTCGCCCGCACTGTCGCCTTCGCCGCCGCCGGTCGGTGCGTCGCTCTTGCCCTTGCGCGCCTTAACCTCGGCCTGCGCGTCGCGGTAGCTCCACTTCTTCGCGGCGACCAACTCAGCCCGGTCCACCTCGTTGCGGAACAGGAAGTGGACAGACCAGCCGTTCCGGTCTGAGCGCCCAGACTCGGCGTACGCCTTGCTCGTCTGGAGGTACTGGTACATCGAGCTGCGGGCGATGCCGAGGTCTGCGGCGAACTGAGTCACGGCCGCCTCGCCGTACTCCTGGTGCTCCTGCACCTGCACCGCCAGGTCGCCGATCTTCCAGGCGCCCTTGTCGATGGCGCGCTGTGCCGACTGGCCGGTCCGAATCCAGCCCTTCCACGTCGCGGTCGTGTAGTCGGGCGGGGTGGTGGTCTCGCTCATGGTCTCGTCCTCTCGTGAGGGTCTGCGGGTCCGTCTGGTCCCACTCCACGGCGCCCGGTCGGGCCGGTCACCATGGGGCAGGGTCAGCGCGCGGCGGTCGTCTCGCGAGCGAAGGTCACGGCCGGGTGCGCGGTCCCGTGGCCCTCATCGCCGCACACCTCGCACCGGTGCCAGCCGTAGCCGTCGCAGTTGCTCTCCTCGCCGCACGCGAGAACCACGTCGAACCCCGCCCAGTACCGGATGCCGACAGCGAACCCGTCCGCGTGGTCGGGGTCGCCGTCCCCGTTGGCCAGGTAGCAAGCGCAGCCGTGACACACGATCAGCTCGTGCACGATCTCCATTGGTCTCTCCCGTCGCGTACTGGGTGGGTGCCGACTGGCGACCCTTGGCAGGGCACCGGTTGCCCGGTGCTCCACCAGGGGTGGTCAGGCAGGCTGGCCGATCCAGCTAGCGGCGTCGATGGCGTCACGCATGACCTCGAT
The DNA here is from genome assembly GCF_016862515.1 of Asanoa iriomotensis. Taxonomy (GTDB): domain Bacteria; phylum Actinomycetota; class Actinomycetes; order Mycobacteriales; family Micromonosporaceae; genus Asanoa; species Asanoa iriomotensis. Next base: position 41,287 of record NZ_BONC01000062.1, read on the forward strand.
TGCCGCGATGCGCTGGGGGTCCCGCGCTGGGCAGGCGTCGCCGTACTCCGGGCAGGGGCTTCCCCACTGGCCACGGTCGTGTGCGTCGGCGTGGTCTGCGTCGTTGATCAGGAAGGAGCACAGCGCACGGACCATGTCCCCGACTTCCTGGTTAAACCCGAGGGGCGTGCGCAGGTCGGCGCCCGTGATCGTGTGCTTGCCGTTGGTCAGTGCGTAGGTCACGGTCACGCCGTTACCGGACAGGATGTGACCCCCGCTGATCCGGAAGCCGTTGAAGGACAACGCGACCTTGACCGGACGACCGCCCGTCGTCGCTGCGGGTAGGTACTTCGTGGTGGTGATGCTGTCCATCTCGGGTGTCCCCTCCCCAGGTGACGGGTGCCGACTGGCGACCCTTGACCAGGCACCCCGTGGGATGCCCGATCAGGGATGGCCAGGTAGGACTACTTCCGGCGGACCGGCTTGCCAGTTGGGCCGAACAGAGCTGCCGTGGCCTTCGCCTGCGTCCACGTGGTGCCCGGCTTAAGGGCTGCGTACGACCGGCCGTCCGCCTCGGAGGTGAACTCGATGTGCGTCGGTTGGAGCTTCACGGCGCTTCCCCTGTCCCGGCGCCCCGTGGCGCCGTCAGGGGTAACTCTGCTGTCCCCGGGCTGTCGGTGGCGGAGCATCTGGCGCTGCTGGCGTACGCGCACGGCGACGGCGGTGACCCGGTCGAGGAGGTCCTCACGGAGCTGGGCCTGGCGCCGGCCCGCGACCAGCTGCCGATCACCCTGTCGAGCGGGCAGCGGCGCCGCCTGGCGCTGGCGTCATGCCTGGTGCGGCCGCGCCGGGTGTTGATCCTCGACGAGCCTGAGCAGCGGCTGGACGTGGACGGCCGGGCCTGGCTGACCGACCGGCTGCGGCGGGAGAAGGCGGCCGGGACGGCCGTGCTGATGGCGTCGCACGACGCGGAGCTGGTGGACGCGGTGGCCGACGTGCGGATCGGCATCGGCGGGTGACGGCGACCACCCTGGTGCCGCCGCCGGGCGCGGCGCCGCCGCCGTCGGGCGAGCTGAAGGCCCGGCTGCGCCGGGCCCGCCGCCAGCACCGGGACCGGTCCATCGGTGACCTGCTCACTGACCTCTACATGATCGCGTTCCTGATCGCGATCTACGGCTGGGCCGGGGTCGATTCGGTCAGCGGCTTCCTGCACCGCCAGGTGGCGGCGGCGCCGTCCGATCCCGGCGCCCGCTACTGGATCGGGGCGGGTGCGGGGGTCGCGCTCGCCGGGTTCGTCTGGCAGGGGTTGACCGCGGTCGGTCCGCTGCAGGTCGGCCCGGCGGTGCAGAGCTGGCTGGCGAGCACGCCGCTGTCGCGGCGGTCGCTGCTGGCGCCGCGGTTCGTGGGCCTGGTGCTGGCGGGGGCGTTGGGCGCGGCGCTGCTCGGCACGGCCGCGGCCGCGATCGGCCGCTCCGGTGGCTACGTCTGGGCGGGGGTGGCCGGACTCGGCTGGGGGACGGCCTTCGCGGCGGGCGCGGCCGCCGCGCAGTCGTGGCCGGGCCGGCGTCTCCGCTGGCCCGCGGTGGCGTTGGCCGGCGTCGGTGGCCTGGTGGTGCTCGCGGTGGTGCTGACGCACGGCCTGTGGGGCTGGGCACCCGGGCGCCCACCGGTCGCGGTGCTGCCCGTGGTCGCGCTCGCCGGCCTGGTGCCGGCAGTGGTGCTGTTGGTGGTGGCGGTGCGGGCGCTACCCGGCATCGACCGGGCGTCGCTGTCGACCGGCGCCCGCTTCGCGTCGGCGGCGTCGTCGGCGGTCCTGCTGCTCGACCCGTCGATGCTCGCGGCGGTGGTGGAGAACCAGCGCTGGCGCGCGGTGGGCCGGGTCCGCAGCGGCCGCTTCCGCGGCGGCCCGCGCTGGTGGGTGCTGCTGCAGGCGGACGTCCGCCGGGTCGGCCGCAACCGCGCCGCCCTCGGTTGGTGGGCGGTGCTGGTGCTGGCGGTGTACGCGGTGCAGGTCGCGCTCCCGTCGGTGGCCGGCGGGGTCCAGGTGGTCGCGGCCTTCCTGGCGGCGGACCGGTTCGCCGGCGGTCTGCGCGGCATCTCCCGCTCGGCGGGCTTGCGCCGGGCGGTGGGCGGCAGCGACGGCGCCCTCAAACTGACGCACATGCTGGTCCCGACGCTGGTGGCGGCCCTGTTCTGGCTGGCGACGATCCCGACGGTCGGCGCGGGCCCGCTCTGGCTCCCGTTCGTGCTGGTAGCCGGCGTAGCCGCCAGCCTCTACCGCTCAGCCACCCGCGGCGCGATGGCCTACGGCGGCGCGGTCGCCGAAACCCCGATGGGCGTGATCCCGGTAGACATGATCCGCCAGGTGATCCGCGGCCCGGACCTGCTGGCGGTCATGGTCGCGATCCATATCCTGGTGCGATGACTGCCGAGGATGTGCGCGCCGCGATCGACGAGTTCGCCGCCCGCATCGACGCGCTGGCACCGGGGTCTGGCCCGCCGCTGACGGTGTCGGTGACGCTTAGCCCGGCGGCGGCCGGGGCGTTGGTCGAAGCGCTGCGCTCCTACCACGACCCGCGCGATCACGGCACCTGCGACCAGTGCGGCTCGGGCCGCCTGGACGAAACCTTCACCTGCACGGCCTGCGCCCAACCGAACGGCCTCTTCGGCCAGCTGATCCGCGAACGCCTCACCCGCCACCAGTCGGGCTGAGCGGCCCGTTCCCCGGGTGGGTCGCTCAGGCGTCCCGCCACGCGTCGGTGATGCACCCTTCCTCGAAGGCCCACCAGCCTTCGGTCTCCCCCGACTCCAGCAGCACCTTGACGGCACCCAGGTCGGTATCGGCCGGCACGGTCAACGCCACGAACGGAAACTCCGCACTGAACGTCTCACCACCGAGGCCGAAGGGTGCGAACTTTTCGTGAACCGCTCGTGCGCTTCGTCCCAGCGGACCGTCGGGCAACGGCAGGACGCGGATCGTGCAGTTGCCCGACGCCTCGACACGCTCTACTGACCACCGCACGCCGTCGTCGTCAGTCGTGAAGCGGACCACGTCTCCCTCCGCGACGCCGTCCTGCAGGAACGGCACGTTCGCGACCCGCGCGGTGTCCGCGGTGACCAGCCGCGCCCACAAGCCCTCGGTGTCATAGGGAAGCCACCCCTCGCGTGGCACGAACCGGAACATGATCTTGACCATGCCCTGCCCGTCCCGGGTCGTTCTGTCCGGCGCCACCGATGCCACCGCGTATCCGCCTCTCAGGTCGCCGAAGTCGGTCGCCGTTCATGCTCGCAGGTCCCACTTCTTGGTGTAGCAGAGGTGGAACAGGACGGTTGGGGCGCCGCGCGGAACAGCGCGACCAGGCGGGCGATCGGGTCGTCGACGTCTTCGGCGCGGATCCAGCGGTGCGCCGTCGTCGGTGCGGGCGTTCGCGGCGATCTCGATGACCGCGCGGATCGCGGTCGGTTGCTCGGCGATGAACTCGAGGTCGGACTCGATGTAGACGGCCAGCAGCTCCGCCGGCGACGGCCCGGACCAGATCGGCCTTGTCGTCGCGTAACCCAGCTCGGCGCCGGGCACTCGCTGTGACGGAGTCATTTACCCAGTTGCGCGGCGGGCTCATGATCCGGTAGACCTGTGCGGACCGTTCGAGACGAAAGGAGGGACGAGCAGATGAACGCCATCCTCGTGCCCGTGCCTTCGCTCGCGTCGCCGTCGCGCTGACGCGGAAGCCGAAAGACGGGCACACCCCTTAGTTAGGACTCTGTGTGCCCATGACAACGCTGCGCCCGATCACCGGGCCGGACGAACTCGACCTCTTCTGCCAGCTCCGCTACCAGCTCGACAAGGAACTCGCCCGCGACCTCGCCGAAGGGCGGCGCCGGGCCGACTGGCTCTGGGTGGCCCTGCGGGACGACCGCGTCGTCGCCCGGGTCGCCTGGTGGACCTTCCGGGACGGCGAAGCGCCGTACGCGATGGACTTCTTCGATTTCGACGACTCGCCCGACGGCATCGAGGTCGCGCTCAAGCTGTTCGAGACGGCCCGCGCCGCCGTCGTGCCGGCGGGCGCGGCCATGCCGCAGTACATCCGGTTCACCCCGCCCGACTGGCACGACGACCCGGTTGCCGAGAAGGCCGTCACCGACCGGGTCACCGCATTGGAAAGCACGGGCGCGCGGCTGCTCGTCGAGCGGCTGCGGCTCGAGTGGCTGCCTTCGCGGGGCGTGCCCGCGGCTGGTGGCCGGCTCTCTTTCCGCCCGCCGACCGACCGGGCCGAGCTCGTCGGGCTGATGGCCAAGGTGCTGGAGGGCACGCTCGACGCGCACAGCCAGGCCGAGCTGCGCCACATGAGCCCGGAGGAGCAGGCCGCGCAGCAGTACGACGACGAGCTGCTCGGCTATCCCTCGCCCCGCGAGTGGTGGCGGGTCGGCGTGCGGGACGACGGCGCGCCGGTCGGCTTCGTGATTCCCGCCCGGAACTCGTACAACCCGATCATCGCCTATATCGGTGTCGTGCCCGACCACCGTGGCCACGGCTACATCGACGAGTTGCTGGCGGAAGGCACCCGGGTGCTGGCCGCCGAGGGCGTGCCGCGGATCCGCGCGGCGACCGACGTCGGCAACGTGCCGATGGCGAAGGCGTTCGCCCGTGCCGGATACGCGGTCTTCGAGCGCCAGGTCGACATGACCTGGGAGTAGGAACCAGGGGTGCCGGCCGGCGCGTGTGTGCGCGCCGGCCGGCCTCGCCTTCCTACGATGGGCTGATGGACTACCCGCGGATGGCCGCGGAGACGGACCGCGTCGAGCCGGCGCCGCGCCGGATCCGGGGCACGCTCGGGGACGAGCAGATCTTCGACACCACTTCGGCGCGGTACGTGTGGGAGTGGCCGAACTACCCGCAGTACTACATCCCGTTCGGCGACATCGATGCGCGTTTCCTGGTCGACGAGTCGCATTCGCAACGACTGCGGCGCGGTCCCGCACGGCGGTTCGGGTTGCGCGCCGGTGGCGTCGAGCGACCAGGCAGCGTGTGGGTCTTCGACGCCGGCGCCGTGTCCGGATATGCCCGCTTTGACTGGACCGCGCTGGACGCCTGGTACGAGGAGTCCGAGCGGATCTTCGTGCACCCCCGCAACCCGTACGTCCGCGTCGACGCCGTGCGCTCCGACCGCCACGTCCGGGTCTCGCTCGACGGCGTGGTGCTCGCGGAGACGCGTACACCCGTGCTGTTGTTCGAGACGGGGTTGCCGACCCGCTACTACATCCCGCGCCGCGACGTCTCCTTCGCGCGCCTGACCGCTTCGCCGACGGAGACCGCGTGCCCCTACAAGGGCGTGACCAGCGACTACTGGTCGGTCGGCGGGGCTGACATCGCGTGGTCCTACACGTTTCCCACGGCGGCGGTCGCAGCCATCGCGGACCTGGTCGCGTTCTACAACGAGCTGGTCGACATCCAGGTCGACGGCACGCTGCTGGCCCGGCCGCACACCCACTTCGTCCGCTGAGGCGCGTTTGTGGGGCTACCGGGCGGTAGGGCAGGATCCTGGCATGGACCTTGGCCTGGCCGACCGCGTGTACGTGCTGACCGGCGCCACCCGTGGCCTCGGCTTCGCCACGGCGCGCTACCTGGTCGACGAGGGCGCCCGGGTGATCGTCTCGTCCCGGCACCAGGAGCACGTCGACGCGGCGGTCGCGGAGCTGGGCGGGCTCGGCAAGGTCCAGGGGATCGTGGCCGACCTCACGGCCCCCGACACGGCGGCCCGGCTGGTGGCGCTGGCCCAGTCGTCGTTCGGCCGGCTCGACGGCGCGCTGCTCTCCGTGGGCGGCCCGCCGCCCGGCACGGCCCTGAGCGTGTCCGACGACGACTGGCGCATGTCGTTCGAGACGGTCTTCCTGGGTGCGGTGCGCACGGCCCGGGTGATCGCCGCCGCCCTGCCGTCCGGTGGCGCGATCGGCCTGGTGCTCTCGTCGTCGGCCCGGACGCCGATCGACAACCTCGGCATCTCCAACGGCTTCCGCCCGGGCCTGGTCGGCGTCGCCAAGGACATGGCGGACGAGCTTGGCCCGCGCGGGGTGCGGGTGGTCAGCCTGCTGCCGGGCCGCTTCCTCACGGACCGCACCCGGGCGGCGTACGGCGACCCCGCCGACCCGACCCGCCCGCGCGCAGGCGCCGGCGACGACATCCCCCTGCGCCGGGTGGGCGACGCGCGGGAGTTCGGGCGGGCCGCGGCCTTCGTGCTGTCCCCGGCGGCGTCATATGTGACGGGCACGTCGATCGCGATCGACGGCGGCCTGATCCGGGCGCTGTGACCAGACCGACGAAGGCCGACCTCGAGGCCGCGGCGGAGAAAACGCTGCCCGACGTGATCGCACCGGGCTTGCGGGTGCTGTTCTGCGGCATCAACCCGGGCCTGTACTCGGCAGCGACGGGGCACCACTTCGCCCGCCCGGGCAACCGCTTCTGGCCCGCCCTGCACCGCTCGGGTTTCACCGCGCGGCAGTTGGACCCGGCGGAGCAGCAGTCACTGCTGGACGTCGGGCTGGGCATCACGAACCTGGTCGACCGCGCGAGCGCCCGCGCCGAGCACCTCACCTCCGCGGAACTGGTGGCCGGCGGCACCGCGCTGGCCGCGAAGGCGGCGCGCTGGCACCCGCACTGGATCGCGATCCTGGGTGTGACGGCCTATCGCGCGGCGTTCCGCCGTCCGAAGGCCGTGGTCGGCCCGCAGCCGGAGGTTGCGGGCCCGTCTCGCCTGTGGCTCCTGCCGAACCCGAGCGGCCTCAACGCCCATTTCCAACTGGACCGCCTGGCCGAAGAGTTCGCCCGCCTCCGCGAGGCGTCCGAGTAGTGGCAGCTGAACTTGTGCGCAGATGGCGGGGCGAACACGGGCCGGCCAAGGTCGCTCTCGCCGTGGCGTTGGTGCGCGGCGAGACCCGGGCCGCGGACGACTTCTCGCTTCCGTTCGGCCGGATCGACGGCAGGGCCGACCTACGCGGGCTCTCCTACGCTGGGTCGGTGGGTCGCGAACTGGCCCGGACGGCGGGCGGTCACCGCC
>NZ_BONC01000063.1 GCF_016862515.1 Asanoa iriomotensis
GCGGCAGGACAGACCCTAGGCAACACCGTGGTGCGGGGTCCCCGCTACCGAGTTTCTGGCCTACTGTCTGGTGGTGGAGAGTGCGCCGGTCACGGTCGCCATCGTGCGGAGCCGCATCGAGGCGGAGCTGGCCGTGGGGCTGTTGCGCAGCCAGGGGCTGCGGGCGGCGTTCATCGCGGACGACGTCGGTGGGCTGGAGCCGCAGTTGCAGCAGAGCGGCGTACGCGTGCTGGTCGCGGCCGAGGACGAAGCCGCGGCCCGGCGCATCCTCGCGGACGTGGACGACGACGGGAGCTGACTTTGTTGGCGCGCAGCGAAGGCATGTGGTGGGGCACGGCGGTCGAGGCACCGGATCCGGGTGCGCTCTCGCGGTTCTACTCCGCGCTGCTCGGGTGGCCGATCGTCCACGAGGAGCCCGACACGGCCGTGGTCGCGACCGCGCCGACTGGGCCGTTTGTCGTTTTCCAGCGCGCGACCGACTATCGCGAGCCGGTGTGGCCGCCGGCCGACGGCGCGCAGAGGCCGATGATGCATTTCGACTTCCAGGTCGGCGACCTGGACGCCGCGGTGGCGGAGGCGGTCGCCCTCGGCGCGAAGCAGGCCGACCACCAGCCGCAGGAGCACGTCCGGGTGCTCTTCGACCCGGCCGGCCACCCCTTCTGCCTCTGCCGCGACGACGGCTGACCGGGCGGCGGCATGCACGACGTTGATCAACCGCTGCGTTACCGCCTGATCACCGGGCCCGACGACGCCGAGTTCTGCGCCCGGGTCAGCGGGCTGCTCGAGCGCGGCTACCGGCTGCACGGGTCGCCGGCGCTGACCTTCGACGGCGAGCGGGTGATCGCCGCGCAGGCGCTGGTGCTGGGGCCCGGCGACTGACAGACCGGTCAGGAATCGAGAAGCAACCGCGACCGGTCCGGGCATAGCGTCGAGGGCATGGATATCACCGTTCGTTGGACATTTCTCCCGCACACCGATCCTGACAAGTCACTCGCCTTCTACCGGGACGCCCTGGGTCTGACGGTGCACAACGACGTCGGACAGGGCACCATGCGGTGGATCACCGTCGGGCCCGCCGACGCGGCCGGCACCGCGATCGTCCTGACGCCGCCGGCCGCCGACCCGGGCGTCACCGACGAGGAGCGGCGCATCATCAACGAGATGATGGCCAAGGGCAGCTATGCCACCATCGTGCTGGGCACCGCCGACCTGGATGCGACGTTCGCGAAGGTCCGGGACAGCGGCGCCGAGGTCACCCAGGAGCCGACCGAGCAGCCGTGGGGCGTCCGGGACTGCGCGTTCCGCGACCCGGCCGGCAACCAGGTCCGGATCAACGAGGTGCGCTGAGCCGAAAACTGTCGCCCGGGCCGCGTAGCATGGCCGGACCCTGCTCGTACGCTGCGAAATCTCGCTCTGACCGGATGGAGAACCGATGAGCAAGGCGACCACGTCCGCTTCGCACGTCGCCGACAGTCACGACCTGATCCGTGTGCAGGGCGCCCGCGAGAACAATCTCAAGGACGTCAGCATCGAGATCCCGAAGCGCCGGCTGACGGTGTTCACGGGCGTCTCGGGGTCGGGCAAGAGCTCGCTGGTCTTCGACACGATCGCCGCAGAGTCGCAGCGGATGATCAACGAGACCTACAGCGCGTTCGTGCAGGGGTTCATGCCGACGCTCGCGCGGCCCGAGGTCGACCTCCTCGACGGTCTGACCACCGCGATCATCGTCGACCAGGAGCGGATGGGCGCCAACCCCCGCTCCACGGTCGGCACCGCCACCGATGCCAACGCCATGCTGCGCATCCTGTTCAGCCGGCTCGGCCAGCCGCACATCGGCCCGCCCAACGCGTTCTCGTTCAACGTGCCGTCGGTGCGCGCGAGCGGCGCGATCACCGTCGAGCGGGGCGGCAAGACCAAGGCGGAGAAGGCGACGTTCAACCGCCTCGGCGGCATGTGCCCGCGCTGTGAGGGCATGGGCTCGGTCAACGACATGGACCTGACGCAGCTCTACGACGACAGCAAGTCGCTCAACGAGGGCCCGTTCACGGTGCCGGGCTACAGCATGGACGGTTGGTACGGCCGCATCTTCAAGGGCTCGGGCTTCTTCGATCCCGACAAGCCGATTCGCAAATACAACAAGCGCGAGCTGCACGACCTGCTCTACAAGGAGCCGACCAAGATCAAGGTCGAGGGCATCAACCTGACGTACGAAGGCCTGATCCCCAAGATCCAGAAGTCGTTCCTGTCGAAGGACGTCGACTCGCTCCAGCCGCACATCCGCGCGTTCGTCGAGCGGGCCGTCACGTTCACGGTCTGCCCCGACTGCGAGGGGACCCGGCTGGCGGCCGAGGCCCGCTCGTCGAAAATCCAGGGCAAGAACATCGCCGACGTGTCCTCGATGCAGATCAGCGACGTGGCCGAGTGGCTGCGCGGCATCGAGGACCCGTCGGTGGCGCCGCTGCTCGCCGGGCTGCAGCACCTGTTCGACTCGTTCGCCGAGATCGGGCTGGGCTACCTCTCGCTCGACCGGCCGGCGGGCACGCTGTCCGGCGGCGAGGCGCAGCGCACCAAGATGATCCGCCACCTGGGTTCGTCGCTCACCGACGTGACGTACGTCTTCGACGAGCCCACCATCGGCCTGCACCCGCACGACATCGCGCGGATGAACGACCTGCTGCTCCAGTTGCGCGACAAGGGCAACACGGTGCTGGTGGTCGAGCACAAGCCCGAGGCGATCGCGATCGCCGACCACGTCGTCGACCTCGGTCCGGGCGCCGGCACCGGGGGCGGCGAGGTCGTCTTCGAGGGCACGGTCGAGGGCCTGCGGTCGAGCGGCACGCTGACCGGTCGCCACCTCGACGACCGGGCGACGCTCAAGCCGTCGGTGCGTGGGGCCAGCGGTGCGCTGGAGGTGCGCGGCGCCACGCTGCACAACCTGCGGGACGTCGACGTCGACATCCCGCTCGGCGTGCTGGTCGTGCTGACCGGCGTGGCGGGCTCGGGCAAGAGCTCGCTGATCCACGGCTCGGTCTCCGGCCGCGACGGCGTCGTCACGGTCGACCAGGGCGCGATCCGGGGGTCGCGGCGGAGCAACCCGGCGACGTACACCGGCCTGCTCGAGCCCATCCGCAAGGCGTTCGCGAAGGCCAACGGCGTCAAGCCGGCCCTGTTCAGCGCCAACTCCGAGGGCGCGTGCCCAAGCTGCAACGGCGCGGGCGTGATCTACACGGACCTGGGCATGATGGCCGGCGTAGCGACCACCTGCGAGGAATGCGAGGGCAAGCGCTTCGACGCGTCGGTGCTCGAATACCACCTGGGCGGCCGCGACATCAGCGAGGTGCTGGCGATGCCGGTGGCCGAGGCCGTCGACTTCTTCGGCGCGGGCGATGCGAAAACCCCGGCGGCGCACCAGATCCTGGAGCGCCTGGCCGACGTCGGCCTCGGCTATCTCACCCTCGGCCAGCCACTCACCACGCTGTCGGGCGGCGAGCGCCAACGCCTGAAGCTGGCGACCCACATGGGCGAGAAGGGCGGGGTCTACATCCTCGACGAGCCGACCACGGGCCTGCACCTGGCCGACGTCGAGCAGCTGCTCGGCCTGCTCGACCGCCTCGTCGACGCCGGCAAGTCGGTAATCGTCATCGAACACCACCAGGCGGTCATGGCCCACGCCGATTGGATCATCGACCTGGGCCCGGGCGCCGGCCACGACGGCGGCCGCATCGTCTTCGAGGGCACGCCGGCCGCGCTGGTCAAGGCCCGCTCGACCCTGACGGGCCAACACCTCGCGGACTACGTCGGAGCATGATCCCGTTCCGCTGGGACCTGGTCACCCGGACCAACTCGGCGCGCTGCCGCACGGCACGGCGGAACCCGACCTGGCTTGCCCAATCATCGCTACAAACGACGGTCACGGCCTAAACAGCGGCGCCGCACGCTGACCGACCCAGCCACACCCCGGCGCGGACCATCGGCAACAGCCGGCGCCCGCCCAACCATGGCCACAAACAGTGGTCACGGCCTCAATGGCGGCGGCTCGGGCTGAGCGCGACTCCGACGGACCAGGGTTGTGGCTACCGCGGCTGCTCGCTGTCGGTGGGTGGGTTGGCGGCCAGGCGGAGGATGTGCTCGATGAACGGGGCCTTGCCCGCGCGGTATTTCGGGCGGTCGTGGTCGTCGGTGGTGGCCAGGGCGGCTTTGACGCGGCCGTATTCGGCCGCCAGGTCCGGGTGGCGGCGGAGGAAGTCGCGGAAGCGGAGCAGCCCGGGCCAGGTCGGGTCGGCCACTTCCCAGACGTGCAGGTGGTGGGTGCGCCAGGCCGCGTCCGGGAAGCAGAACGACCACTTCCGGTTTTCGTGGTCGCCGGGCTCGGGCGCGTGCACCCAGCCGATCGCGGCCAGGTCTCGCTCGATGCCGGCGCTGCGGTCGTAGTCGTCGACCACCGCGGACATGTCGATGATCGCCTTGGCCGGTAGGCCCGGGATCGCCGTGCTGCCGATGTGCTCGACGCGACCGACGAGCCGGCCCGCGAGCGCGGCCTCGACCCGGTCGCGCTCGCGGGCGAAGCTGGCCGCCCAGCCCGGGTCGTGGGGAACGATCCTGATCGGATCCTGGCGTGTCATAGGTCTGCGATCGTAAGCCGCTACGATCCTCGATGTGTTCGAGGGCATGACGTGGCTCAACGAGCCCACCGACTGGTCGGTCGACGGCGACGAGATCCGGGCCGTCACCGGGCCCCAGACGGACTTCTGGCGGGCGACCTTCTACGGGTGGACCACCGACAGCGGGCACTTCTTCAGCCAGCCGGTGACCGGCGACTTCACCGCCGAGGCGGTCGTGTCCGCCGCGCACACCACCCGGTTCGACCAGGCCGGGCTGATGGTCCGTGCCGACGAGCGCAACTGGTGCAAGAGCGGCCTCGAGGTCACGTCGGGCGTCGTGCAGGTCAGCACCGTCTACACCCGGGAGTTCTCGGATCTCTCGGTCGCGCCGCTCCTCGGCGAACCAGGCGTGGTTTCCATGCGGGTCACCCGCTTCGACGCGGCGCTCGCCGTGCACTGCCGCGTCGGCGACGGGCGCTGGGAGTTGCTCCGGCTGGGCCACCTCGACCTGCCGGCCACTGTGGACGTCGGGGTCATGTGCTGCTCGCCGGAGCGCGCCGGGTTGGAGGCCCGGTTCCGCGGTTTCCGCGTCGGGCCGCCGATCCCGCGTGACGGGCTCGAATAGGTCCGTCACAGATCCGCGATGGTCAGCCAGTCCGCCGACCTCGGGCGGTAGCCGTAGCGTTGCATCAGACCGAGCACGACGGCCGCGGTGTGTCCGGCGCCGTAGACCACGGCGACCTCGATGTCCTCATCGCCGCGCTCCTCGTGCAGGTGGCAGAGGGCGGCCAGCAGGCGTTCGTCGCGTTCGCCGCCCAGCGCCGCCTCCAGCTCCGGCGAGAGGTCGTTGAGCTCCTCGTCCTTGAGCGTCAGCGGGAGGTCGTTCAGCTCCATGGAGCGCGACCAGATCACGCGGGTGCCGCCGAACAGGCGGACCACCACGATGGCCGGGAACACCGCCCACATCAGCAGGCGTTCCTTGAGCGGGATCCGCCGCCAGCCGTCCGCGAACTCCGCCTTGCTCACGTCCGGGCGCACGATCGGCACGCCGAGCGCGGCGTAGTCGATGCGTTGCTCGACCAGCTTCGCCCCGCGGTTGAACCTCAGCACCCGGTAGCTGAGCGTCAGCGCACCCACCAGCACCGAGCCCTTGCGCCCGCCGCCGCCGACGCCCTCGACCACGACGACGTCGGCCGCCTTGAGCCGCCGGGTCACCGCGGAGTAGAAGGTCGGCTTGGCCATGTGGAGCATCGGGTACAGCACGAACCGCAACGCCGTCCCTGGCCGGCGGAGCCGGATGACCGCCGACCGCACGGCCAGATCGGTGACTTCGATGATCTGCACGCCGCCCCCGTCCCTCGCGTGTGGACCGTCAGGGTGACAGCACCTGTCCACCGACCCGGTCAGCGCGCCGGGGTGAGCGGCTTGACGAGGAAGCGGCAGGGGTCGGCTATGTCGTGCCGTTTGCCGGCCGCGTCGACGTTCTGGTAGCGGTCCAGGTAGCGGCAGCCGGTGTCGGCGTAGCCGAGTCGCAGGTAGAGCGCCTCCGCTCGGTCGTTGTCGCCGCCGACACCCATGCCGATCCGCTGGGCGCCGCGCCGCGCGGCGAGTTCCTCGGCCGCGCGGATGATCGCCGTCCCGACGCCCTGTGACTGGTGGTCCGGCACCACTGCCAGCCCGTTGATCTCGGGGCAGTCGGGGAACCGCTCGCGGACCTCGGGTTCTTTGGCACCCTGCCAGAGGATCTCGCCCGAACCCACGACGACCTCACCGCGGTACGCGACGAGGAAGGTGCTGAACCCCTCACACTGCCGCCGGTAACGGGCCGCGTGGTAGTGGTTCAGCCCCGTCGGAAGCTGCCGCTCCAACGCGTCGACATCCCGCTCACCGCACTCCCTGACCACCAGTCGTGCCTCCACGTCGAAGCATGCTACGACCTTTCCGCTGCCCAGGGTGCAGGGCATATGGCAAGGGGTGGATTCGTTTGCGTCCATGCGTCACGCTGCACGGATGCTGCTTCGTCGCATGGTTGTCTGTGGCGCCGCGGTTCTGCTCGTGTTCGGGCCGTCTCTGTTGGCCCGCACCGGGGACGGTCCGGTGCCGCCCGCGAGCGGCACGGCGTCGGGTGGTGGCGGTGGGGCCACGCCGCCCTTCGCGCGATGGCCGCCCACCCCGCCGACCACCACATGGGTGCCGCGGACGTTCACCATGGTCGCCAGCGGCGACATCCTGCTCCACTCTGGACTCTGGCGAAGCGACTTCGTCAACCTGTTCAAGGACGTCGCACCGGTCGTCAGCGCGGCCGACCTGGCGATCTGCCACCTCGAGACGCCGCTCGGGAGACCCAAAGGCCCGTTCACCGGCTACCCGATCTTCTCCGTGCCGCCCCAGGTCACCACGGCTCTGAAGAGGACCGGCTACGACGCCTGTTCCACCGCGTCCAACCACAGCCTCGACGGTGGTGCCGCGGGCGTCCGCCGTACCCTCGACGCCCTGGATGCGGCGGGCATCGCGCACACGGGCACCGCGCGCAGCAAGGCCGAGGCGGCGCGGCCGACCATCTACGACGTCAACGGCGTCCGGGTCGGCCATCTCTCGTACACCTTCAGCTTCAACGGTCTCGTCGAACCCAAGGACAAGCCGTGGCTCGCGAACGAGCTCGACGTCGCCGCGCTGCTGCGGCAGGCACGAACGGCGCGGGCCGCGGGCGCCGAGTTCGTCGTCGCGTCCGTCCACTGGGGCACCGAGTACGCCCACGAACCCAACGCACAGCAGCGCCGGGTCGCCCGGGAGCTGCTCCGCTCCCCGGACGTCGACCTGGTCGTCGGCCACCACGCACACGTGGTGCAGCCGTTCGAGCGGATCGGCACCAAGTGGGTGGCCTACGGGCTCGGCAACCACGTCTCCGGCCAGGACTTCTCCCTCGACACCAGGGACGGGGTGATGGGCCGCTTCACGGTCACCGAAACAGAAAAGGGGCGGTTCCAGGTCACCCGCGCCGAGGCCCTGCCGACCTGGATGCTGCTCGACCGCGGCGCGCCGCGCGTCCTGGACGCGGCGCGCTGCGCGAGAAGCGGCGACAAGGCCTGCCTGGCGTCGTGGCGGCGGACCGCCCGCACGGTGAACACCACGGGCCTGACCGTCATGAAGGTACGGCCAACTCCCCCAGCGCCGACCAGTCGTCCTGCGGCACCGTCGCGTTGATGATCTTCGGTGTGGCGGCCAGATAGCCCGGCAGCGTCTTCTGCGCCTGCTTGAAGTGGTCGGAGCCGACGTGCGCGGCACCTGCGTCGCCGTCGCGGAACGCCTCGACCAGCACGTACTCCGTCGGGTCGTCGAGGCTGCGCGACCAGTCGAACCAGAGGCAGCCGGGCTCCGCGCGGGTCGCGTCCGTGAAGTCGCGCGAGATCGCCGGCCACTGGTCGGCGTGCTCGGGCTTCACCCGGAACTTGGCGGTAATGAAGATCATGCGAACCTCCGAGCGACCGGCGACCACGTAGGAGACCATTGTCCCCGCGGCCGGTCGTCGTGAGTGTCGCAGAATGACCCGTTCACACCTCTGCCAGGGCCTGGCCCAGGATCTCGAGACCCTCGGTGAGCTCGTCCCGGGTCGCCGTCAGCGGCGGCGCGATGCGGAACACCCCACCCATGCCGGGCAGCTGCACGACATTCATGTGCAGCCCCAGCGACAGGCAACGCTTCGTCACCGCGGCACCCACCTCGTCGGAAGCCAGCTCCAACCCGACCAGCAGACCCCGGCCGCGTACGTCGGTGATCACGTCATACCGCGACGCGAGCGCGAGCAGGCCGTCCCGGAGGAAGGCCCCCGACTCGGCGGCCCGCAGGTCGAGCTTGTGGCGTTCCAGCACGTCGAGCACCGTGTTGCCGACCGCGGCGACCAGCGGGTCGGAGACGTGCGTGGTGAAGAACAGGTAGCCACGCTCGTGCGCCCGCTGCTCGATCTCCGCGGAGGTCACCATCGCGGCCAGCGGCAACCCGGCACCCAGGGTCTTGGACAAGGTCAGGATGTCGGGTACGACGCCGTCGCGCTCGAAGGCGTACCACGCGCCGGTGCGGCACAGACCCGTCTGCGCCTCGTCGACGATGAGCAGCATCTCCCGCTCGCGGCACTTGGCCGACAGCGCGACGAGATAGCCCTCGGGCAGGTCGATCACGCCGCCGGAGCTGAGGATCGGCTCGACGATGCAGGCCGCCAGGCTGCCGACCGACTGCGCGTCGATCAGCTCGAACGCGAGGTCGAGCTGCTGCCGCCAGTCGGTGACGAAACGGGTCGGGACGGGGATCGCGAAGTTGCCCGGCGACGTCGGCCCGTACCCCTTGCGACCGGAGCTGTAGGTCGCGGCCGCCGCGGCCTGCGTCATGCCGTGCCACGACCGCGCGAAGGACACGATCTCGTGCTTGCCGGTGACCAGCTTCGCCATCCGGATCGCGGCCTCGTTGGACTCGGCGCCGGTGGTCAGCAGCAGCACCTTGGCCAACGGTGCGGGCAACGACCCGGCCAGCCGCCGCGCCAGCTCCACCACCGGCGGGCTGAGCATGCCGCTGAACAGGTGGTCGAGCTCGCCCACCTGACGGCGGACCGTCGCCACGATGTCGGGGTGCGAATGCCCGAGGATCGCGCTCATCTGGCCCGAGGTGAAGTCGAGGATCCGCCGCCCGGACTCGGTGAACACGTAGCTGCCCTCGGCGCGCACGATCACCTCGGGCGTGAACCGCCCGGCGGCCGAGTAGCGGACCAGGTGCCGGTCGACGTCATCCCAGAAGCCCATGCGCACACGCTAGACAGGCAGGCCCGCGGCGGGGAAGCCCACCGTGACGGTCAGGCCGCCGCCCGGGTTCGGCACCACGCTCAGGTCCGCGTCGTGGCTGTCGGCGACCGCGCGCACGATCGCCAGACCCAGCCCGCTGCCGCCGGCGCCCCGAAGTCGCTGGAACGGCTCCAGGATCCGGTCGACCGCGTCCGCCGGCACGACCGGGCCCGTGTTGGCCACGACGAGCACCGCCCGTGTCCCGGAGCACCCCGTCGAGACGTCGACCCGCCCGCCGTCGACGTTGTGCCGCAGAGCGTTGTCCACCAGGTTGCCGACCAGGCTGGCCACCAGGGTCGGGTCGGCACGGGCCACCAGAGCGGGCCGGAGGTCGGCGGACACGACGGAGGAACCGATCGCCGAAGCCGCCACCGCGGCAAGGTCCACGGGTTCCTGGGCCGCCAGCCCCTGCTGGCCTCGCGCCAGCGCCAACAACGCGGCGACCAGCCGCTCCTGCTGCTCCCCGACCCGCAACAGCTCCGCGCACACGGCGCGCAACGACGCGGCGTCCGCGGCCGGATCGGCGAGCGCGACCTGGATCAACGCCCGCTGGACCGTCAAGGGGGTACGCAGCTCGTGCGAGGCGTCGGCGACGAAGCGCCGCTGTGCGGCATAGGCGCTGTCGAGCCGGCGGTACAGCCCGGCCAGGGTGGCGGACAGCTCGGCGAACTCCGCGTACCGGCCGAGCGCGCCGTGTCCGGGCAACCGGTCGGCGGTGGCGGCGCCGGCCGCGGCGGTGACCTCCCGCAGTGGCCGCAACGCCCGCCCGGCGAGCGCCCACCCGACCGGCGCGGCGACCAGCGCCACGACGACCAACCCGGCGACGACGGCGAGCAGCACCTGCCCGGTGTTGCCGCCCGTGAACGCATCGGCCGTGGCACCGACCGCCTGGGTGGACCGACCCGTCCACAGCCCGAGACCGACGACGGCCACCGGCACCGCGCCCAGGACGACCGCCGCCGCCGCGTACGCCAGCGCGAGCCGACCCCGCAGCCGCGGCCGCTCAGTCGCCGGCACGGTACCCGCCCTCGCGTACCGTCGCGATGATCGACGGCTCGCCCAACTTTGACCGCAGCCGGCCGACGGTAGTCTTGACCGTCGTCGTGAACGGGTTCGCCGCCTCGTCCCAGACGTGGTCGAGCAGCTCCTCCGCCGACACCACCACACCGGGCCGGGCCAGCAGGTGCGCCAGCACCGCGAACTCCTTGGGGCTCAGGGAAACGGGCCGGCCGGCCCGGGTGACGGTCCGCCGGGCCGGGTCCAGCTCCACGTCGGCGCAGCGCAGCACCGGCGGCACGGCCCGGCCGGTGCGCCGGCCGAGCGCCCGCACCCGCGCGACCAGCTCCGGGAAGTCGAACGGCTTCGTCAGGTAGTCGTCGGCACCGAGATCGAGACCGTGCACCCGGTCGGCGAGCGTGCCGGCGGCGGTGAGCATCAGGACCCGGGACGCCAGGCCGCGCGAACCCACCCGCCGGCACACCTCGTCGCCGGACACGGACGGCAGGTCGCGGTCGAGCACCACCACGTCGTACGGCGTGACGTCCAGGCGTTCCAGCGCCGCGTCGCCGTCGGTGACGACGTCCACGGCGATGCCCGCGCGCCGCAGCCCGGCGCCGATCGTCCGGGCGAGCAGCTCGTGATCCTCGACCACCAGCACCCGCATGCGGCCCAGCATGCCAGCGGCCTGGTGACAGCCGGGTGACGGTCGCCTGTGACCGGGCTGTCACCAGTGCCGGCGTAGACATCGGCGGCATGATCCTGGAGACCGAAGCACTCGCGAAGCGGTACCGGCGGCGCTGGGCGCTGCGCGACTGCACCCTGGCCGTGCCCGAGGGCGCGATCGTCGGCCTGGTCGGGCCGAACGGCGCCGGCAAGACGACCCTGCTGCAGCTGATCGTGGGCCTGCTGAGCCCGACGGCGGGTGCCGTGCGGGTCCTCGGCGGCACCCCGGACACGGCGATGCGGTCCGGCCGGGTCGGGTTCGTCGCGCAGGACGCGCCGACCTACGCCGGCCTGACCGTGGCCGAGCACCTGAGCCTGCTCGGCGCCGGCCTCAACGCCCGCCGCTGGGACGCGGCCGCCGCCCGCGAGCGGGCGGACCGGCTGAGCCTCCCGCTCCGGCAGCGGGCCGGCCGCCTCTCCGGTGGGCAGCGCGCCCAACTCGCGCTCACGCTCGCCCTGTCGAAGCGACCCGACCTGCTGGTCCTCGACGAGCCGGTGGCCAGCCTCGACCCGCTGGCCCGCCGCGCGTTCCTCGACGAGACGGTCGCGGCCGCGACGACCACCGGCACCGCGGTGGTGCTCTCCACCCACCTGGTCGCCGATCTGGCGCACGCCTGCACCCACGTGGTGGTCGTCGCCGGGGGCCGGGTGCGGCTCGCGGCGCCGTCCCCCGACCCGGCCGAGCTGGAGCGGGTCGTGCTCGACGAGCTGGGGCGGTCCGCGTGATCCGGCTCGCGCTCCGCCAGTTCCGCGCCTCGGCCTGGACCGCCGCGGCCGGACTCGGCGCCGTCGCCGCGGTGGTCCTGGCGACCCGGCCGCACCTCGCCGACGCCGCCTCGGCCGCCCGTCGTGCCTGCGCACCGGCGGCACAGTGCCCGGCCCTGTCCGCGTTCGCCCTCGACAACACGCCCGCGCGTACCGTCGCCGGTCTCGTCGTGATCGTGGCCCCCGCGCTGATCGGCGCGTTCTGGGGCGCGCCACTGGTCGCCCGCGAGCTCGAAGCCGGCACCCATCGCCTGGTCTGGGCGCAGAGTGTCCGCCCGGCCCGTTGGCTGGCGACGAAGCTCGCGGTCGCCGGCACCGCGACCGTCCTGGCGACCGCCCTGCTCAGCGCGCTGGTCACCTGGTGGGCCGGGCCGCTGGACGACGCCGCGGCCGCCGTCTACGGCACGTTCGACCAGCGGGACCTCGTGCCGATCGGGTACGCGCTGTTCGCGCTCGCGTGCGGCGTGACCGCGGGGCTGGTCACCCGTCGGACGCTGCCGGCGATGGCGGTGACGCTGGCGGGTCTGGTGGCCGCGCGGATCGTCGTCACCGAGTGGCTCCGGCCGCTCGTGGCCGCACCGCGGGTGGTGTCGGTGCCGCTCGACCCGGACACGACCGGATACGGCGCCGGCGGCAACATCCTGCTCGGCATCGGACCGAGCACGCTGCAACCGGCGCCGCCGGACCTGCCGAACGCGTGGATCCAGTCCGTCCACATTGTCGACTCGGCCGGCACACCCCTCACCGACCAGGTGCTGACGGCCGCCTGCCCGACGATCGGCGGCGAGGGACCGGGTGGGCCGGCCGGCCCTGTGCCCGAGGCGGTCCGGCAGCGGATGCACGACTGCGTCGTGCGCATCGGCGAGCGCTACCACCAGGTCGTCACCTACCAGCCCGACGGTCGCTACTGGACGTTCCAGTGGTGGGAGCTGGCCCTGTTCACGGCGGCGACCGCGGTGCTCATCGGGTACGCGTGCCGCCGGCTCAGGCGTCCCTGACGAACACGATGCCGTCGATGCCGGTCAGGTGGGCCGGGTCCACGGGCGCGTAGCCGAACCAGGGCGACACTCGTGGCTCCAGATCGGACAGCGAGCGAGGGTCGACGAGGAACCGGTCCGACGGGAGCGCGTACAACCTTCCTTCGATGGTGTTGGGTGGTGGGGTCTCGACGCCCTGGTCGCGCAGCGTGCCCAGCGCGGTGGCCAGGACGGCGTACCCCTCCCCCAGCGCGGCCTCGACGAGCGCGCCCGCGCTCCACCATTCCGCCGGCGCCTCGCCCATCCGGATCGTGCTCCGGTGCCGCTGGAGGTGCGCGTTGTGGGCGAACGCCAGCACCGGACCGGCGAGGGCCAGCAGGTCGGCGGCCATCATGGACGCGCGCACGCTCAGCAGCCACGCCATCCGGCTCGGCGACGGCTCGGCCATCCAGAAGTGGTAGCGCAGCAGTCCGGTGGCGGTGCGGCCGTGCAGGCGCGCCCGGTCCCAGCCGTCCTGCGCGGCCAACTCCGGCGCCTGCGCGTCGAGCAGCGCCACCAGGTCGTCGGCGAGCACCCGCAGTTCCCTGGCCTCGGGCGTCCGCCCCACCGACTTGGCCGGGTCCCACATCGCGGCGGTGTCGGCCCACCGTTCGTCGGCACCGAGCAGGCGGTCGAGGCAATCGGCGGTGCAGGGCAGCAGGCCGGGGTCGACCCGGGCGGTGAGATAGGCGTGCAGGGCCGTGAGTGCCTGCCGGGGGCTCGGCGCATGGCTGATCTCGGTGGGCGCGTCGAAACCGGCGAAGTGCACGCGTTCCGGCGCCGGCCGGCCCTCGTTGTGGGCGCGCATCCACCGCACGAGGTCCCGGTTGGCCGCGGAGCCGCCGAGCCCGTGGCTGAAGCCGCGTCGCATGGCCTCGTCGAGGGTGCCGGCGCCCGACGTCACGTAGTCGTCCACGACCAGGCCCAGCAGGCAGTCGCTCTCGATGGCGATCGTCCGGTAGCCCTCCTGCTCGACGAGTTGCCGGAAGAGGTCGTTGCGCACCTCGAGCAGGACGTCGGCGCCGTGGGTGGGTTCGCCGAGGGCGAGCACGCGCGGCCGGGCGGGGAGCAACTCCAGCACGGTGGTGGGGTTGATGTCAACTGTCACTCCTTCGACGGTATCGTTGAACCGACGGTTGAACCTTTGTGCGAGATCGGCGCGGGTGGTGCGGCAAAACCCTCAACAGCTCAGGCCGGTCGACCTGGCACGCCCGCGCGGCTTGTCGACGCAGGCGATCAGGAACTACGAGGAGGCCGGGATCCTGCCGGCCGCCGCGCGCAGCCCGGCCGGCTATCGCGTCTACACCTCACGGCACGCCCGCGCGCTGCACGCGTTCCTGGCCCTGGCGCCGGGTCACGGCCATCAGACGGCCACGGCGATCATGCAGGCGATCAACGAGGGCAGGACGGCGTACGCGCTGCGGCTCGTCGACGAGAGCCACGCCCAGGTTCTCGAGGACCGCCGGACCCTCGAAGCCGTCGAGGCGGCGCTGCGGGACCTGAGCCCCGTCGCGGAGCCCCGCGGGGACTCCTTCGTCGGGCCGCTGGCACGACGGCTCGGCATCCGGCCGGCCACCCTGCGCAAATGGGAACGCGCCGGCCTGGTCCGACCAGGACGCGACCGGCAGACGGGCTACCGGGTCTACACCGCGGCCGACGTGCGCGACGCCCAACTCGTCCACCAGCTCAGGCGCGGCGGTTACCGGCTGGAGCAGATCGCCCCGCTGATCGACCAGGTCCGTACGGCCGGCGGCGTCGCGCCGTTGGAATCGACGCTGCGTGACTGGCACGCCCGCCTGACGCACCGCGGCCGCGCGATGCTCACCGGCGCCGCAGCCCTGTCGGCCTACCTCGACACCGACGACGCTGTGCCCTCGGGTCGCGCCGATCGGTCGTAGGCTCGACCGTATGACTGGCAAGAAGACGCACACCCTTGCCCTGCCGGGCGTCGACCTGGTGTACGACGTGCGCGGCCCGCTGCCGCCGGCCGACGGGCGGCCCGTGCTGCTGATGATCGGCCAGCCGATGACGGCCGACGGCTTCGGCGCGCTGGCCGAGCACTTCCCGGAGCGCACGGTCGTCACCTACGACCCTCGTGGTCTCGGCCGCAGCGTCCGGACCGACGGTCGCAAGGACAACACGCCGCAGCAGCAGGCCGCCGACCTGCACCTGCTGATCGACGCGCTCGGCGCCGGCCCCGTCGACGTGTTCGGCAGCAGCGGCGGCGCGGTCACCGGTCTCGCGCTGGTCGCGGCGCACCCCGGTGACGTCGCCACGCTGGTGGCACACGAGCCGCCGATCAACGCCGTGCTGCCCGACGCGGCGGCTGCGGCCCGGGCCCGGTCGGGCTTCTACGAGGCCTACCAGGCGAACGGCAGCGGCGCGGGGATGGCCGCGTTCATCGCGATGACGTCGTGGCAGGGCGAGTTCACCGACGAGTACTTCGCGCAGCCGGCGCCCGACCCGGCCATGTTCGGCATGCCGGCCGAGGACGACGGCACCCGCGACGATCCCCTGCTGTCGCAGCTGTCGTGGGCGGTCACCGACTACCGCCCGGATCCGGCCGTGTTGACGGCCGCGCCGACCCGCATCGTGGTCGCGGTCGGCGAGGAGTCCGCGGGCACCTACACCGCGCGGACCGCCGTCGGCACGGCGGCGCTGCTCGGCCAGGAGGCCACGGTGTTCCCGAGCCACCACGGCGGCTTCCTCGGCGGCGACTACGGCTACGCCGGCAAACCGGCCGAGTTCGCGGCGCGGCTGCACGAGGTGCTGCGTTAGCTCTGTGGTGGCGGTCGGTCGGGGCGTTGTCGGGTCACGCCGATGCTGGCGGCGGTGACCAGCAGCAGTGCGGCGATTGGGGCCGGGCCGAGGCGCTGGTCCAGGATCAGCAGGCCGGCGACGGCCGCGGCGGCCGGTTGCAGGCTCATGAGCACGCCGAAGACGCGCGTCGGCATGCGGCGCAGGGCGACCAGTTCGAGGGCGTACGGCACGACCGAGGACAGCAAGGCGACCGCGAGCAGGCCGGGCACCAGCCCCGGGTCGCGCAACGCCTCGCCGGCGCCCGCCGCACCGAACGGCAGCACGATGAGCGCACCGACGGCGAACGAGACGGCCAGGCCGCCGAGACCGGGCACGTCCTTGCCGACGCGGGCGCTGCACATGATGTACCCGGCCCCGCACCCGCCGGCCGCGAGGGCGAGCAGAAGGCCGGCCAGCGGGACGTCGACCCCGGTGCGCAGGCCGAGCAGCACGACGCCCGTGCCGGCCAGCAGCGCCCAGAGCAGGTCGGCCGGCCGCCGCGTCTGCACGACCGACAGCACCAGCGGCCCGACGAACGACGCGGTGACGACGATCCCTTGTGGCGCGATGCTCAACGCCAGGTAGGTCAGGAGGTTGAGCCCGGCGGAGAAGACACCCAGCAGGGCCGTCGACCGCCACGCCGCGGCGGACCACGACCACACCCGCGGTCGCACCAGGAGAGCGAAGACCAGGGCCGCGACGCCCAGCCGCAGGAGGAGCACCCCGGTCGGCCCGACCTCGTCGAACAGGGTGCGCGCGACGGCCACGCCGACCTGCGCGCAGGCGACGGACAACAGCACCAGCGGCGTCGTCGGCATCGCCCTGGGTCAGAACGGAGCCAGGACGCAGAACTCGTGACCCTCCGGGTCGGCCAGGCACGTCCACGGGGCGTCGCCCTGGCCGACGTCGAGGTCGGTGGCGCCGAGGGCCCGCAGCCGGGCCACCTCCGCGGCTTTGTCGTCACCCGGGGACGGCAGCAGGTCGAGATGGACCCGGTCGGGCACGCTCTTCGCGTCGGGTGTGCGGAGGAACTCGAGATACGGACCCTCGGCGGCGCGCAACACCGCGTGATCGTCGGTCACCGCACGCAGGGTCCAGTCGATCGCCTCACCCCAGAACCGGGCCATGGCCCGCGGGTCGACACAGTCGACCACCACCGCAGCGATCGGCCCGGTGTCCCGGTAGACCTCCCGGGGCTCCAGCACGCAGAACTCGTTGCCCTCGGGATCGGCGAGCACGGTCCACGGCACGTCGACCTGGCCGACGTGGACGGGCGTCGCGCCCAGGGCCCGCAGGCGTGCGACCAACTCGCCCTGATGCGCCGCGGAGGTGGTGGCGAGATCGAGGTGCACACGGTTCTTCGTCGCCGTCTTGGCTTCGGGGACGGGAACGACGTCGACGCCGAGAGCGACCGGGTGCGGCCAGACGAAGCCGCCGGTGGGCCCGACGTAGGTCGTACCGCCGGATCCGACGCGGTAAACGGTCCAACCGAGCGCCTCGGCCCAGAACCGACCGACCGCCGCGTGGTCGAGAGCCTTGATGTTCACCTGCACGGGCCGCAGCGCCATGCCGGCGATCCTATGCGCCGCTACCCGCCGCCCCCAGTGGCAACCGCGCGGCGGACCGCTCCGATCAGCAGGTCGACGACGAGGAACGCCGCGAGGCTGACGCCGAGCAGCGGCAACGCCCAGCCGACCGCTGCCGCGACCACCAGGATCACGACGACCGCCGACGGGTGGGCCTGCCGCCACGCGCCGCGCGCGGGCGGTGCGCCGAGTGGCGCGGCGCGATCGGCTCGGGTGGGTCGGCGCTGCCACCACATCCGATAACCCCACCCGGTCACGCACAGCAGCCCGAGGGCGAGCGCGGCGAGCAGGATCTGGTTGACCAGCCCGAACAGGTAACCCATGTGGAGGGCCACGCCCCAGCTCGACAGCTTGGCGAGCAGCGGCCAGTCCGCGAACTCGTTCCGCGCGATCACGGTCCCGGTGGCCGGGTCGACCGCCACACTGTCCTGGCTGGTCGGCCAGCTCAGGTCGTTCTCCGCCACCACCCACGCCGTGCCGGGTTCGGCCGGCGGGCTGACCTCGATCAGACCGGACAACCCGGCGTCGCGGGCGATGGTCGCCACGCGGTCCACGTCGGCGATGGCGGCCTCGCCGCCGGACGACGCGCCACCGTCGTGATGGCCGCCCCCGCTGTCGCCGCCGGGCGCGGTGCCGGGCAACGCGGTGTCCAGCACCGGACGGTCCGCGTTCAAGCCGCTCCGCAACACGTCGAAGTTGGCGCCCGCATAACGCGACCACGTCAGGCCCGTCGCAGACAGCGCGAGCAGCCCCACCACCAGCCACACGCCCGTCGCGGCGTGCCAGCCGCGGGTACGCCGGACGCCGACCTTCGCCGACAGGTCCGGCAGGACCGTGCGGCGCAACGTGGCCCGGGCCATCCATTGCCGGCGCAGCCACAGGAACAACCCGCCGAGCGCGACCAGCCACAGCCAGCTCGCCGCCAGCTCGGAGTAGTGCCGGCCGACCACACCGAGGTGGAGGTTGCGGTGCAGGTCGTCCAGCCAGGTCTGCAGCGGTGTGCTGCCGAACCAGGTGGTCAGCGTCCCGCGTAACTCGTTGGTGTAGGGGTCGACGTAGACGGTGTGCTGTTTCTCGCCGAGCTCGGGGAGGTTGAAGACGACCTTGGTCGGGTCGGTCGGCGCGACCGGCGGGATCACGGTCCCCACGCTGCCGTCCGGATGCGCCCGCACCGCCGCGGCCACCTGCTCCGCGAGGGGCCGGGCCGCGCCCCCGGGATCGACGCGCAGCTCGTGCGCGTACACGATGCGGTCGAGCTGTGGGCTGAAGACGAACGCGAGCCCGGTCAGCGCGGCCACGACGAGAAACGGCGCGACGAGTACGCCCGCGTAGAAGTGCAGTCGGAGCACCAGCGGCCCGATCGTGCGCCGGCGCGGGCTCGCCATGACGCCGACTTCCGGCGCGCCTGGATCTGTCGTCAGGTCAGTGGTGGTCGACAAGGGGCCTCCCAGATCGGCGTGCACCGCTGGCACGACACCGAGTTGGTCGGCGGCGACCCTCGACAAGTTCCCGGCGATCGATGCGTCACCCGCCGCTTAGCCCGCGCGGGTGACGGCGGCGTCCAGAAGTGCGCGGGCCGTGGCCTTGACGGTGTCGGTGGCCTGCTCGCGGGTGTAGCCGGCGATGTCGACCAGCCAGATGAGTGTCTCGATGCCCGTCGCCGAGCGGATCGCGACGGCGAGCCGGCCGACGTCGACGTGCGGGTGGCTCTCCCGCAACGGCGCCAGCGCTTCGGCGATCCAGCCGATGGCGCGGCCTTGCCGCAGCACCGGTTGATCGCCGGACGGCTCGAGCGACAGCCGCAACGCGGCGCGTAGCTGCGGCTCCCACGTGAAGTTGTAGCGGGCGAACGCGGTCATGAGCGCGTCGAGGCGGGCGACCGGATCGGCCGGTGCTTCGGGTGGCAGGAGGCTGTCGGGCGAGATGGTGGGCTGGGCCGCGAGCAGCAGACTGCGCTGGTTGGGGAAATACCGGTAGGCAGTGGTGCGCGAGATCCCGGCCCGCTGGGCGGCGTCGTCGACCCGCGGCGTCAGCCCGGCGGCGAGCAGGTCGCGGGCGGCGGTGACCAGCGCGAGCCGGGTGCGCGACTTCTGGGCTGTCCGGCCGGTCGACTCATAAGGCATCACCATGCCATCATGGCACCGTAGTCCCATATAGAGGAGCCCGCGATGGACGCTTACGACCCGACCGTCACCGACCCCGCCCTCTACAAAGTGATCTTCGAGAACGAGCGGGTACGCGTCCTCGAGTACCGCGACGAGCCCGGCGACCACACCCACGTGCACCGGCATCCGGACAGCGTGATGGTCACGCTGTCGACCTTCCGCCGCCGCGTCGCCTCCGGCGGCCGGAGCGTCGAGGTCGACCTGCGTGCCGGCGAGGCCCGCTGGGTGGGCGCGCAGGAGCACGCCGGCGAGAACATCGGCGACTCCGCGACACACAGCATCTTCGTCGAACTGAAGGAACCGGCACCGACGACCGGCGCCGGCGCCCCACTGGGCCCCAGCGCCGGCTGACGGTCTCAGGTCGCCTCGCCGCCGGCTTCCAGCACGCGGGCAAGCGCCCGCGGGCCGCCGTCGAGCACCTCCGGCGCCCGCACCTGCAATGCCTTCACGACGCGTTCGAGCCGACGCTGCAGCACGCCGCGCGTCGCGTCGCGGGGCAGGCGCAGGAGTCCGCGCAGCTCGGGAACGAGCTTCTCGACGGGCACGTGAGGAGCTCCGGCGACCTGCACCCAGACCGCCAGTTGGCGCTCCACCCAGTCCGCTTCCACGGTGATGGTGACGGTCTCGTTGGCCACCGCGACGTCAGCACCCCGCCAGGCGTTCGGGTGCGACTCACGCACCCGAAAGCCCCGTCCCGCCAGGACGGCGAAGGCCGCGACCGCCGCACTCCGTGCCGTCGTAGCCGGCGGCGACGGCTGTCACGCCGGTCAGGCCGCGCACGTCGACCGCTGCGGCAGGCGCACCGGGAGCGGGACGGGGTGCGGCTGACGATCGGCCTCGCCCTCCGGTCGGGCCGCCCGGGTCGGCGGGACTGGAAAAGGGTTCGTCGGGGTCGCGGTGTCCTGGCACAGTGGCGGACCATGACGGACCTCGAGTTCCTGACCGCCGGTGACATACCGCTCATGCAGGGTCTGGCTCAGCGCGTCACCGCTGCCCGTCCGGACCTGATCAGTGCCGGCGCTTCCTACGGGGAGCTGGCCTGGGTCTGGGGTCAGGGAAGCGTGCTCCACAGCGCGACCTGGCGGCGCCGGCTGTGGTTCTCCGCCGACGAACTGGTGGCCTGGGGCTGGGCCTTTCTTCCGCGCCAGGTGACGCGCGACGACGGATCGGTCAAGGACGTCACCGGCGCGTCGTTGAGCTACCAGGTCCATCCTGAACACACCGCACTGATCGATGAACTGATCGACTGGTACGACGGCGTGGCGGACGGCCTCGAGCGCACGGTGTCGCCGACGACCGCCGAGGAGTTCGCCCTGGAGCGGTGGGCGGCGCACGGCTACGAGACCGACGTGGAGGCGCTCGGCGACACCGGCGACTGGACCCAGCTCAACGAGCGTGAGCTCACCGATGTGGAGGAACCGTCGCTGCCGGCCGGGTTCCGTTTCCGCACCGCCGACCAGGTCCGGCCGGAGGCCGTGGTCCGCGCGCACGTGGACGCCTGGACGCCCTCGGCGTACACGATCCAAAGCTATGCGGCCGTCCGGCGGACGGCGGCCTATCGCGGCGACCTGCACGTCCTCGTGGAGGCGCCGGACGGCACGATGGCCGCCTCGACCATCATGTGGCTCGACGAGGCGAACACGACCGTCGAGTTCGAGCCGGTCGGCACGCATCCGGCATTCCGGCGGCTCGGGCTGGCCAGGGCGATGATGCTGCACGGGATGCGGCTCGCGCGGGCGGCCGGTGCCACCCACGCCACGGTCGTCTGCCTGGGAGCGCCGGGGCACCCCAAGGCGCGCGCCCTGTACTACGGCCTCGGATTCCGGGAGCTCTCACGAGACGCACCGCTCGTCAGAACCGCCAAAGCGGGCTGAACAGCCATGCCTGCACCGCGCTGGTTCTTTCGATTCTTGTACGACCGGGAGAGTGCCGCCTGGGAGCGGCGACGCGACGAGCCGGAGCAGCGTGCACTGGTCGAGCGGATCGCCGATCGGCTCGCGAACGTGGTCGCACCGCCCGGACCAGTCGCCGACCTCGGCTGCGGACCCGGCGCGCACGCCCTCGCACTCGCCCGGCGCGGCTATGACATCGTCGGTGTCGACGGGTCACCGCGCATGGTCGAGGTCGCCAAGGCGCGAGCAGCTCGCGACCAGGTCGCCGCCGCGTTCGACACACAAGACGTCGGCGCTCGACTCGGCTTCGCGGACGCGTCGCTCGGCGGTGTGCTCGCGATCCTCGTCGTGCAGCACCTGCCGCGTCCCGCGGCCTTCGTCGCCGAGATCCGGCGCTGCCTCCGGCCGGGCGGCCATCTGTTGATCACAGCGCCGGCCCGCGCGCGGATCACGTCCTCGAACCTCTACTGGCGACTGCGCGCCACGTGCTACCAAGCCGCGCCCGGTGTCGTCCGCTTCTACGACTCCGACTCGCTCCGTCGTCTGGTCGAGGAGCAGGGCCTGACCGTCGTCGAGTCCGACGCCGAACCGGGTCGCGTGAGCGTGTTGGCCCGCGCGTGACGCCTCACCACCATGCCGCGCCGGTGGCGAATGCGTTGGCCATCAGTCGCGCGCCGTCGTCGTTGAGGTGCATGCCGTCGCCGCTGTCCAGCGCCGGGTCGATGTAGTCCGGTGCGTCGGGGTTCGCGACAGCTGCGGCGACGTCGCAGACCCCGTCGAAGACGTCGGTGCCGCGGATCCAGTCGTTGACCTCACGGCGGACGGCAAGACCGGCGGGGGTGCTGATCCCCGGATAGATCGCGCCCGCGAACGGGCCGACGGTGGCGGCGAGGATCTTCAGGTCGGCGGCGTGCGCCCGGCGGGCGAGCGAGGTGAGGCCGGCGACGAGGGCGTCCGTGGTGGCGGG
This sequence comes from Asanoa iriomotensis, assembly GCF_016862515.1. Classification (GTDB taxonomy): domain Bacteria; phylum Actinomycetota; class Actinomycetes; order Mycobacteriales; family Micromonosporaceae; genus Asanoa; species Asanoa iriomotensis. The sequence goes on from NZ_BONC01000063.1 coordinate 22,343, forward strand.
CGGCTCGCCGAGCATGCCGGGCAGACCCAGGTCGTTGATTCCGAAGTGGACCAGCACGTGCGTGGTGCCGGGCACCGAGAGCACGTCGCGGTCGAACCGCCCGAGCGCGCTCTCGCCGACCTCGTCGGTCAGCAGCCGGTTGCCGGCGATGCCCTGGTTGACGACCCAGCCCTTGTCGAGGCGGCGGTTGAGGAAGTCGACGGAACGGTTGTTCGCGCCGATCGTCGACCCGACGCCCTCGAACCAGGAGTCGCCGAACGCCACGGCGATCGCCGTGGCGTCGGGACTGAGCACGTCGACGCCCGAGACGTAGAACCTGGCCTCGACCTGCTCGGAAGCCGGCAGCGTCGGGGCCGTCACGTGGTTGCCGTGCGCGATGTGCGCGACCTCCGCCGGCTTGTGCGCGTAGGTCGCGAGGCCGGTCTCCTCCGGGAAATACAGGCTGAGAACGAGCCGGGCGTCGGCCGCGACAGGCAGGTCGATCGGGTCGCCGACCACCTCGTCCCCCGGCGCGATGGAGACCTTCTCGGCGCCGTCGAAGGTGAGCACCGCCTGCCCGCTGTCGGTGGCGACCGAACCCGCGCCGACGGTCAGGGCCGTGCGGCCGAAGCGGTTCGTGAGGCGGATGCGGAACCGCTGCCCGCCACCGGCCAGGTAGAGGGCCTGGCGCACGGTCTGGTCGGCGAACCCCCGCGGTTCGCTGAGCTGGACCTGCTCGTACGGGCTGATCACGGCGCTGCGGAAGCCGGCTGTCCAGATCATGTCCGCTCCGTTCGTCTCGTCGAGTGCTTTTGCTTCGAACTCGAAGCAACTCAACCCTACCTTGCTTCGAGTTCGAAGCATTCGGCATCGACGGTGACGCTCGACACAATGCTTCGGATTCGAAGCGGTACGGTGAGGGCGATGACCGACTCCCCACCCGGGCTCGACCCGGCCCAGATCGAGGCCTACTTCGCGCTCATGGAAGCCGTCGGGCTCCTCGAACACCAGGTCGAGCAGCACCTGCGCGCCGACGGCGGGATCAGCTACGTCCAGTTCCAGCTCCTGGCCCGCCTCGCCGCCGCCGACGGCCAACTGACCATGACGCAACTCGCCGACGGCGTCGTCTACAGCCGCAGCGGGCTGACCTATCAGGCGGGGCTGCTGGAGAAGGCCGGGCTCATCACCCGCGGCACCAGCGCCGACGACGAGCGGGCCACCCTGGTCACCATCACCGACGCCGGCCTGGCCCTCTTTCGCAAGGTCCTGCCGGGACACGTCCAGGTCGTCCGCCGCCAGCTGCTCGCACCACTGTCCGATCAGGACCTTCATGACCTGGGCGACATCATGACCCGGGTACGCGACCACATGCGCAACGAACCGCCGCGCTCCGCCGCTCCCCGCAAGCGCCGGCAGCGGTAAGAACCCCGGGTGCCCGGGTCGTGGTGACCCCGGGCACCCTTGCGGCGATCAGAAACCGAGGACGGCGGGGCCACCGACGACCGGCAGGCGCAGTTCGCTGTCGTTCGGCGCCACCCGCAGCTCGGTGCCGCCGAGCGGGAGCAGCGTGTAGTCCTGGTCGCTGGAGAACACCACGACACCGATCCGGTGCCCGGCCTGGAAGATGTAGTCCTTCGGCTCCAGGGTCCACCTGAAGTCGTACATCTTGCCCTGCTTGAGCTGGTCGGTCTTCGACGCCTTCTTGCGGTTCTGCGGGTCCATCCAGCCCCGGGTGACCACGGTCGGCGCGGCGGTCGAGCCGGCCACGCCGTAGTCCACCAGGTACACGGTCAGGTTCGCGTCCGGCTTGTTCTCGATGGCCATCCGCAGCCGCATCTCGGGACGGCCGGAGATCCGGACGTTCTGGCCGAGCGCCGGCGAGACGTACGCGAGCCGGTTCGGGCTGGTCGTCTCCGGGCCCGCCACCAGCGTGCTGGGGCGGATCGTCCGGCCCTCGTCGACGAAGCTCTGCTCCACCTTGTCCTTCGGCGCCTTGCCGGTGGTCAGCGTGCCGGTCGTGGTCGGGTCGGTCGCGGCGAGCCGCAGCGCGACGTCCTTGGCGGCGTTGTCCGGCCAGTTGGCGTACGTCGTGTAGTTGCGGTCCTCGCGCTGCACGACGGCCGTCGGCTCGTCCATGATCCCGTTGTCGACGTTCCACAGCCAGTAGTCGAACCACCGGTTCTCGGTCTGCTTGTAGGTCCAGGCCTGGCCGCTCGGCAGGGTCACCGAAGCGTTGTTGCCCGGACCGCCGTGCCCGCCCTGGTGCAGCCAGATCTTCCGCGGCACGTCGCGCTTGGCGAGCTCATCCCACCAGCCGGCGAAGTTCTCGGTCTTGACGTTCCAGTCGTTCAGGCCGTGCACGACGAAGACGCTGGCCTTCACGTCGCTGGCGTCGCGGTAGTCGCGGTCCTCCCAGAACTTCGAGTAGTCACCGGTGATCCGGTCCTGCTGCTCGGTGATCTGGGCGAGCTCGTCGACGCAGTCGCCCAGGGCCCGGGCCTCTCCGGCGGTGTACTGGGCCAGGATGTCGAGGTCCTCGCCCTGGTAGGTGCCCGGGGCGACGACGAGCCCGTTGGCCCGGTAGTAGTCGTACCAGCTGCTGATCGCGGAGACCGGGACGATCGTCTTGAGGCCCTTGACCCCGGTCGTGGCGACCTGGTTGGGCAGCGTCCCGTTGTAGGAGACGCCGGTCATCCCGACCGCGCCGGTGGTCCAGTCGGCGTCGACCGGCGCGCCGGCGGCGTCGAACGCCTTGGCGCGGCCGTTGAGCCAGTCGATGACCGCCTTGGTGCCGAGCGTCTCGGCCTGGTCGCCGCTGGTCGGGCAGCCGTCCGAGTCACCGGTGCCGACGCTCTGGCCGAGCACGACGGCGTAGCCGCGCGGCACGTAGTAGTCGTCGAGCGACCCGGGCAGGTTGGCCTTGGCCTCGGCGTTCGGCGCCGGCGTCGGGCCGGCGAGCGCACGCGACCGGCTCGACAAGCCGTTCTGCGGCAGCTCGTCCACGAGCACGCTCGGGTACGGCACGTCGCCCCAGGTGCCCTTCCGGTACGGGCTGTGCTCGAAGATCACGGGAACCTTGAAGCCCTGGGTCTCTGTCTCCAGGGGTCGCGAGATGTCGATCGCGACCCGGTCGAGCCGGCCGTCGTGATCGGTGTCCACAGGGGTCTCGACATAGACCCGTTCCTCGATCGCGTCGGCGAACGAGAAGACCGGTTGGGTCATCCCGCCGCTGACGACGATGTGTGGGGACGGCGTTTCGGCCTCTTGAGCCGCCGCCGGGGCTGCGGTCGCGACCACGACAAGCGTGCCGGATATCGCGACGCCGAGGAGTGCCAGACTGGAGGGTCTGCGCATGGAGAAACTCTCCGTTCGAGAGGGGTCGCCGAGGGGTATCGGCGGGGGTGGATCACGATGATCCACTTGGTCATGCTAGGCCTGACGCCGGCCGTGTCCCGTCCTGAGCAGGATGATGATGATCACGAGCGGTGGCCCGCGAACGCTCTGCCAGGACGCGACCGCCGCCAGGACCATGCTCGGTCCTGGCGGCGGCCATTCGTACGCGGGTCGCTAGTCGACGATCGTGATCGTCGCCTTGCGGTAGTTCTTGCCGTTCTTGTCGGGGTCGTAGCCCTTCTCGACGTTGCCGGCGGCGTCGACCGAGAACCAGTTGAACGTCGTCGTCTCGGTCACGTGGAACACCTGGCCACCCTCACGGAACTCGGTCGCCTCGTAACGGGGCGACTCGAGGGTGGGCCGGCTGCCGTCGGTCGTGTAGTAGATCGTCGCCGGCTCGCTGGTCTCGAAGCGCACGTCGACCGAGCCCGTGAACGTGCCGCCGCCGGGCACGAGGTCGGACGTCGGCTTCTGCTTGTCCTTGCCCCAGTCCGCGGCGACCCGGAACATCTCCATGAGGCCGTTGGCGTACTCCATCGTCTCGGAGTGGCCGCTGACCAGGTGCGGGTCACCGACCCACTCCGGCTGGAACGAGCCGCCCTGCCAGTTGCCGGTGGCCGGGTTGTAGACCGAGCCGCCGACCTCCCAGCCGAAGGCGAAGATGCCGTACGTGTGGTACAGGTCCTCACGCACGTTGCCCGCGGACGAGTAGAGGACGTCCGACGAACCGCCGACGTTCTCCGGCGTGACGACCGTCTCCCGGAACGCCTTGACCTGCGAGAGGATCCGGCCGGCCGACTGCCAGTAGAACGCCTCGTCGCCCAGCGGCGGGCGCGGCGTGGTGATCCGGCCGTCCGCGATGTAGGCGCCGGGCTGCCAGAACAGCTGGCCGCCGTTGGAGTGCACCGACATCATGAACTTGATGTTCGTGTACTTCTCGACCAGCCAGATGATGTTCTTCGACTCCGGCTCCGACAGTTCCTCGGGGCCCTGGTAGGTGCCGCTGGTGCAGCTGAACGACCCGCCGTCGTAGCCGTCGAAGCCCGAACCGACCCGGTAGTTGCGGTTCAGGTCGACGCCCCAGGAGTTGCGGCGACCCGGGTCGGCGTCCACGTCGGGGCAGTGGTTGGTCATGTTCTTCCGCTGCGAGGCGAAGTTGTAGAAGCTGTAGTTCGCCCCGTCGGGGTTGTTGGACAGGATGAAGAAGACGTCGGTGTCGTTGACGATCTTCTTCGTCTCCTGGTCGGTCCGGTAGTTCCGGACCAGACGCTCGGCCGCCTCCAGCGAGGCCGTCGCCGGCACCCACTCGCGGGCGTGGTCCTGCGCCTGGATCAGGACGCCGGGGTTGCGCCCGTCGCGGTGCTTGCCGATCCGCAGCACGGGGATCGTCTTCGGGCCGCGGGGCACCTCGCCCTCCGGCGCGCCGACGCGCTTCTCGCCGAGGGTGTCGGTCAGCGCGACCGGGCTCGCCGTCGCGGCGACGATGCCGGTGCCCGCGTTGGTGCGGTACGGGTGCGCCCGGTCGACCAGACCCTGCGACTGGGTCTCCAACGCCGCCGACACCTGCGCGGCGGTGCTGGCGAGCGCGCCCGCGGCGTCCTTGGCGAGCAGGACGCGGATGGCCTTGCCGGTCACCTCGACGCCGAGCGGGAGGCTCGCGCCCGGCCGGTCGACGAACGCGACGGTGATGTCGTTGCCACCCTCGTGGCCCCACGCCGCCGAGCTGACGACGACCGCGGACTGGCCGGTGCCGCCGATCGTGGCCTGCGCCTTGCGCTGGTAGCCGTTCGTCTTGTTCGGCAGGTAGATGATCTCGGCGATGTCCGGGTACTGCTTGGCGATCTCCTCGGCCCGCGCGTACAACTGCTGCGGGTGCTTGTAGCCGTCGATGAAGTCGTACTGGTAGCCGGGGCGCTCGGTCAGCGGCGCCGGAGCGTTCTCGAGCCAGTCGGAGACGTCACCGGTGGCGACACCGCCGGTGGAGCTGGTGACCTTGATCTGGCTGGGACGGGTGTCCAGCTTGAACAGGTTCCGGTGGAACATGTACTGCCCGGAGTCGACGAACCGGCTCATCGTGCGGGCGAAGCCGAACGGGGTGTCCTTGCCCGAGTTGTTCTCGAGCTGCATGCCGACGATCGGGGTGGTCTGCGCCCCTTCGGTGGTCCGGGCCTCGACGTAGAGGAAGCCCTGGCCCTTCGTGGTGAACCAGTCGGCCCGGACGACCCGCACGGTCTCCTCGTGGGTGAGGGTCTGCACGGACCGCGCACCGAAGGCGGGTGCGAGGCCGCCGTCCGCCACCGTGGGCCACTCGAAGCCCTCGCCGTCGGCGAGAACCTTGACGCCCATCGCCTTGAGCTGTGCGATCTCGTCGACGGTCGCGATCACCTCGCCCTCGATGCCGTTCGGCACCCGCTTGAGGCCGTGCTCGATGTCGAAGCCGGCGTCGTTCACCTTGCTGAGCAGGTCGGCGCCGCTCAGCTCGACACGGACGGCGGTAGCCCCGTCGGTGGCCTCCAGGAGGGACCGCCCGGCGGCGGTGGAATCCGCGGGGTCCGCGCCCGCCGATGGTGTTGCCATGAGGACGCTGCTCGCCACCAGGGCGGGCAGCGCGAGAAGTGCGATCCGCAGTCGTCTGCGTCGCATACTTCCTCCTTCTTTCTGCGCTTCGGGTCGGACGGTCTACTGAGGACACTTGTCACGAGCGAGGCTGGGTCAGGTCAGCGTATGTGCATCCTTCGTTCCGACCGTCGTGCGCAACGGATCTTGAGTATTAATTGAGCTGCTCCGGCGCCGGGCCGGTCGCTTATCGTGGGGCGGTGCCGCGCCTCGTCGTCTCCGGGCCGGATCTCGGCCGGATCCGGTTCGCGGTCCTGCCGTTCCAGGAGACGCTGAAGGCCGCCCGCGGTCTGGGTCTGCGGCAGGCGCCGCCGGGGCTGGCCGCGTGGCGGCACACCGCGCGCCGGATCCTGCCCCCGGCGGCCGCGCCCGCGGTGGCGCTGTGTTCGGCCCATCCGCGCCACATGCCGGATTTCCTGACACCGGAGCCGCCCGGCGTCGCGCGCAGCTTCGCCGACGAGCTCGGCGCCGCGCTCGACGATCCGGCCGCGCCGGTCTCCGCCGACACGGCCGCGTTCGGCGCCGTCGTGCGTACACCCATGAAGGTCGTCGACGACCTGGTGGCGCATCCGGACCGCGGGCGACGCGCGCTGGCGACGTCGTTCGTGGCCCTGCACCGCGCCCTGCTGGCCGAGGACTGGCCTCGGTTGCACGCGCAGCTCGCGGCCGACGTGGCGCATCGCGCGCGGCTCTCGGCCAGGCACGGCGTCGAGGCGATGCTGGCGACGCTGCACCCCGAGCTGGTGCGCTGGCATTACCCATTCCTGGAGTACGCGGGCCCGCCCGAGCCCGACTACCCGCTCAACGGGCGGGGGCTGGTGCTCGTGCCGAGCATGTTCCTCACCGACGGCGTGCACCGGCAGCTCAACGACCGGCAACAGCCGATGCTCTTCTACCCGGCCCGCACGGCCGCGGCGTTCTGGCAGGACCCGCGCGCCCTCGGCGGGCGCCTGGCCGACCCGATCGGCGCCCGGCGGGCCGCGGTGCTGCGGATCCTCGCGACCAGACCGGGTTGCGGCACCGGCGACGTGGCGGCGGCACTGGGCGTCGCGCCCTCGACCGCCTCGGCCCACGTCGCCCACCTGCGCCGCGCGGGCCTGGTGACGACGCAGCGCGAGGCCCGCCGTTCCCGGCATGAGCCCACACCGCTGGGCTGGCAGCTGCTGGACACCTTCATCGCCTAGTCGACGGCGACCGCCTCGATCTCCAGGAGCCATTCCGGGGCGTAGATGTCCGTGATGATGATGGTGATCGCGGGGCGGTGGTCACCGAGGACCTCGTGGCGGATGCGGCCGTTCTCCTCGCGGTAGGCGCGGTCGGACAGATAGGTCGTCACCTTGGCGAGGTTCTCGACGCCCATGCCGGCCTCCGCGAGAACGGCCAGGACGTTGCGCCAGGTGAGCCGACACTGGTCACCGAAGTCGGTCGGGACGACGCCTTGCTCGGCCCAGGGCACCTGCCCGCTGACGAAAACGGTCCGGCGGGCACCGGTGACCAGAGTGCCGTGGGTGTAGGCGCCGGTCCGCTCGGGAAGGATCGGGGGGTTGAGCTGCTCGATCTCGTAGGTCATGGCGGCCGACGCTAGGCGCACGGCCGACGCACACGCGAACGTTTCGCCGGATCACCGAACCGTCGAAGGGCGCTCAGATGCGCGGGGGTCCCGTCGAGCCACGGACGACGAGTTGGGTGGGCACGGTGACGCCGCCCGTCGTGGGCTCGCCGGCCAATAGGGACAGCAGCATGCGGCCGGCGAGTCTGCCCTGCTCGTGCACCGGTTGCGCGACCGTGGTGAGGTCCGCGAGCTCGGCCATCGGGTGGTCGTCGATGCCGATCACCGACATGTCCTCCGGGATCCGCAGGCCGGCCCGCCGCAGGGTGCGGACGGCGCCGAGGGCCACCTCGTCCGAGTGGGCGTAGACGGCCGTCGGCGGCTCGCGCAGGCTCAGCAACCGGGACATCGCGTCGGCGCCGGCGAGACCGCCCCAGGGGATCGTGACCACCAGGTCGGGGTCGGTGGGCAGGCCGGCTTCGCGCAGCGCCACCTCGTAGGCCCGGGTGCGCCCCGGCGCGGCCGGCCAGCCCGGCTCCGCCGGGTCGACGGCGGCGATCATGCCGATCCGGCGGTGCCTCAGGAACAACAGATGGTCGACGGCCTGGCGCCCGGCGGACAGGTCGTCGATGGCGACATACGGATAGTTCTCGACCTGGCCGCCGGCCGCGACGATGTGGACGCCCATGAGTTCGAGCCGGTCGCGCTCCTCGTCGCGGATCGGCATGCCGAGCACGACCACGGCGTCGACCTTGCGGCGGGCCGGCAGCCGCTGGAAGAAGTCGCGCCGGTCCTCGGCGTCGCCGACGTGGTAGAGCAGCACGTCGAGGCCGGCGTCGCGGAGCACCCACTCCAGGCCCTCCAGCAACGTCGCGAAGAACCAGCGTGCGATGTGCGGCACGACCACCGCGACCCGGCCGGTGACGCCACCGGCCAGGCGGGACGCCTCCGGCGAGATCACATAGGACAGCTGCTCGGCAGCCGCCAGTACGCGGGCGCGCGTCTGCGAAGCCACGTGCGGGTGGTTGCTCAGGGCGCGTGAGGCCGTGGCCATCGAGACGCCGGCGCGGCGCGCGACATCGGCCATGTTGACTTTCTCGTGCAACGCCACGGCGTTGAGCGTAGCAAAATCATGGAAGCGTTTCCGAGGTAACAATCGCTGCACAAAGCGACTATTGACATGAGACGCAGATCACATCGAGGCTTGTTTCCGCAAGCGTTTCCAAGGCGTGCACCTTCACCGCAGAAGGGATGGCACCGTGGTCAGACACCGACCTCACCGGCGGGTGGCCGGCTCTGCTCTCGTCCTGTTCGCCGCGGCCTGCGCCCTCTCCGGATGCGGCGGCGGTGAGGGTGGGGCGACCTCGCTGACCTACTACATCGCCGACGCGGCGCAGGCGGACGTGGCCGCGCGCTGCGCGACCGAGTCCGGCGGGGCGTACACCTTCGACATCCAGCGGTTGCCGAACAACGCAGCCGGCGGCCGGGAGCAGTTGTTGCGCCGGCTGGCCGCGGAGGACCGCTCGATGGACATCGTGAGCGTCGACCCGCCGTTCATGGCGGAGTTCGCCAACGCCGGGTTCCTGCGCGCGTTCACCGACCAGGAACGGCAGGAGTTCTCGGACGGGGTGCTCGAAGGCCCGCTCAAGCAGTCGACGTTCCGCGACACGCTCTACTCCGCACCGCTCTACGGCAACACCCAACTGCTCTGGTACCGCAAGTCCGTGCTGCAGAAGGCCGGCGTGGACCCGTCGGCCGGCCCGGTCACCTGGGACCAGCTCATCGAAGGTGCGAGCCGCGCCGGCGTGACCGTGGCCGCGCAGGGACGCCGCAACGAGAGCCTCATGGTCTGGGTCAACGCCCTCGTCGCGTCGGCCGGCGGCTCGATCCTGCAGCCCGGCTCCGAGAACGTGCCCGCCGACCAGGTCGAGGCCGGGCTGGACAGTCCAGCCGGCGCCGCGGCCGCCCGGATCATGCACGAGCTCGCGGTCTCGCCGGCCGCACCCGCCGGCTTCAGCACGGCCGGTGAGGAGGACTCCCGTGCCGCGTTCCAGGCCGCGACCGGCGGGTTCATGGTCAACTGGCCGTACGTCTGGGCCGCCATGGACGCGGGCATCGAAGAGGGTTCGCTGCCGGCGAACTTCAAGGACGACGTCGGGTGGGCCGCCTATCCCCGCGTCGACGCGGGCACCGAGAGCGCGTCCCCGTCCGGTGGTCTCGGCCTGTCGATCAGCGCGTTCAGCCGCAAGCAGGACCTGGCGGTGGAGGCCATCCGGTGCCTGGCCGACGAGCGGAGCCAGAAGGAGTTCATGATCTCCGCCGGCAACCCGGCCGCCCTCGGGTCGGTCTTCGACGACCCCGACATCCGCGCGAAGTTCCCGATGGCCGACCAGATCCGCACCGGCCTCGACGCGGCGACGCCGCGACCGGTCAGCCCCTACTACGGCGACGTGACCGGTGCGATCCAGACCGCCTTCCACCCGCCGGACTCGCTCTCCCCCGAGACCACGCCGCGAGCGGCCAACGACCTTCTCGAGGCGGTCCTGTCCAACGAGAGACTGATCTAGGAGCGGCCATGAGCACGACGATTCCCGCCGCACCGCCGAGCACACCCGCGCGCACGCGCCCGCACCGCCGAGCTCCCGTCACCGACCGCGCCCGGAAGGAGCGGAACCTCGGCTGGCTGCTGGCCGGACCGGCGTTCATCGCGATGGTCGCGGTCACCGGATACCCGATCCTCAACGCCGTCTGGCTGTCGCTGTTCGACTACCGCCTGACCGATCCGGCGGGGCGGGACTTCGTCGCCCTCGGCAACTACGTGACGATCCTGACCGACGGGCTGTTCTGGAAGCAGTTCGGTGTCACCTCGCTGATCACCGTGGTGACCGTGTCGGCCGAGCTCGTGCTCGGTTTCGCGCTCGCCATGGTCATGCACCGCGCGCTCTACCTGCGCACGGCGCTGCGCACCGCGATCCTCGTCCCGTACGGCATCATCACGGTCGTCTCCGCCTACGCCTGGGCGTACGGGTTCAGCAACACCTACGGCTTCGTCAACGGGCTGTTCGGCCTCGGCGACTACGACTGGTTCGGCGGCACCTGGTCCGCCCTGTTCACGGTCTGCGTCGCCGAGATCTGGAAGACCACGCCGTTCATGTCGCTGCTGCTGCTGGCCGGCCTGGCCCAGATCCCCGACGACTACCTCGAGGCGGCGAAGGTCGACGGCGCCACGGCCTGGCAGCGCGTCAAGCGGGTGATCCTGCCCAATATGAAAGCGGCCATCATGGTGGCGCTGCTGTTCCGCACGCTCGACGCGTTCCGCATCTTCGACAGCGTCTTCATCATGACGGCCGGCGCTCAGGGCACCGAAACCCTGTCGTTCCTCGCGTACCGGCAGACGATCAGCCGGGTGATGGTCGGCCTGGGCTCGGCGGTCAGCGTCATCCTCGCCGTTCTCGTCGTCCTCATCGCGGTGATGTTCGTGAAGGTCTTCAAGACCGACCTGTCGCAGCAGAGGGGTGATCGCAAGTGAAGACCAGCCGCAGGACCCAGGTGTTCTGGATCGTCGGCGCGATCCTCATCATCGCGTACGCCATCATCCCGGTGCTCTGGATCGTGTCGCTCTCGTTCAAGGAGGGCGACGACATCACCAACAAGTCGTTCCTGCCCACGGTGTGGAGCTGGGAGAACTACCGCACGGTCTTCGCCTCCGACCTGTTCACCACGGCGTTGCGCAACTCGGTCGGCATGTCGCTGATCGCCACGACCATCTCGGTGGTGCTGGCCACCCTGGCGGCCTACGCGATCTCCCGGTTGAACTTCCCCGGGAAGCGACTGGTGCTCGGCGTCGCGCTGGCGATCACCGTTTTCCCGGTCATCGCGATCGCCACCCCGCTGTTCAACCTCTGGCGGACCATCGGCCTGTACGACACGTGGCTCGGCCTGATCATCCCGTACCTGTCGTACTCGCTGCCGCTGTCGGTCTATGTCCTCGCCGCCTTCTTCCGCGAGATCCCGTGGGAGATGGAGCAGGCCGCCCAGGTCGACGGCGCCACCGCCTGGCAGGCGTTCCGCCGGGTCATCGTCCCGCTCGCCGCCCCGGGCGTGTTCACCGCGGCGATCCTCACCTTCTTCGCCGTCTGGAACGACTTCGTCTTCGGCATCACGCTGACCTCCAGCGAGGCCGCCCGACCCGTACCCGCCGCGCTCGCCTTCTTCCAGGGCGCTTCGCAGTTCTCGCAGCCGACCGCGCCCATCGCGGCCGCCGCCGTGGTCGTCACCATCCCGGGTGGTCGTCCTCGTGCTGCTGTTCCAACGGAAGATCGTCGCCGGTCTCACCAACGGCGCCGTCAAGGGCTGAAAGGAACTCGGCATGGCAGCCATCGAGATGCGCAACATCGTCAAGGAGTACGGCGACGGCTTCAAGGCGGTCAACGACGTCAGCCTGGACATCGCGGACGGCGAGTTCATGATCCTCGTCGGGCCGTCCGGCTGCGGAAAGTCGACCCTGCTCCGCATGATCGTCGGCCTGGAGGACATCACCTCGGGCGACATGGTGATCGGTGGCGACCGGGTCAACGAGAAGGCGCCGCGCGACCGGAACCTGTCGATGGTGTTCCAGAACTACGCGCTCTACCCCCACCTGACCGTGTTCGAGAACATCGCGTTCCCCCTGCGGTTGCAGAAGCGCATCGCGGAGGACGAGGTGCGGCGCCGGGTGCACGAGGCGGCCGCCATGCTCGAGCTGAACGAGCACCTGGACCGCAAGCCCGCCAACCTCTCCGGCGGCCAGCGCCAGCGGGTGGCGATGGGCCGGGCGATCGTCCGCCACGTCGACGCGTTCCTGTTCGACGAACCACTGTCCAATCTGGATGCCAAGCTGCGCGGGCAGATGCGCACCGAGATCTCCCGCATGCAGCGCCGGCTCGGCACCACGACGGTGTACGTGACGCACGACCAGACGGAGGCGATGACCCTCGGTGACCGCGTCGCCGTGCTGCGCCGGGGCTTCCTGCAGCAGGTCGCCTCACCGCGCGAGCTGTACGAGCAGCCGGTCAACATGTTCGTGGCCGGGTTCATCGGCTCCCCGCCGATGAACTTCCTTCCCGCGGTCGTCGCCGGCACGCGGTTGCGACTGCCGTTCCTGGACCTCGACCTGCCGGCCAACGTGGTCGGCAAGGTCGACGACGGGCAACTGCTGATCGCCGGCATGCGGCCGGACCACTTCGAGGACGCCCGCCTGCTCGACCCTGCCAAGCGCGACAAGGGCGCGGTGTTTCGGGCCCGGGTCGACGTCACCGAGTGGCTGGGTGACTCGCAGTACGCGTACATCCCGTTCGAGGCGGGCCCGGAGGTCACCAGGCAGCTCGCCGACCTGGCGGCCGAGTTGGACAGTGAGGCCCTGCGCACGCAGCTGATCGTGAAGATCGACGCGATGAGCCGGCTCCGTGAGAACCACGAGGGCGAGTTCTGGGCCGACACCCGCCGCATGCACCTGTTCGACCCGCGTACCGGGCAGAACCTCACCCGCGACGAGGCCGCCGCGGCCGACCTGGCCCACCTCGAGGAGGAGGACTTCCGGGACCGGATGGACGCGCCCGATGCGGCAGCGCGGTGACCCCTTGGTGGCGCCACGCGGTGATCTACCAGGTGTACGTGTGGAGCTTCGCCGACTCCGACGGCGACGGGATCGGTGACCTCCAGGGCGTCCGGTCCCGCCTGCCCTACCTGCGCGACCTCGGTGTCGACGCCGTGTGGCTCAACCCGTTCTATCCGTCGCCGCAGGCCGACAACGGCTACGACGTGGCCGACTACCGCGACGTCGACCCCCGGTTCGGCACGCTGGCCGACGCGGACGCGCTGATTCGCGACGCCCACGCGGTCGGCCTGCGGATCGTCATCGACCTCGTGCCGAACCACACGTCGTCGCGGCATCCATGGTTTGAGGCGGCGCTGGCGGCTGCGCCCGGCGACCCCGCGCGGGGCCGCTACCTGTTCCGCGACGGGCGCGGCGACGAGCCACCCAACAACTGGACGAGCAACTTCGGCGGTCGCGCCTGGACCCGCGTGCCGGACGGCCAGTGGTACCTGCACCTGTTCGCGCCGGAGCAGCCGGACCTCGACTGGACGGCCTCGGAAGTGCGCGAGGAGTTCCACGACATCCTGCGGTTCTGGCTCGACCGGGGTGTCGACGGGTTCCGGATCGACGTCGCGCACGGCCTGGCGAAGGACCCGGCGATGCCGGACGTGCACGAGTCCGGGGCGATCCATCCACACTGGGACCTCGACGAGGTGCACGACGTCTACCGCGGCTGGCGCCGCGTCCTGGACGCGTACCCGGGCGACCGGGTCTTCGTCGGCGAGATCTGGGTGCAGAGCGTCGACCGGCTCGCGTTGTATCTGCGCCCCGACGAGTTGCACACCGCGTTCAACTTCGCTTTCCTGACGGCGTTGTGGGACGCGGCCGCCCTGCGGACGGCGGTCGACGAGAGCATGCGGGCGCTCGAGCGGGTCGGCGCGCCGCCGACCTGGGTGCTGTCCAACCATGACGTGGTCCGGCACGTCACCCGATACGGCGGCGGCGCTCCAGGCCTCCGGCGCGCCGGCGCCGCCGCCCTGCTCATGCTCGCCCTGCCCGGCAGCGCCTACGTCTACCAGGGCGAGGAACTGGGCCTGCCGGAGGTCGAGGACCTGCCCGACGGCGTGCGCCGCGACCCGGTCTTCACCCGCACCGGCGGCGCCGAGCCAGGACGCGACGGCTGCCGGGTGCCGTTGCCGTGGTCGGGCGCGTCAGCCTCGCTGGGGTTCGGCCCGGGGCAGGCCAGTTGGCTTCCGCAGCCGCGGGCCTGGGAGGCACTGACGGTCGAGCGCCAGACCACGGACCCAGCGTCGATGCTGAACCTGTACCGCACCGCGCTGGCCCACCGCCGCAGCATCCCGGCGCTGGCCTCCGCCGACCTGACCTGGCTGCCCGCACCGCCTGAGGTGCTGGCCTTCCGCCGTGGCACCGACTTCCTCTGCGTGGTCAACGTCGGAGACGCTCCGGTCCAGGTGCCGACGTCGGCATCGCCGCTGCTGACCAGCGGCCCACCCGCCGCCGACGGCACGCTGCCGGGAGCCACCGCGGCCTGGTACCGGGAGCCCGCTCAGGGCAGCAGGGCCAGCTTGCCCACGGTGGACCGTGCGCGCAGTTCCTCGAGTGCTTTCGACCCGTCGGCCAGCGGGTAGGTGGTGGGCCGGCCGGGGCCGAGCACGCCGGCCGCGATGAGTGCGAACAGCTCGCCCATGACGTCGCCGAAGATCTGCGGCGCGGCCTGGATCAGGACGCCGATGTTCAGGCCGATCAGGTGGAGTTGGTGCTTGTAGACCAGGTCCCAGTTGGTGATCGTGGCCTCCCCGCCCGCGAGGCCGTAGACGACGACCCGGCCGGTGATCCGCTTGGCCGCGGCCAGGCTGGCGTCCAGGGTGCGGCCGCCGACGGATTCCAGCACCAGGTCGGCGCCCGCACCGGCGGTCAGTCGGTGGACGTCGTCGGCGAGGTCGGTGCTGTCGGAGTCCAGAACGTGGTCAGCGCCGAGCGTGCGTACCACATCGTGCTTTCCCGGCGACGCGACCGCGATCACCGTCGCGCCGTAGTGTTTGGCCATCGTGACCGCGGCCTGGCCGGTCGCGCCGGCCGCGGCGTGGATCAGGGCGGTCTGCCCGGGGGCGACGCGGCCCAGGGGCCGGACCGCGGCCAGCGCCGTCGGCCAGCTCACGACCAGGCCCAGCGCCTGCTCGTCGGACCAGCCGACCGGCACGCGGACCGCGGCGACCGCGGGCAACACCATGTACTCGGCGAAGGCGCCGCCCGCGATGCCGACACCGATGACGTGGTCGCCGGGCTCCAGGTCGGTCACGGCCGCACCCACGCGGGTGACTTCGCCGGCGGCTTCGATGCCCGCGACGTACGGCGGCTGCGGGCCACCCGGAAAAGTGCCGGTGGCCTGCTGGAGGTCGACGAAGTTGATCCCGGCGGCGGTGACCCGGATCAGGATCTCGTCCGGGCCCGGGACCGGCACTGGTGCGTCCGTGATCAGCTCAAGGTCCTGGGGGCCGTTCAGCGATGTCTGCCGCAGGGCTCGCATGGTGGAGGAGACGGTCATGGAGATCGTTTTCCTTGCCTCGGGTGTATGTCGTTACACCCAGGTAGACCCGCCCGGACCGGCAAAGGGACCGCTACCAAGGGCCGAATCCGAACACGGCGACCAGCGCCGGGTCGCCGAACGAGGAGATCCGGCTGATGCCGGCATCGGTGACGGTGAGCACGCAGACGCCGTACGGCTGATAGTCGCCGTGCTGGTCGCGGGTGTAGACCGCCGCGGCCGGCTGCCCGTTGGCGCTGGTGGCCAGCAGGCGCCAGGTGCCCGGCGAGCCCAGCAACTGGTTGCGCAGGAACGGCACGCAGACCGTGCGGCCGCGGAACCAGGTGCGCAGCGGCGTCGCCTCCAGCGTGGCATCCGCCACCAGCAGCCGCTCCAACGCGTCGGCGTCGGCGTTCTCGAACGCTGCGATGTATCGGTCGAGCAGCGCCCGGGCGCGTGGATCGTCCGGTTCGCTGACCTCGCCGTCGGCCAGGGCCAACTGTTCCATTCGCGCCCGGGCACGGTGCAGCGCGCCTTTCACCGACGCCGTCGTGGTGCCGAGCATGGCCGCGACCTCGTCGGCCCGAAACGCCAGCACGTCCCGGAGGACCAGCACCGCCCGCTGCATCGGCGGCAGGTACTGCAAGCTGGCGACGAGCGCCAACCGCACTCCGGCACGCGCGGCGACGATGGCTGCGGGATCGGCCGAGTCCGGCAGCACCACCGCGTCCGGCGCCGGCTCCAACCAGGTCACCTCGGTCGTGGCCGCGGCCAGGGGCGCGTCAGGATCGGATTCCGACTCGGATATCCCGGACGGGAGAACGCGTCGGCTCGGCTTCCCCAACTCGGTCAGGCACCTGTTGGTGGCGATCTGATAGAGCCAGGTGCGCACGGACGACCGCCCCTCGAACCCGCCGTAGGACCGCCAGGCCCGCAGATAGGTCTCCTGCACGACGTCCTCGGCGTCCTGGATCGAGCCGAGCATGCGGTAGCAGTGCGCGATCAGCTCACGCCGGAACGGCTCGCTGGCCTCGACGAACCCGGTGGTGTCAGCGACCCGCTCGTCATCCACGTTGCCAATTCATACACCCCGACCGTGGTCGCCTGCGTGAAACGCCGCCTCTACGCCCAGGCGGGATCACGGCCGGTCAGGCCGAGGATGCGGTCCAGGGTGGGTGCGTCGGCCGGCACCGTGATCTCCGGTCCGTACATGCCCATCTCCCGGCCCTGCTCCACGCCGGCGAGGATCGTGCCGTGGAGATGCGTCAGCAGGTCGGCGGGTAGTTCCAGGCGTTGCCCGGTCGCTACCGCCAGGTCCCAGCCGTGCACGGCCAACTCGCCGACGATCATCTCGCCCATGACGGGGGCAGGCAGCATTTGCGGCGTGCCCATGCTCGTCTCGCCCTCCCAGGCGCTCGGCGGCGCCCACGAAGAGGTCATCTCGTCCAGCAGGGCGAGGAGGCGGCCGCGCCAGTCGCCGGCCGCCAGGTCGGCGTCGGCCGGCGGCGGCGGCACGGATTCCTTGCGGCCGGCGGCGGCAAGCGACGGGCCCCAGAAGAGGAGGTGGTTGATCAGCGCCCGCACGTCGTACTCCGTGCACGGGGTCTTGTTGGCGAGTTGGTCGTCGGTGATGCCGCGGGCGACCGTGGCCATGGCCTCGGCCGCGTGGGAAAGGTGTGACATGGCTTGAACGCTAGGCGGCAGGGGCCGGAGCGGTATTGAACAAAGGCGACATAAACTCGGCCGTGTGGGGCGGGACGTTCGTGAGCTGCGGAGTGCGTGGACCAGGTATCAGCGCCACGCGTTCCACGCCCCGTCGCCGGCGCTCGCGCCGTGGGTGGAGCGCTACTGGGAGGCTCGCTGGGACTACGCCGAGCCCTACCGGCAGAAGATCGTGCCGTACCCGAACGTGCACCTGTCGTTCGGCGTCGGCCGCGCGGACGTCAACGGCGTGAGCAGCGGCTACCAGATCAAGGTCCTCGAGGGCCGCGGCCACGTCTTCGGCGTCGCGTTCCGGCCGGGCTGCTTCCGCCCGTTCCTCGGTGCCTCCGTCTCGACGATCACCGACCGCGTCGTCCCGGCGACCGAGGTGTTCGGCCCGGACCTGCCTGCGACGCTCGACGTGCCGACCGTCGACGCGTTCCTGCTGCGGCACCTCCCGGACGGCGACGACCCGCTGGTGCGGCAGGCGGCGGCCGCGGTCGAGCTGATCGCCGCGGACCAGGCCGTGACCAGGGTCGAACGCCTCGCAGGCGAGCTGGGGCTGAGCATCCGGGGGCTGCAACGGCTCTTTGCCGAGTACGTCGGCATCGGGCCGAAGTGGGTGATCCGCCGCTACCGCCTGCACGAGGTGACCGCACGCATGGCCGCCGGCGGTGAGATCGACTGGGCCGCGCTGGCGGCGGACCTCGGCTACGCCGACCAGGGTCACTTCATCCGCGACTTCAAGAGCATGTTCGGCGAGCCACCGACCTGGTACGCGCAGCGGTACTAGTCGTGCGCATCGAGATCAGTGTCGAGTCGATCGACGGTGTTCGGGTCGCCGCCCGGGCCGGCGCCGCGCGCGTCGAGCTGTGCGCCGGCCTGTCCGAGGGCGGCCTCACCCCGAGCGTCGGGCTGATCGAGGCCGCCGCAGACCTGGCCGAGGTGCACGTCCTCGTGCGGCCACGACCGGGCGACTTCCACTACTCGCGCGACGAGGTGGACCTCGTCGTGCGCGACATCGCCGCCGCACGACGGCACGGCGCGGCGGGCGTGGTCGTCGGCGCCCTGGCCGGGGACGGCACGGTCGCGGACGACTGTGCCAGGTTCGTCGACGCCGCCGAGGGACTGGAGACGACGTTCCACCGCGCCATCGACGTCAGCGCGGACTCCCGCCGGGCCCTGGACCGGTTGGCGGACCTGGGTTTCACGCGGGTGTTGACCTCGGGCCGGCGCCGGTCCGCACTCGACGGTGCGCCACTCATCAAGGACCTGGCCACCCGGACTCGGGTCACCGTGATGGCGTGCGGCGGAGTGCGGGCCGGCAACGCCGCGCTGGTCATCGCCGCGACCGGCGTCGCGGACCTGCACGCGGCGCCCCGCCGACCCGCGGGCACCGCCCTCGCCGGCGATGTGTCCTATGCGGGCGTCGGCGTCCCACCCGGCTACGACCGCTTCGAGACCGACCCGGACGAGGTGACCGCACTCTGCGCGGTTCAGAAATCATGAGCCGTGGCCGCGTGTGCCAGGTCGGCCCACGCGGCCACGGGCTGTTGCCGTGTCAGAGGCCCGTCAGGCGGTCGCCTTGGCCGCCTCGACGATGACCTCGGTGACCTCGTCGGGATGCGAGATCAGCCCCAGGTGCGAAGCGTCGATCCGGGTGATGGTGGCCCCCGCCCGGGTCATCATCGCCTCCTGGCCGGCCGGCGGGATAACCAGGTCCTCGGTGCCGATCACGGCCCACGAGGGGATCGTCTTCCACGCCGGCTCGGTCGCCGCCTCGGCCAAGGCGTTGGTGGCCAACGCGCTCTGGGACACGGCGAGCACCGCACCCTGCTGCCGGGGCAGGTCGTTGGCGAACCCGGTGATGAACACCTCCGGTAGGACGTACGAGTCGACCGCACCCTGTGGTGCGCCAGGGAACGGCACGAGCTTGAAGACGCTCGTGGGGTCGGTCAAGGCCGGCTCGAGTACTGAGCCGGAGCCGGCGGTGAGCCCCGCCAGGGTCTCCCCTTCGTCCGGGGCGAAGGCGTCGACGAACACGAGCGCCTTGACATTGCTGTTGCCGGTCGCGGCGTTGCTGGCGACGAAGCCGCCGTAGGAGTGGGCCGCGAGCACGATGGGACCTTCGATGGTGGACAGAAAGTCCTGCAGGTAGCCGGTGTCGACCGACGGCCCCCGGTTGGGTTGCGGCGCGACCTGGACCTCGTAGCCGAGTGCCTGGAGGTTGCTGACTTCCTGACTCCAGCTCGAGCCGTCGGCCCAGGCACCGTGCACAAGGACGATGGTGGGCTTGGCCTCTTGCCCCCCGCCGAGGTCCGGTCGCGGACCACCGTCCGCGAGCGCGTTCGGGGCGGCTGAGCCGAGCGCTGTGAAGAGCGCCGCGGCGACGAGCGTGGTGGCGATGATCTTCGGCCGACGTAGCGAGATTCCGAGCATGTCTCTTGTCCCCCGTTGGTCAGTCGTCTTCGAGCGCGGGCAGTTGCACATCGCGCCAACGCAACCCAGCCGAGGCCGCAACGGGGTCGGGAACACCGCCGAGCGAGCACACGGGCCTATGGCGGCGGGTTCCGGTGCCGCGGCGGGTTCCCTCCTTCGATCGCCTGAGCCTCACCGTACTCATCGCCAGCAGGAGTCCTGGACAAAAAGAGAGAATCGCTCAAGTTTTGCGTTGCACACCGATGACATGATCGGAATCGCTCGTGAGCGCCCGACGTTCCGGATTGGAAGGCGACATGACTGTGCGGCGCCGGCGTTCGCGATCCGTGGCGATCGTGGCCGTTCTCGCGATCTCCGTCGCCGTGGGGTCGTTCGCGTGCACCGCCTCGCAGCATCGAGGGACTCAGCCGCCGGCCGCGGTGGCCACACCGATGACGCCGCGGCAGCTCCGCAACTCGGTGTCGGTGGCGGTGGTCACCCGGATCGACGAGGCGGCATGTGTCGCGGGTAGCGGCGGTGTGCCCGGTCCAGGACGCGACGGGGACTGGTGCTACTTCCTCGATCAAGGCCTTGATGTCACGAGGGCCGAACGGATCGAGTCCGTCCAGGACGGTTTCGGCGGCTTTGCCGTCGAGGTGACCCTTACGCCGGCAGACCGCGGTGAGTTCGCTGCCTGGACCGCTCGGGCTGCTGGGCGCCAGATCGCCATCAGTGTCCAGGGCAGGATTGTGGCGGCGCCCCAGCTCCTTGAACCGCTCGGCGGCAATTGGCTAGATATCCCCGGCCTCACCGAAGCCGACGCTGGAACCCTGATGCGGCAGCTTCGGTGACTCTCAGCCGACGGAAAGGCACATCAGTACGTAGCGGTCTTCGTCATCACGATGAAGGTGAATCCGACGCTCGTCGGGCGGCGGAGGGAGATGTCGCACTTGATTCGCCGCAGCACCTCGTTTCTGCTGAGTCGGAGCCCTTGCGCGATGAGCCGGTCGGGCCGAATGGGCACCGCGTCCTCGAAGACGACCGCAACGTGCCGCGGCCACGACTCGTCGAGTGGTGCGGGTGGAGCGTCCAACTGCCAGGCTCCCTGCCAGTCGAGGGCGATCCCTAGGCGTCGAGCGAACTGTGGGTCGAGCAGGGTGGCGGCTACGAGCGCCGGATCGTTGGAGTGGTAGCCGTCGAGCAATGCCGGATCGAGGGACCTGACCCGCGCTCGCTCGTGCACCGTGAGCTTGCTCGTCCGATCGCAGGACACGCAACGGACCAGAAGCCACACGTCCAGGAGTTTGCCGTTGGCGTTGACACGGAATCTGCCCCTGCCGGTGGTGGCCGACCTCGATGGGCAGTCCACGCACCGCAACGACAGCAGCGGCAGCCCGGTGCGGCGAACGACCCAGGGCAGCGCGATATGAGGTTGTGAAGACATGACGATCTCTCTGAAGACCTGACCCGAGGCCGATTACGCGCGGCCTCGATCGCTGCATGAACGGGCGCACGCGGGCAGCCCGGCAAGACCGACGGGGCGTCGGCCTTGCGAATGCACGGAGGAAACGTCAGGTCTAAAGAGCAGGCGTGGTCACGCGGTTCGTCCTCTGTCCGCACAGCGAAGGGGTGCCCGGCAACCTACGAGAACGCGACCGCAGAACACAAACGGATTTCCGGACAGGTCCAACGGTTCGTGCGGCTAGGCCTGGCTGGACAACGCGCCCTCGAGCAATGCCGGCAGGGCGCGAAACACGAGGGGAAGGTCGCCCAGGTCGCCGATCCCGACCCAGGCGATGTCGTCATGCTCCTGCGGCGCACGGTTGGTGGGAGAGCCGACCCAGTCTCTGATGTGCCAGACGCTCACGCGGACGGCGTCCTCGCCGCTGCCGGCATGCAGGTCGCCCAACCGTGCCGAGGACTCCGCCACGATGTGAACTCCCAGCTCCTCGTGCATCTCACGCGCGAGGGCCTGTAGGTCCGACTCACCCGCTTCGACGTGCCCTCCGGGCAGATCCCAGAGATCCGGGTAAGCCTGTCGGGTCGGGCTGCGGTGCACCAGCAGGACCGCGCCGTTCTCCACCAGTGCGCCGCAGACGACGATATGCATGGCGGGATTAGAGCAGAGGGATACGACAAGATCGCTGTCGTCCGAGCCGATGGGCGGAGGGCCGCCCCAGCGGGCTGTGCGACGGCGAGCTGCGAACAGTTCGTGCCGCTCAGACGCACGCCCGAGGTGCACGAAACTCATGCCCCGAACCGAACATCGGCCTCGCCGGAGCGGTCTTGAACCGCCTGCACCGATGGCCCCGACTGCACACGGGTGCGCGTCGCAGGCGAGAGCCGCCCGCGCGCAGGGTGACTGAACGCGCAGGTCGGAGAGGTTCTGGGAGTCGGCGGCGGTACCCCCTGCGGGTATCCTCCAGGCATGGATCATCTCGAGGTTCGAGAGCTCGTGTACTTCATCGCCCTCGCGGAGAACCTGCATTTCGGTCGCGCCGCCGAGCGGCTGGGCATCGCGCAGCCCCAGCTGTCGCGCGCGATCATCCGCCTGGAGCGGCGGATGGGTGTGCGGCTGTTCGACCGCACCAGCCGGCGGGTCCGCCTGACCGAGGCCGGCGACGTGTTCCTGCGCGAGAGCCGTGGCGCCCTCGCGGCGGTGGATGGCGCCGTGCGGCGTACCCAGCAGGCGGCGCAACCGCGCCGGTTGGTGCTCGCGGTGCGCTCGGGTACGGGGGCTGGGCTGCTGCCCCGGGTCCTGGACGCCTACCGGCGTGGGCCCGATCCGGTTCCGGTCGAGACGGTGTTCACCCCAGAGTTGGCTGCGGCGGTCCGCGACGGTACTGCCGACATGGCGCTGATCTGCGACAACGAGGATTTTGACGGGCTGGACAGTGTCGCGCTCCTCGATGAGGACCCGGTCGCGCTGCTGCCGCTCGGGCACCCGCTGGCCGGGCGGGACAGCGTGACCGTTCGGGAGCTGCAGGCCGAGGAGCAGTTCCATGATCAGTGCCCGCCGGCCAGCCTGGACGAGATCGTCGACCGGGTCGCGCTGGGACAGCTTGTCGTGGTGATCGGGGCCAGCGCGACCGGGCGGCTCGGACCGTCAGTGGTCGCCGTACCGGTGGCGGACCTGCCGGGGACACGGTTGGTGCTGGCCTGGCCCCGCGCCACCGCATTGGCCACGCGCGACCGGTTCGTCCGCACCGCGATCGCGGTAGCGATCAGCAGTGGGCAGCTCCCCGGCGCCGCCGCCACCGAGCCCGCCGGCCCTGGCCCGGCGCCGGAGTCCGCGGCGGTCCCGGATGTGCGCCGACGCGACCGGTCGCCGGTCAGATCTGCGTGAGTCCGCCGTCCACGAGCAGCTCGATGCCGGTGACGTAGCTGCTCTGCGCGGAGGCAAGGAACAGGGCCGCGGATGCCTGCTCCACCGCGTCGGCGACGCGCCTGAGGGGCACCGGCCCGGACATCATCGCCTCGAACTCCTCGGGCGTGACGCCGGTCGGGCGGGCGACCTCGAACGCCGGCGTGCGGGTGCTGCCCGGGGCCAGCGCGTTGACCCGGATACCGCGTTCCCCGAGCTCGTTGGCCCAGGTGCGGGTGAGCGAGCGGATCGCCGCCTTGGACGCCGCGTAGACGCCGAGACCGGCCGCCCCGGTTCCGGCCGCGATGGACGAGGCGAGGATGACGGACGCGTGGTCGTTGAGCAGCGGTACGGCCTTCTGCACGGTGAACAGGGTGCCACGCACGTTGCGCCGCATGGTGCGGTCGTAGTGCTCCTCGGTCACCTCGGTCAGCGGGACGAATTCGCCGCCGCCGGCGTTGGCGAACAGCACGTCGATGCGGCGCCGGTCGGCGTCGATGGTCCGGAAGAGGCGGTCGAGGTCAGCGAGGTCGGTGACGTCGCCGGCTACCCCACTAGCGCTGGCCCCGATCCGCGCCACAGCCGACGCCAGCTCCTGTTCCCGCCGCCCGGTGAGGTACACATGCGCGCCCTCCTCGGCGAATCGCGCCGCAGCCGCGAACCCGATCCCCTCGCTCGCGCCCGTAACCACGGCGACCTTGCCGTCGAGCTGACCCATTGCTGAACTCCCTGATGTGTTGCCGGAGCGGGCGACCCGTTGATCGCCCGCCCCTCCAGCACACTGCGCGCAGCGGGGACCAACAATGACCAGTTGTGCATGCGCCGATAACCGCCAGGTATCGGTGTCGGCATCGGAGAGGCCCCACGGGGCTCGAACCAGGGGTGCGCCATGCGAGGCCCGAACCGGCAACCGCGAGTCCTCTGCTTTGACACCTGTGCGGGCTGCGGTCCCACCGCCAGTCAACCTGGAGCAGCGATCCCTGCGCGTTCCGCGCCCATACATCGACCCGCGCTGCGCGTTTGCAGCTCTGTGACGTGCCCCGGCGGGATACAGGCCACGACTGCGCACCGTCCCGGCGGTTGTCCCTGGTCACGGACGTGTACGTGGGCGATTGACCGCAACGGCCGCGATCTGCTCCAGTGGGATCGCCTTACATGGAGGGTGGGAGTCGCCCGACGGACAACTGCGGCCCTGGCTTTGAGCCGGTCCGGGATGTCGTCGTCTGCTCGGTTAGTCCTTTGCAACGGTGTGGTCGATGGCGGCGGCGGCGAGCCTTCCAGCACGATGCCGTCGTGCTGGAAACCGGTGACCCGGACGCGGTATTCGCCCGGTCTGTGTTTTCGGTGTCCACATCGGGTGCCGTCGGCGGAACCGGGTTCCTGGTTGCGCCAGGCATACTCGTCACCTGCGCATACGTCGTGGTCGGGGAGGTCCGAGGTCAGGTGGAGGTCTGCTGCTTCTTTCCGGCACCGTCACCGCGATCGAAAGGTTCGGCGTGTTCGTGGCGCTCGATCACGGCCCCGACCACCCGGTCTTCCCCGGCGCACGCCCTAAACGATGTGCGATGACGGCCCCGCCGACGGTTTTGATGGGAGTTTGCAATGGCTTGGTGGAAGAAGCGGGAAAAGATCGAAAGCGTTCGCGTGATGTACGTCAAAGACAGGGACGAATTCCCGCCCTTTTACTGGGCTGCCTGCGAATGTGACTGGTGCGGCGAGCGGAGGCCGGACGAACCAGGCGCCAGGGAAGCCGCCTTCGCCGACGCCTACGCTCACGCCGCGGTCCACGCGGAGATCTCCCCCATCGTGGTGGAGCCTGACGTCGCCTATCCCATCGACAGGCCATGAGGCCGTGGCACATTGCGCCAGTTGCGCTCGTCCCAGCGGCTGCGCAGGTACCCGTCCTGCTCCGGGAGCACCTTCAACTACCCCTGCGGATTCTCGCCGAAGGGTAACCCGGCCGAGTTGGCAACCACTCCGGTGGGATCCCAGTAACCGAGCGGCCGGCTCGCCACATCGCCTCGCGTTGCGAAGTGGAAGGCACGCGCGTTCGTGCTCGGACGGGGGTGAGGAAGCGGTGCTCTA
>NZ_BONC01000064.1 GCF_016862515.1 Asanoa iriomotensis
TCAGCAGGGGGCCCTCCCGTCGTCCAGTTGGGCACCGGCTCTCCGGCCTCCCGACAGGGCGGCGCTGGCTTCCTCCGGGCGCATGCCGGCGCCGATGAACAGGTCGTACGCGGTCGCGGCGGCCGACTCGGCCCGCCCGGGGTCGGTGCGGCGCAACGCGGCGGCAAGCCCGGCCCACGCCCGCGCCTCCTCGTACCGCAGCCGGCGCTCCTTCGCCTGCCGCAGCGCCGTCTCGTGCGCGGCGCCGGCCTCCACGGTCCGGCCGAGCGCGGTGAGAGTCTCGCCGATGTCGTTGCCGATGGCCGGCTCGAAGAAGCCGTCGCGCAGCTCGCGGACCGTGTCGTACACGGCCTGCTGGATCCGCAGCGCCGACTCCGGATCGCCGGTGGTCACCAGCAGCCGCCCGTACTCGCTGGAGGCCTCCACCGCACTGGCGATGTTGGAGCCCTGTCGTTTCAGGGCGGCGGCCCGGCGCAGCAGGAGCGCGGCGACCCGCGGATGGCCGAGGTCCCGGTGCACACATCCGAGCTCCATGAGCGCGCTGCCCAGGCCGACGCGGTGGTGCGGCCAGACCGCCGTCGCGGTGCGGCGGAGATGCCGGAGTGCGACCTCGTACCGGCCGAGGTACCGGGCCGCGGTGCCGGCCTGCAGCCGTGCGTAGGCCAGCCGGCCCGGGGTACCGGCCGCGGCGGCGTACGTCTCGGCGGTGAGCGCGCTGTCCAACGCCTCGCTCAGCCGGCCCTCGTACCGGGACACCACGCTGAGGTTCGCGTACACGGTGCTCAACAGCCGGGCGTCGCCGAGGCGGTGATACAGGTCGGCGGCCCGGCCGAGGTGCGCCCGGCAGGCGCTGTGGTGACCGAGGCGCAGCAGGTGACCGGCGATGATGCGGTGGCACATCGCGCGCAGGTCGTCCGTGCCGAGCCGGCGCGCGGACTCCAGCGCCTGCTGCCCGAGCTGGACGGCCGTGGCGTTGTGGCCGTGGCCGAGGGTGAACGGGCTGGCGGCGCGGAACAGCAGGCAGGCGTGCAGGTGCGCGCCGCTGCGGTGGGCGAGGTCGGCGACCGCCGCGACGGTCGGCCAGTACGTGCGCATCCAGGCGAGCCGGTCGTGCTCGTCGGTGAACGGCCGGCCGGTCAGGTTCAGCATCGGGTGTTCCACGTTGTCGCCGAACTCGCGGTGCCGGTTCGCGTCCGCCGTGGTGCGCAGGTAGTGGTCGAGCATCCGGTCGACGGCGGCGCCCCGCTCGGGCTCGTCGACCAGGGTGGCCGCGAATGCCTGGAGCAGGTCGTGCATCCGGAACCGGCCCGGCACGTCGGCCTCGACGAGGTTGACCTCGACCAACTGGTCGAGCAGCCGCCGCGTCTCGTCGACGGGCAGGTCGGCCAGGGCCGCCGCCGCCCAGTCCTCGAAGTGGCCGGACGGGTGCAGCCCGACCCGCCGGAACAGCAGCTGCTCCTCGGCCGTCAACTGCCGGTAGGACCACGCGAACGCGGCCGCGACGCTGTGCCGCTCGGCCGACACGTGCAGCGGCGCAGGCGCGTCACGCAGCTGGTCGGCCAGCATCTCGAAGGTCCAGTGTGGGCGATGCTTGAGCCGGTGGCCGGCGAGCCGGATGGCCAGGGGCAGCCGCCCGCACAGCCGGACCACCTCGCGCTGGCCCTCGGTCACCTCGGCATCGTGCCGACCGGCGCTCTGGCGCAGCAGGTCGACGCCGTCGGCCAGGTCCAAGGGCGGCAACGATAGCTGGCGCGCGCCGTCGATCGGGGCGAGCCGGTGCCGGCTGGTGACGATGGTGACCCAGCCGGCCCCGGCCGGGAGCAGCGGCTCGACCTGCTCGGCGCTCGCCGCGTTGTCCAGCACCACCACCCCACCCCGGGCGGCCATGCCCGCGTGCCACCCGGCCAGCCGGCCCGCCTCGGTGTCGGGCATCGCGTCCGGCGCCGGCCGCACCTGCTCCAGCAGCGTGCCGAGGGCGTCGTACCGGCTCGCCGGCGCGCGTTCGCTGTGGCCGTGCAGGTCGATGTAGAGCTGGCCGTCCCGCGCACCGGCGGCGAGCCGATAGGCGAGCGTGATCGCGAGGGCCGACTTGCCGACGCCCGGCATCCCGTCGATCAACAGCAGGCGTGGCCGCACGTCATCGGTGAGCTCGGCCAGCAGGCGGTCACGGCCGACGAGTCGCCGGGGCGGTCGGGGCAGGGCCCGGGGCGGCGGCGGCTCGGGTGCGGGCGCCACGACGGTGTGACCGTCGCCCCCGATGGTCGTCAGGTACACCGCCCGGAGCTCCGGGCCGGGCTCCACGCCGAGTTCGTCACGCAGGGTCGCGGCCCGCTCGTGGTAGACGGTGATCGCCTCGGCGTGCCGTCCGTCGGCGGCGAGAGCCCGCATCAGCAGGCCGGTGATCCGCTCCCGGAGCGGATGGGCGCCCGCGAGGGTCTGCAGCTCCGGCAGCACCTGGCGGTGCCGGCCGAGGCGCAGCTCCACCTCGCCGCACTCCTCAAGCGCGGCCAGGCGCAGCTCGTCGAGCCGGTGCGCGTGCAGCGCGACCGCCTGGCCCGGCAGGCCGACGAGCGCGGGCCCGCGCCAGAGGGCGAGCGCGGCGCGGAACGCCGCCGCGGCGCCGGTCAGGTCGCCGCCGGTCACCAGCGCCCGCGCCGTCGCCAGCCCGGTCGTGAACCGTCCCAGGTCGGTTCGCGCGCGGTCGACGTCAAGGCGGTACCCGGCCGGGTCGGTGGACAACACCGCACCCGGATGCGTGGCGAAGAGGCGCCGCAGCCGGGACACGACCGTCTGCAACTGCTTACGTGCCGTGGTGGGCGGCTCGGTGTCCCACACCAGCTCGACGAGTTCGTCGACGCTCACGGTGCGGCCGGCGGCGAGCAACAGACCGACCAGGACGAGTTGGGACCGGACGCCACCGACGACGAGTCGGCGCCCGTCCGCCTGGACTTCGAGCGAGCCGAGCAAGCGGAACTCCACCTGCGTGACCACCTCCTGACGTTGTGTCTCGTCGGGTGGTCAATTTAATGCCCTTCGACCGGTACGGGAACGGTACCGACGGTCGGGACGGGGGCGGCCGTTGCGGCCGCCCCCGTCATCGCATCGAGGTCAGGGGTTGATCCGGCCCGCGCCGGCACCCGAGGTGACGATCGACTTCACGTTGTTCGCGTTGTCGAGCTGGTAGGAGTACGGGATCGACGACGTGCT
Source organism: Asanoa iriomotensis (assembly GCF_016862515.1). Classification (GTDB taxonomy): domain Bacteria; phylum Actinomycetota; class Actinomycetes; order Mycobacteriales; family Micromonosporaceae; genus Asanoa; species Asanoa iriomotensis. The sequence goes on from NZ_BONC01000064.1 coordinate 3,208, forward strand.
GCCGGCGCTCTGCGGTGTGCCGCTGCCGACGAACACGTTGTTGCGCTGCACGAGGGCGCCCGGGTCCGAGTCCGCGTAGCCCACGAGGGTGGGCTCGTCGACGTTCTCGAAGTAGTTGCCCTCGACCAGCACACCCGCGTCCATCGTGGACGCGACGCCGTACTCGTTGTTGTAGTAGTAGTTGTTGTAGACGTGCACCGGGTTGCCGAAGCGCACCCGCGGATGCCGGGTTCCGGAGCCGTCGAACCAGTTGTGGTGGTAGGAGACCCGCAGGTGCCCGACGTCCTGTGACGCGTTGTCGTCGGAGTGGCCGAGCAGCATCGACTTGTCGTGGCCGTACACCCGGTTCCAGGAGACCGTGACGAAGTCGGAGCCGCGCTTGACGTCGACCGCGCCGTCGTACCCGTTGGTGAAGCTGTTGTGGTCGACCCAGATGTTGGTCGCCGACTGCTCGACGTTGATGGCGTCGTCGTCCCAGTCGCGGAACGACAGGTTGCGGATGATGACGTTGCGGTCGCCGTTGACGGTGAAGCCGCAGCCAGCGATCGTCGCGCCCGAGTTGCCGAGGATCGTCTTGTTGGACCGCACCCGGATCATGCCCGAGCACGAGATCGTGCCGCTGACCCTGATCACCGCGGCGCCGGTGGCACCGACCGCGCTGGTGAGCGCGGACGCGCTGGTGACCGTCGTGGCCGAGGTGCTGCCGCCGCCGGTCGTGCCGCCGTTCTGCGTGGCCCAGCCGACCAGGCCGGTCTGCGGCGGCGTGGTCGGGCCACCGGTCGGCGGGTTCGTCGGCGGCGGCGTGGTCGGGTTGCCGGTCGGCGGCGTCGACGCGTCCGAGCTGACCACCACGTCGTCGAACCGGGCCGACGCGAACACCGTCACCAGGCCGATCCGGCCCGCGCTGTGTGCGCTGTTGCTGCCCGAGGCGATCCGGGTGCCGTTGACGAAGCCCGAGACGGTGCTGCCGTTGGCGTCGATCCGCAGCGTGTACCAGGTGCCGGTGGACACGGTCAGCGACGCCGAGCCGATCACCGTCACCGACGAGCCGTCGACCGCCTGCAGTTCGGCGCGATTGGCGTTGGTCAGCGCCAGCCGGTACATCTTGGTGGCCGACGACGACCGGGCCGCCAGCGCGACGAGCCGGTTGCTGCCGTTGAAGCTCAGGGGCTTCACCCGGGCCTGCACCGAGTACGCGGTCCAGCTCGTCTGGCCGGCGAACTCGCGGGCCAGCTCACTGTCTGTCTTGGACTGCGTAAAGGTCGGTGAACCCTCGGTCACCACCGACCAGTCGCCGCCGGACTTCGACCAGCCGCTCGCCTCGCCGTCGTTGAAGTCGTCGGAGAAGAGCGTCGCCGCCCGCGCGACGCCGCCCAACCCGAACGCGACCACGATGGCGGCCAGGGCGCCCGCGACGACCGCGAGCAAGCCCCGGCGTGCCGTTCTGCTCATGACTCTCCTCCTCAGATCCGGCCGGTGCCGGCTTGCGCGGACACGGTCGACTGCACCTGGGCGCAGGGCAGCAGGGTGTACGGGTACGGGACGGCGGACACGCTGCCGCCGGCTTCGCCCGCACCGGAGTTGGTGAAGCAGTTGTTCCTGGCCACGATCCGGCCCGGCCCGGACGATGCCTCGCCCAGGTGGAACGGGTCGTCGACGTTCACGAACGCGTTGCCCTCGACGATCACGCCGGCGTTCTCGGTGGACGCGACGCCGTAGTTGCCGGTGTCGTTGTAGTAGTTGTTGTAGACGTGCACCTGGTCGCCGAACCGGACGCGCGGGTTGCGCTGGTTGGTGGCGTCGAACCAGTTGTGGTGGTAGCTCACTTTCAACCGGCCGGTGTCCTGCGCGCCGTTGTCGTCGTCGTGGCCGAGCAGCATGTTCTTGTCGGTGCCGTCCGCGTGGTTGTAGGAGATCGTCACGTACGACGAGCCACGCTTGACGTCGACGCCGCCGTCGGTGCCGGTCGTCCAGGTGTTGTGGTCGATCCACACGTGGTGGCTGAACATCTGCACGTTGATGGCGTCGTCCGGCCAGCCGCGGAAGTTCAGGTTGCGGACGATCACGTTGTGCACCGCGTCGGACGGCGGTGAGGTGATGTCGTCGTCGATCGGCAGGCCGATGTTGAGGCCGCCGCCGGTCAGGCCGGAGCCGGAGCCCAGCCCGACGATCGTCTTGTCGGACGTCACGTCGTGCATCGGGCCGGGCAGCGTGAGCATGCCCTGCACCTGGACGATCCGCGGGCCGGGTTGGGCGATCGCCGACAGGAACGCCGACGCGCTGGTCACGGTCACGGTCGGGCCGCCGGCGCCGCCGCTGGTGCCGTTCTGGCCCCACGCGTCCACCGAAGCCCAGCCGTCGGCCACGTTGGGTTGCGGCGGGTTGGTCGGCACATTCGTCGGGGTCGCCGTCGGCGTCGGCGTCGGTCCGGCGCCGGTGGTGACCGCGACGTCGTCGAAGCTCGCGGTCGTGTAGAAGGTGGCCACGCCGACCCGCCCGCTGCTCCAGTTGCTGTCGCTGGCCTCCGTGAGCAGCGAGCCGTTGACGTAACCGCGCAACGTCGAACCGGTGACCTCGAGCCGCAGCGTGTGCCAGGAGCCCGCGCTCACGCCGACGGAGGCGGTGTCCAGTGTGGTCGACGAACCGCCGACCAGTCGCTTGAGCTCGACGGTGTTGTTGGACCGCAGGGCCAGGTAGTAGTAGCTGGTGCTGCTCTGCACCCGGGCGAGCACGGCCGCGAAACGGTTGCTGCCGTTGAAGCTGATCGGCCTGACCCGGGCCTGCACGGAGTAGTCGGTCCAGCTCGCCGTGCCCGCCAGGGCCCGGGCGTCGCTGCTGGTGCTGCTCTGGCGGAGCACGCGGGAGCCGTCGGTGGTGACCGTCCAGCTCCCTCCGTTCGTGGTCCACCCGGCCGAGTTGCCGTCCTCGAAGTCGTCGGAGAGCAGCGTGGCGGCGCTTGCTCCCGTGGTGGTCAGGCCGAGGACCAGCGCCGCGGCGGCCATGCCGGCCCCGAAGGCCAGCAGCAGGCCGCGGCGACGTGATCGCCAGGCTGGGTTGGGTGACACGGATCCTCCTTTGATCGATGTTTGTCGATCTCTGAAGGTGCGGGAAGCCCGGGCTGAAAACGCCTCCCGCACCGGCCTAGATGGACAACCGACGGGCGCCCGCGCACAGCTCGACGACCAGCGCCGCCGCCGGAGCGGGCAGGACGGGACCGGCGCGCAGGCTGGGCGTCCAGCCGGCGTCCGGCGCGATGTCCGGGTCGTGCGCCGAGTTGTAGGCGGCGAGCAGGTTGACCGGCTTCGGCAGCGACCACCCGGAGCGGACCCACGTGCCCTTCTCGGAGAGCACGGTGCCACCCCAGTCGAAGACGAACGAGTCCGGCGGCACGGCGGCGCCGAGCGCGACGTAGTTGTTCTCGGCGTAGATGGCCGACTGCACGCCGACGCCCCAGCTGTACTCGTAGGGGTCCGCCACCGGCACCCGGTAGAGGTTGTTGTAGACGTCGACCTGGCCGAACCGCACCCGCGGCGCGCGCTGCACGCTGCCGTCGAACTCGTTGTGGTGCAGCGTCACCTTCAGCGCGCCCACGTCGGCGCCCGGCGTGTTGGTCGAGCCGATCAGCATGGTCTTGTCGTGGTTGGTGAACCGGTTGTAGGAGACCGTCACGTAGTTGCTGCCGTTGGTGATGTCGACCTGCCCGTCGTGCACCTGGTACGGCCGGCCGAAGCGCAGCGGCTGCGCCGCGTCCGGGTTGTCGGCGTCGGTGAACGTGTTGTGGTCGACCCAGACGTGGTGCGAGTTGCGGATCCAGATGTTGTCGTACGCCGCGTTCCAGTTGCCGGTCTCGCCATCGGTCGGGGACCAGACCGGGAAGCAGTCGCGGGCGTCCTCGTGGGTGATGTTCCGGATGATCACATTGGAGCTGCCGTCGAGCCGGAGGAAGACCCCGTTCAGCCGGGCGTCGCCGAGGCCGATGATGGTCTTGTTGGAGCCGACGTTGACCCGCACCCGGGCGCTCTGGTTGGCGGCCGAACGCACCCGCGCCTCCTCCAGCGGCCCGCTGGGCGCGACGCGACCCCAGACCGCCGGGTCAAAAGCGGCGAGAAACGCGTCGAGGGAGTACGCCGGGTCGGCGAACTGTTCGCACGACAGCGGCGCACCGGCGGCGTCGGCATTTCCACGAATGGTGCCGCGGACGAAGACGATCGCCGGTGTCGTGCCGGCGACGGCGGCCGCGAGTTCGTCGCGGTTGGTCACGTGGAACACGTTTTCCGGCGCGGCCGCCGCACCGCCGGTCGTGCCGGTCCCCTCGGCCGCCCAACCGTCGCCGGCGGGCAGCATTTGCCGGGCGACCCGCTCGCTGAGCGGCACGGACGCCGCCGCGGCGGGTGCCGCGACGGCGATGACAAGCACGCCGGCCACGCCGGCGGCGAGACCTCGAAATCGCATTGACACACTCCGATCACAACCTGGATACCTATTGTGAAACATAGGTATTGGTCATTATCGAAGTCAATGCTTTCGATATGCAGGAATGTTGCAGCGAATGGCGCCGACGGCGATCCGCCCGACCGTCGAAACGGTCGGGCAAGTGGCTGTTGCCCTATTTCCGGGCGGTGCCCGGCCCTGTTGTTTGCAGACTGTTTTCCGTGTGCGGCGGATGGGCCCACGGCACGCCCAGCTCCGACGGCAGCGCGTGCTGCTCCGCGGCCCGGCGGAGCACGCCGTTGATGCCGCGGATCGAGCGGACCCGCTGCGGCCCGGCGCCGAGGTCGGCGACGACTCCGTCGCCGAGCGCCGCCGGCGCGGGCGCCGCGCCGAGCGCCTCGACCACCGCGGTGAAGCCCGCGGTGGCCGCCAGTGCTGCCCGCAGCGGCACGCCGGCCCGGTCGGCGCGGTGCGCGAGCAGGTTGTCGAGCAGGTCGACCCGGCCGGGCACCTCGCGCATCCCGGGGTCGCCGGGCAGCCGGAGGCGGTCGGTCGGGTACTCCAGCGTCGCACTCCCCCGCGTCCCGGTGACGGTGATCTCCCCGGGGATGAGCTCCTCGCCGGCCAGCGTGACGGCGACGACCACCGGCGGGCGCCCCTGGCCGGTCAACCGGAGCACGGCCGTGTCGTCACTCTCGATCGGCCGCGTCCGGTAGCGCTCCACCTCGAGGGTTTTCGGCACGCTTTGCTCTGCATCCAGATACGCACCACCCCCGGTGACCAGCGGTGCGTATCTGGAAGCAGAGCAAACCCTGTCGGCGAGGGCCAGGGACTGCATGACCGCGTGGCCGAGTGGATTGATCAGAGCGCCGTCCACCGCGCGCCTGCCCGCCCAGGGCGACCGGGCGTAGTACGCGTCGTCGCGCTGCCAGGAAGCGACCGCCGCGATGCCCGTGACCGTGCCGAGGGCGCCGCCCTCGACGGCAGCGCACAGCTCGTCGTAGGCCGCCGACGCCAGCGCCTGGAAGCCCACCTGGCAGGACCGGCCGGCTTCGGCCAGCGCCGCGACCAGCCTGGTGTGGTCAGCCAGCGACAGCAGCGGCGGCTTCTCCAGCAGCAGGTCGCAGCGGGCGGCCAGGGCGTCCAGCGCGATCGGCAGGTGGGTGCCCGGTGGTGTGCAGATCACCACGACGTCGGGGCGGGTCTCGGCGAGCAGCGTGTGGTGGTCGGGGAAGAGCCGGGTTCCGGGCGGGACCGGCGGGTCCGGGTCGAGCGGGTTCGGCTCGGCGATGCCGACGAACGCGATCGCACCCGACTCGTGTCTCGGGGCCAGCCGCCGCCGGTGCCAGCGGCCGTGGCCGTTGGCACCGATCAGCGCGACCCGGACGGTCATGCGCCGGCCAACGTGGACTCGACGCCGTGCTTGTCGAACTCGGTCAGCCAGTCGACGACCAGCTCCCGCACGGTCTCGTCGCCGGCCAGCTCCGCCGGGAAGACGGCGGTGAGGCCGAACAGCGCACCGGCGAGTCCGTCCGGAGTGGACGGAGCCGCCGCGACCGCGGCGCGGATCTGGGCGGCCAGCGGGTCGTCCAGCTCCAGCGTCCGGCCGTCGTCGGCGATGCCGCGGGCATAGCGCATCCACGCCGCCACGACCAGCGCTCCCCAGCGGGGAGCCGCGCCGGCCGCCCGGCGATCGCGGATCGTCTCCAGCACCCGCTGCGGCAGCTTCTGCGTGCCGTCCATGGCGACCTGGGTGGTGCGGTGGGCGATCGCCGGGTTCGCGAACCGCTCCAGCGCCAACTCGCCATATTCGACGACGGAGACGCCGTCCGGTGGGGTGAAGCTGGGGGCGATGTCCTCGGCGACGAACCGGCGCATCGCGTCGGCCAGGCCAGGCATCCGGTGCGCGTCGGCGATCGTCGCCCGGCCCGCCAGCACGCCCAGGTAGGCCATACCCGAGTGCACCCCGTTGAGGGCGCGCAGCTTGAGCCGCTCCCAGGGCCCGGCGTCGTCGGTCAGCACCGCGCCGGCCGCCTCCCAGGCCGGCCGCCCGCCCGGGAAGTCGTCCTCGATCACCCATTGCCGGTAGGGCTCGCCGTAGACCGCGGCCTCGTCGCGCACGCCCAGCACCGCGGCCGCCACGGCCCGGCTGGCATCCGTCGAGGCCGGCACGATCCGGTCGACCATCGTGCCGGGGCAGCGGACGTTGGCGCGCAGCCACTCGTCGTCCTGCCCGGCACGGTTGAACGCCGCCTCGAGCATGCCGCTGGTGCGGCGCCCGTTGGAGGAGAAGTTGTCGCAGCTCACGATCGCGATCGGGCCGGCGTCGGCACGGGAGCGGGCGACCAGGCCGCGGAACAGCAGCCCCGGCACCGTCGTCGGCGGCCGGTCGCCGCGCAGGTCGGCGTCCAGCGCGGGGTCGTCCAGTAGCCGGCCGGTCGCCGGGTCGAGCCGATAGGCCTTCTCCGTGACGCACAGCGTCACCACCCGGATCGCCGGGTCGGCCAGCAACGCGACCACAGCCTCCGGATCGGCCGCGGCGGTCCGGGCGCCGGCGAACGCGCCGACCACCCGCGCCCGCGCGCCGTCGGCGGACATGTCGCTGACGCTGTAGAGCAGGTCCTGGGCCCGCAGCGCAGCGACGACGTCGGTCGAGCGGGGCGCGACGCCGACGATCCCCCATTCGCCGCCGGCCGCCGCGACCGCCTCCTCGGTGTAGACCGCCTGGTGCGCGCGGTGGAACGCACCGAGTCCGATGTGCACGATGCCGGCCGGCACCGTGCCGGGGCGCACGAGCGGCCGGCTCTCCACGGGCAGCCGCCGCAGCGAGCCGAGCCCGAGCAGCGGGGTCATCGCCACACCGGCCCGTCCGGGAACGAGAACCGTTCCACCGACTCGGGTTTCATCGTGGCGCTGTAGCCCGGTGCGGTGGGCAGCAGATAGCGGCCGCCGCTCGTGCGCACGGGGTCGACGAAGTGCTCGTGCAGGTGATCCACGTATTCCACCATCCGTCCCTCGAGTGCCGTGCCGACCCGCAGGAAGTCGAAGAAGGCCAGGTGCTGCACCAGCTCGCAGAGGCCGACGCCGCCGGCGTGCGGGCAGACCGGCACACCGAACTTCGCGGCCAGCAGCAGCTCGGCGAGCACCTCGTTGACGCCGCCGACCCGGCAGGCGTCGATCTGCATGACGCCGATCGCGTCGGCCTGGAGGAGCTGCTTGAAGATCACCCGGTTGGCCGCGACCTCGCCGGTGGCCACCCTGATCGGCGCGACCGCGCGCTGGACGCGGGCGTGGCCGAGCACGTCGTCGGCGTGGGTCGGCTCCTCGATCCAGTAGGGGTCGACCTCGGCCAGCCGGGCCATCGCGGCGATCGCCTGGTCGACGTCCCAGACCTGGTTGGCGTCCATCATCAGCAGCGCGTCCGGGCCGATCTCGTCCCGGATGATCCGGGCCCGGCGCACGTCGTCCTCGAGGTCGCCGCCGACCTTCATCTTCATGGCCCGCCAACCCTCGGCGTACGCGGCGCGGGTCAGCGCCCGTACCTTGTCGTCCGGGTAGCCCAGCCAGCCGACCGACGTGGTGTAGGACGGGAAGCCCTCCCGCTCGACCAGCGCCAGCCGCTCCGCGTACCCCTTCTGACCGTTGTCGAGGATGGCCGCCGCGTCGTCCGGGGTGAGCGCGTCGGTGATGTGGTGGAAGTCGACGTTCGCGACGAGCTCGTCCGTCGGCATCTCGGCGAGCAGACGCCACAGCGGCACGCCGGCGGCCTTGGCCCGCAGGTCCCAGACCGCGTTGACCAGGGCGCCGGTGGCCATGTGGATGACGCCTTTCTCCGGGCCCAGCCAGCGCAGCTGCGGGTCGGCGGTCAGCGAGCGCCAGAACGCGACGGGCTCGGCGGCGATCTCCGCCAGCGTCCGGCCGGTGACGTGCCGGGACAGCGCCTCGACCGCGGCGCAGGTGATCTCGTTGCCGCGACCGTTGGTGAAGGTGAAGCCGGCGCCGGTGAGGTCCCCGTCGGTGCGCAGCTCCACATAGGTCGCCGAGTAGTCGCCGCGGTTGATGGCGTCGGAGCCGTCGCCCGTGTCGGCGGTCGGGAACCGCACGTCGTGCACCTCGACGGCGCGGATGGTGGTCACGCCGGGTCTCCTTCCAGCCGGAAGACCCGCTTCGGCAACCGGTAGGCGAGGTCCACGATGGTCTCGGCGGCCTCGTCGAAGGGCAGCCGGTGCTCGGCGACCAGCCGGGCGAGGTAGCCGGCGTCGACCCGGCGGGCCACGTCGTGCCGCACGGGGATCGAGCAGAACGCCCGGGTGTCGTCGACGAAGCCGGCGGTGTTGTAGAAGCCGGCGCTCTCGGTGACCGCCTCGCGGAACCGGCGCAGCACCTCGGGCGAGTCCAGGAACCACCAGGGTGCGCCGAGGTAGACGGCGGCGTAGCCGCCCGCGATGGGTGCCAGTTCGCGGGTGAACGTGTACTCGTCGAGCGTGTAGACGACCAGGCGCAGGCGGGGGTCGTTGCCGTACGCGTCGAGCAGCGGGGTCAGGGCGTGCAGATATTCCGTCGCCTGCGGGATGTCGCCGCCCACGTCCCGGCCGTGTGTCGCGTGCAGCCACCGGTTGTGGTTGCGCACGGCGCCCGGGTGCAGCTGCATCACGAGACCGTCCTCGATGGACATGCGGGCGAACTCGATCAGCATGTGGGCGCGGAAGGTCTCGGCGTCGGCGGCGTCGGCCTCGCCCCGCAGGCCGCGGGCGAACAGGCTCGCCGCCTCCGCCGGGGTCAGGCGGGCCGTGCGGGCCGTCGGGTGGCCGTGGTCGCTGGAGGTCGCGCCGGCCGCGACGAAGGCCGCGCGGCGTGAGCGCAGGGCGGCCAGGTAGCCGCGGTAGGTGCCAGTGTCCTCGCCGGCCACCTCGCCGAGCCGGGCGACCCGGTCGGCCCAGCCCTCGAACTCCATGTCGACCACGTCGTCGGGGCGGAACGTGGTGATCACCCGGCCGCCCCAGCCGTCGGCGGCGAGCTTGGCGTGCGCGGCCAGGTCGTCCAGCGGTGACTCGGTGGTGGCCAGCACCTCGATGTTGAAGCGCTCGAACAGCGCCCGCGGCCGGAAGTCGGGGGTGGCCAGCTTCGCGGCGAGCGCGTCGTACACCTCGTCGGCGGTCTTCGGCGTCAGCCGGGTGGTGACGCCGAAGACGGTCTCGAAGGTCCGCTCCAGCCAGAGCCGCGACGGCGTGCCGCGGAACAGGTGCCAGTGGTCGACGAACAGCCGCCAGATCGCCCGGCCGTCGGTCTCGGCCGGCTCGCCGTCGCGGGTCGGCACGCCGAGGCGGGCCGGCGGAATGCCCTGGCTGAGCAGCATCCGGGTCAGGTAGTGGTCCGGCACGATGATCAGCCGGGCGGGGTCGGGAAACGGCTCGTCGTCGGCCAGGACGGCGGGGTCCACATGGCCGTGCGGCGAGATCAGCGGCAGGTCACGCGCGAGCCCGTACAGCTCGCGGGCGATCGCCCGTTGACCCGGCTCGGCCGGAAACAGCAGGTCGGACATGCACTCCCTCGCGGTCAGGTCGGATCGAGCAGGTCGGTGGCGGTGACCGGCGCGCCGGTCGCCATCGAGCGGTTGGCGGCCAGCCCGGTGAGCAGCGCGTTCGCGCCGTCGCGGGCGGTGGCCGAGCGGTCCATGGGGTCGGTCGCGCCGCCGAACAGCACGGCGGTCATCCGCGCGTCGGCGCCACCGTGGCCGCCGCGGCGGTAACCGGGCACCGGCACCTCGCGGGCGGGTGCCCAGAACGGGTGGACGGTCAGCCGCGCGTGGCCGCGCTCGGCCGCGGCCACCTCGCCGTGCACGGCGGCACCCTTGACCTCGCTCGCGCCGGCGGGGCTGACGTGGTCGCTCTCGACGACCTCGAGCTCCAGCCGGCCGCGGCTGCCGTTGACCATGACGCGATAACCCTCCCACGGCGCGTACGCGGTGAGGTGGTAGGTCATCGTCGCGCCCGTGTCGTAGCGGACCAGCACGGCCAGGTCGTCGTCGATGGTGACACCGGGCGCGAACACGTTCTGGTCCCGCAGGTAGCCGTCCTCGTCCTCGGCGTCGAGGTAGAGGGCGCGCAGCAGCGGGTTGTCGCCGAGTTGGAGGGCGAACGGGTCGTCCGCGGCCTGCGGGGCGCCGTGGCCGCGGGCGTAGTCGCGGGCGTAGCCGTGCCGCTTTCCGTCGGGGCCGTAGAAGAACCGCCGGCCCTGCGCGAAGACGGTGACGGGCGTCGCGTCGAGCCACCAGTTGACCAGGTCGAAGTGGTGGCCGGACTTGTGCACGAGCAGGCCGCCGGAGTTGGCCGCGTCGCGATGCCAGCGGCGGAAGTAGTCGGCGCCGTGCCGCACGTCGAGCAACCACTCGAAGTGGACGGAGCCGATCTCGCCGATCTCCCTCAGCGTCTCGCGGAAGGCCTCGTGCAGGGGGTTGTAGCGGTAGTTGAACGCCACCCGTACCCGGTGGCCGGTCTCTTTCTCTGTTGCCAGGATCCGCCGGCAGCCGTCGACGTCGGTGGTCATCGGCTTCTCGGTCACCACGTCGCAGCCGGCCCGCAGGGCCGCCACGATGTAGTCGGCGTGCGTCGCGTCGACGGTGGTGACCAGCACCTCGTCGATCTGCTCGGCCTCGAGCATCGTGGCAAAGTCGGCCGCGTCATATTGCTTGGCCGGGGCGGCGCCCAGCTCGCCGAGCCAGCGGTTGTGCGCCGCCATCCGCGTGTGGTTGACGTCGGCCAGGGCCGCCACGACCGCGCGGTCGGCGTGGTCGACGGCCAGGGCGCGCAGGAACATGCCGGCCCGGGCACCGGCGCCGACCAACGCGTAGCGACGTCGTTCCTGAGGCATCGACCAACCCCTTCGCGCGGTGCAAACGTTTGCACGAAACTATCCATGCGGCCACCGTGGCCGTCAATGTCTTGTCCACTATTACCGGTTTTGCCGGCCGCAACCGCCTAGTCGGAGCGCCTCCGCAACCGAGTCGCAACAACTGACCGTTGACAGCCACGCAACCGTTTGCATTAATTGGCGCACTTGAGTGACGGCCACCACAGCAGAAGGGGGCCCCGAAGCCGAGAGGATCGCCGCGTGCCAGCCACCATCCGCGACGTCGCGCGCGAGTCCGGGGTGCACATCTCCACGGTCTCGCGCACGTTCTCGGCGCCGCACCTGGTCAACCCGGAGACCCGCAGCCGGGTGCTGGCCTGTGCCGAGCACCTCGGCTACCGCCCCAACCGCGCGGCCCGGGCGCTGATCACCGGGCGCACGCACAACATCGGCCTGATCGTGGCCGACATCGCGAACCCGTTCTTCCCCCCGCTGATCAAGGCCGCCGAGAGCCAGGCCCGCCAGCGGGACTACCACATCTTCGTCACCGACACCAACGAGGACGCGAGCGTCGAGGAGGACCTGGTCCGCGCCCTGGCCAAACAGGTCGACGGGGTCCTGCTCTGCAGCCCGCGGATGAGCAACAGCCTGATCGAGCAGCTCAGCCGCGAGGTGCCGCTGGTGGTGGTCAACCGCCAGCTCACCGGCCTGCCGACCGTGGTGATGGACGTCGCCCAAGGTGCCCGGCTCGCCGTCGACCACCTCAGCCGGCTCGGCCACCGGCATCTCGCCCTGGTCTCCGGCCCGCGCGGGTCGTGGACCAGCCGGGAGATCCGCCGGTCGGCCATGTCGGCGGCGCGGGCCAGCGACGCGGAGCTGACGGTCATCGGGCCCAACCAGCCCACCGAGGACGGCGGCATGGCGGTCGCCGAGCAGATCGTCCGGTCCGGGGTGACGGCCGTCCTCGCGTACAACGACCTCATGGCCATCGGCCTGATCGAAGGCCTTTCCGTTCACGGCCGCCGGGTCCCGGAAGACATCAGCGTGGTTGGCATCGACGACATCGCGCTGAGCCGCCTCACCCGCCCCAAGCTGACGACGGTGGCGACCCCAACCGCCGCCGCCGGACGGGCGGCCGTCGACATGCTCCTCGCGCACGGCGACGACCGCCGCACCACCGCACAGGTAACCCTGCAGACCGAGCTGGTCATCCGCGACTCGACGGGGCCGGGCCCGGGCCCGCACAGCCATGCGGACCCGGGCGACGTGGTCGCTCCCGCCCCCGGAGAGGTCGCCTCCTACGCCAAGGAGTGAGCGCACATGCACCGCGCACCATCCCCGCGTGCGGTCGAGCCGACCACGCGCCACCACCGTACCGCCTTTTCGGGGCCTGGCCTGCGGCGACGCCTGCTGGCCGCCCTGGTCGTCATCCCGCTCGCACTGACCGCCGCGGCCTGCGGCGACGACGGTGGCTCGGAAGCCGCCGCCGATCCCAACAAGCCGGTCGAGCTGTCCATCTTCTGGTGGGGCGCGGAGGGCCGCGCGAAGCTGACCGAGGACGCGCTGGCGCTCTACACCAAGAAGCACCCCAACGTCACCTTCAAGAAGACCTGGCAGGCCAACCAGGGCTACTTCGACAAGCTGGCCACCCTGACCGCCGGCGGCGACGCGCCGGACATCTTCCAGATCGACGACAACTATCTCACCGAGTACGCGTCGCGGAACGTCACGTTGGACCTGATGTCCTACAAGGACAGTGGCAAGCTCGACCTGTCGAAGTTCCCGGAGTCGCTGTGGAACTACGGCGTCGTCGAGGGCAAGCTGGCCGGCGTCGCGTTCGGCGAGAACACCCAGGGCCTGGTGTTCAACAAGACGCTGCTCGACAAGTTCAGTCTGCCCGCGCCGACGACCGGGCAGTCCTGGGAGGACCACATCGCCTGGGCGGCCAACGTGTCCAAGGTCGCCAAGGTGCCCGGCACGCAGGACCCGAGCGCCGACTACAAGGCGTTCTGGGTGTGGCTGCGGCAGCAGGGCAAGGACCTCTACAAGGACAAGGCGCTCGGCTTCACTGAGCAGGACGTGGCGGCGTGGTTCACGTTGTGGCAGGGCGCCCGGTCGGCCGGTGCGACCCCGACGCCCGACGTGATCCACGAGGGCAACGTGACCGACATCAGCAAGCAGCTCGTGGTGACCGGCAAGGCCGGGACCTCCTGGGTGTGGGCCAACCAGATGCCGGAGCTGAAGAAGAACACCAAGGACGAACTGGGCGTGGTCGCGTACCCGGGTGACCCGAGTGCGCAGTGGGCCCGGGCGTCGATGTACTTCTCCGTGTTCCGCGGCACCGACAACAAGGACGTGGCGGTCGACGTCATCAACTTCCTGTCGAACGACCCCGAGGCCGCCAAGGTGCTCGGCACCGACCGTGGTCTGCCGTCCAACCTGGACATCCGCAAGGCCGTCTCGGACTCGGTGTCGGACGCCAACATGAAGCAGTCCATCGCGGTGCAGACCGAGCTGGGTACGAAGTTCGGCGCGTCGCCGCAGGTGCCGCTCAAGGGGCACAGCAAGGTGCGCTCCGAGCTGATCAAGGCAGCCGAAGAGGTGCAGTTCGGCCGCAAGTCACCGGCCGACGCCGCCAAGGCGTACTTCGCCGCCTGCCAGGCCGCGATCGGGGCCTGACCGTTGGCGATCAGCACCGCGCCGCCGGCGGCCCGGCCCGCCGGCTCCGCCTCCCCCGGTCCCGCCAGTCGGCGGGGCCGGGGTGGCCCGCGCCGCCGGGAGAACATCGCCGGCTACGTCTTCCTGTCACCGTGGTTGCTGGGTCTCATGGGGATCACCGCGATCCCGATGCTGCTGTCGCTCTACCTGAGCTTCACCAACTACGACGCGCTCACCGACCTCTCCGCTGTCGAGTGGATCGGGTTCGACAACTACCGCACGATGTTCACCGCGGACCCGTCCTTCTGGCACGCGGTCCGGGTGACGGTCACGTTCGCGCTGGTCGCGGTGCCGTTGAAGCTGGCGGCGGCGTTAGGCGTCGCGCTGCTGCTCAACCGGGCGTTCCGGGGTGTCGGGCTGTTCCGGGGCTTGTTCTACCTGCCGTCGCTGCTGGGCGGGAGCGTCGCGCTGGCGATCGTCTGGGTCAACATGTTCAACCGGGACGGCGCGTTCAACTCGCTGCTCGGCCTGTTCGGCATCACCGGCGCACCGTGGGTCAACGACCCGCGCTGGGCGCTGGAGACGCTGATGGCGCTGGCGATCTGGCAGTTCGGCGCGCCGATGGTGATCTTCCTGGCCGGTCTGAAACAGATCCCGGTGGAGCTCTACGAGGCCGCGTCGGTCGACGGTGCCAACGCGTGGCGCCAGTTCCGGGCGGTGACGCTGCCGATGCTGTCGCCGGTCATCTTCTTCAACCTGGTGCTGGAGACGATCAACGGCTTCCAGGGCTTCACGGCGGCGTTCGTGCTGAGCAACGGCACCGGCGGGCCGGTGGACTCGACCCTGATGTACACGCTCAACCTCTATATCAAGGGCTTCACCGAGCTGCAGATGGGTTACGCGTCGGCGATGGCATGGGTGTTCCTGGTGGCGATCGCCCTGATCACGGTGGTGCTGTTCTCCACCGGGCGGTTCTGGGTCCACTACTCGGACGGGGAGGACCGGTGACGCTTCCACGCGGTCGCACCCTGGTGCGCCTGGTCATCCTGGTCGCCATCCTGGCGGTGGTGCTGTATCCGCTGCTGTGGATGGTCGGCACGTCGTTCAAGTCGCGCGAGGAGATCGCGACGAACATCGGCCTGTGGCCGGACGTGTTCACGCCGTCGAACTTCCGGGAGGGTTGGCAGAACTTCGACGTGAGCTTCGGCCGCTTCTTCGCGAACAGCGCGATGGTGGCTCTGCTGACCGTGGTGGGCAACGCGATCTCCTGCCTCCTGGCGGCCTATGCCTTCGCCCGCCTCCGCTTCCGGATGCGCAAGTTCTGGTTCGCCATCATGATCGGCACGCTGCTGCTGCCGGGCCACGTCTTGATCATCCCGCAGTACGTGCTGTTCAAGCAGCTGGGTTGGGTAGGCGAGCCCTGGCCCTACCTGCCGCTGCTGGTCCCCCAGTTCCTGGCCACGGAGGCGTTCTTCGTCTTCCTGATGGTCCAGTTCATGCGCGGTATCCCCTACGAACTGGACGAGGCGGCAAAGATCGACGGCGCGTCCCCGTACACGGTCTTCGCCCACGTGATCGTCCCCCTGAGCCGCCCGGCCCTGGTCACGACGGCGATCTTCTCGTTCATCTGGACGTGGAACGACTTCTTCCGCCAGTTGGTCTTCCTGTCGGACCTACAGGACTACACGGTCCCGGTAGCCCTCACGCTCTTCATCGACTCCACCAGCGAAAGCGCGGTAGGCCCGATGTTCGCGATGTCGCTGCTGTCGCTGGTCCCGGTCTTCCTGTTCTTCGTGGCCTTCCAGCGCCTCCTGGTGGAGGGCATCAACACGAGCGGCCTGAAGGGATGAAGCCCGACTGGCGCGACACGGTCCGCGTAGCCACCGACGTAGCGGTCCTGGGCCTCCTGCTGGTGGCAACGTCGCTGCCGGTCCTCACGACCGGCGCGGCGTTCGCCACGGCAAGCTTCGCGATCCACCATTTCCTGACCCACGACCGCTGGCCCCGCCCCCGAGCGGTGGTCACGGTCTTCCGCCGCACCCTCCTACCGGGCGCCGCGGCCACCGTCGCCGCCGCAACCGCGACCTGGCTGCTGATTGTGAACCTGACCGCGCTGTCGCGCGGCACGGTCCCCGGCGGCGCCGCCATCCTCGGCCTCACAGCGATAATCGCCGCGGCCGCGGCCGGCTACGCCGCACTGGCCCTGGTCAACCTCGGCACCCACCTCACGAATGCCTTCTCCACGCCCGCACCCGGCGCCGCCAATACGCACGCCGCCGGAACGTCCGCCGACACCCCCGCCGCAGGGCACGCCGTCGAGGCGGAGGTAGCCGCCGTGGCGGACTCGTCAACGGCATCCGTCGCGGTCGCCGTCGCGACGCGTGAGCGCTGCGCCGAGACGAACGGCCAAGCCCGCGAGCCGGCCACCAACCCCAAAGCCGGCGTCTGGCGCCGCGCGGCCCGAGACGCCGCCGCCATGCGCCCCGCAACGGTCGCAGCGGCGGCAGGCGTGGTCGCCCTAGCCGCGCTGCTCGCGGTGCTGGTCCACCCGATCCTCGCCGCGTGCCTGGTCGGCTACGCCCTATACGCGGCGCACGTGGTCACCCGCCGCCTGGCACCGACACCCGGCCCATCCCACCGGTAACTGCGCCACCGCCATGCGGCCGGCAACCGTGCCAGCTTTGGTCACCGTCGCCCCGCCGCTTGCAGTCCTGGTCCACCCGATCCTCGCCGCGTGCCTGGGCGGCTACGCCCTCTACGCGGCGCACGTCGTCGCCCGCCGCCTGGCGCCGACACCGACCCCCGGCCTATCCCGGCAATGACACCGCCACGGTGTGTTCCGGTGCGCTCGGGCGGTGCGCGGCTCAGGGAGCGCTTGATCGATGCGCCTTGCCTCAACCCGAGGCGCGCCCGGGCGAGCGCCGGCTGCGCGGCCGCCCTTCGCCACGACCGACGCGCCGGTCATGACCTGGCAGTCGGTGCCGAAACCCGCCGGGCCAAGGCTGCCCCGAAGCCCACGCACGCCACCCAGAACAACCGCGCCGCCCAACCAAAGCCGGCGACCGACGGCGGCGGGGTGACCGAGGCAATTGCGGAGCCTGCGGCGCAACTGTCTCGCCGCAGGCGCACGACGAGTGCCGCGACGCCTCGCGCACGCCTGTCTGGGAGCCGCCATTAACCCGTCAACAGCAATCGCACCTCCGTTGGGGTGTGGTCCAGGTGGGCGCGGATGGTGCGGCACAGGTGGGCCTGGTCCGCGAAGCCCAGGTCCGCCGCCAGGCGGGCGCCGTCGGTGTCGCCGTCCGATAGTCGGTCGAGGGCCCGGCCGACGCGGACCCGATTGCGGTAGTGCGTCAAAGACACCCCCATCTCCCGGCTGAAAGCCCGGCTCAGCCGATAAGGCGACACCGCCAGGTGCGTGGCCAGCGACAGCAGACCGCGGGCCGCCGGGCCATCGGCCCCGATCACCGCGCGGGCCCGGGACACCACGGCACGGTCAGCAGCCGAGCCGCGGGCATCAGCCGGCACCGGCGAAGAACAGGCCCGCCGCGCCGCCAGCCCCAGGAGGTTCACCAACTCCTCGACCAGCCGAAAATCACCGTCAAACCCCGAAGCGGCACGGAGGAGTCGGCGGTGGGCCAGATCCAGACGGCCGTCGACGTAGACCCCTGCCCGCGGTCGCCGGTCGCCCGCCACGTCGTGCCACAGCGACGGGGAAACGGCGACCGCCGTGCAGGCGTCCCCGCCCAAAGGGTGGGCGAACCGCGCCTCGGCGTCCGGGACCGTCACATAGCCGACCGTCGGGTCCAGGTCGACCGCCACCCCGTCGACCAGCCGACGGAAGCGCCCCCGCCGCGGCAGGACGACCGCGTGGCCGCCGCGGGTCTCCGCCGCTGACCAGCGCGCGTGGTCGTCGGTGCAGGTCACCGACCGGACCGTGAACCCCCGCCCGGCGGCGACAACGCGACCCTCTCGCATGCCACGCACGCTACGACCCACGTACGACAAGAATCTTCAAGCCCGAAGCCAGCGCCACGCCGGAGGCTAGGCGGCATGAACGCACCAGCCACGATCGCCACGATCGTTTTCGACGCCGCCGATCCCGCCAAGTTGGCGGCCTTCTACGCACAGCTCACCGGGTGGGAGGTCAGCTACCAGGACGAGGACTTCCACCACCTCGGCAACGGGCCGATCAAGCTCGGCTTCCAACGGGTCGCGGACTACCGCGGACCCGGCTGGCCCGACCCGGCCAAGCACGCCCACCTCGACCTGAACGTCACGAACCTCGACGCCGCCGTGGAGACGGCGCTGGGCCTCGGCGCCCAGAAGCCCGAGTTCCAGCCCGGCGACAGCTGGGTCGTGCTCACCGACCCCGAGGGGCACCCGTTCTGCCTGGTCAGCTGAGAGCTAACGTCGACCGGGTGTACGGGTTCGCGCGCCGGGAGTTCACCCTCACCCTCCTGCGGCGCATGGCCGACTACCAGCCTGAGCTGGTCAGGACCGCGTACACCCGGCTCGGCGCCACCAAGACCGACTACCTCAAGGCCTTCAACCGCTGGCAGACCATGCTCCACTCCACCCGGGCGCCGCGCGGCCTCGACCTCCTGCACGCGGTGCTGGGCCCGGAAGACCACCGCGAGACGGTGCGCCTCGGCGACGTCACCGCCTCCGTCGCGCACTGGCGGCTCCCCCTCTGGCCCGACCTGCGCTGGCAGGCCATCATCGGCGCCGCCAACGTCGTCATCGACAGCACCCTGGTCCGCGCACCGGACACCCCGCGACCCGACCTGCCGGACGACCCGGCGCCGTGGTCATGCGTCGTCGCCGACACCCTGCAGAGCTGGCCCGACGCCCGCCAGGTCAACCCCGACGTGCCCACCCGCTGGCTGGTCGAGACCGACCGCCACCGCCTCTGGTTCACCCACGGCCTGCTCCAACTGGTCGACGAGCGCGACGACTGACGGCCGCAGCCCGGCGCTCGACCGCCACAACGCGAACACCCGGCGCGACGGCGCCGGCGAGATCGGCACACACCGCACCCCGGCCGGCAGCGGCCCGCGTCCCAACCGCGGGATGACCGCCGCACCGAGCCCGGCCGCGACCAACGCGAGCTGGGTGGCGTGCTCCGACGCCGTGTGCACGATCCGCGGCGCCGCACCCAGCGAACGCAGCGTCACCACCAGCCAGTCATGACAGATCTGCCCGGCACTCCAGCCGATCCAGTCCATAGTGGCCAGTGAGGCGAGCGAGACCACGGACCGGTCCGCCAGCGGGTGCGAAACGGGCAGGGCCACGTCGAACGGGTCGACGAGCAAATGCCGCCGGGCCAGACCGGCCGGCACGACCAGCGGATCGGACGCCCAGTCCTGCACGACCGCGACATCGACGAGCCCACGCGCCAGCAACGGCACCGCCTCGTGTGGTTCCTGCTCGACCATCGAGACGGTCAACAAGGGGTACGAAGCCCGCAGCGCCGCCAACGCCAGCGGCAACAACCCCCGCGCCGCCGTCGCGAACGCGGAAACGGTCAGCCGCCCCGTCACCGCTCCCCGCAACGCCTCCAGCGACGCCGACACCCGCTCCGCATGATCGAGCAGGGCCTCCGCGTGCGCGGCCAGCACCGCACCGGCGCCGGTCAGCCGGATGCCCCGCCCGTGCCGCTCGACCAGCGGCTGCCCGACCTCACGCTCGAGCCGGGCGATCTGCTGCGACACCGCCGACGTGGTCACGTGCAGGGTGCGCGCCGCGCCGACCACCGACCCGGCGGCCGCGACGGCGTGCAGCACCCGCAGCCGCTCCAGGACCAACATCGTAGAGATGCTACGCGGTCAGGTCGACAAAGTGTCGCTTGTGCTGAACAGTCGACCGGCGGCAGCCTCGACAGCCATGGACACCATCACGATCGGCGGCGACCTCACCGTCCACCGCCTGGGCTTCGGCGCGATGCGCCTGACCGGGCCGGGCCGCGACCGGGCCGACGGCCAGAAGATCCTCCGCCGCGCCCTCGAGCTGGGCATCGACTTCGTCGACACCGCCGACTCGTACGACCTCGGCGACAACGAGACCCTGATCGGCGACACCGTCGGCGCCCACGAGCCGGTGGTGATCGCGACCAAGGGCGGCCACGTCAACCTCGGCCGCCGATGGATCCCGCTGGGCCGCCCCGAATACCTGCGCCAGCAGGCACTGCTGAGCCGCAAGCGCCTGCGCCGCGACCGGATCGACCTCTACCAGCTCCACCGGGTCGACCCCGCCGTCCCGCTCAGCGACCAGGTCGGCGCGCTCAAGCAGCTCCAGGACGACGGCGTGGTGCGGCACGTCGGGCTCTCCCAGGTGACCGTCGAACAGATCGAGGAGGCCCGGAGGATCACCCCCATCGTCAGCGTCCAGAACCGCTACAACCTGCACGAGCGCCAGGACGACGAGGTCGTCGACCACTGCACCCGCCACGGCATCGCCTACATCCCGTGGGCGCCCCTCGCAAAGGGCGTACACAGCAGAGAAGCCCTGTCCTGGCTCCTGGCCCGGTCCCCGGTGATCGTGCCGATCCCGGGCACCTCCCGCCTGGACCACCTGGAAGAGAACTGCACACTGTAATCAACCGGACATGGGTACGCCGCGCGCGGTGGGACCATCGGCACGTGGAGCTGTGGGAGCGGGCGGCGCCGCTGCGGGTGCTCGACGAGCTGATGCGGGCCGGCGGCGGGGTCGCGCTCGTCTGTGGCGAGGCCGGCGTCGGCAAGTCGGCGCTGGTGAGCGAGTTCGCCCGACGTGCGGCCCGAGCTCGGTTCCACTGGGGATGGTGCGACCCGCTGGTCACGCCGCGAGCGCTCGGTCCTCTGCACGACATCGCCCGGCAAACGGGCGGCACCCTGGCGAAACGGCTCGCGGCAGGTGCCCAGCCCGAGGAGATCCTCGCCGCGCTGCTCGACGAGCTGGACCACCCCGTGACGCGACCAGTGCTGGTCGTCGAGGACGCCCACTGGGCCGACGACGGCACCCTCGACCTGCTCGTGCTCCTAGGCAGAAGGATCGCCCAGCACCCCGCACTGCTCGTGGTCACCTACCGCGACGACGAGATCGGCACCGGCCACCCGCTGCACCGGGTGCTGGGCGCCCTGCGCGGCACCCGCATCCGGCTCGCCCCGCTCTCGGCCGCGCGGGTCGAGGCAGAGGCCAACCGGGCCGGCCGCGACGCCCACCGCGTTCTCGCCCTGACCGGCGGCAACCCCCTCCTGCTCACCGAGCTGCTCGCAACGAAAGGCGACACCGCACCGGCGGGGGTACGCGGCCTGATCCTCGACCGCCTGAACACCCTGCCGCCGAAGGCCCGCGACCTGGCCCACCTGGTCGCCGTCGTCCCGACCCGCGCCGAGAAGGCGCTCCTAGCCGGCCGCGACGACCAGATCGACCGCTGCGTGGCCGGCGGCGTCCTCGTAACGGCCGGCGACGGGGTGGCCTACCGACACGAGCTGCTGCGCACCGCGGTTGAGGACGCGCTCGCACCTCGCGAGCGGGCGGCCCTCCACCAGACGGTCCTCGAAACCCTGGCCGGCCAGGACGGCACCGACCCCGGCCGGCTCGTGCACCACGCCCGCGCCGCGCAGGACGTCGACGCCGTGCTCCACTGGGGACAGATCGCCGCCACCGCCGCCGCTCGGCAGGGCGCCCGGCGCGAGGCCGCCGAGCACTACCGGGCCGCCGCCGCTCACGCCGACCGCCTCCCGCCACCCGAGCGGGCCGCCCTCCTGGAACGCTTCGCGGTCGCGGCCTACCTCGCCGGCGCCGCCGCCGACGGACTCGCCCCGCTGCACACCGCGATCGCGATCCGGCAACGGCAAGGCGATCCCGTGCCGCTCGGCGCCGCCTGGCGCTGGCTCTCCCGGATCGCCTGGTGGTCCGGCGAGGGCACGCTGGCCCGCACCGCGGCGGACCGGGCGGTCGAGGTGCTCGCGGCACAGCGGCCGGGCCGCGAGCTGGCGATGGCCTACAGCAACCTCTCCGGGCTCAAGATGTTCGACTACGCCTTCGCCGAGTCGATCGACCTGGGCGAGCGGGCCCGCGCCCTGGCGGAGGAGTGCGGCGACCACGAGACCGCGATCCACGCGATGATCAACGGCGGCACGTCGGCGATGCAGCTCGACCGGCCGGACGGCCGGGCCGTCCTGGAGGCGGCGCACGCGGCCGCGGCCGCGGCGGGCTACGCCGACCAGGCGACCCGGGCGCTGCTCAACCTCGCCGGCGTGCTCGCCGAGCAGGCGCGGTTCACCGAGGCCACACCGGCGCTCGACCGCGCCGTCGAGCACGCGCGCGAGCAGGACCTCGCCGGCTACCTGCAGTGCCTGCTGGGCACCCGGGCCGGGGTCAGGTTCCAGGCCGGCGACTGGGCCGGCGCGATCGCGGACGCCGAGGAGTCACTGCGCCTGCCCGCTCAGGGCGGCATCGGCCGGGTGCCGGCGCTGGTCGTGCTCGGCCGCGTCCACGGCGCCCGCGGCGACCGCGAGCGCTCCCGCGAACACCTCGACGAGGCCGACCGCCACGCCGGCCCGTCCCGCGAGCTGCAGTGGGTCGCACCGACCAAGAGCGCGCGGGCCGAGCATTTCGTCTGGTACGGCGAACCGGAGCGGGCAGCCACCGAAATCCGGCACGCCCTCGACCGGGCCACCCGCGAGCACGCCCCGCCGCACAGCGGTGAGCTGGCGTTCCGGCTCTGGCAGGCCACCGGAGAAGCACACGCGCCCGCGGACGCGCTCGCGCCGTACCGCTGGATGATCGACGGCGACTGGCAGTCAGCGGCCGCGGAGTGGGACCGGCGCGGCGGCCACTTCCTGCGACTGGAGGCGCTGGCCCTGGGCAAGACCGCCACCGAGGCGGTCCGCGGGCTCGACGCGCTCGGCGCCCCCCAGGCGGCCGACTGGCTCCGCGGCGACCTGCGCCGGCGCGGCGTCCGCGGCATCCCCCGCGGCCCACGCCGGGAGACCGCCGGCCACCCGGCCGGGCTCACCCCCCGCCAGGCTGAGGTGCTCGGGCTGATCGCCGACGGCCTGTCGAACGCCGACATCGCGTTGCGGCTGCGGCTCGCGCCCAAGACCGTCGACCATCACGTCTCCGCCGTGCTGGCCCGGCTCGACGTGACCAGTCGCGGGCAGGCGGCGGCCCGCGCACGCAAGTTAGGGATTTCTCCCCATTCCCGGAACGGTTCGGCTGCCTAGCGTCGACGGCGTAACCGTTACCCGAGGGGGAAACATGCCTGGAAAGGCCGTAGTCAGCCTGGTCACGGGGCTCGAGGACCCGGAGAAGGTCACCGTCGCGTTCCTGGTCGCCGTCGGTGCCGCCGAGCAGGGCCGGCCGACGCTGATGTTCCTGACCAAGGAGGCGACCCGGCTCGCCACGGACGGTGTCGCGACCGGCGTCGCCTGCGACGGCTGCCCGCCGCTGGCCGACCTGACCCGGCGCTACGCCGCGGCCGGCGGCAAGCTGCTCGTCTGCCCGATCTGCTTCGACTCCCGCAAGCTCGACAAGGGCGACCTGGTCGAGAACGCGGAGCTGGGCGGCACGGTGCCGATGTGGCAGTGGATCGGCGACGAGGGCGCGACGACGTTCAGCTACTGAACCCGGTGCGGTCGTCGTGCGTACCCATGTGCGGCGGCCGCTTCTCTCCGCAAAGCCGAGCGACCACCGGGCCGCCGCCTCTCCCCCAGGAGGCGGCGGTCATCCCTTAGGTGTCAACAGGCCGCGATGGAACGCCTCGGCGACCGCGGCCGCCCGGTCGCTCACGCCCAGCTTCGAATAGATGTTGAGCAGGTGCGTCTTGACCGTCGCCTCGCTGATGAACAGCGCCGCGGCCGCCTCCCGGTTGGTCTTGCCGGCCGCGACCAACTCCAGCACGGTCAGCTCCCGCTGGCTCAACGGCCCGGCGCCGGGCGCGCGGACGCGGTGCATCAACCGGCCGGCCACCGCGGGCGCGAGCACCGACTCGCCCCGGGCCGCCGCCCGCACCGCGCGCAGCAACTCGTCGCGCGGCGCGTCCTTGAGCAGGTAGCCGGTCGCGCCCGCCTCGATCGCCGGCACCACGTAGCTGTCGGTGTCGTACGTCGTCAGCACCAGCACGTGGCTGCGCACGCCGAGCCGGGCCAGCTCGCCGATCGCGGTGACGCCGTCGGTGCCGGGCATCCGCAGGTCCATCAGGATCACGTCGGGCCGCAGCGCCCGGGCCAGCCGCACGGCCTCGTCGCCGTCACCGGCCTCGCCGACCACCTCGAACTCCGGGTCGCTGGCGAACATGCCGGTCAGACCGTTGCGTACAACCGGATGGTCGTCCACGACCAGCAGCGAGATCATGCCGGCACCGCCGCCGAGATCGCCGTGCCGGCGGCCGGCTCCGACTCGACCTGCAGGGTCCCGGAGAGCCCCTCGATCCGTTGCCGCATGGCCAGCAGCCCGTAGCCGCCGGCCGACACCGGTGGCCGGGCCGGGTCGAAGCCGCAGCCGTCGTCGCGCACGTCGAGTGCCACCGAGCCGTCCAGATAGGACAGCGTCAGGCCCACCCGCCGCGCGCCGGCGTGCGCCGCGACGTTGGCCAGGGCCTCCTGGGCGGTACGCAGCAACGCCAACTCCGCCTCCGGCGACGTCGGCCGCTCGTCGCCGGTGGTGGTCACCTCGACCGGAATGCCGTGCCGGGCCGACCACTGCTCCGCCACCCCGGCCAGCGCGTCGGCCAGCCGGGCACCGCGCAACGGCTCGGGCCGCAGGGCGTGCACCGACCGGCGGGCCTCACGCAGGCTCTCCCGGGCCAGGTCGGTGGCCGCGGCCAGGTGCCGCCGCCACCGGTCGGGCTCGACGGCCGCCTGCTCGGCCGCCTGGAGCTGGGTGATGATGCCGGTCAGCCCCTGCGCCAACGTGTCGTGGATCTCGCCGGCCATCCGCTGGCGCTCGTCGTGGACACCGGCGTGCCGGGCCTGGGTCAGCAGCCGCTCGTGCAGCGCCGCGTTCTCGGCCAGCGTGGCCTCCAGCCGCCGGTTGGCCTCGCTCAGCGCGACCAGGGCGCGGGCCCGCTCGCCCTGCTCGAGGTCGGAGTGCCAGTCGATCCAGGCGAACGCGCACATCGGCACGGCGTTGATCAGGATGATCGCGGCGTACCAACCGATCTCAGCACCGGAGAAGGCGATTCCGGACGCCTGGGCGATGCCGGCCGAGACGGCGACCGCGAACACCCCGGGGATCCGCCACGGCCACCGCAGCACGCTGAACGCGAAGAAGTAGCCCGCCGGCGTGAGGAAACCGAACCAGGGCGCGATCAGGACCAGCATGAGCAGGATCGCGTAGAAGCCGACGAAGAACACCGCCATCAGCACCGGCCGCACCCGCCAGGCGGGCCGAATCGTGTAGAGGCAGAACACCCAGACCGCCGCGAGCAGGCACAGCCCGAGGACCATCCGGGTCTCGGCGGTCGAGTCGGTCAGCAGCGGGCTGAAACCGCCCAGGATCGCCAGCAGCGCGTACGGCGCCAGGTTCGCCCACCGGGCCCACCGAAGTGTGCCCGGGTCCACGGCCTCCCACGGCATCGCGTTCGGCATGGTTGGAACCTACTCCCACCGGAAGAGACGGATGCCGAGCAGCGCGGTCACCACCACGTACCCCGCGAGCAGCAGCAGCCGCCACGCCGGTGGCCAGTGGCCCGCGCCGGCGTCGCTCAGCGCCTGGACGGCCGCGCCGAGCGGTGTGGCCTCGCTCACGTGTCGCAGCACCGCGGGCATCGCCTGGATCGGCAGCCACAGCCCGGCGAAGAACATCATCACGTAGAACAGCACGGACCCGATCGCGTTGGCCGCCTTCGCGGTCGGCGTGACCGCCGCGACCAGCACCGCGATGCCGATCAGCGCGAGCGCGGCGAGCAGCGCGCTCAACGCGAACGCGAAGGGTTGGCGAGGCAGCGGCACGTCGAACGCGAGCCGCGCCACCGCCAGCAGCAGGATCACCGACACCACGGCGGTGGCGAGGCAGATCGCGAACTGCGCTCCCAGCACGCGGGCCGGGCCGACCGGAGTGGTGCGCAGGCGGCGCAGCACGCCCTGCTCCCGGTAGCTCGCCAGCGTCGGCGGGAGCGTGTTGAGCGCCAGCATCGCGATGACGAAACCCACGAGGATCGGCGTGTACGTGTGGAGCAGCGGCTGCCCGTCGATGCCGTTCGCCGGATCGGTGAAGAAGTCGATGTTGCCGAACACGCACAGCAGCGCGGTCGGGAACAGCACGCCGAAGATCGGCCCGACCTTGTCGCGCAGGAACAGGGTGAACTCGGTGGCGGTGAGCCGCCGCAGCGCGTCAGTGGACATCGGCGTGCTCCCCGGTCAGCGCCACGAAGGCGTCCTCCAGCGTGGCCCGTTCGACGCCGAGCTCGGCGGCGGCGCGCTTGGTCAGCGCGGCGGGGCTGTCGACGGCCACCACCCGGCCGGCCTCGATCACCGCGACCCGGTCGCAGAGCCGCTCGGCCTCGTCCATGAAGTGGGTGACCAGCAGGATCGTGACCCCGCGGGCCCGGACGTCCTCGATCAGCCGCCAGGTCTCCCGCCGGGCGCGGGGGTCGAGCCCGGTGGTGAGCTCGTCGAGCACCGCGACCCGCGGGTTGCCGATCAGCGCGAGCGCGATCGAGAGCCGCTGCTGCTGGCCGCCCGAGAGCTTGCCGAACCGGGTGCCCCGGATCTCGTCGAGCCCGAGCGCCGCCATCAGCGCCGCCGGGTCGGCGGGCGTGCGGTAGAAGGACCGGTAGAGGTCGAGCGCCTCACCGACCCTCAGCTTCTCGGGCAGGTGCGCGTCCTGGAGCTGGACGCCCAGTTGCTGGGTCAGCTCCGCGCGGTCGCGCACCGGGTCGAGCCCGAGCACCCGGATCGTCCCGCCGTCGGCCCGGCGCAACCCTTCGACGCACTCGACCGTCGTGGTCTTGCCCGCGCCGTTCGACCCCAGGATCCCGAAGATCTCGCCCTCGTCGACGCGGAACGAGACGTCCGCCACGGCGACCGTGTCGCCGTACCGCTTGTGCAGCTCTTGAACCTCGATGACCGTTGTCATGCCGTCAACGGTCCCAACGCGGGGCGCCGCCGGGCACCGACCAGCCGGCGACGGGCGACCCGGCCGTGGTGGATTCCGCGAGTCAACCGATCGGTTGATGCGGGTCAGCCGAGGCTAGTGGAGCGCGCAGCAGGGGATCTCTTCCGGCATCTCGAACGGTGCGATGCGGCCGCCGGTGTGGGGCAGGGTGACCAGGGTCAGCTTGCCGTTCATCCACAAAGGACGCACATGGTCCCGCGTCTCGATCAACGTCTCCGGCATTGCGGGGGCGCCGCCCATCACCGTGACCCGCTCGATCGCGCTGCGGTCCAACAGGTCCGCGACGCTCAGCGTGCCGACGCAGGCGTCCTTGCCCGGATAGGCGAACGCCCGGCCGCCCTGGCCCGAGAGATGCTCCTCCCGGGCCAGGGCCGCCGCGGCGACGAGGCCGTCGGGGACGGCTGGCAGGTCCAGCTCGACCCCCGACGGCACCGCGATGCTGAACGCCACGTGCGGGCTCGGCACGCGCAACAGGTGTGTGCAGGCGACGACGCGGTCCCGATGCTCGCCGAGTCGCTCGACGAGCCAGTGCTCCGCCTCCCGCACATCCTTGTCCCCGCGGTCGAGTCCGACGTGGATGCTCATCTCAGTAGGTCTCGACGAAGATGGGGTTGGTGTAGAACCACAGGTCGGCCCACGGGTCGGCGTCACCGACAACGTCGATGGCCGGTCCCTGCGGGTCGACCGACACGCCCAGGTAGCCCGGCGCGCTGCGGTTGCCGTCGGTGCCCCGGACCCGCACGTAGTAGTCGGCCTCGGCGCGACCGAGCGCGTACGTGAAGGAGACCTTCTTCTGGCCCTTGCCGACCTCGAACGACTTCTCGACGCGCGTGTTCGGGGTGCTGAAGGTGTCCTTGTCCTGCACCTTGCCGGTGACCTTGCCGCGGATCACGTCGACCCGGGCCAGCTGCGGCACGAACTCCGCCCAGTTGGGCAGCGTCGCCAGGTCGATGGTGATGACCAGCTCGAGCGCGGTGCCCTTGCGGACCGAGACGCTGCCACCCAGCGGGGTGCCGCCGTCGCGCGACCGGTCGCCGGCCTTGCGGACCCGCATGTCGAGGCCGGCGAGCAGGCCGCCGTGGTCGACCCAGACCCGGCCGAGGCGCAGGCCGTCCATGACCGCCTTGTAGGAGTCGGTGGTGGCGCCGACGTGGGTCTTGCTGTAGTAGCCGGGCCAGAAGTCACCGTTGGTGGTGTTGACCTTGCCGCCGTGCACCGGGTCGAGGTAGTAACCCAGGGCGTTGAAGTCGGTGCTGCCCCGGACCGCGGTCTCCAGGAAGATGGTGTGCGCGTCCGAGTTGGCGGTGATCCACCACGGCTTGCCCTCGGCGAGCAGGCTGTCCCACAGGCCGCCGACGGTCGAGGTGAACCAGTCGAAGCCACCCCAGGTGCGGTAGCTCTCCAGCGGGTACGGGAACGAGTTGGCCGACGGGCTGTTGCCGTAGAAGCCACGGGCGCTGCCCGGGCCGCCGTTGGCGGTGGACAGACCGGCGGCCTGGTGGCCGGGTGCGCCCTCCCAACCGATCGCGATGCCCGGAGCCGCGTCGCGCCAGCCACGGACCTCGTGCGGCGAGTCGATGCCGTTGCGGGCCGGGTGGTTGGCCAGGAACAGCGCGTGCTCGACCTTGCCGCGCTTGACGGCGTCGCTGAGGAAGTTGAGGCCGGCGATGGCCAGCGCCTCGTTGGCCGGCGTGTTGGCGCCGGCGCCCTTGACGCTCGAGTCGTAGTCGTTCTCGAACTGCTTGAGAACCGCAACCTCGTTCTTGCCCGGGTGCACGAACACGGTGCCGTGCTCGGCCGCGGGGATGTTCCACTCGAGACCCTGGAAGATCAGGGTGTCCTTGAGCGCCTCACGGGCGGCGAGGATCTCCGGGTTGACGACGTCGACACCGATCTTGGCGTGCGCCTCGCTGCCGTGGTCGGTGATGACCATCCAGTCCAGGCCGTACGCCCGGCCGTGCTGCACCTGGTCGAGGACCCGGTACATCGCGTCGCTGCTGAAGCGGGTGTGGATGTGGTGGTCACCGGCGAGCCACTTGAAGCTGCCGCCGTTGTCGTCGTCGTGCTTGTCGTCGTCCTTGCCGTTGGCGGCGGCGGGGACGGCGCCGGCACCAGCGCCGGCGAACGCGCCGGCGGCGGCTACGCCCGCGCCGAGCAGGCCGGCCCGGCGCAGGAAGGCGCGCCGGCTGCGGTCCTCGGGGCGAAGCTCCTCGTCCGGGGTCGACAGGTCGAGAGCGGCGGGCAGGTCGCTGCCGCCGATCCCGACCTCGTCGTGGTGATGGTGGTGCCCATGGCCGTGGCCCATGTGTCCTCCTGGTGTATGGCGTGCCGTCGGCCAACATCACGGAGGGTGGAGAACGTCACGTGTTACCTGAACGCTCCTTACATGAACTTTGGGAGTTCGTTAGCTATGGCAAGGAGTTGAGGAACGGCTCGTGCGCGAGACGGAACTCGTCGCCGTAGTAGCGGTCCCAGTTGATGCTCCACGTCATCAGGCCCCGGAAGTTCGGGTTCGTCC
Organism: Asanoa iriomotensis; assembly: GCF_016862515.1. Lineage (GTDB taxonomy): Bacteria > Actinomycetota > Actinomycetes > Mycobacteriales > Micromonosporaceae > Asanoa > Asanoa iriomotensis. The sequence continues at coordinate 32,768 of NZ_BONC01000064.1, forward strand.
CGCTGCGCGGTGCGTATCCGCCGCAGCTCTGGCCCCGCACCAGGCAGTTGACCGCCTGCTGCACGCCCGCCGGTGCCACGTACCCGTTGCCGGCGCTGACCGACGACGGCGTGCCGAACGCGATCTGGTCCTCGCGCAGCGGCGCGAAGACGTTGGCGGTGTTGCCGGCGACCGGGAAGCCGGCGAGCAGCATGTCGGTCATCGCGATGTGGAAGTCCGCGCCGCCCATGGTGTGGTACTGGTTGTCGAGGCCCATGATCGGGCCGGAGTTGTAGTCCTGCACGTGCAGCACGGTGATGTCGTCGCGCAGGGCGTGGATCACCGGCAGGTACGAGCCGGCGCGCGGGTCCTGCCCGCCCCACGGCCCGGAGCCGTAGTACTGGTAGCCGAGCTGCACGAAGAACGTCTCGGGCGCCATCGTCAGGACGAAGCGCGACCCGTACCGCTGCTTGAGCGTCCGCACCGCCGAGATGAGGTTGACGATCACCGGCGTGGTCGGGTTGCGGAAGTCGGTGTCGCCGGTGTTCAGCGACAGCGAGTGACCTTCGAAGTCGATGTCGAGCCCGTCGAGGCCGTACCGGTCGATGATGGCGGCGACGGAGCTGACGAACCGGTCCCGGGCCGCGGTCGTGGTGAGCTGCACCTGGCCGTTCTGGCCACCGATCGAGATGAGCACCTTCTTGCCGGCGGCCTGCTTGGCCCGGATCGCGGCGATGAAGTCGGCCTCGCTCTCGACGCCCGGGCACTCGCTGGCCGGGCAGAGCTGGAACCGGATGTCACCGGACGTCACGCTGGTCGGCTCGCCGAACGCCAGGTTGATGATGTCCCAGTCGGCCGGCACGTCGGCCATCCGCAGGTAGCCGGAGCCGTTGGCGAAGCTGGCGTGCAGGTAGCCGATCAGCGCGTGCTTGGGCAGGCCGGTCGGCGGCGGGGTGGTGCCGTTGGTCGTGCCGGTCACCGTGGCACTGCGCGGACCCTCACCGACGCCGTTGTACGCGGCGACGGCGTACGTGTGCGTCGTGTTGGCGCCGAGCCCGCTGATCGTGGCGCTGGTGCCGGTGACCGTGGCCCGGACCGCGGTGCCCTCGTAGACGCGGTAGCCGGTGACGGTGCCGGTCGGTGCGTTCCACGCGAGCGAAATCGAACTGCTGGTGGTGCCGGTGACCCGCAGCGCGCTCGGCGCGCCCGGCACGGTCGGGTTGGGCGGGTTGGACGTCGGCGGGTTGGAGGTCGGCGGTGTGGTCGGCCCGCCACCGCCGCAGGAGGCCCCGTTGAGCGTGCAGTTGGTCGGCGTGGCGGCGCCGGACCCGTTGAACCCGAAGGAGACCGAGGCACCCGGCGCGACGTTCCCGTTCCAGGACTTGCTGCGGAACGTGAACCGCTGCCCGGACCGCGTCATGTCCGCGTCCCAGAAGGTGTTGATGTTCGCACCGGCCGGCAGGTCGAACGCGACGGCCCACGAGGTGATCGCCGTCGTGCCGCCGTTGCTGACGGTGTAGCGGCCCTCCCAGCCGGAACCCCAGTCGGACACCTTGGTGAAGGTGGCGGTCGGCCCGGCCGCGGCGGCGCTGGAGGCGACCGCGACGGCACCGCCGGCGGCGGCCAGGACGGCGACCAAACCCATGACGATCGATCGGGTACGACGCATTGCGGGCCTCCACATATCGATGGATGCCCAATTATTAAGACTGTTAACTGTTCCTGTCCAGCCCCTCCTCCGGGGAAACCTGATTGCCCGCGGCGGCGGTGCCGGGGTAGACCCGAGCGGTGAAGAAGCCGCGCGTACGGGCCTCGTCCTATGTGACCCGCACCGGCCCGTCGGGCCTGGAACTGCTGGTCTTCCACTACCCCAGCCGACCGGACCAGGGACACCACGTGCCCGGCGGCGGCGTCGACCCGGGCGAACGCCCGGACCACGGCGCGGTCCGCGAGGCGGTCGAGGAGACCGGCATCGCCGGGACGCTCACCCACGCCGGCCTGGTCGGCACGGAGCTGGGCCACTACACCAACGGCTATCCGTTCATCGCCCTCTACTTCCACCTGACCACCGACGAGCCCCGGAACGCCTGGACCCACACGATGATCGGCGACCCGACCGCCTGGGACACGGGCCTACCGGTCGCCTGCCGCTTCGTCCCACTGGCCGACGCGGGCCCCCTGCTGCGCACGAGCTGGCTCGACCAGTCCCGCTACCTCGTGCACCTGGCGCCCGACCTCACCGCAAGCGGTCAACCAACTCGCTGATAGCCGCGATCGGCTCACCCGGCCAGGTCGGGTCGGTGTCCTGGAACTCCGTCGTGCGGATCACCGCCATGCCGACCGCCGCCGCGCCGGCCAACTCACCGTCGGCTCCGTCGCCGACGAACCAGCATCGGTCCGGGCGCACACCCAGGGCATCCGCGGCGGCGTGGTAGATCAGCGGGTCCGGCTTGGCCGCGCGGACCTGCGGCGAGAACGCCGCCGCGGCGAACCGGGTCGCCAGCGGACTTGCCGGCCACAGGTCGGCGGTCTCGGCCGTGGTGTTGCTGCAGAGCGCCAGTCGGTGACCGCGGGCGCGCAGGGCGTCCAGGGCCGCAAGCGTCGGCGGCGTGACGTTCGCGAGCAGTTCCGCACCCAGATCGCGGCGGAGCCGCACCGCGTGGTCGACCTCCGCCGGCGTCGGGCGGGCACCCAATCGGCCCGCGAGGATCCGCACGGTCTCGGCCGCGTCCCACCGGACCAGCCGGTCCGACCAGGTCTCGTGGTGGGCGCGGACGAAGGCGGCGGCGTCCACGCCGACCACCTCGGCCATTCGCTCCAGGACCCGGTCGCGCTCGGCGTCGGCGCCGGGAACGAGCGTGTTGAAGAGGTCGAAGATCAGAGCGTTGCGTGGCACCTCAGGACTTTATCGTCGCCTCAGAGATTGACCATAATCGACAAAGGTTGCCATCGTGACGTAAGCCGCGTTTCGTCCCTTGGCTCGTGGGTAAGCGGCCACGGATGGGCATCCGCCGAGGGAAGGACGCGTCATGAAGCCTGGTGGGAGCGCAGCGCTGGCGATGGGCGTCGGGTACGTGCTCGGCCGGCAACACAAGCTTCGCACGGCACTCATGCTCGGCGCCGCCGCGGCGGGCGGTCGCATGGCCGCACGCGGCCAGAGCGGGAACGGGCACAGCGGTGACGGGCACAGCGGCAACGGATCGGGCGGCGAGGCCAAGGGGCACAGCCACGGCCTGGCCGGCAAGCTCGGCAGCGCCGGCAAGTCGGCCGCGATCAGCGCGTTCGCGCGCTCCGCCGACCGGGTCGGTGACCGGCTCACCGAGCGGGCGGCCGCCATGCGGGGTTCCGGAGGGGAAGACAAGTGAGCCAGGGTACGAACGGCAACGGCCACGGCACGATCACCGGCAAGTTGGTCGCGGGGCTGCAGGACATGGCCGGTGCGCTGGCCGACCGCGCGATGTCCGTCGTCAACGAGCGGATGGACGAGGTGACCGACCGGCTCAGCGACTACGCCGGCAGCGGCGAGGGCGGTCCCCGCCAGGCCGCCGTGGCGAAGGGTCTCGAAAGTCTCCAGGGCGGCGAGTCGCCGGTCAAGGCGGTCGGGCGCGCCGGGCTGACCGGTGGCCGGGAAGAGGTCAAGAAGGCCCTCGGCAGGGGCAACGGCAAGAACGACCTCAAGGTCACCAACATCGTCGAGTCGATCGAGGTCGGCGTGCCGGTCTCGGTCGCCTACAACCAGTGGACCGAGTTCAAGACGTTCCCCAGCTTCATGAAGAAGGTGGAGGACATCGAGCAGGAGTCCGAGGAGAAGATGAAGTGGAAGGCCCAGGTGTTCTGGTCGCACCGCACCTGGGAGTCGACCATCACCGAGCAGGTGCCCGACGAGCGGATCGTCTGGTCGTCCAAGGGCGACAAGGGCGCGGTCGACGGCACCGTCACCTTCCACGAGGTCACACCTGACCTGACCCGGATCCTGGTTGTCCTCGAGTACCACCCGCAGGGCTTCGTCGAACAGACCGGCAACCTGTGGCGGGCGCCGGGCCGCCGAGCGCGGCTGGAACTGAAGCACTTCGTCCGGCACGTGATGCGCGAGACGATCCTCAACCCGGACGACGTCAAGGGCTGGCGTGGCGAGATCCGCGACGGCGAGGTGGTCCAGCAGGACGACCGCGCCGGCGACGAGGGCGACAAGACCAAGACCCCGGAGGAGCAGCCTGCGCAGAAGGAGACGGCGAAGAGCGGCTCCTCCTAGCTACCACTCCCGCGGTTTGCGCCGGGGCAGGCCCCGGTTGCGGCGCGGCGCGCGGTCCGCGGCGACGGTCGCCCGGGCGGAGATGTCGGGTTGGTCGACGGCACCGAGGTCGGCCTCCGCCGCGTGTTCGGTGACCTGCTTGCCCGCTTGTCCGGCCTGTTCGGCGACACCACCGACCGAACGGGTCGCGTCGCCCGCGCCCTCCCCGACCGCGTCGCTGAACTGGCCGACGTCGCCGGCGATCTCGCGGGTCGCGTGCGCGGCGCCGCCGCCGATCTCCCTGGTCGCCTCGCCCGCGCCGTAGCCGACCTCGCGGGTCGCCTCACCGGCGCCGCTGCCGAGGCGGCCCACCGCCGTGCCGGCGTTCTCCACCAGCGGCCCGATGATCTCCGGATGGTCGTCCACGGTGTCCAGCACCCGCTCGATCATGTGCGCGACGTTCTCCAGCCGGACCCTCAGCTGTGCCGCCGCCTCGACGCCCTCGATCTCGAGGTGCACCTGGTCGATCGCCGCGTCCACACCCACGTCGAGGTGCAGCAGGTTGAGCACGTGGGCGTTGAGCGACACCCGGGCCCGCAGGTTGGCCACGTCGACCGCGACCTTCTCGACCTCCAGCTTGGGGACGTCGAGGAAGACGTCCTCCTGGTGCCCGTCGGGCTGACGATCGGGCGGACGTACCCCATTTTCTGCCATGATTTCAGCATTTCAGGGATCGACCCCTGCACACCCCCGCTTCGCGCCAGCTAGGTGCGGGTGATGCGGACGGGGCGCGCGAAGAACGACTCCAGCACCACGATCGTCTCCGTGCTGCCGACCCCGTGCAGCCGGCGCAGCACGTCCTGCAACTCCACCGTCCCCGCCGTGCGGATCTTGAGCAACAGCGACGCCGTGCCGGCGATCACGTGGGCCTCCTCGATCTCCTCGATCGCCGCCAGCGCGTCGCGCGTATCCGCGTCGCCGACCCAGCGCTCGCTGCGGACCAGCACGAACGCGAGCACCGGCGTGCCGACGGCGGCCGGGTCGACCTCGATCGTGGTGCGCCGGATGACGCCTCGTTCGCGCAGCTTGCGTACCCGCTCATGGGTTGCCGCCGTTGACAACCCGGCGGCGGCCGCCAGCGCCGCGTAGGGCTGCGCCGCGTCGCGCTGCAGCTCGGTGAGCAGAATCGCATCCGCCTGATCCATCCAGATCCCGACTTTCATCCGGCCTTTGCTTCAACCAACGAACAGGATACGGTACGGGCATGCTGACGCCATACGACGTTCGACGTGAGGTCGATCAGGTCCCGGCCAGGTTCGAGTCGCTCGACGAGCGTTTCGGCCGCACCGACGGCGACGCCTTCCTCGAGCGGCTGTTCGCCAACGGGCGCTGGACCGAGGGCCCGGCCTACTTTCCCGCCGGGCGCTACCTGGTCTTCAGCGACATCCCCAACGACCGCCTGCTGCGCTGGGACGAGACCACGGGCGCGGTGGGGGCGCTGCGGCAGCCGGCGGGCTACACCAACGGCCACACCGTCGACCGCGCCGGGCGGCTGATCAGCTGCGAGCAGGGCAACCGCCGCGTCACCCGCACCGAGCCCGACGGCGCGATCACCGTGGTCGCCGAGCGCTACCGGGGCAAGCGGTTCAACAGCCCCAACGACGTGATCGAGCGGGCCGACGGCACGGTCTGGTTCACCGACCCGAGCTACGGCATCACCACCGACTACGAGGGCAACCAGGCCGAGCAGGAGCAGGACGGCTGCCACGTCTACCGGGTCGACCCGATCAACGGCGAGGTCCGGATGGTCGCCGACGACTTCGAGCGCCCCAACGGGCTGGCGTTCAGCGCCGACGAGCAGACCATCTACATCGCCGACACGCGGCGCAAGCACATCCGCAAGTTCACCGTCGCCGAGAGCACCAACCTGATGGGCGGCGACGTCTTCGCCACCTGCGACAACGGCTCGTTCGACGGGCTGCGGGTCGACGCCAGGGGCCGGGTCTGGGCCGCCGCGCACGACGGCCTGCACTGCTTCTCCCCCGAGGGCGACCTGCTCGGCAAGCTGCTCGTGCCCGAGATCGTCAGCAACCTGACGTTCGGCGGCCCGCAGCTCAACCACCTGTTCATCACGGCGACCACGTCGGTCTACACGCTGCGGGTCAACTTCAACGGCGCGCGCTATCCCAGATAGCCGCTGGCCACCGGCGCCAGCAGCACATAGGCCGCGGCCAGGCCGACCAGGGCCATGACCGGTGCGATCAGCCAGCGCTCGACCGGGCCGCCGGCCCGGAACCGCATGAACCGCGGCGTGCCCACCGTGCGCCACGTGCAGCCGCGCAGGCGGACCGGCCAGAACAGCGGGCTGCCCCAGTGGGTGAGCGAGTCGCCGAGCGAGTGCGCGAGCGTGCCCCAGCCGGCCGCGAGACCCACCCACCACCAGCTCGCCCCGGGCGCGGCCACCTCGCGCACGGCGACCGCGAACACCACGGCGGCGATCACCGAGCCGAGCGCCGCCGTGTATTTCCGCGCCCGCTTGCCGCGCACCTGGCCCGGGATCAGCGCGTCGACGATCTCGGCGCGGGTGTTGGGGCGCAGCGCCGTGTGCGTCGCCAGCCAGACCGCGAACCCGACGATGAAGATGCTGACGGAGACGCCCCAGAGGTGGCCGGCCAGCGCGGCCGCGGCGGTGATGCCGACCGCGAACGGCACGGTGTGCGTGACCAGGCGGTGCCCGCCCTGACCGGGGCGGCGGTCACAGTGGTCGCACGTGGCCTTGCCGAACGCGGCGGCGGCGTCGGACACGCCACGGGAGATCAGCCGGGTGATCGGGCCGAGCGTACGCGAGACCGTCGAGCTCGGGTGGTCGATGTCGGGTAGCAGCGCGAACCCGGCCGACACCGCCGCACCGGCCACAACCGACACCGGCGAGACCGAATGTCCCCATGCGACCATGCCGGCGCAACCACCCAACCAACCAACGGCTCCGGAGAGCGCGTGCGACTTGCCCATCATGGAGCCAAGTATCAGCGGCGCCCGCCAGCCGGCCCCGCCACGACACACGCGAGAATCTCTCTCAGTCCGGCTCCCAGCGCGCGGGATCCCGGGTCAGGCCCAGCAGGTAGGTGACCGAGCAGGTCAGCGCTTCCGCGAGGTCGGGCAGCTTGCCCAGGTCGAGCCGGCGGCCGTTCTCCATCGCGCTCACCGTGCGGTTGGTCAGCGCCAGGCCCCGCCGGGCCAGCAGGTCGGCGAGGTCGGACTGCGTGAGGTCGAGCTGCCGTCGCCGCTCACGGATGCGGCGGGCGCAGATCCACGCCCGCTCGGCGGTGCGGTCACTCGCCAGGTCGTCCGGCGCGTTCACGACGATCGCCGCCTTCCCACTACGGAACGCGGCCTAGTTTTCGCGGCATCGGGGAGTGCCGCAAGCGGTGACCGCGCTGGTCATCCGTGCGGGTGAACGGGCGTCCGGGCAACACAGTGGACCGCTCTTGAGCGACGACCCGCGCCCGGCCTATGCTGGCCGAAACAGCCGACATGATCGCTTTTGCCCAAACAAACCCCGCACCACCACCGCGCTGCCCCGTGGGATCTCCGCCGGATCCATTGATCGCGCCACAGAAGCAGAGGTGCAGCAGCGCACATGGACATCGACGCGGCCCGGGCCATCGCCGACACCGTCCTCTGCGCGGGACCGGTGCTGCGGCCCTACCGGGCCGCCGGCCACCGGGACCCGGGCCGGTGGCAGTTCGGCATGCTGATGCCGGCCGACCTCGCCGCCGCCGACGAGTCGCTGTCGGCCGTCGCGCAGACCGAGTGCCTGGTCGAGGGCGGCGGGCCGGTCCGGCTGCGGGTGCTGCTGCGGTTCCTGCAGGTCCAGCGCCGCAGTGTCTACCGTTGGCTGCCCGACCTGGGCCGGTTCAAGCCGGTCGGCTCGCTCGACGTCGACGGCGTCGCGCTCGTCTCCTGCGACGAGCCGGTCGAGCACGAGCAACTCGTCGAGGTCGACGACGCGACGCTGCCCGCCGCCGGCACCCGGCAGACCGTGCGGGTCTCGGGCGGCTTCGCCCGCACCGAACTGCACGACACCCGCGGCCGCCTGGTCGGCCAGGTGGTCCGCCACCGCCGGCCGCTGTGCGCGATGCTCAACGTGAGCGCCCAGCCCGTGCCGGCGCCCCGCCCGGCGCTGCGGCTGCGGGTCTGGGTGGAGAACCGCACCCGGGCCGGCGCCGACGGCGACGAGGTGGCGCTGACCACCGCGCTGGTCGCCACCCACCTGATCCTCTCGATCGAGGGCGGCGGTTTCGTGTCCATGGTGGACCCGCCCGGCTGGGCGGCGGAGGCCGTGGAGAACTGCGCCAACGTCGGGCTCTGGCCGGTGCTGGCCGGCCCGCCGGGCCGGCACGACACGTTGCTGGCCACCCCGCGCATCCTCCGCGACCACCCCGCCGACCTGCTCGACCACGCCGCCGACGAGCTGCTCCAGCTGCGCAACCTCGCCGGCTGAGCCTTGCGCGAGGGCTTGCGTCGCTACCGCGACCTGCTGCGCACCCCGGGTGTCCTCCGGATCGCCGTGCCCTCGCTGGTCGGCCGCCTGCCGATCGGGATGCTGACGCTGCTGTTCGTGCTGGTGGTCGCGGCCGGCACCGGCTCGTACGGCGCCGCCGGCCTGGCCACGGCGGCCAACTCGGCGCTGACCGCCTTCGTCGGCCCCGTGCTGGGCCGGCTGGCCGACCGTGGCCGGGCGGTGGGCGTGCTCGTCTGGTGCGGCCTTGCCCAGGCGGGGCTGCTGGTCGGCCTGGTGCTGGCGTTGCGGGGCGGCGGCCCGGCCTGGCTCGCGATCCTGCTGGCCGGGCTGGCCGGCGCGGTCAACCCGCCGATCGACCCGGTCACCCGCGCGGTGCTGCCCCGCATCACCAGGGGCCCCGAACAGATGCGCACCGCGTACGCCCTGGACGCGATCGCCGTCGACCTGACCTACGTGGTCGGGCCGGCGGTGGTCGGGCTGATCACCGCGGTCGCCGACGCGTACGTGGCGACGCTCGTGGCGGCCGCGGTGACCGTCGTCGGCTCGATCGGCCTGGCCACCGCCGGCCCTGTCCGCCGGGGCTGGCCCGCTCCCCCGCCGAACCGGCGGCGGGTGAGTCCGTTGCGGTCCGCCGGAATGCTGGTCGTGCTCGCGGTCGCGGGCCTGGCCTCGATCGCGTACGGCCTGCTGGAGGTGGCCATCCCGGCGCACGCGGCGCTGGAGGGGCACGCCCACCAGGCCGGGCTGCTGATCGCGGTGTGGAGCGCGGGCTCGATCGCCGGCGGCCTCTGGTACGCCAGCCGGACGTTCCGCACCCCGCCGTGGCGCCAGTACGGGATCCTCATGCTCGGCAACGTCGCCGGCTTCGGCGTGATCCTGCTCCAGCAGAACCTGTGGTCGCTGGCCCTGCTGCTGCTGTTCGCCGGCCTGTTCATCGCGCCGACCACCACGCTGGAGTTCACGCTGGTCGCGCAGCTCGTGCCCGACGAGTCCCGGGCCGAGGCGTTCACCTGGGCCAACACCTCGGTCTATCTCGGCTTCGCGGCCGGGTCGGCGCTGGCCGGCACCGCCCTCGCCCCGGTGCTCGGCACCCCCGACGGCCTGACCATCGCCGGCGCCTGCGCGGTCGGCGCGGTAGCGCTCGGCGCCCTGCTCGCCTGGAGCGCCCGCGGCGCGCTGCGCGTGTCCCCCGATTGAGGCGATCGGCACACCCGCGGCGCGCGACGGAGCAGAATCGGGCTTATGGAGCTCATCGCCGCCTACCGCCGCGCGCTGGGCGAATTCGGTGACCAGGTGGCCCGGATCCGCCCCGACCAGTGGGACGACCCGACCCCGTGCACCGACTGGACCGTGCGGGAGCTGGTCAACCACCTGGTCTACGAGGACCGCTGGTCGGTGCCGCTGATCAACGGGGCGAGCCTGGGCTCGATCGGCGACCGGTTCGAGGGCGACCTGCTGGGCGCCGACCCGGTCACCTCGGCCCGGGACGCGGCCGCCGAGTCGGTGGCCGCGGCGAGCGCGCCGGGTGCGCTCAACCGGACCGTGGAGCTGTCGTTCGGCATGACACCGACCGAGGAGTACCTGCGCCAACTGCTCGCGGACCACGTCGTGCACGGCTGGGACCTGGCCGCGGCGACCGGCGCCGACCGCGACCTCGACGCGGACCTGGTCCGCGAGGTGGCCGAGTGGTTCCCGGCCAACGAGGCCGGCTACCGGGCCGGCGGCGCGATCGCGGCGGCGGTCGAGGTGCCCGCCGGCGCCGGCACGCAGGACCGGCTGATCGCCGCGTTCGGCCGCGACCCGCGGTGGACCACCTGACACGTCCCGCCATAGCTGAGGACGGCTCGCGCACGGCGTAACCTGACGCGGTGCGTGCCGTCTACTACGAGGCCTTCGGCTCTCCTCCCCAGGTCAGCGACCTTCCCGACCCGACACCGCCGCCCGGTGGCGCGGTGGTGAGCGTGTCGGTGACGGGCCTGTGCCGCAGCGACTGGCACGGCTGGCGCGGCCACGACCCCGACATCGTGCCGCCGCACGTGCCCGGCCACGAGTTCGCCGGTGTGATCACCGAGATCGGCTCGGGCGTCACGCGGTGGCGGCCAGGCGACCGGATCACGGTGCCGTTCATCTGCGCCTGCGGCAGCTGCCCGAGCTGCCTGGCCGGCGACCAGCAGGTCTGCGAAAACCAGAGCCAGCCGGGTTTCACCCGGTGGGGCTCGTTCGCCGAGCTGGTCGCCATCGAGCACGCCGACGTCAACCTGGTCGGCCTGCCGGACACGGTCAGCGACGAAGCGGCGGTCAGCCTCGGCTGCCGGTTCGGCACGGCGTTCCGGGCGGTGGTCCACCAGGGCCGGGTCGCGCCGGGCGAGTGGGTGGCCGTGCATGGCTGCGGCGGCGTGGGCCTGTCCGCGGTGATGGTCGCCGCGGCCGCCGGCGCCCGGGTGGTCGCGGTGGACATCGCCCCGCGCGCCCTGGAGCTGGCCCGCCTCGCGGGCGCCAGCGAGATCGTCGACGCCTCCGCGATCCCGGGCGGCCCGGCCGACGTGGCGGCGGCCATCCGCGACCGCACGGGCGGCGGCGCCCACCTGTCGCTGGACGCGCTGGGCTCCTCGGTCACCTGCGTCACCTCGATCGAGTGCCTGCGCCGCCGGGGCCGCCACGTCCAGGTCGGCCTGCTGCCCGCGGTCACGGGCCGGCCCGCGCTGCCGATGGACCGGGTGATCGCGTACGAGCTGGAACTGCTCGGCAGCCACGGCATGCCGGCACACGCGTTCCCGGAGATGCTCCGCCTCATCGAGGCCGGCACCCTGCGCCCCGACGAGCTGGTCACCGACCACCTGACCCTGGACGAGGCCCCGGCGGCACTGATGTCGATGGTCCGCGCCCCGGTCAACGGCATCCGCCTCATCAGACCGACGTCAAGGTCAAGTTCTGGTTCCTGACTCGGGTCCGCGTCGGTCCGGACCGCTCCTCCCGCGAGACACCGCTCCGCTCCGCTGCGCTGCCAGGTCCGTCGTGGCACCTGGACGATCCATTCCAAAGATCGGTGCTATCAGACGGGCCGCGATCCAGACCATGATCATGTGTGGCTCATCTAGAAGGTCGGGGGCCACACCGATGATCGTGTGCACCGGGTCTGCTCGACTCGCCGCGCGGAAACACGACCAGCCGCACACGATCACGCCTCGCGCGTCCAACCGACCCGACCCGCCGCACACGATCACTCGCGAGCGCCTCGACCCCGGCGGTCGCCCGCACCC